>JBAZUA010000074.1:0-2506 GCA_041661645.1 Minisyncoccota bacterium | reverse complement strand
CGGGATTCATCGTGTTGATGGCCGAAATCGCAAGGTATCTCTCTAATCTATGACTACCACATCTACCGAACTCATCATCGTCCCCGGGATTGAGGCCAACAAACTGGCGCTCATCACCCCCGAATCCGCGCACGCCGTCAAGGCCGCTTATCTCCCTCATTTTACTGCGTTTCTTGACCTTGAGAAGGCTGCGCTCAATGTGGCAGTGAATCGACCCAAAGAAGCCCGAATCGTTCGCCTTGATCTCCGTAAGGTGAGAATCGCGGCAGATAAATCGAGGGTCGATCTTGGCACCGAAGCTAAGCACTACAAAGAGGCCGTGGACCAAGTCTATAACCTACTCGAAGACCGTATTGCCCCGCTGGAGAAGCGTCTCAACGAGATTGAGAAGCAAGAGGAGTTGGCGGAGAAAGCCCGGGTCGAGAAGCTCAAGACCGAGCGTTTTGCCCTTCTGTCCCCTTTCATCGACGCGACCTTCTATGATTTAGGGAACATGCCCGAGGGTCAATGGACGCAGCTCTATGACCAGTCCAAGACGGCGTTTGAGGCCAAGAAAGCGGCTGAAGCAAAGGCCGAGGCCGATCGAATCGCTCTCGAAGTCGCTAAGGAGGCCGAGCGTATCCGGTTGAAAGCCGAGAATGATAAGCTAGCCGCTGAAGCCGCAGAACGTCAGAAAGCACTTGATGCCGAACGCGCCAAGGTGGAGCAAGAGCGCAAGAAGGCGCAAGCCGAAGCGGATCGCCTCAAGAAGGAGAGTGACGCTAAATTAGCTAAGGAGCGGGCGGAAAACGAGGCGAAGTTGGCGGCGGAACGTAAGGCTGCTGCGGATAAGGCGGCGAAAGAAAAGGCGGAACGGGAGGCCATCGAAAAAGCCGCGCAGGCCAAACGTGATGCCGACGCCAAGAAATTGGCCGACGAACGTGCCGCGACCGAAACCCGTTTGCGCCGTGAGAAGGAAGCGAGTGAACGAGAGGCAAAGCGATTGCTCGATGAGGCCAAGGCCCGCGACGAGGCCGAGAAGGCTCGGAAAGCCAAAGAGGTTGAGGACGCGCAAAAAGCCGCCGCCCAGCCCGATAAGGCAAAACTCATGTCCTTCGCCAAAATGGTGCGTAATCTCGAACAGGTTAACCCCGTTCTCTCCACCCCAGCGGGCGCGAAGTTGAGGGCGACGATTACCCAGCAAGTGGAAAAATTTGCGAAATGGGTAGAGTCAGAGGCCAAAAACCTGTGAAGCCCTACCAGATAGGCGACCATTGGGTTGACTTGGATACGGTGGTCGCATTAGACGCCAACATTACTATCCCCTACGATTCTAGCTCCGTCTATGCTGACATCAATTGCGCCTTCATCAATCAGTCCGTCAGGATATATCTAGGGGCAATCAGTGCCGAATTCACTTCGAGCGGCAGTCGCAAGCCTATACCCGAAGAGAGTTGGGAGCCTTTCCGTGTGAAATGGGAAGAGTTCAAAACCGCATGGAAGACGAAAGATACCATGTTTGGGGATGTGAATTCGGTGTTGACATCCTTACCTAAATCATCCAGTCTGACCCCATGAAACTCACGCCCGAAAACCGCGCCTATATTGACTCTCTATCCTATGAGAGCCTCCTATCCCAATGGCGTTTTGCTCCAGTCGGCAACGAATGGTTCCAAGACGAGACAGGAAAATACTGGGGCGAGAGAATGGCGGAGTTGAGCCGCCAAGATCCGGCAGGCGCAGCCCGAGCATCCAAAGACATTGGGTGGGATTACTGATTGTCTTGACATCCCCTCCCAAGTAAGTCAACATCCTCTTATGAGCAATCCCATCCCTCGCGTTTCCGAATCTGCCCTCATCGCCAAGTCCGCCCTAAAATCCTTCAAGGAGATGATTTCCCACATGGACAAGGTCAGAAAGCTCAGCGGGCTTGAACTCATTGAGGAGGTCGAAGAAATCAATCCCTTCAAGGTGTTGTCTTACAATCACGTTTTAATCGACGAGTTGGTCCGGCGATATGAGAAGGCCGCATCTGTCGTGCGCCCCGAAGAGGAGTTCCCAGAACCCACGGAGGCCGATTTGGCGGAGATTGACGCCATTGAGAAAGAGATGGAGGCGGAGAAGGATAGGGTTCTGTATTGGGTGATTCGATTTGAGGATGGTCGTTTCTATCCTCAACCGCTCAACGATCTCCCCTCTCTCCCTGCGGCCCTTCGTTTCTCGATTCACACAGAGGCCGAAATGGCAGCGGATGCGATTCCGGGCTCAACTCTCGTGGAGGTAACCCCATGAGCGACCCCGCCAAAACCGCCACCCTCTCCGTCTTCAAGGACAGCTGGACAAAGGGCATCCAACTCTCTATCGCCGATGAATCCGGGAGTGGTTATCGAATCGCCGGCCCCAAGTTCAACGGCAGCTCCACTCCTATCATCGATCATCAACTCACCCAGCGAGACGCCAACGAGATTCGGCGCTATCTCGACCGGGTATTCCCCAAGGAGATTTAATATGTCAGGTGGTCACTTCC
>JBAZUA010000073.1:0-2755 GCA_041661645.1 Minisyncoccota bacterium | reverse complement strand
CGAAGGGGGTCAAAATCGAGCGAACCGTCACGTCGATTATCAAAGCGATGGGGAGCCAGAGAAGGGCGAGTAAAAGTAGGGAGTTCATGATAGGATGGGTTTGTCTAAGTGGATGGGGAAATAGTCATGGTCACCTACCTTGGCGAAGTAATCCTCGCCCAATTGACCGATGGAGATGTGGACGGGAGAGGGTCTTTCGATACTGAGATTAATCTCCACTCCCTTCATCGCCCGATAGGTTCTGAGGGTTTTATACCTTGATTTGGCATACTTCCAAGTGTCGGCGAATAGATCACGCCAAAGGGATAGGTGACCCGGGGCGTCGTCCGCGTATTTTTTGATGTCGGATGATTCAGTCATCTTAAACCTCCCCCGCCATGAATTTTTTCAGAAACGCTTTACCCTCAGGGGTCATACTATTCTGACCTTGAACTCGGGGCATGCCCGCCGCTCTCACTTCTAGGAAGCGAACGTGGAGGCGATCAATCAGTCGTTTTCTGTCATCGATGGGGACCTCACCGAAGAGCACCGCATGATCATGCAGCTCGGAATTCTCCATCTTAGTCAGTTTGTCCATATACTCGGACGCATCACTTGTGTCATACCCCGTCAAATACTTGGACATCGTGCGGGATGGGAGCGCGCCGTGGGATTGCGACATTTCGCGCAGGTTGAAGGACGCCGATGTTTCCTCGCCCTTATCGGACTTAGACGCTTTTACAGACGGATGGTCAGAAGCGGGTTTACGAACGGCCTTGCGGGCCGGAGATTTGGTAGTTTTAGCCATATAATTCCTTGTTCCGCGATTCTCAACTAGAGGTCGCATGGGGAGATACACCAAAAAGAGGTGGGTTTGCCAAGAAATGTTGGGATACGGACAAGAAAAAGACCCGGGGTTAACCGGGTCTCGTGAATTACTTGGGTATTAGATTATCTAATTTAGCACACCAATCCGATCTTTGCGCGGGCGTCAAGCGAGGTATACCCAGCCTGCTCCTTACCATACCAGCCTACCTTGCCCGACTTCGTGGTATAGCTGTCATCTGCCGCGACGGTCCACTCGGAACCTTCATCGGGCATTTGACGAACCTTGACGAGGTCGAACATCGACTGATTGGCACCCACGAGGATTTCCTCAGTGGCTCCGTTGAATGCCGCCGAGCCTGCGCCCGTGACATCAGCATAGGAGGTAGCCGCAGCATAGGTGTCGAACACGGTGTTGTAGGACTGACCCACACCCAGTTCGTTATACTCATGCAGGTCGGTATCAAAGAAGGAGGTGAGACCGCCACCCTTCCAGATTTCCTCACGGACGCTCTCAGGAGCGGCGATGGAGGTGTTGCTGGTTTCGTTAGAACCGATAGAACCCGCACGGGTATTCTGCGGCTGGAACGAGATAGCGCGGATCTGGCCCATGATCTCCGGGGAAACGGCGAGGTCCGTCAGCGAGGCTTTGATGCCAAGCGGCGTGCCACCGACCCACGAAGAGACGATGCGACGATACTTCGTCTTCATGTCATTGAACTCCTGAAGGCCGAACACACCCGCAGTGCGGGCGCGAATGACTTCAAGGTTGCTGACCGCCGTGTTGGACGAATTACCGTCGATACGAGCGGCAGCCAACGACGCCATGATGATGTTGGTCGCGTTACGGTTCTGGAGGATCAGGACTTCCTGAGCGAGGCGCTCAAGAGTCTGGGCGACCGCCTGAAGGTTGGACGAACGGATGAACGACTTGTCGAGCGAAGCCCCACCCTGATAGGGATAGGTAGACACATACATGTCCGAGATGCCCTGCACGAAGTTCGTCGCCATGCCACCGGCCATGGACTGTGTGAACACGTGGAGATAATCACGCTGCTTGATGTCGAAGAACAGGGACAGCGGCAGTTTCGGAGCCTCGTTGGGACCGACACTGTAAAGCTGGAACCAGTTCGCGAAAACCGGAGCCTGTTCGATGATCTGGAGGAGGGGGCGATTAACGGCGGCGGCGATGGCTTCCTGCGCGGCGAGAGACTCGGTGCGGTTGTTGGAGGCCAGTTCGCGGACAATCGACTGTTGCTCAGGGGTGAGCTTGATATCGACGTGGAGGTAGTTAAGATTTTTCTTGTTTTTCATGTGAGTTGGTGTCCTTTATTAGGCTCCCTTGAGTTCGAGTTCGAAGTAACCATTGTTGAAGGCACCAGAGTTGCTGGCGACCACGCCGACAACATAGTTAGACCAGCCGGTCTGACCGTAGGGATTCACGGCGCTCATGACCTCGGTAGGAGTGAGCTGCGCGAAAGCACCAGCGCCAGTGGCGACAACCGGATAACCCGCGAGAGGGGCCTTGTTGATTTGGGACAGAGCGAAGGTATACTTGCCGCGCTGAGCAACGGGGACCGAGGTGCCGGTGGCGACGAAACCACGGGCCATACGGACATCGTAAGGCATCAGATAGATGGGCAGACCATTCTCTTCGGTGAGAGCCGTGGTGTAGAGCGTCACACCCGCGATCTCAAACTTGGTGTCACCAGCCGCAGCGGGACGAACCCGGCGGTTGTTGATCATGAGCGGGGCATACGTATTGGTATACGAAGCACCGACTTGCTGGGTGGAGTAACCATCCGCATCATCGGGGGACTGAGCACCCGTCTCATAAGAAACGAGCATGCCATTCAGACCGGTGGTGCTAAGCGCATACTGGTCGCGGCGTTCATAAGGATTCTCGACCCGGAAGGGGCGAAGGTTACCTTGACCTAGAGTTGAAGCTGCC
>JBAZUA010000072.1:0-2822 GCA_041661645.1 Minisyncoccota bacterium | reverse complement strand
CTTGGGGCCCCACTGTGGTGGATTCATTTTTTGCCATTATTTTAGTCTAGCGGGAAGAGCCCTGAGGCCAACTCCCCAGTGGATCGATCAGAACGGCGCTTCGGGGACGTAGAAATCCTTGGCGTTTTCCTTAGTCACGAGTTCAGAGGGGAGGATGATTCGCCTTGGGAGAGCACGCACCTGGTAGATGTATGGGTTGAGCTTGTCGCCCTTGACGCCGATCACTGCGTAGGAGATGGAGGTAGCGATGACAGAGGGGGAATAAGTGACATCTGCCTTAACCAGTGGATTAGAATCGTCCATTATTTCCTTCACCACAGTCTTTAGGGTTCCGCCGCCGAGGAAGAACTTTATGTCCTTTCGTCCAGATTCCTTGTATGCCTGCATGGCGCCCAACATCATGTCGTCATCGGCGGTGTAGACCGCGTCAATCTGCTTGTATTTCTGGAGATAGTTCTCCATGACGGACAGGGACTTCTGCTTGTTCCAGTCGCCCGGCTGCGCATCGAGAATTTTGATGTTCGGGTACTTCTTCACTACTTCCCTGATTGTGTCGGTGCGGATGGTATCGATCGGGCAGGGGGTGCCGGTGATGAGAAGAAGGTTGCCTTTGAATCCCATCTGCTTGGCGAGCCACTCCATGCCGTTGCGGGTGTAGGCTTCGTCGTCATTGGTGATGTAGATATCGTAGATGCCTTCCTTCGATACGCCGCGGTCAAGAACTACCACGTAAACGCCCTGGTTGTAGGCTTTCTCGACAATGCTCGTCACCGAAGTGTCATGTGGGAAGACAACGATTGCATCGACTTTCTTGACTAGAAGGTCTTCGATGTCGGCTACCTGCTGGTTAACCGTGCCGGAGAACTTCAGCTCGATCTGGACATTCTTGTCACGAGCCTGCCAGTCCTTCTGGGCGCGCTGGGCCCACCAGTTTGCGTTACCCATCCATCCATGGGTGGCGCTCGGCATCGAAACGCCGATCTTGTAGACCTTGCCTTGGGCGAATCCAAGACCGGCTACCATTGTGAGAATGAGAAGAGCCATGAGTAGCTTCTTCATCGTGTGCCTCCTGTCGTGCACTGTGCAATATACGAACCCTCAACGAGGGCGTGTGCGCCTGAAGTGAAACGCCGGACCCCTCAACGGGACCGTCGGAAAGCATCCTACTGTCGCTGTCGCTGGATGTAGACGGAGCCAATGATGACGACGCCCTTCACCACGCCCTGAAGGTAGGGTGAAAGGCCAGCCATGTTGAGCATGTTCTGGATGATCTGCAGCATGAACACGCCTACAACCGTCCCCCAGATGGATCCGCGACCTCCTGACATCGCCGTGCCGCCAATGATGACCGCGGCTATGGCGTCCATCTCGAAACCAAGCCCGAAATTCGGCGTTGAGACCGTATTAAATCTTGCTGCCAGCAGAGCGGCCGAGACGCCTATGACAATGCCGTTGATCGCGTATGCCCAGAATCGCACATTACTGACCCGTACGGCCGAATACTGGGCTACTCGGGAGTTTGAGCCCACTGCGCATAGATATCGGCCATAGCGCGTGTTATTGAGGACAAAGGAGAGGATTATGGCAACGAGGAAGAGAGTGGCCACGGGCACGGGCAGCGAGATTTTCCCGATGCCGAGGTCCAGCTCTAGCAGCTTGGCCATTCCGAACTGGCCGTACATCTGGCTCTGTGAGGCGAATTCGCCGGCGTTGGCCATCTGCAGGCTTATATACCTGAAAATGGACATTGTGCCGAGGGTGACAATGAAGGGTACAATTTTGCCCATAGTTATAAGCAAGCCATTGATGGCGCCCCCTGCAAAACCGAGGAGAATCATGACAGCGACACCGCCCAGGATGGCTAGTCCTTCATTGCCATTGGTCACTCTCACGAGGAGGTTCATAAAAAGGATGCCACAGGATGCCGAGAAGGCCGCAACCGAGCCCACGGAGAGGTCGATGCCGCCGGAGATGATGACGAAGGTCATGCCCAGGGCGATGATCCCTGTGTAGGAAGCCTGCCTCATCACATTGATCAAGTTCTCCAGCTGGAGAAAATAAGGCCATCCGATGATTGAGGCTAAGATGAATAAGGCACCCAGTGCGATGAGGGAGCCGTATTTTTCGAGATCAATCTTCTTCCCGGCGTTTGGCCTGGCTGTCGATGTCGTCTTCTTCACGATGCGGCCTCCTCATGCACGCCGGTGGCGTAGAACATTATGTTTTCCTCGTTGATGTCGGTTCCCTCGAGGAGACCGACAATCTTCCCGTCGCGCATCACTGCGACACGGTTGCACATGCCTATAATCTCCTCCAGCTCGGAAGAGATAAAGATGCAGGAAATGCCTCTGCTCACGAGCTCGGCCAGGAAGACGTAAATCTCGTGCTTGGCAGAGACGTCGACGCCCCGTGTGGGTTCGTCGGCAATGAGAACTTCAGGGTCGGTGTCCATGGATTTCGCGAGCGAGACCTTCTGCTGGTTTCCGCCGGAGAGATTCTCTAGCTTCTTATAAAGACTCTCCGTCTTGATATGGAAGGAATCAATGTAACCCTGGACCTTGGTTTTTTCCCGTTTTGCGTCGATCAGCTTGAGAATCTTGCTGCAGTAGCTGGCCAAGGAGACGAGGGTGGTGTTCTCGAGAACGGAGAAACCTGCGACTATCCCTGAACCCTGCCTGTCCTCGGATAGATAAGAGATGCCGGCGGCGACAGCGTCGGCCGGCTCGGAAAGCTTGATGGCCTTGCCTCTCCGCAGAAATTGTCCGGAGGTTTTCTTCCTGAGCCCGAGGATGGTCTCAGCCACCTCGGTGCGTCCGGCTCCT
>JBAZUA010000071.1:865-2854 GCA_041661645.1 Minisyncoccota bacterium | reverse complement strand
CACCGACGAACCCAAAGTCCCCTACACCATCATCTACAAGGGACGAAACTGGGTGCTCGCCGAGTCAGAGGGCTTCGCATTTCCCACGCTTTACGCGGATGGTCACAATGCTGTGATTCTCTACAACAAGCAACCCGATGGCAGCTTCGCCTATACCATCGGAAAGAAGAGTGAGTTCATCCCTTACTTCCCCGTGGGCCCACACTCGAAGCCAGACACCATCCTTAGCTTCCTGAATGGCCACGAGAAGGGGTGGGGAGGCGGGAGCACCATCGGTGGCGCCCCTCGAAACAGCGACGGCTCCCGGTCACGCCTGACGCCACAGAGCATCATCGCTCTTGTCTCCATCGCCCTTGGCCAGGGAGAGGATCTTGTTTACTGCGCCTCTGAGGTACGACTCTGCGACAACCTCGTCACTGGCGAAGATACCCTTTGCTCCGAGTGCTCTCCAGGAGAGGAGCATATCGGCGCTGAGGATGCTGAGATTCCCGAGATGATGAATGATGAGGTGCTGCAAGCAGCTCGCGCGGCGGCCGAGGAGGCAAAGAAGGAAGAGTTAAACTAAGATACGACGAACCACTCTTGGATTTCTCCGCACTAAAAACCTGCCCGAATCGTCCAACTCCGTAATATCAACCTGAGGCACATCCCAGTCTGAAGCGTAATTCACAATAATGGGCGCTCGGCCCCCGCCATAGCCTCTTCCCCGATAACCACGCCGTCCTCCCCATGCACGACCCCCGCGGCCGCCACGACCCCCACCGCCGCGCCCCCCGCGACCAACCTCCTCCACACGGGCATCAAGATCGTCCTCTTCGTCTTCGTCGGCGAACTCGTCCTCGTCCTCGAACTCATCATCATCGTCGTCACCAAAGTCGTCCTCGTCATCCTCCTCCTCTTCCGGGAGGGTATCCAGGTAGCCCCGGAGACGACCGCGCTGACTTCCTCATCCGAGTCATCACGGCGGCGTATGCGGGGACGGTCTTTGAGCTTCTTCCGGTCTTTGACTTTTTGGATGATGTTAGCTGCGATCTTCTCGAGGTCGCCAAGAAGCTTCTTCAAGTCATCGGTAGCCTTGCCGGAGAGCAGTGCTTCGTAGGCCTCCAGGCGCTCGGGGTCGGCCCCCGTTCGGCTCAGTTGCCGCACAGCTCGCTGAAGAGCGGCGCGGTAGTGCGCTTTTGGGTCGCTGGTTACCTGAGAGAGCACGGCCCATTCATGGATGGCCTCCTTGCCCGTTTTGCGGATGTCATTGAGATGCCCTGGTACCTGAATGGCATCCGCGAGGACTCCAGGGTCTTTGGCGGCAATCCCTTCCAGGATCTCCTCGAAGAATTTTTGGTGTAAATAAAGGTCGGCACGATCCTTCGCTAGCTGGTGAGCGACAACGCGAGGGATGACTCGGATACGAGTTGCAAGTGGCATAAAACCTCCTCTGGTAGATAGAACACCAGACAAGGATACAACAAAATGGGTCTAGCGACAATGCCGGGATTTTGTGGCACACTTCATATTGTTTTTCTCCATGCTTGAAAAAAGGAGGGGTTATGCCCGAATCTATCCCCGAGTCACCGATCGTCGTAAAGCTTGCCACGAGCCTGGCTGCAGAAGTCTTTCACCTGGAGTGCCTCAAGGCCGAGGCCAACAGCATCTCGAATATTCGGCCTTCACAACGCACCCAGAAGGAGAGGTACAATCTTGATGATTTGATTTTCCAGATTGACTGCCTCTCGGATACTACCACGGTGCTTAAAGAGTGCTACCTGGCGCTATACCCGCAGATCACCAGAGACCTGGTGAATCCCTATAAATGGGCACTGGCGGCGCTGGATGGGCCAGAGTTGGATGAGGAAGAAGATCACCTTCTGACTGACCTGCGACTCTACGCAAAGGAGTACCTTGGAGACTATCGAACTGAGATGGAGAAGCTCCCACCGCTCGAACTGCCTCCGATGGACCTCCCCATCGAGGACAGCGATCCCAACCTCCGTG
>JBAZUA010000071.1:0-820 GCA_041661645.1 Minisyncoccota bacterium | reverse complement strand
TAAAGCGTCGTCTGAAGAGAGCCGTTGCTAAGACCAAGAGCGGACTGGTGAGGGCCAAGATGTCAATCAAGGATCGACCTCACTACCGCGTCAAACTAGAAAGAGTTTAGGTAGGATGCTCCCCGTGGAGCGCTGGCAGAGCGCGTAATCCTCCATCTCCGCCCTGACTGAAATGACATCCTGAATCCAGTGTTCGCCTGGCATCTCCAGAGAGAGGATGTTTAGCGCGGAGTTTCGCAGGATTGCATCCTTGATAGCCACACGGAAATTATTGTGGGAATTCTTGCAGAGCTTCCACCATTGCCTGAGAATGTCGGGCGGGCAAGAAGGGTTTGAACAGACGGAGGTAAGTTCCTTTAAGGCCGGCCCAGACCGGGCGAACTCACGTAGACAACGCTCTGTGGTCGCAGGATTCTCGAGATGGCGAGAGAGAGATCTCGCGTGCTCCAGATGGTGGACAACAACCTCCAACTTCCTGGCTTGATCCCAGAGGTGATTGAATGGGATGTCCGAGAGGTAGCAGGCCACCTGTTCGCAGTGGATACAGGTCACTTCCTCTCCTCGAATATCGACGGAGCACCATTCACGAATCATCTGCTCATGACGTAGGAACAATGCTTGAATCAACTTTATCTTTCTCATGAGATGGTTCCTTTCCGACGGGAGTTTTACGCATTAAGTAATTATATTTGTTCATAAGAAATATGGTCGATACGGGAATCGACGGCAGATCTCAGGGTACTCATCTGGCAGTGCGTATCGGATAGCCTCGTATGCCTCATGGATCGTAACCTGCTGCTCCAGTTGATTTAACCACGCG
>JBAZUA010000070.1:0-2883 GCA_041661645.1 Minisyncoccota bacterium | reverse complement strand
TGTTGGGTGGGACTCAGCAAGGCGATCGGTATCCGCGTTGTGACGTGGATGGGAGCGATGTGCAGAGCAGACTGTTTGACTCGAGGTCGCGCAGCGGTCCTTCCTTCCTTTTGGCGCGCCTTTCTCCCCACCCGCACGCGCCAAAAAAATAATGGCGCACTCCTCCCCTCTTCAAGCGCGCCATTATTTTTTTGGCGCATTCTCTCGCTCCGAGATAGGAAGCCCCTCTTTCTCTCCCAAGATTTGATTAGAGTTGGACGTGGGTGTATTATATGCGTATGTGTGTGCGTGCGTGTATGTGGTGGCTTCTTTTTAGTAAAAGGCGTCGGATGTGTCCGCCACAGAGTGTTTGTGCAACGCGTCCGAGAGCATGGATTGGGTCACCTCGGGGTCGTCGTCCTCGTCCTCACTCAAACACAAGTCGTCCTGAACTGAGCTGTCGATCATGTCGCAGATCATGTTGAAGGTTCGAGGTAGATTGCCGGAAATGTTATTGGTTCTGATGATTCTGAAGAGACGCAATACGCCTTGTGGGCGGCGAGTCATTTGTGCCAGGAAAGATGGCGCGTGTTTGGTCAATACGGCCTGGGTATTGATCGAGTACGCATGTATGGCCGACTCGGTCATATCGGCGCCATTCGCGTCCATCAAATCCGCGCACTTCTCGTCGGCGTTGAGCGAAGAGAAGACTCCGATCAATTGCTCCATCAGGTCGTCCTCGATGTTCCACTGAGCGAGTGACATCATCGTGGCGTTGACGTGACACAGCCTCTCCACGATTTCCTTGAGGACGATCAGCCGATCCAAGTGGAAACGGAAACCATCGGGGCTCTCCCTCAACACATCGAATCCATCGGAAGCCAATCGGATGCGTTCAGCTATGGGTATGGTGACGGCCACGGGAATGTCGACGTTGCGCACGCGCCTCTCAATGTCCTCGGCGGCCATGATCATTTCAGCCTCGGTGAACAGCAACTCGAGCGAACCGGCGACAATCTCACCCAAATTATGGAGCTCGGTGTGGTAGTCATCGGGAACGTGCGTGAGGTGTCCAATGGTCACTCTGTCCAGAGTACCCGCGTCGATCTGCTCCAACAGCGCGTAACCCTGTGTGGTTACCTCGATGCGTTCGATCATGCCGATGATGAGTCTGATGTATGGCTTCGTGCATCGGTACCACGCAACCGCAACGTCCGAGAACTTGCCCTCGTTGTACGCCGTCTCCACCACGGTGAGAATGGTGGACATGGTTGGGCATCGCGTCGGCTTCTCCGCCACGTACTCCAGCAAGTCTCGAATGGCGTCGTACGCCGTTTGCTCCAGCTTATCACTGATGCCCGCGACGAGCTCCCTGCTGAACGCGTTCATTTCATCGGGGCTAATATCATCATCACCACCACCGCCGCGGTTCGCAGCTGCCACTGCAGATGGCAGTGGCGTTATCAATGGCTGACACATCTGCACGAGTACCGACAGAGAGAATGGGTGAGGTCGCGCTCGTCCGTGTTGTTGTAATAACTTGGCACCGCTCGCCGCCAGCAAGTAGTAGGCGTATTGGCGAATGTGAATCGCAGTGTCGTCGTCCGACGATGGACACGCCGCTGCTCGCGCCCTGAGTTCATTCGACATTTTAACGTCGAAGGACATGAGTCTGAAGTAGGCAGCGTCAGCGGGTGGCTCATCAGCCGTATCCATCAATGGCACGACGAGGCTATCGATGACCTCGTCGATCACGCTACTCGACACGGACGACTTGTCGGTGGCGCCAGTGAGCATGTGCGTGAATTTGGCCATGCAATCGGAGAGCCATCTGTAGGTGGCGGAGGACCAGTTGAGTGAAGCAAATGTGCCGACGAGGAAGAGCAACTTGGCCAGTGGGTGAGAGGTGGGGCTGGCGGCGCGACTCGAAATCGTTTCGAACAACTCCTTAAAATCTCCCGCGTCCCTCTCGCTCATCGTTTGGCGGGTGATCCGTAGAATGTTGCCCATGTAGCTCAGCAGTGAATAGGCGGTGGCGTCGTTGAACTCGAGAAACAGGCGAGCGAGGTTGTGCGCAGAGGTCTTGTTGGCTGGGATGGCCATTGCAACCGCGTCACTGGGGGTGGCGGCATTCTCTGTGGTGGGCGCAGGGGCAAACAACATCATCGGCGCGACGAGAGGAGGATCGGCCGCGGCAGTAATGTGATGAGACGACGACGATGACATTTAAACTATTTTCTGGGAGAGGGGGTGCACGCGGAAAAAAAATTGTTGAGATACGCGGGGGGATGGGGAATGTCACAGGGATGTGAACAGACGGACGAATAAGCGAGGCGAACGAACCGACGACCCGCTGTGCTTGTGAGTGGTGGTGCTGAGCGCGTGCTGTGTGGTGGGAATGAATCGAGGGGTTTAGTCAAATCGAGACTGCCTGCTTGACAAGCGAGGTTGGCACCATCAATCTCCTCGGAAATGAGAGGACTCGTTTTAGGACTTTTTCCTTTTCCGCTCCCCTCCCCAGCCAGGGGGGGGGGGGCTCGACCCAGCCCGGTCATCCTCCTCCAAAAGGGGAGGGGAGGATGCCCTTTTCCTTTCCTGTTGTGCAGCTCACATTTTTTTCCTCTTCCCCACGTCCGTCTCTGCTGGGGGGTTTTTTTTTGTTGCCTCTTCGCTGTTGGTGGGGGCGAACGATCGTGGAGTAAATGGAAGGCACCCACCCCTCGACACCTTCGCTTTTTTCCGTACAGGCATTCCAAAACCTCCACATTGAAGGGATTGAAGGGATTGTTCTTTTGGAAGGGAGGGGCGTTGTGGGTTGGGAAGAAATCAAGTAGTTGGTCGCTGTTCTGTTCTGGAAAAAAAAACACGACACCATACAGGGGAAAAAAAAAGAAAGACGAGCCC
>JBAZUA010000069.1:0-2977 GCA_041661645.1 Minisyncoccota bacterium | reverse complement strand
CAAATCTATTGGCGACGACTCAAGATGAAGGAGGGCACAGGGACACTCGAAGACAAGAAGGCCACGTTCATGATTAAATACCCCGAGAACGACGAGGATTGCTTCGCCTCTACAGGAAACCTCGTGTTCGACCAGACCGTGGTCGCCATGTTCTATCGGGATACGTCCATGCAACTCCATTCCATTCGCAAGTATTCCATCGGCGTCTCCGGGGCGTTTGTCGAGGACGACGAACGGGGAGTGTTCCTCGTCTACGAAGAACCGATTCCCGGCGAGGAATACGTCGTCCCGCAGGATACGGCCAAAGGGGTCGCTAAGGGGGACTACTCGGTGCTGTACGTCATGAATAAAAAGACGTTTGCGGTGGCCGCACGGATGCGAATCCATTGCGCCCCCGAAATATTCGGCATGTTCGGGGTCTATATCGCCCATCGCTACAACGATGCCCTGCTTGTGCCCGAAAAGAACGACCGAGGGCACGTCACCGTGCAGAAGGCCGTCAACATGAAGTATCCCCATATTTATTTCGATGGCATGGAGCGAGGGATGAAGCTCACCGAGTTCGGATTCGGGACGAATGAGAAGACCAAGAAGCTCGTCGTGGAACAACTGGTGTTCGATGTGCGCATGGGAGCCTTCCAGAAGCTCCCTCTGGGACTGGTGGAGGAGATGACGTGGTACATCCAGAAACCCAACGGGAGCTATGGGGCCGTCGTCGGAAAGAAGGATGACGAGGTGATGACCATGGCCATCGGACTCTATATGTGCTACCTGTTCCCGTACCACTATCGACGGAATGGGGAGACGAGAGGTATCATGGATTATGTGGAGGGTTCCTCAATCCTGAATCGACGTACGGGTATCGTGGAAGAAATGGGAGCCGAACGACCCCTCACCGAGTTTGGGTATGCCTTCGGAAACATGGAACATATCCGGTCTCGGTTCGCCAAAAAGAAAAAGGTCGTGAGTCAATACAGCAAAGGAGGACGGGTCAATGTTATCTATTAGTTCAATGTTGGTTTTGTGTCTGTTGGTGTCGCTGGGTTTGAATTTCTTCTTTTTATGGGTACAATATAAAATAGGGAGAGTCCATGTCGATGAGTTTGCAAAAATTATTGTATCCGTATCAGACAAAGCAGTCCAGTATAACTCGGTGTCTGCGTCAGATCGACCGTCAGACGAAGCGATGCGAAAACGTAATCTTGAGACAATCACTCGACAGAAAGCTGAATCACTCAAGAAAAAGAAGGCCGAAGAAAATCTTATTCTTTAACGGGGCCGTGAACTGGGTTAAAAACATATTCAAGAAAGAACGGGGTGTCTCGTGAAGCTAAGTAAAGACGATCTAAAGAAGCTCATCAACAACAGCAATGAGGCATGGTACAAGAACCCCGCCATTAAGTTCGATACCGCTACCAAGCTACTCAATATGCGGTTCCGATCCGGGGATCAATGGATTGGGTTCGACAAAGAACAAAGCCGAATCGTGCCCCTGCCCTACGACCAGAACATCCCCGCCGTCACCGCCAACCTCTTCAAGACCTATACGGAAAGCGTGAAATCTCGCATCCTATCCCTGAATCCAAGGGCCAGAGTCGTCCCAATGTCCCGTGATTGGACGGATTGGACAACCGCACTCAACTATACCAAGTTCTACAAAGGCATCTTCAACGCCATCGATTTCGAGGACTACCTGCAAGACATGGCCGACATCCAACAGATATGCGGCGGAGTCTGGATTCGACCGTTTTGGAATAAAGACATACAGCAAGGGAAGTTCCGTGGCGAGGTGGACTTCGATGTGCGACACGACATAACGGCCGTCGTTGATCCCGTGGCCCGCCGCATCAAAGACGTGCGCTATATCGACTTCATCGAGGTCTATGCCTGTTCCGCCATCAACGAAGCCTATGGCAAAGACTTTAAACCCGATAACATGGAGTCCGTCTTCAATGGGTGGTATGCCACCGTGTTCTCAGAACTCCAGAAGGCCCGCAACTTTAACCTGCCCCGAGACCTCATGAATATCAGTTCACCCATCGTGGTCTCCGAGTTCTTCTATCTCGATAAAGACAACAAGCCACGGGTCGCCATCTTCGCCAAAGGCGAGATACTGGACGACTATGCCATCGATTTCTTTCCCACCTATATCCCCCTCTTCAAGAATGGGATGTATTGGAAAGGGATGACCAGCCTCGACGACCTGCGCTGTATTAACCGAGAGTTAAATTATACCCTCACCCGCATCAAGGGCGAATACAGCAAGGTCGCCAAGACCCTCTACAACGTCAACGAGATCGAGTTCCCGGACGACCGGGATACGTTGGACTACGACAGTAGCGAGATGGTTCCCTTTATGTCCTCTCGACCCGGAGCCGTCCCCCTGCAATGGGTTCCGCCTCCCGGGAAAACCATTGATCTCAACGTCTACCTCAATATGTGGGGCGAGGTCGGTGGCCAGAACGATGCCAGCCGAGGGAAGGTTCCCACCTCCCAAGCCGCCGGGATACTCGTGGAGTCGCTCGTCAATCAGGACGATACCAAAATCGGGAACGCCAAGACCAATTTCAAGGTGGGCCTGCGAAAGGTGTTCCGTCAAATCAAAACCTTGGTGGATAAATACTATACCGAAGACCGTGTGGTGGCCGTCGCCGGACGTGAACGAGGCTGGGAATCCTTCTGCTTCAAGGACTTCAAGGAACGTACCTCGTGGTTCAATATGGACATCGAAATCGGGTCAGCCCTCCCCACCACATCGGGCAGTAAAATCAACGTGGTGATGAGGCTGGTACAAATGGGTATCTTCAACGACCTGCAAAACCCCATGAAACACGCACGAGACCTCATGGATTTAAGCGTTTTCGAGGTGGATATTGTGGATCAGGATGTGGATAAACAGAACGTCGAGATCGAACAGATATTGACCAATAAGGCTCCGAAAGCCGCTCAGGACTACGACGACCACATCACGCACATC
>JBAZUA010000068.1:0-2979 GCA_041661645.1 Minisyncoccota bacterium | reverse complement strand
TCCCGTATGCTGGCGTACATCTGCTCGCCAATGTCACCTGGCCACCTCCACGTGGCTCTCACCATGCGCTCAACGCCCTCGTCGATCACGTAGCAACATATGAAGCTCCAGTAGTCAAAGACCGGCACGCCGAGCTTCAGGAGCGCTCGCCACTGTGCAAACGTCTCCTCGGGTTCGACAGGAAAGTGACCGTCGCGCATGTACCGCACCACACCCTGCTGGCCCTCGTGACTGACCATGAACTTGGCGCACTCGCGGATGTTTGTGGTCAGGTGCCAAAGAAGAAAGCCTGGCAGCAGGCCCTCCGGTGGCTCCGTGTAGATGTGCGCAGCAAAGGACCGCAGGAGGATGTTCTCCGACTTTAGACTGGAGAGCTTCACAGAGTCTAGAAACTCTGGCATGTAGCCAAGCTCCGATGCATGCGCCTCCTCATCTGGTACCAGCAACGACGACCCCGACTGCGCCAGACACTCTTCCTCGTCGCTGTCTGTCTTCTTTCGTTTTGTTCTATCTGTCATTACCGAGCGCACAAGAGGCGTGGGCGGGAGGGAAAATCACTGGCACTAACGCCCCGAACCAGATTATCTTTATCGACAGTGCGGTTGTTCCCAATGCCAACCAGGTTCTGGTGGAGCAACGCCTGCTCTACGCGGTCAAGGCGATACGAAGCATCAACATGCTCGCTCGCGTGCCCATCCTCGTAGCGGCGGAGGCAAAGTTTGGACCGACCGGCGGCACCGTGATGTACATGTTTGACATCCTCAAGAAGCACTACGGCGAAAACCTTGGCGAGATACACGTCATGTGTGAGTCGGGACCGCACCGCAACCCCGGCGTGCCCAAGGACGCGAAACGCACCCAGGAGATGGTGAACCTGGCGCGCCGCCAGATGCGCTTTGATCGCGTCTACTTTTCGCGTCACCTCAAGGTGGGTCTCAGCAACGACCAGACCGTCGAGGGCAACAAAGCCAAGCTGCTCGACCAGATGCGCAAGTTTATCCTCAAGAAGATCACAAAGGAGGGCTCGACGGCAGACATCAAGTGGAGGTGGGAGGGAGAGGAGGGTCACGACGACATGATGATCACCTTCCTCATGAGCATCTACTGGGAGGATCAATTCTGGCTCAGCAACTACCCACCCTACGTTGCCTGGCGCAACAAGATCGGCGTCCGCTAATGCAAAACTTTTGTTATTATCATCACCATTAGCTCTGTCTGAGACTCACGAGAAACTCGGCGGCCTCCGTGGGCGCGTTCAGCAGCGAGGCGACGGCGGCGTGGATCTCGGCGTCGCAAGAGGACACAAACTTTTTGTTGATGATGCCGGCGATGTCGTCAAAGGACTTGATGAAGCACTTGTTTGTGTACTCGATGTCCTTCTTGTGGAGGAGCTTCACCGAGTACTTCTTCTCGACGTACCGCCGCGTGATGGCCTCAAACACAGAGAAGGCCTTGAACCAGGAGAACACCTGGGAGAGCGCGTCCTTCATCATGGCCGCGGCGGCCATCTCGTGTACGAGCCGCCCATTGGAGTAGATGGACACGACAAAGTTTTCTCCGTCCGGTCGCGCGCTCAGGGTGGGGATGTTTTCGCTGGGCGTCGTGGAGGTGAACAGCTTTGCCACGTGCGCCGGGAGCAGGCCCACACGCCCCATCTCCTTGATGATCCTCCTGGCGAGTCCGTTGAGGCACAGATTCTCGATGCTCTCGCCCGCGGGATCCTCTGGCACAGGGGTGGTGTCCGGCCCAAAGTAACGCCTGAACACCGACGCAGCAGGCCGGTCCTCGGCCAGCACCTTTCCGTCGGCCATCGCCACGGTGTACTTGATAAAGTCGTCGCTGAACGGGCCATAGCCAGATGCAGAGGGTGCCTTTGGCTTGGCCACGCCGCTCTCCTTTGAGTGCCACATTGCGATGCAGTGGCCAGCGATGCACATGGCCAGGCCACACAGGATCGGTTCTATCTCGTCGGTCTTGAGCGGTTCGCCCGTGCAGCGGGTGGGCACCTCAGATAGGGGCACGGTCTTGGCACTGGCCGAGGGAGAGTCACCCGACATGGTCTTTGTCTCCTTGGCACCGCCGGCGGTCACAGCCTTTGCTTCGTCGATGTCGTCGTCGTCCTCGATGTGGCGTTTGTGACCCTTCTTTGCCGAGTGACCTGCACCACCGTACAGCTGCTCTTGTTCCCGCAGAAGGGACGCGCCAATTTCATCGGTCTTGTGCATGCCCGCGTCGCCTTTGGCACCCCTGTCGCGCTGTTCTTGTTCCTCGGCGAGCTTCTTGAGCTTGCGTGCCTTCTTTCCCATGACACGGGGCCCCGACTCTGCGTACTTGGTGTGTTCGTTGCGCCCGTGAATTTCCTCTCCTTCGTCGGAGGCGCCCTCCTCGTACTCGATGTCGTCTCCGATAAAATCCTTCAGGTTGCCCTCCTCGTCGGCGTCAGAGGCCTCGTCCGACAGGTCCTCGCCGCTGGTGTCCGAGAGGATGTCAGAGTTTTCCGCCTCTGCTGCGTCCTCGTCGCTGTCAAGCGAGCCATCCTCAAGCTCTTCGTCGGAGCCCGCCTCAGACGCCTCGTCGGCCAAGAGGCTCTCCTCGCGGCGCTTCTTGCGTTTCTCGAGCTTCTTTTTCTTTTTCTCCTCCTTGTGTTTCTTCTTCTTGTCCTTCTCCTTGTCGCCGGTCTTTGCTTTCGCTTTGTCACCGTCGCTCTCGTCGCCGTCGTCCTCCTTCTTCTTCTTCTTTTTGTCCTTCTTCTTGTGCTTCTTCTCTTTCTTGTCCTCCTTCTCCTTCTTGCCCTCTTCCTTGTGCTTCTTCTTCTCCTCCTTGTCCTTCTTGTGCTTCTTCTTTTCCTTGTCCTTCTTGCTCTTCTTCTTCTCTTTCTTTTCACCACTCTCTGCGACCTCCTTGCGCTTCTTCCTCTGCGCCTCCTCGTGGTGAGCCTTCTCCAGTTGTGCCGCCTGAACGAGGTGTGCACTGTCCTCG
>JBAZUA010000067.1:0-3234 GCA_041661645.1 Minisyncoccota bacterium | reverse complement strand
GGAGGAGGAGGAGGAGGAGGAGGAGGAGGAAGAGAATGACGAGACCGATTGAAATAAACGAGTTGTCGTCCGCTACAGCAGTATTCACATACATACCATCATCGTGGATATCCATTGGTGAATACAATGGACTGAATTAAAGCCCACCCCCCGGGGTTCGCGCCGGGGGTGGGGGAGTTTTGTCTTTTCGCACTTTCTTGTTTATTTTCCTCTTCAAGGCGGCACTGCTGAGATTTAATTTAACCCTCGGAGAAAAGGGAGCTTCAACGGGTCCATTTCACACGCGCAACACTCTCTAGAAGACGCACTCTCGCGACCATTTGGGATTGCGGATAAGGGATATAATGTGGAAGAATTGATTCTCATCTTTTTTTGCGGCCGGCGATACGTCGATGAATGGCCTTGAAGGCATTGCTCTTCTTGCCGGTGCTGCCCAGGTAGGCCAGGTGATGTGCACCAATGTCAAAGGTCGACCACCACCATGGAATGTAGGTGCGCATGTCATCGATCGGTCGTCGGTGCCGGTCGTCGGTGTCTTTTCCGCGTCGCGTACTGCTGTGACGCGAGGAGGAATGAGGAGGAGTTGCATCCGAGAGCAGCGACGCATTTAGTGCGGCGTGGAATTGGGGAAGACCGCTAGTTCTAGATTTTCTTCCTCTCCGGTCGTCGTCTGCGTCGTTGTCGCGTTCTTCAATGGACGACGACGACGACGATGATGAGGAAGATGAGGAAGAAGATGAGGAAGATGATCCAGTTTCGTCGTCGTCCTCCTCCTCCTCCTCCTCCTCGCTTGCTCGCTTCTTCTCCTTCTTTTTGCTCCTCTCCTCTTCTCCGTTCTCGTCGTCCCCGTCGTCCTGGTGGCGATTGTACCATCGTTCGACGTGCTCCGTTGCGTCCCGCCTTATCGAATCCATGACCAACACGTGGAATAGATTGTATTGAAAGTGCATCCACGCGCACAGTAGGTCTGTGTGCAGAATGTGAGGTGCATCGACCATGTAGATTGTGTTGTTGTTTCGATGGGGTGCGCCGCCGTCTGCTGTCCTCCCGTTCTCGTCGTCAAAGCAGGCGCGTGCAATGCGCCTTGCCATGCCACTCAAATCGCTCAAGTTGGCGTCTACGAGTGTGGTGAGAGGCATGATCCATCCAGCCTCGTGGTTCACCCGGGCAAATGGCGACAAGACGACATGCCATCCGGCGCGTGACCACGCATCGCAAAACTCACTCTCGCGTTTGTATTTAAACACTACGCGACCAATACGCCTGGCGATGGAGAGGGTGTCATCGTCATCTTCGCCATCTTCTTCATCTTCTTCGTCGTCGTCATTATCAGCTTCCCCTCCATATTCTTCACTCGCCTCGCGACGACGACGGCCTCCATGATCGCCGGGTTCACTGCTACTATTACGGCGGCTCTTCATCACATGGCATAGTGATGCGATGGAAATGCCACGGGATGGAATCAGATTCTGCTCGTTCAACTGCGAGAGGGCCTCTAGCAATGCCGAACTCGATCGATGGTCGTCGCGTCGCGGGTCACCGGCCGTTCTCATGCCTCCTCTACTACTACTGCTGCTGCGTTTCATCTTCATCATGGCGTGTAGACACTCGCGCATGGATGCATCGATGGCGAGAGGGTCCATACCAGGGTAGGGAACATCACCGGCGTACGCCGGTGACATCTGCGGCGCGTGGATGTCGACAAAATCCTTTAGACATACGGGATTGAGAAACCAGCCAACGGGGGAGAGACGCCAGAAGCGCCTTGACACATCACTGGCCATTCGAAATCGTCGTCCAGCCGTGGTTGCCGTTTTTTTCGCGTGTGTGTGTATATGTGGCGAATTGTATGTATATATATATGAGCAGAGTAGGACGAGGGTGAGGATTCGATTCGATTGGGAAAATTATGACCGGATCCCCTCCTCGATTCGACTGAGGGCAGATCCGCTCCTCCTCACGTGTGCGCGTCGACAGACGATTTTAAATTCAAACTGCCAATTGCCCACCCTCCTGTGGCTGATCTACCTCTGTTCCCACTACGCATGCACATATCACGACCACTCATCGTTAAATTGCTTTTGTTTTGTTTATTTCGGCATCGACGTACCGCGTCGTGTACGAACGAATGGAGCCGCATGGTTTTCATTGCTTGGTAAGAGGGGAGAGGGGAGAGGGGAGAGTAGTAGGTAGGCCTTTTCATCATCATCCCCTCTTTGCGCCCCGATTGAGGCTGCTGCCCACGAGCGAATCAGTGGGGCGATTGTAGCCCAGAGGACCGAGTGTTGAGGGGGAGGAGGTCGAGAACGACGGCGCCATTGAAGTGGAGAGTGACGCACGAGCAATTGAGTTGACCATGCCTCCGCCGCCGCCATTGATGACAGGCGCATAAGCCGCAACTCGGCGAGGGGGTGCCGATGGGGAGGGGGAAGGGGAAGGTCTGTGACCACCTTCCCTCCTGCCGCCGCTGTATTCATCATTGTCGATGTTACCGCGACGACCGTCACCGGTGGCATCAAAGCGCGCCAAGCGCGTGCTCTCTCGCCTGGACTGTATCAACCGATTGAATCCCGCTTCGATGCGACGCTTCTGATTTTCATCGCCCGAGTCAGATGCCGAATCGCCGCTGCTGCTGTCGGTGAGAATGCTGTCGTCGCTGTCGCTATCGACGTTATCGTCCTCGTCGTCATCGTCGTCGCTGCCACTACCGCCGCCCCCGTGGTCTCTGTCGTCTATTTGGCGGTGGCGATGATGAGACGACGAGGGGTGGTGCGACGTCCTTGTCGCAGTGTGTCGGTGACGGTGGTGGTGGGGACGAGAGGAAGAAGCTGCTGCTGCTGCTGCTGGGGCCACGGCCCGCGTCGGCCTCTCTCGTTGATCACCCCGAGCCTCCAGTGCGGTGGGTTGTTTCGCTCGGCGTTGGGACTGCTGCTGTCGTCGCTGTTTCATAGAAGACGACATATTTCACCTACCTCCCTCCTGATTCCGTATATATTATATATATTATATAAACGGTGTCGGATAGGTAGGGACGTGCGACTCGGGTGAGGAAGAGGACCGAGCAAACTACTGACTTTGTCGGCTCCCTCGTTGCGCGTGTACGGGTATGTCAGATTGAACCCGCCCTGGGCGCACATGTTTTTTTTTTTCTTCTCCTCCCTCCCTCCCTCCCTCCCCCCCCCCCTTCTCTCCTTTTTTGGAGGACCAAGCATGGGCGATGCATCTTCGTATTTC
>JBAZUA010000066.1:1541-3308 GCA_041661645.1 Minisyncoccota bacterium | reverse complement strand
CCCATCGAGCGGCACTCGGTACGAGCGCCGCAGACTTCGCACTCCCGACGAAGAGTCGGGGCGGCCGGAGCCGCAGGCGGGCAGCATTGCATTTCTGCCTCCTTTGTATCTCGCCAAAGCTCGGAAGAGCAACGACGGATCCCGCCGATGTTAGGTCATCACCCTCGTGCAAACCGGGACGCACGATATCCCTTATCTTCTGTACACCACTCAACGGCAGGTGTACTCTTCTTCCGACCCTAGCATGCAGTGGACCATCCTTATGTGGCATGCATGTGCTAACTCCGGGCGCGAGTTAGCTAATGGACCAAGTGCCAAGATTGATTACCAATCCTTGCACTCGTCCGCAGGAACTTGTACCCAGCGGGCATAAAGCCCACCGTAGTCCCCACGGTACCCCTCATGGCGCCGTCCGGCCACAGCAACATACCAGTTGCCGTCGACCTGGACCACCGCCCCCGCCTGTGGCCGTTGAGCCAGACGAGCACAGGACCAAGCGCCAAGGGGCCCTTCTTCCGAGCCTTCGAAGGAGGCCTTCTTGGCCACTTCCTCCTTGGTCATCTTTCTTTCACCTCCTTTCACCCACCGAAACGTTCGTTTCAGTAGGCCATTTGAAGTGGCGAAGTATAAAACCTCGCCTCTCACCCTTTACCCTTTCGAGTTGTGCCATATCACAACTCACCCTGTTCACGTACTTCCCTAAATGGCGGGAAGGATTGGTTTATTTTTTCGTTCGCATCAAAAAGAAAAACCAATCAGAAAAAACTTTCCGATGAACTTACTTCCGGAGCGCCGCACGGACAGCCGCGATGGCCGCCTCCTCGTCGGCGGGATCCACGTTCACCTTGGAGGTGAACCCGGACGCGGTCGCGACGACCGCCTTGACTGGGGTCAGGAGGTCGAAGTTCTGGTCCTTCGACCCGAACGAGACCTGTGGGACTTTCTTCCCGAGGGCCTTGTTGAAGCCCTCCCCCTCGAGTACCACGACCTTGGCCCCTTCGCGGTACAACCGCGACATGAGGCTGGTCATGTCGACCCGGAGCCCGGTGGCGACGATCCTGTGCAGGCCGTCCCCGAGGTCCTTCTTGGAGGCGACCACTTTGTCGTGGTTCGCCTCGATCTGCTCGTACTCGGCGACCCACTTCTGGATCGTCGAGTCGGCCTCGGTGTTCACGGCGAAGTGTCGTGCCAGGTAAACGCGCCGTGCGTCATCCTGAATGTTGGCCTTCATGGCCTTGTTCACGAACCCGCCGAAGCGAGTCGTGAAGTCCATCCTGTCGCCGGCGTCAGCGGCCTCCATGAGCTCGCGGGTCTGGGAGTCGAACTCCTCACCCGCGGACTCGAGAGCCCGCATCAACACGGCACCCGACGACTTCGGCGCATCGGGACCGGCGGCCTGGGTCTGGGGTTCCACCGCGAGGTGGTCCACCATACCCATGACCTTGAACCAGTCCTCGCGCGAGTGCTCGTCGATGATCGCGACGAGCACGTGACCGGCCTCGCGGATCCCGTCGATGAACCTCTCCGTCATCGCCGGTTCGCGGTTGTTGACCGCGAGATCCACGAGGACCACAGACCGGTTCGCCGTCCAGCTCTTCGGGTCGATGCGATCGACCGTGAAGGCCTGGGCGAACACGATGTCGCAGGTCGTCGGGTTTCCGGTGAGACGGAGCACAGCGGCTGCGGTGCACACGCCGTCCACGGAGCCCACGGAGACGATCTGGTTGACGGTCCGGATCGAGGAGGAGATGTTCTTGCTCATAATGA
>JBAZUA010000066.1:0-1531 GCA_041661645.1 Minisyncoccota bacterium | reverse complement strand
TTCCAGTTTTCACTGGAAGGTCGTTAGCAACCACCGCGCAGTACGCGGCATTGTGATCATCATTCGCTTTCGCAAACAACGAACGGCTGTCCGGAACATCCTCGGTGCGAGGAATCCGAAATAATGCTCATTGTAAATAATTACACTGAACATGACTCCGGATTTCTCTTCATGAGAAATCATCAACCCAACCTTGACCCTATATATCAACACCCGCGGAGCGAGTGATTGTTTTCAGGCGGTTATATCGGACGCGGGGCATGATCCGCCAACATGTGGTTAGTGCCCGCCGGACAGTTCCCCTGCTTGCCGCAGTTCGATCGATTGCACGACGGGGTGTCAGCCCCATCTCTCCACCTTTCGGTTTCGAGATGTTTCGGTTGTCGCACAGATGTTCTACTAAGAACATCGCGCACCTCCTAGGACACATCGAATCGTTGTTCAATGAGTCCACTAGAGGCCCGAACAATACATATGTGCGAAGTCTCACTTCCTAACGGAAGAGAGACTTCAAATGCATCGCTCGGACCAATTTTGTATATCTTTCAATACGCACGCGCATTACTGCTGTGTTCCTGCCCGTGCTATTCACTTGTCAAAGTTACTTCGCGAAGCTCTTTCCTTCTTCGCCTCGCCATAGCTCACATGAGCGAAGGCGGGTCTCTTTCCAAGAGATTCCGAGGCACAAGGCGGGTTAAACCTTATGACCCGACGATCTCTTTATAAGAACGTGGTGTCGACTTGTTCGCGATCATTTCCTTCCCTTGCTTCCTCCCTCTCTTCCTTCCACACTTACCGGCTGTGGTGCCGTCCGGTCCTTCGCCATGGGAATAGCTCAGGATTGTTCCGGATCAGAGTTGAGAAGCAGAAACGCCTCGACTCAAATCAACTAATTTTTATTTAATGTACTCTTTTCCGCCTTCGCTAAAGCTATGGCGGACGAGCCTCTTTCCTCTGGCTCATTACTCTCTCCTCGAGAGTGTCGATTTCAGGTCGTTTGCCTCTTGGCATCCTTCCCTCATCGTCTGGCAATAGTATAGCATAGCATTATCGAAATGTCAAGCTTTTGTGATAGAATCTCACCAATGTGTTAATTATGGCTCACAAACGGGCTTTTCGTGGCTTATCCACAGTACGGTATTGTCAGAGCCTATTGACACTTTCTTATTTTCCTGTACCCTGGAGATATGACATATGAACAAAACCTGACCCAAATGGGTCTTACTAATAACGAGGCATTGGTCTACGATGCCCTGCTTACGTTGGGCAAGGCGGGAGTGAAAGAGCTCCTCCGGCAGGTGCCGGTCAAACGGGCCAACCTCTACGCCGTCCTCTATGCCTTAAAAAATAAAGGCTTGGTGGTCGAAATTGAGGAAAAAGGAAAGAAAAAGTTCAAACCCGAGTCACCCAACAAGCTGGCGGAAATGGTCGAGCACGAGGAACACAAACTAAAGCAAGCCTCGGCGGCCCTCGACGCCACGCTCCCCCTACTGGTCTCGCAGTATAATCTTGCGTCGGGTAAGCCATCTGT
>JBAZUA010000065.1:0-3371 GCA_041661645.1 Minisyncoccota bacterium | reverse complement strand
GCTTTGCGCTATCGACTGTATAGATGACTGATGCTGCCATGGTCTCGGGCGTGCTGGTCGGATTTTTCTTAGCCTTATCCTCGACAGCAGGAACACCTGCGACATGCGGTGATTGATCTCGCATCTCGACTGGACCACCCTCGCTACCGAGGGCAGCAATCAAGCGCGATCTCACGATGTCCAACGTGAGGGCCTCTGGTATGGCGACCACCTGCTCTCCTGCAGGCGTATTGATATCAGCTAGCCTATCTCCCCCAGAAGCCATCTGTTCTGCCAAAGTGGCACCAGAAGGGTTTATGAGTCTTATCGTCGAGCCTGGATGCCTATCGAGCTTTGTGGTGCGAGTAGGCAGCTTTACCGATGAAAAAGAAGCTATCAGGGTGTCCTGAGGGATCACGAATCTAGCGCCCGTCGTCTCGAGGACCCATTTCCCCAGATTGAGCTCGTATGCGCCCCTGTTTTGTATTTCTATGAAGTCTGGCGTCACTGCGACTACGGATACCGCCGGTTCGACTATCTTCACGCGTATCTTTGAGACTGCCTGGGCCGATCCCGAGTCGCTATTGAGGACGACGATATAATCGCCGGGATATAGGTACGTGTGGGAGACGAACTGTCCTGATTCCTGGCTGCCATCCCCCATGGACCATGCGTGATGTATGTATCCGATGACGACATCTCTCGATTTCTTCACTCTCGCTTCAAAAGAAAGCGGTGCACCGACAAAACCGAGCCGGTCACGCCCAGAAGAGACCTCAAGGATTGGTTCATCGAAAGACACATTCGCCATTACTTGGCTCGAATGAGATGAAGATCCTCCGGATGATGACGGGCTTTGTGAATCCGGGGTCGTGGTAGAAGCCTCACCCTGATTGGCGGTCTGCGCTGAATCCGGAGTCATGAGCCCAGGCGTAGGGACAGCAGCAATCCACCCACTCCCGTTTTTCTGCAGCGACGAGCCATCTCCCTGGGCACCGAGCGAGGATGAATAGGAGACTGTATCTATGTCAGCGCCTGAACCATCCCGCAGTACGAGCGTCTCGCCGTCATTTGATAGCGAAAAGGTGCTATCAAATAGGATCCCCGAGAAACCGAGGTTGTCTTCGAGGAATTTCGCCGTATTGTCCGCGATTATGGCAAAACCCTGCGCAGGGACGACCGTCGCACCTGAGGCGGTCAGCCTGTGGTTTGTGCTCCCCTCAAATAATTTCCAATCGCCCAAGTCGACACCGGATGAGCCGGCATTGTAGACCTCTACCCATTCCCTCCCTGTATCTGTCCCCTCCAGGTCATACATGACCTCGGTGAACATCACCTGTCCATGCGCCCAGAAAGGGGCCAATAAAATCGTGATGAGAAATAAAGCCTTTTTCATTTCTTTTATCTATATTGGAGAAGATACACTGAGGCTCGTCACAACCAGCTGAAACGCCCGCAGAGGACGAGGTAATCGTCGAGATGAGCGTCGAGATGAGCGCGGCGCGTGAAATAGTCGGGAAACGATCCTCTGTTCAATATGGCCGACTCGGACCGCACCACGTCTCGCGCATAGTCCCAGAGGCTAGAGAACGGGAAGGTCTCGAGGTGTTTCTTGATATGGGATTTGTGCTCCCTATCCGGCGCCTCCGTCCAGCCGGGGAATATGATGTCGATAGGATTGAGGTGTATGTACGAGAAGATGTAGCGCAAGTAGTCATCAGAATCCACGTGATGGGCCTTGAATGCGCCCTGGAAAAGCACGCCCTGCCGCGCGTATTTCTTGTTAAAGAACATCGTGTAGGCCGTGATGACCTTCCTCATGAACTCCGTGATGCCGCCTGCGACGCGCTCGCGCAGGAGGAGGTGGAAATGATTCGGCATGAGGCAGTATGCGCCGACATCGACGAGCGTCTCCCCTCTCTCCAACGAAAACATCCCGACGAGGGGGCGCCCCTGGTCGAGATGCTTCTGAATGCGTACGGGATTCTTTGAATTGCAGACGTAGAGGAGCACGAGGAAACGCTCCTTGTCCTTCGGGCAGAGGAATACATCGCGCCTGTCTACGCCGCGATTGTAGACATGGTAGTACTCATCCGGAGCAAAGGGACATTTTCGCAACATTGGATAATGCTACGGGATACCCCGAATGCACACAAGACAAGGTGAGACCTTGACTAGACGAAGGGTTCGAAAAGTGGTGCGTCAAGACCCTGCCTCGCCTCTTGGAGCCTATTTAGTAGCTAAACTGCCCGACGATGCGGCCCTCTGCGTCATAGAGAGTGATAGTATCGTGCCTATTGGAGTAGAGTTCGCGTGATTTGCCGAGGAACACGCGCCACTGCTTGAGCGAAAAATTGTCTGATGCCCTGTTCTTGGTGACACAGCCCTGATACGTGAAGCGTTCGCGCATGAAATCCTTGCATGGAGTCCTCTGGAGGTCGAAGCGCTCCTTGTCGTATCGCTCAGGATCCTCGCAGCGGCTTATCGTCCTCACGTAGTCGTAGCACTCGTCCGTCATCGTATCTATATCAGGATCCTTGCTCGCTATCGGGCACGGACGGGAGACTGACGGCGACCAGGGGTAATCCTTGTCGAGATAGCCGAGACAGATATTCTCGCGGAATGACGTCGGGATAGGCATGCGGAACTGTATGAATGGGCCGCCAGTCGTGACGATAGCTGTGTCGCCCGTCTTCAGCACTATCGGGCCTCTATCGTAGGCGCCCTCAGGAGAGAGATACTCGGTGCCCTGCCCTATCGTGGCAGAGTCGTTGACTGGGTACACGTAATTGTTTGCTGAGGTCTCTATAGGCCGCTCGCCCTTCGCATTCGTGATGACCCAGCCGGTTATCGATACAGGAGCGCCTGCGTTGCGTATAGTCACATACTCCTCATAGGGCTGGTAGGAATAGGTGCTGCCGCCCGAAAAAGTAACTCTGCCTGCGTACGGCGACTTGGTCCCTCCGCCCGGGGAGGAAGTCGTCACCGTAGGATCGGCCTGCTTGTCGATGAAATCCACGAGAGGGTTCGTCTGCGTCCAAAGCCCTGTGTACGAAGTCGTATCCGCTTTGTCTATTATCCCGGATGGCTTGAAATACTGCGCGAATTTCGAGAAGAAGACGAGGAGGAACGCCGCGACGATGATGATGAACAAGAGTACTTTGATGATTCCGCGATTGTTTTGCATGAGACTATTATATCTCAAAGGAGCGCAGGGTCTCACCTGCCTTTCAGGCAATGCAAAAGCCGCCCTTGCGGGCGGCTTTTGCTTAGCTTAGGTCAAACCATTGTGATGGTCTGGACCATGCCAGATTCCTGTTACGGAAGCTGTATGGTACCAGTCCTCCACTCGGTCTTGCCAGCCATGAAGTTCGAGGTAACCGTGCTACCTA
>JBAZUA010000064.1:0-3423 GCA_041661645.1 Minisyncoccota bacterium | reverse complement strand
TTCCGCTGCCCGCAAGCGATCGTAGAGAACGCCCGTTGGCGGGTCCCGGGTTTCAAATGGATCAAGGAGGGTGGCTATGTCGAATCTCTCAGAGAACTTGAAGCTAGTAGCGTGTCTGACGGAGCTACGTTCATCTGCCGAAATAACGCGCCACTATTTAGTGTTGCCATGCATCTCCTTACAGCGGGTCGATCTGTTCAAGTGGCTGGCTCAGACATTGGGCCCAAGCTGGTTGGGATCATGCGCAAACTTGGACCTAGTGATCTCAATACAGCCGGAGTCAATAGCGCGATCGATGACTGGCTTGCAACCAAGCTTGACCGAGGATCAACAACCGCCGAAGACCTAGCTGCATGTATGAAAGTGTTTGCGCAGCACGGCTCTTCACTCGACACCGCTATCAAGTACGCCGAACACCTCTTTGCCCAGAAGGGCTCGATCCGCCTCATGACCGGGCACAAAGCGAAGGGCCTCGAATTCCCCAACGTCTACTTCCTCGATCCGTGGCTTTGTCGTGAGGAAGAGCAGGACCTCAACCTCAAGTACGTGATCGAAACCCGGTCAATGGACCGGCTAACCTACATCAACTCCACAGGCATCCGATGGAACTAGACCCCACCCCACAGACCAAACGCCGCCACATGCCACCGGGCATGCGCAGCCTCAACGTCGTCATGACCATAGAACTCTTCGAGAAGCTTGCCGCGGCAGCCGAACGAGAAGACCGTAGCTTCTCCAACATGGCCAATGTTTTCATCAAGCGCGGTATGAAGGCGTCAAAGGAATGAGCGTCTCCAACTCCATCCTCGCCTACCAAGACTGCCTCGAAATCCTCGATCGCGCCTCGGAGGACGAACTTGGCGCAAGGATCAAGGTCGATAACATGGACGCGGCAATCCACCTGCGCTCGCGCATCCACTACGCACGGAAGCTTCATCGTCAGGAGAACGCCAAGACCTACGAGGCCTCTCACGTGATGCACGGGAAGTCTCACTACGACGCCCTTGTGGTCCGGATCAAGTCCGACGGGTCCGCGATCTACGTCTACCTTGAACGCACCGACAAGGTCGCGGGCGAGATTGAGCCCCTGTCTTCGGCCCCGGCGATCGAACATGTTCCGCAGAAGGTGTTGGAGTACAAGCCCGAGGCAATGGAGAAGGTTGTGGAGCAGATCATTGTGAGGAGGCGGGTATGACCGAAGAATATACCATCGAAAAAGGAATTCCATTTCCGTGCGCGGGTTATAAAAACAAAGCTTTCACGGTACTTGATGATATGGAAGTAGGGGACTCAATTTTATTTCCTTTAGAGGAATGGAGGAGGGCAAGAAATCAAGCTTATATTCGAAAACCAAAACAGTTTACTTTTCGCAAAGCATCTAACGGTTATCGATGTTGGAGAGTACGGTGACCCAAGCCCCCGAACGCACCCTTCACCTCACCCCCGCCCTCGCCCTTGAACTCTGGCGCGAGGCCTCGAAGCTCGAAGTCGGGCTCCGGGTCCCGATCTCGCCGAAGGACATCGAGAAGATCAAGCCCATGATGTACGCCGCGCGCAAGGCCGTGATCGAAGACGAACCCGAACTCGGGTCCCTGATGCTCTGCGTCGCGCCAGGGGTGGAGGAGATTTGGCTTGTGCGGAAGTCGGTGGAGGCTCCCTAATGCATACTAACCCATTCACAAATGTCGGTCACGATCTCAACGATCTTCGCAATCAAATTCAACGCAAAGCAGATCAACATGAAATATATTTACTCCGTAGCTCTGTGGATAGTTTGGAACGTTCCTTGCGGGAGACTAGCTCCGAAATTGATGGCCTTCGGAGTAGGCTCGAAAGGCTGGAAGAAATTGTAAGAGGGTTAAATCGTGTAGGAGGCTTTTGATGCGCAACCGCTTCGGAGGCTCCTGCTATCGCTGCGGCAAGTACGTTGAGGCAGGCGCTGGGCATTTCGAGGCCCTAGCCGCCTCTCGCGCGACCAAAACCAAATGGCGAGTCCAACACGCCGAGTGCGCGATCTTCTACCGCGGCACCGACCATCAATACGATAAGCCCGAGACATGGAACCGACAGATGCAACTGCCTTTGGAATTGCCCGATGCCAGCACCAAGTGATCGTCCTTTGAGAAAGTGTACGTTGAACCTCTTCGAGGACTCCGTCGCCGAACTCGTCCGTATCTATGGCCAGGGCTGGACCTCGGAGGTCCGAAGGGCCGTAGACGATTTCATCAAACGCCGCCGTGAGGCCCAGCAAAGCTTGGAGGATTCGTTCGAATGACTGATGCACTCAACGCCTTGTTGAAGGCCGCCGCCGAGAAAGTAAAGGCGATGTCTCCTGAAGCAAGGGAGGAAATGATGCGTAAGCAACGTGAGGGCTACGTCAAAGCCGAGATGAGTTGGCCTAAGCCTAAGTTTCATTACGAGAACGGTGTGAAGGTCTACCACTCCTACGAGGACTACCTCAATGACTGAAAACAACCTCGACCACCTGATGGACATCGACCCACTCTCCCTCACCAAGGCCGACCTCGACGCCATTATCACCTACCACCGCAACCGCCGTGCCGAAGCCGCGGCCAATGGCGGCAAGGTCAAACGCGCGTCGAAGGAAGCGGGGCCGAGCCCCGCCCTTAGCGAACTGATGAAGAAGATCGTCGGGGAGAAGAAGCAGACGTTGGTTGTGAAGCGGAGGATTTGAGATGGGTGGCCGGGCTAGAACCACAGAAGAGATTGTAGACGACCTTCTACGCAAAGCCATTCCAAATGGTGACTGTCTTGAATGTCATCTACGCCCTTCAATCGATCGAGAGGGTCGAGAACGTCAATATGTTTCTGTGGGTGGGCGAAACGGTAAGAAATGGGGCGTACCACGTTTAGTACTCCATGTTAAGAAAGGTCCTTTAGCCCCTGACGTTTGGGCCTTGCATACTTGCGACAATACTAAGTGTATAAACGAAGATCATTTATTCCCCGGGACTGCACAAGACAACACAAACGATATGATCGCTAAAGGGCGTAAGGTTGATGACCCAACTGTTGGTCCTCGACGCCGTGCGCAGACTGCCTTACGCATCTTTACCTTAACTTGGGAAGGCCTCTCTGATGACGAAATTTGTAACAAGCTCCTTATCGGCCGAACCACATTGTGGAATTATCGAAAAGGAGGCTATTCCGAGTCCATTTTTGCCGGGGACTAATATCCAATATGCTTTTGATTCTACAAGTCTCGGCTATTTAAAGACGTGTCCTCGTCTCTATCAATATTTGATGATAGAAGGTTGGGGGTCGCTTGATGAGTCAGTACATTTAAGATTTGGAATAGAGTACCACCAAGCCCTGCAAGAATACGACATCGCCAGGGCCCAAGGCTCCAACCACCCCGACGCCACGCGGCTCGCCCTGCACGATCTCCTCAAGCGCATTCAT
>JBAZUA010000063.1:0-3451 GCA_041661645.1 Minisyncoccota bacterium | reverse complement strand
AAGGGTAAATCCCGTGCGCGTGCGTGCGGAGAGGAGAGGAGAGGAGAGGAGAGGAGAGGAGAAGGATAGGATAGGATAATCAAAAAACAAAACAAAACATCCGAACAGCATTTCTTCTTTTTTTTTAGACCATGGGCACGCCTGCAGCGGCCGCCTTGCGTTCTCTATACGAACGCATGGCAGACAATCCAATGGCGGCGACGGCAGCGGTTGCTACAATACCAAGGCCGATTGCGAAGCCTGTCGCGATCTTCCTTTGTTTGTCCAGCTTACCGTTCTCGGCGCTCAAGCGAGCGATGGCTTCGTCCAGTGAAATCATTTCTTCCATTTTCTAACCATTCACATATTTTTGCACCCGCATATGTGTATACACACGCACGTACACACGCACACGCACATATCCAAATACAACCAATCGACACAGAGCGGAGCGGAGCGAGCACGCAATGTTGTGGTAATTGTGGGGGAGTGAGGAGGAGGAGGAGGAGGAGGAAGGTATGAGGGGTTAGAGGACTGCTGTTGCGGGGGTTGTGGTGAGAGGAACGGGAGAGCTGTACGCGTACGGTCTTGGGTGGTGGGTGGGCGGTTGGGGTCGGCTCTGAAAAAAAGGGGAGAGATTTTGAGAGACGGCTGGCTGACGGGACTAATTAACTTACGCGGTCTGGATGGAAGGGTGTTTTGAGGCACTCCTCTCCATCGTCCCTCCACTGGAAGTTGGGAAAAAACCCCCCCGCGGACACGCACCTAAACGCGCGTGCCAAGCTTATTCAATATAAACACAAGAAGTCTTCGCTTTACTTGGAAGGTAGGATGTTCTTGTAGGGATGTGTTGTGCGTGGATTGGAATTGGACGGGGGCGCGTGATTATCGATCCGGCCGAGAGAATGACGGCGAGAGGGTAGAGGGTAGAGAGAGGGGGAGGGGGCAAAGAATAAAGTGGAGGGGAGAATAAGAGAGAGAGAGAGAGAGAGAGAGAGGAATCAAAAGAAGAAAGTAAGTCGGAGAATGTGTGTGTTTTTTCTTTAGTAGGCAGTGCCTTGACTCTGCTGCTGCTGCAGCAGCTGATCACGGCGGTTCTTCACGACGAGTCCAATGGCGACGGCAGCTGCGGCTCCGGCAACAACGGTCATGGCGATACCAATGCCTCTCCAGATCTTGAATGACTTTTGGATGCGATCGCCCGCAGCCGCGTTAACAAAGCCAGCAGCGGCAAAGTCGGGGGAGAAGAATTCCTTCAGGGTGAGTTTGTCGCTGGGGGTGGTGGCGGTGGTGCTCATTTTTTTGGGGGGTTTGACGACGATCGCAAGGCGGGAGTCAGGTGAGCGGGGTTTTGGATGGATGAGAGGGACTATTTATTCTTATCGCAGTCGCAGAGAATGAACAAAAAACACGACGTGGTTTTTTTTTTGAGAGAGGGGCCTCTCATCACCTCTCCTCGCCCTTCGATCCCGTCTGCGCTCGCCCCTCCCTCTCTCCCTCGCCGTTGACTCTACCCTGCTTCTGTATGTTGTTCTGGGCGCTTGTATTTTTTTAATTACAATCGACACTGCCACACTGGCTCGACACGGGTGTATGTGTACACGCCTCCCATTTTTTTTCCTTGTCGTGACGAGGGAGGGGTGGTGGGCGCACGGTAGAGGATGAGTATGTGTGTGATGTAATCGCCTATCACACACTTGTTTTTTTAGTCGGAGTTGATGATGCGGCGATCGGGCTTCTTGATGTGAACTTTCTGCACGGCCTCCATCACATCAAATCGGTTGACTCGGGTGCGTTTGGCGTGCGAGGCGTACACCATTGCCGTTTCCATGACCTGTCTCACATATACGGCGACGAGCTTCGCCAACGCTCTGGTCACGTCGGGACCGACGCGCATACCGTATTGATGGAACATGCGTTTGATCGGACGTTGAGAAGGCCAAACCACGGGGCTCGTGATCTGTCGCCTGGGGTACTTCTTTCCAGATGCAATATTCGTGCGCGGTGTCTTTCCGTACAACGTGCGCGCCATTTTTTTCTCCTCCTTGAGCAGTCGAACAAAAGAGAGGGAGGGAAGGGGCAAAGACTAATTGATTTTTGCTCACACATCACACGCGCAACGGCACTGCCCTCCACCCCCCCCCCTCCCCGCTCAAATATCTTCAGCCCGCACGCACGTACATACATCACATTCGTCTCTAGCAACCTGCCGGTTGTATTTCTTCAGAGTACGCGCGCGCGCTCGCTTGTATATATATATAGAGACATTGCTTACTTTTAGTCAACGACACACGAGGGAGGAGGGAGAGGAGAACGAGGCAGGAGACAGCCAATGGAGCTCAGGAGAGGGACGATATTGAGATTGAGAGAGAGAGAGAGAGAAGAGGGGGTCAATGAACGACGACATTTGCCCCCTCCCCCTTTGATGATGGGCGAACTTAAGCAAAGACCTTGTCGCGTAAGTTCGCCATCATCTCGCTCGCAGTGACGCGAGCGGATGCCATGGGCGTGGTGATGACAACAGGGATGGAGGGCTCACCCAACGGCCCAGTCTCGGGATAGGCGGCCCCGGGGGACGAGGAGGGGGAGGTGGAGGTGAAGGTGGTGGCGGCGGGGGTAGCAGCAGCAGTGGCGGCGGTGGTGGTGGCGACGCCGGCGGCGGCAGGACGGGCAGCTGCTGCAGCAGCTGCCGCTGCCCAAGTACCAGGCCATGTTAGGGTAGACGCCCCCATCAACGGAGCGATGTTCGCCTTTGAAATTCCATCGCCGTTGTAGTGTGTATCGAATTGGAAGAAGGGCACCACTTGATCGTCGCGATAGACCAATGGCATAGGCGTACCACGACCGACGCGGCCGATGACCTTTGGCAGCTGGGTTAGACTTCCGCCGCCGATTGTGATCAAGCCAGAGCGTTTCGAGGCGGGTCCTGACTGTCCGCGACGCCTACCCCACATGATCTGGATCACGGCGTGATTCCATAGGAGAGCGAAGGCGGTGAATGCGCCCAGTATGGTGAGTACAGAGACGACAAGTCCCTTACGCCAAGCCTTGGCACGCATGGCCCTGTGCGCCTCGCTGTCGATCGGTGCCTTCTCGTCGATGACGACGATGGCAGGTCGCGGTGGTGGTGGCGATGACGACGCGAATGACCTGAAAGATGGCGCCGGGGCTGATCGAGTGGGCGCCGGCATCATCATCTGTCGGCGAGGGACAGAATCCCCGGGAGAAATGACAAGCGTAGACATGGGAGGGTGTTGTTGTTGTTGTTGTTCGTTTTTTGCCGCGGCGATTGGGAGAGAGCGACTTGTGAACGTGGAGGGTGAGGAAAGAACAGGGCTCGTCTTTCTTTTTTTTCCCCTGTATGGTGTCGTGTTTTTTTTTCCAGAACAGAACAGCGACCAACTACTTGATTTCTTCCCAACCCACAACGCCCCTCCCTTCCAAAAGAACAATCCCTTCAATCCCTTCAATG
>JBAZUA010000062.1:0-3487 GCA_041661645.1 Minisyncoccota bacterium | reverse complement strand
GGGGGGTGGGGGGGGGTTGGGAGAAAGGTAAATAGTCTCTTACGCCGCCCTCACCCCGCGGTACCCGATTTTTTTTTCCATCCTCGGCGTTCGTCTGGTAGGAAAAAAAAAAGAAGAAGAAGAAGAAAGGGAAGCCCTTTTCTGACGACAGAAAAAAAAAACAACCAACAACATCCCTCGCTGCTTTCATATCCAATCATCATGGGTGCTTGTGGTCATGCTCCAGGTTGCGGATGCAAGGAATGGGGCGTCTGGTCCAACTCCAAGGCCTTCGCCATTGCCTTTGCGCTCGCGTTTGTGCCTGTCCTCGGTGCCGTTCTCGCGTGGCCCTTCTACATTTACCGCGAATACATTCGCCTCACCAATACATTCCCCCGCCTCGGCTTTATGGCGATTGCATACGAACTACGCGTTGAATCGACTGCCATCTCTGCGTGGGGCATCTCAGTCATCATCGGCGCCATCGTCCTCGGTTTCCTCATCAACTGTCGAAACAAGTGCCTCGACCACAACGAAAAGATGCACAGATGGTACCACACCGCCAACTACACCGCCCTCGCCTTGTATATCTTCCTCTTCTGGCCCATGCTCCACTTCTCACTGTCTCCCATCGTCGCTGGCATTGCCCTGTTGATCGTCATCGGCGTCAACGTCTTCTTCATCTCCACCACCTACATGAAGATCTCCGGCTGGATCGGGGCGATGTTCAACGTTGTCACCGTCGTTGCCATCACCCTCGTCTGCTACTCGTTTGCCGTCGGTACCACAATCTCCATCGCAGGCGTCTAAAAAAGAGAAAACACCGCGAACGACGACCCGAGACGACGATGATGGCTTCTCATCTACAAAATAAACCCTTTCTCTCGTCCCAATCCCAATCCGCCGGCGTCTCCTCTCCTCTCCTCCTCTCCTCCTCTCTTTTATTCCCTTCACCCAACAACAACACGCATCGACCCGCTCTCATCGACTCGTTTTTTTTTCTGCTCTTTCCTTCTATAACGCAAGTGGCCTTTACTCGGGCCGACGGAGGCGAAGTAAGGGGGAGAGAGATCCAGCGCGTCCGGAGTACATTCCAAAAAGGAGGGTAGAATGAAGATTAATACATATATTTTACCCCCTTTTTCATGAGTCGATTGGAGAATGGATAGGATTCCGACGATCGAATGGACGAATGGAACGAATGGACGGATAGATGGGGTGTGGTGGTTAAAGGGTATTATATATATGTATATGCTTATCAGTGAATAGTAATCTCCATGTCGCCAAAGTCACACACGCCTGGGAATGGGGGCGTGATACGAGAGCGGATGACGTGACTGGCGCGCGCGCCGTGGACCGGGTTGAGTTCATTCTCTTGATCGGAGATGACCATGGATTGCGTAATGACGTTCTGCAGTGTCATGCTAATCGAATCTCTCACAGCTACATGTAGTGCAGCTCGATCGAGTCGACGAAGGTTACCACGCGAGAGGGAGGCGATGGTGGGTCCCTTCCGTTGTTGTTGTTGTTGTCGTCGTGGTGACAGTAAGCTCGACGGCGATGACTCCAACGAGGAGGAAACGACGGTGGTGGATGTGGATGAGGAAGAAGCAGATGTCTTTAACAATTGCATCGACTTGATTATCACTCTTATCGGAATCGTACATCCGTCGAATGAGAGTTGAGAGTTGCGTACACGCGGCGCGTGAGCCGAACGCATGACGTGGCTGTTGGCGCCATCGATGCGCATTTCAAAGTCATCGATGATACCAACCAAGTACAATGGAGGAGGAGGAGGTGGTGGTAGTGGTGACAATGACGACGACCATGCAGATGATGGAATCGCAGGCAATAATAATGGTGATGGCAAGCTATCTTCGGTGGCAGCGGCGGCGGTCTCCTCTCCCCTTTCGTGTTCGTATAATAAGAGTCCACTGCTGAATGCATGATCCTGTCCTGGGTACGATTGAGGAAACGACGCGTTAGACTGACGATTCTTGATGTCGCCGAGTTTGGTGTCCGGTTTAAAGAACATGCCCACTGGTTGTGTGGCAGCAACGGCAATGCGAGACGGGAGTAGTGGTAGCGCGGAATGCGAACGTGAGGCCGCTGTGCAATGAGCACCAGTGGGCGCACGCCGCCTAGTGCTCTCTGCTGCATGGAATTGACTCTTGATCGATTCGGCCCAATTCAACACGTTGTAGCGTATAAAGAAGCGACGAGTCTTGGTACAAGACTCGCATATGCCCAGCGCACCGTGCAGGGATTGATAGGGGTGGTCGTCCAACTGTTGTTGTTGTTGTTGTTGTTGTCGTTGCTTGTCATTGACGTCGCCGACGCTGTTAATGCCGTCCTTGTTGGTGTGATCGTCGTAGTCATTCAAATAGAGTTGCATCGCTTCACAGCTCAGACTTCGGCCGCACTCGACCATAGATGCCATGGAGTGCGACGGATTCTTCATTTTCACGCACACCACGTAGTCGTATATGAATTGTTCGCATATGCGCGTCAATGGAATGTCGTCGTCTGAGATCATCAAGTCAGAGGCTGTGATGAGTTGCGCGTTGCGCGTCAAGACCGTGTGGTACCCCGCGGTTTGTTTGACACGTCGCACCGACTCGGCGTCACTGCACACTTGCATCGAGCGTTCAATTGGTAATGCAGACGACGACGACGATGTGCGCCGTCGCGATCGATGGTGTAGCGGCAGCACATGTTCCACCACCTTGCTGCCACTACCGTCATCATCAAAAGAGGAGTGGGAATAGGAAGAGGAGGTCGATGGTGGTGAAGACAATGAAAATGCCATCATCATTCCCCCTTGCTCTTGCTCTTGCTCCTCCCTTTGTCGCAACCACCGCGCAGCGTGCTTGTATCGCTCGACGGTGTCGATGCCAAATGTAAGCGACAGTCGCTTACTGCGACTTGCTTTGGGCAAGGGCATTTTGGTGCTCTCGAAGGGGAGAACCCCGGGGACGACGATTAAATTGGTATGTATATATATATACGCGAACGGTACGCACACACACACACGCGCCGCCACTAGCTTGTTTGAAGCTCGTTGCGGATTTGGGTTGGGCGTGAGTACACGACTAACTGAGTTCTCGGCGATTGGAATACGGACGGGAGTAGAGTGGAAGCGCGCGCGCTGTTGGTAAAGAAGAGCGCGCGCGCGCTCTCAAAAGAAGGAAGGGCGCGCGTTTCCATTTTCCCGCCTTCCCCCTTTTCGAAACCATGTATGGTGCGTACGTCCCTTCTCTCTCTCTCTCTCTCTCGCACACTACACACACTACACATATATGAATGAAATCGCCTCATGCGCCACGGGGAGCTGTCGAAGGAACATTGAAAATGGGCGGGGAAGAGGGACAAAAACCCCACATTTACCTTTTCCTCTTGTCCCCCCCTTCCCGTTGATTACTAAAAAGTAGATAGAGCGCACACTTACACAGACACCACGCAACCGCGCGCCCCCATAGCCAATGAGCTAAATTTGTGGATAATGATG
>JBAZUA010000061.1:0-3568 GCA_041661645.1 Minisyncoccota bacterium | reverse complement strand
AATGACGCCCCTCATCAGCGACGAGGATACCGCTGCGCTGCGGCGCACTTTGCAACCCCAACGATCAACTTCAATCTCCTTTCGTCGTCGATCTCGCCGCAGTCTCGACATCACCTCACCCCTACCGCCTCCCAATTTCGAAGTCCCCTTGTCGCCTGCAGTAGCAACTAATAATCGCCCCCTCCTCCTCCTCCCCTCAGAAGAGATTCCCGCGGTATCACCACCACCACCACCCTCGTTGACCAACCTACAGATCGGAGGAGGCGGGAGAAGGGAAGGGGAAGGAAGAGGATGGACAGGCGCAGCCAAGGCCGCTGCAGCTTTTATCGGCGTTGTGGGTGCTGGCGCGCTGGCGCGGTACTATTTGGGCGGAGCTGCTACTGCTGCTGCCACGCCTGCAATCGCAGCAGCAGTAATGCCTACCGTGCAACAAGCCATACCTACGATTGCGCGTTATGGTGCCAAACTACCGACACTGCTGGCAATAGGGGCGGGCGCGACAGCCGCGGCGGCGGCGCCTATTGCCATGTACGCAGTACGACGACGTGATGATAGACAAGGGCATGTCCTCGGCGTGCCTCCGCCGTCCGCGAGATTGAAGCCGACACAGCGCCGTACACCCACTACTGCTGCTGCTTCAGCAGCAGCAGCAGCTATTATACCACCACCCACGAGAGCGCCGCCACTTGCGAAAGGACCTCTTCGTCTACTTCCACGACCAGCCCCAACTGCCACGGTTCGTCGACAATTCGATCGTTCTGCCCAGAGAGGACAATATGTGCCCCGCACAGCCACGCGCGCACAGCGACAGCCGCCCTCCAGAAGGACGCGAACTTCTGTCGATACGCCACGTCGTCGCCGTCGTGGTACCACCACAGAAGAGAAGTTGAAACTGACGAAGAGGAAAAGGGAGGGACAACAATCTCCCCCAATGAAGAGGAGACGCCCTCTCTCTCCCCCGACCCGGCGTAGGCGTTAACATTGTAATACACACTACACACATACATATATGTACATGCGCGCGCGCAGTCGAGCGATCGTGCCTGTCCACACCGGTGGCGTTCTTCATAATAACTGTGCTACCCCCTTCTCACCGAACCCCTCTCTCTTCTCTAAGTCTAGTGGCGCAAAAGGCGAGAAGGAGGGTGTCGGTGAGGCCAAAGTAGTCGGCGTGTTCAACGAGGTCGTGGCAATCCTGGGTTGAGAGGGAGGATACTTGAACGGGCTTGCCATCAAAATAATCAACGAGGCATTGACCGAGACGGTGGGAGAAGTAGGGAGAGAGATCGACGTGTCCGGAATGGGCTTCCGAGAGACCGGCCTCAAGGAGGCGTCGGAAATAGGGCCATCGCCTCGCCAGACGGTTCATGTCGGCGATCGCAATACAGACAGAGGGCGATGGTGTTGCCGTCGTCCTGTTCTCCATTCCACTTTCGCCGTTGTTGTCATCGCCACTGCCATAGAAGCGAAGAGTAAAGCCAGTCGAGGATGAGGATGAGGAGGAGGAGGAGGAGGAGGAGGAGGAGGAGGATGATGATGATGATGATCCCGCGTCGGTAATATCAATATCGGTATCAAAGAAACGGCACACATTCAATGCCGTTGGTAGTCGCTGCATGCTAGTCTCGATGCGGGTGGAAGTGGAAGTGGAAGGCGGAGGCAGGACAACCAAGCAATTTTCGACGAGTCGTAGCTGGTTGAGGGAATGGGAGGTTCTTTTCGTCGCAATAGGGAAGGAAGAGGAGGTAGCGCTGAGGTCCGACTCTCGGATAGAAGAAGAAGAAGGCGACGAATGAGAATAAGAACAATAGAGATGTCCGATCTCGGGAGGAAGGCTCGCCAATTGATTGTCGGTGAGGTCCAATACCAGAAGGGAAGAGAGGAGCCCCACCTCAGGCGGAAGACTCGTCAATCGGTTGTGGTCGAGTCTCAAGTACTCGAGGGAGGAGAGACGGCCCATTTCGGGAGGGAGTGTCTCCAATTGGTTGTCGCCGAGATACAACTCTCGGAGGGAAGAGAGATGGCCCATCTCAGGAGGGAGGCTCGTCAATTGGTTGTGGTCGGCGTATAATACTTGGAGGGAAGAGAGCTGGGACATTGAGGGCGGGAGACTCGTCAATTGGTTGTGGTCTGCGTATAATACTTGGAGAGAAGAGAGATGTGACATTGAGGGCGGGAGACTCGTCAATTGATTTCTTCCAATACACAGCATTAGAAGAGAGGAGAGAAGCTCAATCTCGGGCGGAAGACTTGTCAATGAGTTGTTGCCGAGATGCAGCGCTTGGAGCGAAGAGAGACGGCCAATCTCAGGAGGGAGGCTCGTCAATCCATTGCCGTCGAGATACAGCCACTGGAGAGAAGAGAGAAGGCCAATTTCGGGAGGGAGGCTCGTCAATTGATTGTCTCCGAGATTCAGTCGCTTAAGAGAAGAAGAGAGATGGCCTATTTGGGGAGGAATGGTCGACAATCGGTTGGCGTTGAGATACAACTCTTCAAGAGAAGGGAGATTTCCCATCTCTAGAGGGAGGCTCGTCAATCGGTTGTTGCCGAGATACAACTCCCGAAGACAAAAGAGATTTCCCATCTCTGGAGGGAGGCTCGTCAATCGGTTGCACGCGAGATACAACCGTCGGAGAAAAGAGAGGCGTCCTATCTCGGGAGGAAGGCGCGTCAGTCGGTTGGTAGTGAGATCGAGGGTTTGGAGAGATGCGAGTTGACCCAATTGAGCGGGCAAGGGACCATTCAACTTGCACTGATATAGATCAAGGCGAGTGACTCGATAAGGGGACAAAGCATCGAACTTCACCCTCCCTGCCGCGACCCATTGGCCAATACTCGTCCATCCGCGACTCCTCTTCAACGATATCTTCCATACCTCCCAAAGAGAAGCCATCACTTCATCTTCATCTTCATCGTCGCCGATATAGGTCGCGATGGTAGTATCCATTTACTGTGTGTAATGTCGCGATGGTGAGGGAAGGGTGGAAATGAAGAGGGTAGAAAACGTGGTTTGGTCGGCGCAGATAGGTGGGTGAAGTGCAATGAAGTGAAGCGAAGCGGCGAGAAAAATGCGCACGTGCAAAAAAAAGGGGGGCCCTCTTCTTTCTTTTCCTCCACCGGAAGACGCTCCAATATATAGTTTGGCCGCGCTGTTATTTTTAAAAATGAACGACGTTGATGACGATGATTTGGACGCAATGGCCACCAATGCGACGGTTTCCCCCGACGACGCCGCCATCCTCGCTTCAATCTTCATCCATCACCACATTCAAATCGATCGTGAACCAATATACTCATCGTCATCGTCATCATCGTCATCGTCATCATCGTCATCGTCATCATCGTCATCGTCATCATCATCGTCATCGTCGTCGTCGCTCTTATCAGTCAAAAATGGCGCCGGTGTACTATGGCGAAATGGCGGCGACGTGGTGTGTCGCATTAGCAACACCATTGTGCCACGCGCCTTGTACGAACTCACCGTGGTCGAGGGAAATGAGCAGAGCGTACCAATGGAGGGGATGACCATGGTCGCGTTCATGCCAGACTACGAGGAGAGAGAGGGAGG
>JBAZUA010000060.1:0-3631 GCA_041661645.1 Minisyncoccota bacterium | reverse complement strand
TCACCTAATGCTTGGCTTTTCGCTTGTTCGAGTGTCATACCCCCTCCCCCGTCTCCTTGGGCTGGCGGGCGAGGAGGTGGTCGATCTCTTCCGCGTAACAGACGACGACCCGCTCGCCCAGAATGTTGACCCCAACCCGCGACAGAGTGCGCAGGCTGTGCCGCAGGGTCTCCACTTCACCCTGAGACTTTAGCCAGCGATTGTACATATTGTCTCGCTGTTCCATGACGGGGAAATGTTGTTTCGTGTTGGTAATAGCTCGATCGCAAAGGCCAATTATTTCCCCGTTGTCCGTCAGGTTTTTGATACGGATAAACTCGTCAACCATAAGGTCGCACCAGTCCACCTCCCCGCTCGCTTCGGGACGAGGGGCGCGGACAAATGTCACAATTGCACCCTTAATATAATCGCGTGCTTCGGCAAGATCCATGTTATTGGGATAGGACTGTCCGATATTAAGACAATAGTCGACCAAGGTTTCGACCTCCCCGCCCTCGGGCATCGGGGGCTCCATCATCCGCGCCACAGTAGAGCGCGAGAGGGTCATCCCGTCCTCGTCCTCGGTGCGCAAGATAGCCTCGGCTATAGCGTCAGGTGCCGTCTCGCTCGGGGCTCGCGCGGGGGCATCCCAGATAGTTTCCCTAGGGATGCCTTTTCCCTTCCTCCCAATAACTGCCATCTCGCCTTCATCGTCGCCGACAGTTATTTCCAGGGAGGCACCGCATACTGGGCATTCGCCTTCCGCGATCAACTCTCCCGGCTCGATATCGCCCGCCTCCCCCTGCCGCGAGGCGAGGAGGGCGGCGCGGTACCCGTCGAACCAGTTCACGCATTCCCAAAACATCGCATTCTTCCAGTCTTCGCCTGCCCTCTGAGCAAAGACCTTCCCTTCGGGCGAATACCCGGCAGCATCGGCTATGCGCCATTCATCTATGGTCGGGCCAAGCTCCCTCGCGTCCGATGCGGGGGCGGGCGGGGTGATCAGACGCATGATGCCCTCTACGCTCCCAACCCATAGGCCCTCGTCGGTTAGGTTCTTCGAGATGTAATCTTCCAGCGCCTCGCGTATGTCGTTCATTTCATCTCCCCCTTGATCGCGTCGATTAGCCCCTGCATGCTTTCGGTCTCCCTCGTCGTCATCCTTCGCTCCTTCCCGTCTCGCGGGGTCGTTTTTTCTCTGTCTCTTCGCGCTTCACCTTGTCGCGGAGCGCGGCGGCCCAATCGATTTCCATGAGTTCCTTCGTCCCGAGGACGGGAGAGGGTTCCGGGGTGTCGCTCATGCCGCCCGTGCCTTGCGTCGCCAGTCCTCGCCCGTGAACCGGAGGAGCGCGCCGCCTTCGACGAGCCGGGACATGATGTCTTCCCCGATGTAGTTCTCAATGCAGTCGGCACACCCGCCCTTGTCGCAGCTCTTCCGCGTGTGCTTGTTCGATATGAGGATCAGAGGCAGGCCCCGAACGTGGCGCTTGTCGATGATGTACGAGAGCCAATTCGCTTCCGCATCGCCGCCCTTCGTGCGCCCGATCTCATCGATCACGAGGAGGGGTAGCCGGGCAAGTTCGTCCACGATTTCCATTTCCGATTCGCGGGCTAAAGGGGTGTAGCTCGCGCGGATCGTGGTTGATATCTCGTACATGGTCATAATCCGGCCGCCGAGAACATGGAGGGCGGCACACGCTAGATGAGTCTTACCGGTCCCATTCTTCCCAGTCATCACGATTTTCTGGACGCGCCCCTCCACGAGATCGCGAATGCGTTCGAGGTTGTGGGCCAACTCGGGCGTCGAGGCGTCGAAGTTGTCGAAGGTCGCGCAGTGGTATGCGGGCTCGATATTCATTTCGGCAAACTTTCGCAGGCGGGCGGCCTCGGCTTCCCTCTCGCGCTCGATCCGCTCTTTCTCCTCGTGCTGCCGAAGCCGCTCTTCCATCTCCGCGTCTTCGCGCTCCATGCACGCGGGACACCAGCTCTTGTCGATCATGTCGAAAAGGCCCTTCGTCGTTTTCTCGGTATACGGCCCGTGCTCGGGGCATATCTTTTCGGCGGTCGCCAAAACTTGGCCCATGCCATGGAGGGATTGCCGCAGGCTTTCACCGATTCGTTCTATTTCGGGATTCATATCAGCCCTCCATTTCGAGCATGGTCGATTGTGACGCAACACGCGGGGCGGGGGCGCGTTGCTTGTCGGCGACGAGGCGGGCGAAGCGGTCGCGAAGGGTTGCCCCGCTCATGACGTTCGCGGCCCAAAACTGGCCGGGCGTTTTGACCCATCGGATTGTCGCCTCGATCTCTTCCCATGACCGACCGTCGATACGGTGAATCTTTTCGATATCGGCGGCCCAGTTCTCGAGTTGCTTGGATTTCACGGAATACTTTGGATCGAGGGCGCTCTTGTGGAGAGAGAACAGGAGAGAGGCGAGGCGCGCGGCCTCGGGTGGTGTCTCTTCCCGTATGCCCTTCTTGGCGGGAGGAGGGGCATCCGAGAGAGAGACTTCATCCCCTGGTTCGAAAACCTTCGTGACCTCGAATGACGGCGCGGCGTTAGCCGCATTCTCTTTCTTATCTCTATCTCTATCCTTACCTAACTCTAACCTAACCTCAGATATCGCCTTGGACACAGGATGGATACAGGGTGTATCCAAGTTGTACACGCCCTCTGTCTCGGTCAGCCTATTCTTTTCCTCTAAATAAATTGTCTCGTGATACCTGTCGGCCTGAATATAGTTTTGCATCCGCCAATGGCGAATGACGCACACGCCTGAATCGAAGGGGATGACGAACGCTTTCGAGAAAAGGACGCGCATTTCATCATCCGAGGCGTTGACGGTCCTTATGATTTTTCGGGGGGCCGACACGAAACCATCGTCGTCGGCTCTGAGGCAAAGATGAAAATACAGGTTTTGAGTGCTCGACGGCATTTCAAGAAATGCGTCCGTGTCGATCACGTCCAGAGAAAACATTCTCTTGCGCGCCATTGCTCTACGCCTCCCGGCGTTGAATGATCCGGGCGAGGTTCGTCTTTCTCGCGATGGTGGTGAACTTCCCGAGTTCCTCGATGAGGGCTAGCACCTTGTCGGCTGAGGGTTCGGGCAGGTTGTTGTGTCCCGAGTCAGCCCCGATGTTGACCTGCTTCGGCTCGCATCGCTTGATGAGTTCCACGAGGGGCACGAGGTCAAAATCGATGATCGGTTCAACAGTGACGAAGCGGTCGAACTTCGTCAGGCGCTGCATGGCATCCGCCCTCGCCTCGGGAGCGGGCGACCGGTTCATAATGTCTCGATAGAAGCGATTGGTTTCGATGGTGGTGCAAAAGACTACCGGTCGATTGATGTCCTCGGTATAACTGAGCAAGAAACGCGCCGGGTTCTTGCTTTGGAGGAGATATCTATTTTCGTGAACGTTCATCTTGCAGAGTGTGGACACGATCCAGTCGTGCGGGATGTTTTGGGCGAACAGGTCGCACGACGAACCGACGAAGATGAAATTGCCTTCGCCGAGGTCGGTCTTCAGCTCGGCGCGGTCGAAGCGGATCTCCCGCAGGCTGCCCCATCGCTTCATATAGCAATAGGTACAATCGTGAGGGCATTTCCCTTTGACGGTGTTCCAAGTGTGGGTAACAAAATCATACATGTTA
>JBAZUA010000059.1:0-3686 GCA_041661645.1 Minisyncoccota bacterium | reverse complement strand
GAGTTGCGGCCGTCAACGGAAAGCTCGATCCAAAAGTTTCTGACGTTTCTGGGCATGGGGTTAGACCTCCTCTTCGCTGTCAGCTGGGGCGTGAAGGGGGCAATAGTAATAGAAGGCGGGGGCGGACACGGCTTCTGTCTTCATGACGAGGCGGTGAGTCGCCGGGTCGTGGCAGCCGAGGACGGCGCAGATGCGAGTGAGAGAGGGAGTGTCTTTTCTGTCTCCCTTTCGGATGATATGGGTTTCGGGCTTGCGAGCGACCGAAGGGAGCGAGGGTTTCCGCTTCACGGGCATAGGGTGCCTCCACGGGATTGATAGGAGGGGAAGAGGCGGGAAACGATTGAGAGGGGCCGCCTCTTCCCGGGCGGCCAACGGCCGTCACGATTCAAACGATAGGGGAAGTGTATCACGTTGGGGGCGATCTGTCAAGGGGGTCTCTTGCGAGAGGTGAGAAAGACGCCGGAGGCGGCACGGCGACGTTGGGCTTTACGGGTGCGAGGGAGACGGTTGTAGGGGGTGGGGAGGGGATAATCCGGGGGAGGAGACCACGGGAGATCGCCTCCTTGACGAGGAGGAGACGGGCGAGACCGGAGAGGGAAGTCTTGTCACGCTTGCAGATTCGGCGAGCTGCGGTGAACTCGGAGGGGCGCAGGGTGAAGTGGCCGATGTAGTCTTTGAAGGACATTACTTGGCTCGCTTTCGTTTGGCTCGCTCACGCCTGTCTTCGTCAAGCATGGTTTGGATGGGATCGGGAGGGTCGGAGGAAAAATCCTCGTCGTCGTCGTTTTCGGACTGGGAGGTTTCTTCATCCTCGCTTTCGTCGTCTACTTGCCTTTTGCGTACCGTGGATGGTTTTGTTGAGGGGACTTCAATCCCGTTTGACTCTAGCTCGTGGAGGAGGAGGAAACGGACGAGAGCCGCAAGAGAGCGACATTGGCGAGTACAGAGGAGACGGATCGAGAGAAGTTCAGGGGAAGATAGGGTAATACTGATTTGGTGTCTCATATAGAGAATGTCGGCAGAATATAGAGAAACCTTAAGCGAAAAAGGGATCGACAAAAAGTAAGAGAAAAGACAGGTCGGGGTAAGGGAAAAGTGGTGAGAATATAGAGAGAGTCACTTACTTTTAGCATTCGTTAACGTAGCTGAATGCAAACGGGGGAAATCGTGTAAGTTGTTGTGGGGGAAGGAAATAAAAAATTGAAGGAGGCGCCATTAGCGTGTTTGCGTACCCCTCAATACATACATACCTTTTTACTCCCCCTCCCCATAGCTTGCATGCCACCACAAACAACGCTAATGGCTCTCTCTCTCTTTATATATATATATATATTATATAGAAATAGAATACAGAGACCGTTAGCATTTAGATACGTTAACGCACGCTAACGGAGGCTAAGCTTTTCGACCTTGGAAGCGGCTAGAAGCTGCTATGCGACTCAGCTACGCTTCGTCGCCGTCGGGTTGTTCGACGGTGGATTTTGTCTCCGTGTTATACTTGAGGCATGGAGGATTCAAACGATGGACAAGACAGTGGTCTCTCACAATCCGTTCGGGCGATACGCAATCGTCAGACGGATCGTTCCGCATACGGCGTGTAGCTGGTGCGGGAATCCTGGGCGCTTCCAATATGGAAGTGAGCCGGATGACAGCGGGCGAGCGAATTGGGATCGCAAGGTCTTCTGTTCGATCCAGTGCGCTCGCGCTTATCACGGGAGTGAAAGCTTCTATGGAAGTGAGGCCTTATCATGAGCAGACCACGGTTCAAGGCGATCAAGTGTCCGGCGGGGCGGATCGTGCTCGATCGGAAAACCGGTGCGTGGTACCTCTTGAGCGCGGGACGGATCATCGACTACGGACAAATGCGCGATAGGTTAGGGTGGACGATTCACTTGAAGGGAGCAATCTCATGAGTCAAGCGTACAGCAATCCGAAGCGAGAGGACGATCCGTACTCGCTGCCAAACGTGGAAGTCTTCTACGTCGAGGCGGAAGACATCCGCATGGATGATGGTGATTCAATCACGGAGCCCGGCTGGTATTGGTGGCCTTGCTTGCCGGGGTGCCTACCGGACGGCGATCCTATCGGCCCCTTCAGCTCGGAGGCGGAAGTAATCGCCGACGCACAAGACGGGGTCGACGATGAATAAGATCGAGCTGCGATTCGTGCCGGAGGCGCTCTACGGCGAGCTGATCAACAACTACCATCTTGCGCGCGGGCTGTATCAATCGCGATACGAGCGCATCCAGTACGCGGTCAAGTACTTCTGTCTTGCGCATCCTGAGATATCTTACACGGGTGCGTACAAGGATCTGAGCGCCAGCCTCGACGGGTGGTGAACATAGACGCGCGTCCATGAACGGCTCCGAAAGGGGCCGTTTTTTTTTGTCCCCGCGGCCGAAGAGACCCACCCCCTTTGGACACAGGCCCGCGCGTGATCGAAGAATCACCCTCGTCCGGCCCCTCATCCCCCACCCTCTCAGTGTCGCCTTCAAGATTGGACAAGATCACGCCGAAACTCTCAGTATGAAAGCGCCAAAATGCATCGGCCGCATTGAGTGGACCCTCCCGGCGGCCCTTTCCGTCTCCATCCAGAAGCGAGTTACGAAAGTCCTCGCCTCCTACATCCACGGCGAGCCCCAGACCACAGCGACAGACTCGAGAGGTATCCCCTTCGAGTCACCTCAGCCGAAGGAACTTCTCACCGCCCTTCGCGATCTCGGCTTCCACGGCTCGATCACCATCAAAATCCGTCTTCTCAAGGAGAAAAAGTGAAGAAACCGGCCCGGGGGCACTCGGAAAAGGCCCCTTTACGTAAGGAAGAGGCCCCGGCCTTCGATCCGGCCCCTGAAACCGTCTCTCAGCCTGTCCCCTACGTCCTCGATTCGCCCCACGCCATTCTCGATGAAGCTCTCGCTGACGCCGCCAGGACCGTTGCCCTCGCTGCTCAGGGTGGTGAGGTCTCTCGGGAGCAACTGGCCGCCGCCCAAGATATCCTGAATCGTAAAGGGATCACCTCCGCCTCCAAGACAAGCGCGATTCCCGAAGCTTTCGCCCGGGACGCCTTCTCGACTGTCTTCCGCCTGCTCGGATTTCCCCCCATTGAGTGGCCCCGGACGGTTCGAGAAAGCTCAAGTCCTGTCGATTCCGTGTCCGCCTCCGTCGACGAGTTCAATCGAGCCCTGGCCGATGTATGAAGAGCGAAATCTTCTTCCTTCCGGACCTTCCCAAACCTTCAAGACAGATAACCGCCCGAGGATGGATCCCCTTTGAGATCACCGAGAAGCAAGTTCGAGTTGCGTCCCCACGAGTGCGCGCCCTTATTCAGCGTATCGAACATCCGCAACCCGCGAAAGCTCATCGAGGGAATGCGGAACGACCTGGAAAGCGGTCGAATCTCGGCGAGTGAGATGTTTACCTCGCTCATAAGACAAGCGGCTCTCGTCTCACTGTTTTTCTTTCTCAAGAACGTCGCGGCCTTCTCGGGTCCATACGAAAAACTGAACGAAGACCTCCACCTGGAGATGTGTAACTTCCGCCAGTCCGACGCCTGTATGGAAGACAGCGCCCGGGCGGCCGAAATCCTATTCCGTGGCTCGTACAAGTCAACGACCTGTGCGCACGGGGCCGACTCCTGGGAAGCTCTCCGTAATCCCAACATCCGCATTCGTCTTGTCTCTTCTATC
>JBAZUA010000058.1:0-3779 GCA_041661645.1 Minisyncoccota bacterium | reverse complement strand
CCGGTATTAGACGAAAACGAGGTGTTGATGGAAACGGAGATGGGTCCGATAGAAATCGTGACCAAACCCTTTTCGCGCTTGACTTGATAGGCCAAGTCTGCGAGATTCACTCTATGTCCAAGAAACCCGTCAAATCCCTTCATGTTTATCTCATCGACGACGGTGACCGACGCTATTATGTCGCCCAAACCCCCGGTCGCGCCTTGACCATGTTTCTCAAGGATACTACCTACCCCAAGTTGACCGCTTCTCAGTATCGCAAGGAGTGCCCCGAGACTACGATCACTCAGTGTGACGACAATCGGGAATTCACCATCACCAGTCTAGCCTCCGACACTGGGGCCGACGAAGATGAGAATAAGACCTTGACGTTCGCCCAGTGGATCAAGGAGCGGGGCGAAGGGTGTTTGGCAACCAGCGATTACTGACATGATTACTCCCGAAGCCCAGTTTCTCTTCGTCATCGACACCGCCGATTACGCCGGTAATTTTGAGCGCGAGTTGTGCGCCTACATCACGGGCACCATTGGTGATTGCGGTGTGGGTGAAGACATGGCGCAGATATACGATAAGGAGGTAGGAGTTGACTCATTTACCAATCCCTTCGAGGACATCATCTTGTCTGAGCCCGACGAACAGGGGGTCTGCCGACCGGTCACCATTTACCCCGCGCCGAACGGCGACATGAATTCGGTAGCCATCTTGTTTGAGTATCGCCCCAGCGGCGAACAGATTGCGCTGATGAAGGAGCGCACATATCGGTTTGCGGCCCTTCCCGAGCACGACTACGGTCAACGACCTCTAAGTCCTCGTATCTCCCGGATATTGGGGTTTAGACTCATTGAACAGACCATCAAGCGCGATTTGAGGGAGGAGTTAGTATGACCACCGTCGTTTACCTCAACCATGACAGCGGAGACCTCTACTATGAGCAGTTCGATACTGCCGAAGAAGCGGAGGTTTGGGTCAAGGAGGTTGACTGGAAGTGTTTGATTATCGACGGGATTCAACACGAGGTGTTTGACCACACATGAAGACCGTTGCCACAACCCATCGTCCCCGTTTCTGGTATTGCATCATTGGGCCGATACCTGATGGAGACGTTCCCGAGATGGGTGATGGACCTCCGCGTTCTGCCGCTCGGGAAGCCGTGCATAAGATGACCGGACATTGGTCAACCTGTTCAAGCGGCTGGTTGGAGCAATCCGAGGCAGAAGCCGCTCAGAAAGCGATGCGCGAGGATTATTGTCGGCAGAGGGGAATTAAATCCACATGACCACCATTCCCACCACCCTCACCGAAGCCCTCGATTATCTTGACGCCCATACCAGTGGCGCGGACAAGGCCTATTTTTTGTCTCACACAGACAGCCATTTCCATCATGGAGCCGGGACCGCTATGCGGAATGGGTTTGACCTGTGGAATCCCGATGGCGCGCTACACAAGTGGTTCGTCGCTCATGGATTCTCTCACCCCGACGATATGAGTTCGGTAATATTCAAGGCCTTTCGCACGCGGCTTCAGGGCGGGGAAATCGATTTGCCCAAGGAAGCGGCGTGGTATAAGAGATATTGGGAGGAGAGCGCGCGGCTAGGCGAATGTGGCACTATGTCATTCAAGGTGGACAAGGACGGGGGATTGGTCTATCCGTGGGAGGAAACATGATCTGGTTCATCTGGATAATCGGGTTCCTGTTCACCATGGGGTTCCATCGCCGCGACAAGACGGATATGGAGATGCCCGTGATGGTGACCTTTCTCACGTTTCTTATGTGGCCCCTTGTTCTGGGCGATGACATAAGGAAAACCCTCTCATGAACCCTATCCCATTCAAGAAGGGCGGCAAAGCCGTTATGCTCTTCAACATGTTCGGCCTCACCTCTAGGGAACTCCACACCATTCGCGAGGTTCGTAGTGGCATCGTGATTCTCGATACCGATGAAGACCCCGATAAATGCTTCGCGTTCAACCCCAAAACGGGAGCCTGCCTGAATGATAACACTTGGGGCGGCGCTCGCAGAACCCTTAGAATCAAATGACCTCAAATCCCAAAGCCCTGAAGGAAGCCCGTTCCTATATCGCGCCGGCCCTCCGGTATTGCCTGTTTGATTGCTCGGATTCCATGTATGAGAGCGAGAAGATAGAGGCCCGTTTCGAGGCTGTCACAGACGACAAGGTGAGTATCGGGGATTTTATCGCCGAGCACTTGTTTGACGACTACATCAAGGTGCTGAAAACGCTACTCGTTGAATATGGGAACGGAGATACTATCGAGACCTTCTCATGCGGGGTCTGCGAACCACCCGTGCCGTTGGAAGTGGTGAAGAAAAGGTTGAAGGCCGCGAAATCGGTGAGGAAGCATTCGGTGACCATCTATGGCGCATCCGATGATTTGGTGGAGATCAATGGGGACATCAACGAGGAACTTTCCTCCATCGATCAACCCACTTACCTTCTCTTCAACGATGGGTCTCAAGTCAAAGTGGAGTATGGAGCGGATGGAGTGTGGTGCGTTAACCTAGTCGAAGGCGGCAAGGGAAGTATCGAGCGAACCCGTGGCTATATCGGTGAAGAATCGAACGTATCTCCCACCGATCATCCCGGCACCGATATCTCTTCCTACTCCGACTACGCGATTCTTACTTGGGACCAACCCCTCAAGCTCATCAAACACGGTCACCGCAAACTGAGTGCTCCCTCGCCTAAGCAAGCCAACGCGCTCTCTCGCGCCGAACGGGTAATCGAGTATCTTGAGAGCAAGGGCGGGTTCGACCATTGGTGGGATGACATCGATTTAGACATCAAAAACGAGATTGTCGAGGGGTTAGCTCGCCTGTTGGGTGGTCGTTCCATCGAGGGCAAGACCTTCGTGATTACGGGCACCCTGTCCGCGCCACGCAAAGAGATTGTTGAGCGAATCGAGGAGGCGGGCGGAATCGTGAGTTCATCAATCTCGTCGAAAACCGATTATCTGGTGGTCGGCGAAGATGCGGGGAGTAAGGTGGAGAAGGCGCAGAAATTGGGGATCAAGATGTTGAGTGAGAGCGAGTTGGAGGAGATGCTGTGATTGGAGTATGTCCCATGTGTCGGGGAGACGGTAGAGATTTTGACCAACCTGATGCGGCGGGGGTGGGTGGAGGATGGCTAAATACTCCGTGTCCCAAATGCGCGGGAACTGGAAAAGTGGATGAACTTCAGACCTTTGCCAATTCCGTCCTAAATGGTATCTTGACCATATCGGAGAAGAACGAGTATGTGTTGAGTCGCCCCTTGACGCGCGGCGAGATGTTGCATGCTCTGCACTACTGCCAAGATGGATATGCGAGTTGCCTGTTCACACTCAATCTGTTCGAGGCGCACCAAGAGGTATGTGACGTTTATCGACGAGAGCAAACCCAATCATGATCCCCACCTATATCTCATCCATCATCCTCAAGCCCGGGGCGTGCTATACCTTCGGGAGCGGCAGCGAGAACCCCCGAGTTCTCTCCATTGACAGTATGCTCGGTGGTTTCTACTACTCAGTAACCCGCGATCTGATCGTGGCAGACGGGGAAGAGTTGACAGATGGTGAGGGCAAGTTAACCGAGACTCTCTTTATGGTCACCTCCATTCTTGAGGTCGATGAAACGGCGGGACATCAATACCCTTGGCTGGTAGACCATATCGCGTGTGCGGGATATGAGGATTTGAACGCGGGGAACATGAAGGCCCTGTATGAAGTCGCGCAATCTCTGGTCGCCAAGGATGATACCGATCCCATCACCCATGTGTCGTTTC
>JBAZUA010000057.1:0-3884 GCA_041661645.1 Minisyncoccota bacterium | reverse complement strand
GGAGGTGGATAAGGCAGCGGCAGAAGCAGCCACGTCCCCAGAAAACGACATCCCAGAACCCACCCAGGCGCAGAAAGAGGCAGGCAATTACGCCAAGGGGCACGTCAGCGTCCAGGGCCTCGACATCGCCATTGAGAACCCTGCCGGTTCAGTTCGCAAAGGGGTTGACGAGGACGGCAAGGAGTGGGAGACGCCGATTGCCCACCACTACGGGCAGATCCTCGGATCTGGCGAGGGCGCTGACGGGGATCTCGTTGACGTCTTCATCGGACCAAACCCGGAAAGCGGAAAGGTCTTCGTCGTCGATCAGAAGAACCCAAAGACGGGTGCCTTCGACGAGACGAAGTCGATGGTCGGATTTGACTCCCTTGAGGAGGCCCGATCCGGGTACCTCGCCAACTACGACAAGAGCGGACCATCCAGGATCATGGGAATCTCCGAGAAAACCATGCCGGAGTTCAAGGAATGGCTGAAAGGGGACACCACCAAGCCAGCCGGCACGGCCTCTGAGTCGTCCGGGAAGGCGATCGTTAAACCTGGGGCATCCTCGCAAGCCGAGCCGGAGAAGGCCGTCGTTCCTGGGTCTACGGTCGAGAAGAATAAAAGCGACTACGAGCAGGGGAGGGAAAGCCGCGTTTCCGTCGCCGACGACGAGTATCGCCTCTCGAACGTCGATCCCCGAGAGATGGAAGTGTATCGAAAGTCGAACCCCCAGCTCCGAAAGGGCGGGAAGTCGGTTACTGTCTATCGAGCGACCGAAGGTGACACGATAAACCCCGGGGACTGGGTGTACCTCCGGAAGGATCTGGCGGAGAAGCACCTCGAATCACGCCCCGGGGCAAAGATCCTCTCCCAGAAGGTGACCATCGCAGACATCGTGACGGCGAGTGACGACGTTGAGTTCGTTTACTCTCCGAAATCGCAAGGAGAGCCTAGCGTTACGCTTTCGAAGGACTACGTTCGCGGATACCTCTCGCAGTATAAGAAGGGAACCCCCGGCGTATCTCAGGGCCTGGACAGGAAAGACGGAAGCGGAGAGCTCGTCTTCCGAGACGAGACGGGGAAGCCTGTGGGAGTTCTGGCGTACTCTCCTGCGGAGGTAACGGATCTAGCTGTTGCGAAGTCTGCGAGGAGAAAAGGCGTTGCGTCGTCGCTTGTAGACTTCGCTAGGGGTAGAGGGATCAGTAGCTTCAGAAAAACGCCACAGAGCGAAGAGGGCCGCTCGTTCAGGATGGCTTATGAGAAGAAGAGAGGTGACCAAAGTGCCGCTAAAACAGGGAAGCAGCCGAAAGACAATCTCAAGCAACGTAAGGGAGCTCCTTCAGGCGTACGACAAGAAGGGCTCGATCGGAACGTCGGAGCCGGAAAGCAGGATGGCGGCGCAGAAGCAGGCCGTGGCGATCGCCCTGTCGAAGGCGGGGAAAAAGCGAAGTCTGACCGTGAGACCGTAGAGAGACCGGTTACGCTGGCAGAACCGCTTGACCTTAAAAGTCCTGAGAATAGAAAAAGGGTAGACGACCTACGGCTCGCCGAGATCCGTGTAGAGCTGCTTGAGAAGTCCCGCCCCCAAACGGGCATCCAGGAAGACACACACCAGGCCGTGGTCAGGGTCCTTACAGAACTTGCCCCAAAGTATAAGGTTGATAAGATCACCGTCGAGTACACCGAAAAGAGGATGTTCCTCGACCCCAGCAAGCCAGAGGATATGGATCACTTACTTCTGGCATTTTCGGAGGAGGAGATAGATGCCCACATTAAAGCAGGCGGGGTCTTTGAAACCGAAGGAACCTGCACTTCAGGAACCTTTGGTGAAGGCCCTAGTAGCTATGAGGACGAAGGACGGTCGCACATTATCCTCTCGCGAGTTGCTTCTCCCACGACAGCGTATCATGAGTTCGTTCATGCCTTCGCGGTCTCAAGAGGAGTAGAGTCCACGGAGTTCGAGGCGGAAGAGGGTGCCAAGGCGATCCTTGAGGGCCGAGAGGAGGAGTTCTTCAAGGAGCTGGAGGCTCAATACGCCGAGGTGGCAAAGAGGATAGGCCTTGTTATCGAGGCCATGCGCTCAGAGACAGATGCCGCGGAGCTCCCCCCGGGGAGGGCAGGGCCGCAGTATTCAGCGACCAAAAGCGCCACTTCGTTTTTCAATCAAGAGGATCTACGGACGCTGGCCAATGCGAGCCCACTCAGCAGAAGCCTCCTCATCAATATGCCTATCGATGATTTCCTCGCTATGGCAAGGCCTGGGAGGGACGACACCAAGTCTGAGAGAGTATCCAGAATGATAAGAGATGGGGAGAAGTTTAGCATCCCCCATATCTCGTTTGTCAACAACGGAAACGTTGTAAAAGTTGACGGTCACGAAGGACGCCATCGGGCCAGGGCTCTCAAAGCGCTTGGCTACACCAACATCCCTGTCGAGCTCCTATCTAAGGATGGCGGCGACGGGGGGGCAATCCGGTGGGGAAGGCAGGGAGATCCAGGCGGGAGAGACTATAAGGGAACGTGGCCGTCAAAGATGGTCAGCGAGGACGGAGGAAAGACAATCCCTTTCCCTATATCGAGGCAAAGGGCGAAATCTACTTTTGACGACAAGACCCAGTATTCCATCCTCAAGAAAGGCCCCCTGTGGTCCCAGGATGAGTTCATCGCAAAAAAGTCCGGGGCGAAGATCGCCGACTACACACCGAAGGACGCCAGGACGTGGGAAGCGATCAAGAAGATCGCCGAGGAGAAGGGGCACCGTACCGACAACGTGTCTCCGGCCAGGATAAGGACAATCTTGGAGGCTATCGAGAAGGCCCCCACAAGCCGTGAGCTCTCCGCATCGATGTGGGCGGGCCGTGCCGCACAGTGGTGGTACAAAGACGACGAGATCATGTTCAAGGACTGGTTCGGAAACGACGCCTACAAGTTCTTCGGCGTGTTGGCCGCTCTTTCTCCAAACCAGAAGGTGGATCAGAACGCCGTTGGAGCCATCAAGCTGTGGGCCGATTACGCACGAGAGAGGAAGCGACTTGGAAGAGACCTCACGCGAGAAGAGGTGACCCACGTCGTCTACGACAATGATTACGTTGGTCTACCCAACAGAAAGATAGGGGCCGTGAAGGCCCTCATGGGGGAACGCCTCGGAGTCGGGACAGAGATTTCCAAAACTCCTTTTCTCCAAGAAACTCTCTTTGGGAGAGAGCCCGGATTTGTCCTCGACGTTTGGCACGGGCGCCAGTTCGCTCAGGTTCATTTCAGGTCCGCCAAGGAAGGCCTTGAGCTCACTCCGGACCTTGGAGACGAGATCCTTTATGCAGCCCTTGCCAGGAGGATGGAGGATGCAGCCAGCGTCGTCAGCACGTCATGGTCCGCGGCCCAGGCTTCAGCGTGGTCATTTGATAAGGCCCTGTGGGACAAGATGGGGGTGGCAAAGGTGCCGAGGCAGTTCTCGTGGGAGGAGGGCCTGAAGAACGTCACCCACATGGACGTCGCCCTCGCCAGCAACTACTCAACAGCTTTCGCCAAGTTCCTCCGAGACGGAAACCCGCTCGTAAAGGTCCTGACCGACGAGCTCGGGGTTCCGCTTCAAAAGATCGCCGACCTTAGGCTTGGCTGGGATCTCCTTCCCGAGAGGGGCATCGACCCGAAGGCAAAGATTTTTGATGGGGCTCCGAAGGCTGTCCGCGTGGAACTTGAGAAACTCGCCAAGCGCCTTGAGGGAATAAGGGACGAGATGGACTCCCTGGTGGCGCAGGAGAAAATGACGGCCCGTGTCCTTTCCGGGACAGCCTCGCCCCTGATCGTCTCCCTGGAGGGAATTCACGGACCCTTCGCAGGGCTCCCGTGGGCTACGAAGGAGCGCCTCCATGGGGAGATGAGAAAAGGCCCCTTGAGCGACG
>JBAZUA010000056.1:0-4021 GCA_041661645.1 Minisyncoccota bacterium | reverse complement strand
ACAGTGGGACGCGCAACAGTATTGCCTGCTTGGCGACTGGGAAACACAATGCCGCCGCCGTCACTGTCACTGCCCCCCCCGCCGTACATCAGAATGCGCGCCACGCTCTCGGCGCCACCTGTAACAACACCACCCCCGCTGGGATAACGACGTGGACGGGGAGAGGAAATTGACGGAAACCATTGCTGTTGATATGGAGTGGCGATGAGTATGGGAGGCGACGAGAATCCCATCCCCGGCGTGCTTTCGCGCGAAGACGGAGGAGGTTGCGTGTCCGACAACGGAGATGGAAGAGCACCGCTGCCATAACCCGATAAATTGCCTGCTGGAATGGGCGTGGCGGCAGTGAGCTGTCTTTTAAACGTGCCCAGTTGACTGGCGCCCACCAATGTACCGTCGTTCCGCCACGAGACAACCATAGGCGATAAGTCTATTGTCGCTGGCAGTTGTTGTAGTCCTCGCGACGCTCGCAAAAAGTACGCGGTCCTCAGATAGGCCAGTCGATTCCTGTCTACCGCGTGTGTCGTGGCGCGGCTCGCTGCGTAGAACACATGGGGCGACAATTGCTGACGTTCAATGGCAGCATTCAACATGGCGTCGAAAGCGAGATCCCATTGCAATACGTCTTCCATGGTGAGGTCGCCCAGGCGTGCGTCGGTGCGTATGGATCCCGGCATGTCGCTGTTCGCGCTCAATCCGTATCGCACTTGAGGAAGACGGTCGAGACCACTGCTGGCGCGGGGAAACGTTCCGTTGTACAGTGAACCCTCCCAGAAGATGGGATTGTCGCCAATTTGCACCAACGTGTTCTTGTGGTAGACCAGACTGGGATTGGGCTGGTAGTGCGCGTCGACGTCAGTCACGGCGTAAGGTCGCTGGCCCCTGATCAATGCGTATGGAGAGTCGGGCACGCAGCGTGAAATGGAGCCGTAGTTGGACCTCAGGATTCGAGAGGATAACGATGACGTATCGCCGCCGCCGTCATTGCCGCCGTCGTCAACATCCTCTGTTAATTGGGCCTGTAATTTGACCACTCTCTCGGGTAGTTTCGCGGGTGGCGTGACGCTCCGAATGTCACCCTCTCGTCTCACCGTGGCCATGAAGCGCGGATAAACGTGGCCCATCGATCGAACCATGGTGTTGTTGTAAGCATCGGCCAGCATGACACTGCCGGCGATCGTGGCGGAGACGTCCCTTTCAACGAGCATATCTCTCATCAACAGCGCCCGTTGTTTCGACGTCACACCAACGGGAATTGTGCTCTCGCTGTACATTTCGAGTTCGTTTGGAGACCACAGTCGACACGTGGCCAACGCATATCGCGTGGCGATAAAGAATGCGTCGTCCGATTCGAATTGCTCGCGTGTAAAGGCGTGAAGCGACGACGAGTCGACGATTCTAGTGTCGAGGATGCGAAGTACATTGTCGAGTTGGTCACGCAGGTTGTCAATGGTTCCAAACAAGTCCTCCGCGAAGAAGACGGGTCCGTTTTGGAGGAAGAAGAGTGTGCGAGAGCCTCTGTTACTACCACCACCGTGCTTGCTGCTGCTCACCGTCTTCGTCTCCCTCCCTCTCTTTTTCTCCCTCCCTTCGTCGGTAAACAGCGCGCTGGTTCCGGGGAGTGGTGAACTCGATGGCGTGTCGTATGCGGGCGTGAGCCACTCGACGGGCCAATTTCTGCCACCGCCGCCACCGCCGCCATTGTTGGGTGTCGATGGCGAAGCCATTCGCTCAGATAAAGAAGGGACGGTAAGAGGCCCCGCGTATATAAAGAGACAGTCCTTACTACTTCTTCTTTTTTTTATTGGGAACAGGCGTATTAATTCACTCCCTGAAAATAACCGTGGTGCCAGCCCTTGGCTCCCTCGTGTGAATCCAGCGCACCACCGCGAAGAATTGAGATGCCCGTGTCGTTCTGAGCCCGCCACTGCGGGTATATACAAGAGGATGAGAAGGAAGGAGGAAGAAGGATGCCCATATGATATATAAAAGCGTACTACGATTGCGAAAACTGAAGAGGAGGGCTTCCACGAATCCGGACGCAAAAAAAAAAAAAGAACACACGCACACGAGCACACACACACACATACACCCCACTCTCGACAACCAATAGAAAACGCTCGACCACAACAACGCGGACCGTCACTCGACGATGACGACGGCGAACCCGATCCCCTTGAGTAATGACGACGACAACAACGACGACGACGATGAAAGCGGAGTGATGGCCTTCCTCTGGGAGATATGGAAGACGTCGCTGAAAGAGAGGTACGGATGGACGAGCCTTGACCAATGGCTCGCCTCCGATCGAGTGACAAGACATCCCTCGCCCCCTTACCGATTCACTCGCCTCAGTTTACCCTACTGTCGTCTGGAGGGGCCCCTTCCTCCCCAAATAGGACAGCTCGCGTCTCTTCAATCGCTGAGCCTCTGCATCAACGCATTGACGAGCCTCCCGCCTGAGATAGGCCATCTCTCTTCTCTCCAAGAACTACAGCTCGGTAGTAACCAATTGGAGAGATGTCCTCCTGACATTGGGTATCTCTCTTCTCTTCAAACGTTGTCGTTCAGTAACAATCGATTGACGAGCCTTCCCCCTGAGTTGGGTAAGCTCTCTTCTCTCCAGCGGTTGAATCTCAACCGCAATCAATTGACGAGTCTCCCTCCTGAAATCGGACGTCTCTCTTCTCTTCAGGAGTTCTGGCTTGGCGACAACCAACTGACGAGTCTCCCGCCTGAGATAGGCCGCCTCTCTTCTCTCCAAGAGCTACATCTCAATGACAATCTACTGACGAGCCTCCCTTCCGAGATCGAGCATCTCTCTTCTCTCCAACGGTTGGAACTGAGTTCCAATCAGTTGACGAGTCTTCCGCCCCACATAGGACGTCTCTTTGCTCTCAGTTTGCTACGCGCCGGCCACAACCAATTGAAGAGTCTCCCGCCCGAGGTGGGGATGCTCTCTTCTCTCCGAGAGCTATATCTCGACAACAACCGATTGACGAGCCTTCCTCCTGAGGTGGGCCATCTCTCTTCTCTCGCGTGGCTGCATCTCAACAACAACCAATTGACAGTCCTCCCTCCTGAGATGGCCCGTCTCTCTTCTCTCCATGAGCTATATCTCGACGAGAATCAATTGACAGTCCTCCCCGTTGAAATGGCCAGTCTTCTCCCTTCTCTCCAAACGCCATATCTCAACGGCAGTCAGTTGGTGATTTCCCCATCGCCGTCGCCAACGACGGGACCTCTCTCTTCTCTAAAAATACTGAGTCTCAGCAACAATCGATTGGCGACCATTCCTCCTGAGATTGTGCATCTCCCTTCTCTCCAGTTATTGAACCTCAACCGCAATCAATTGACGAGCCTTCCTCTCGAAGTGTGCCATCTCTCCTCTCTCCAACAGTTACATCTCAGCCGCAACCAATTGACGAGCCTTCCTCCCGAAATAGGACAGCTCTCTTCTCTCATTCAGCTACGCATCGGCCACAACCAATTGGCGAGCCTTCCGCCCGAGATTGGCCATCTCTCTTCTCTCCAGATATTGAATCTCCGTGACAATCAATTGACAGCTCTTCCTCCGGAGATGGGACATCTCTCTTCTCTGCGGCGATTGAATCTCAATCACAACCAACTGGAGAGCCTCCCCCCCGAGATGGGTCTCCTTGCGTCTCTCCGAGAATTGGATCTCATCTCCAATCGACTGACAATCCTCCCTTCCGAGATGACCCACCTCTCTTCTCTCAAATGGTTGGATCTCACCGCCAATCAATTAGTGAGTCTCTCTTCCTCCTTCTTCGTAGTGGCGGATGGAAGCTTTCCTTCCCTCCAGGTGTTGTGCCTCAATGACAATTGCTTAATTACCCCGCCACCGCCACCGCCGCCGCCGCCTCCTCCTTCTTCTTCGTCTTCGTCTTCTTCTTCTTCTTCTTCTTCTTCTTCTTCTTCTTCTTCTTCTTCTTCTTCTTCTTCTTCTTCTTCTTCTTCTTCTTCTTCTTCTTCTTCTTCTTCTTCCACCCCCTTCGCT
>JBAZUA010000055.1:2946-4127 GCA_041661645.1 Minisyncoccota bacterium | reverse complement strand
TCCCCCCAGCCGCCTTCCTGAAAAAGGGCGAAAAGCCCTAAGAACCTCGGCTTTAGTCACTAAAGTCTCCACTCCCGGACTTTAGTGACTAAACCCCCTCATTCCCTCCCCTCAGCCCCTTCAGTTCCTCCTATACCCCCTCCAAAACTCCCAAAATCCTCCCCTTTTACCCCTCCCCAAAGACTTTAGTGACTAAAGCCTACATGTAGGTGTAACTCCTACATGTAGGGTGATGTATTCCTCAATAGATCCGCGGGGTTACAACTTAGAGTTGTAAGTACTTGAAATCATTAGAAAAATAGTTCTTGACATTCCTTTTCGCTTGTGATATACTTGTTTCTCAACTGGGGCACAATGCCCCAACGCTCCGAGTTTTAGTTACTAAAGTTTTTGGCCTGCGGATAGGCCTCAAACTCCACAATCCCGCCGAATGGTGGGGCGCTAAGACCTTCAGTACCTAGGGAATTATCTTTAGTCACTAAAGGTTTTCGGCGTTCAAAAGAGGTGTAGCATGGCCGCTTCCAAGTCGCTTCAGCTGTCGAAGTCCGATGTCCACGCCCTCGTCAAGAAGGCTGAAACCCTGCAGAACCGTATCGCGAAGGTGAAGGACAAGGCCGACAACATGGTGGAGCAGGGCGTTCGCACTGCCATCACCACCGGCACCGCCTTCGGATTCGGCGTCCTGCAGACTCGTGTCGGAGGTGTGGAGCTGTTTGGCGTGCCCGCCGAGCTGCTCGCAGGCTTCGGCGCGCATGCCGCGGCTTTCCTGGGCATCGGCGGCAAGGCGACCAGCATGCTGCACGATGTCGGCAACGGCGCTCTCGCCGCATGGGCTGTCACCATGGGCCGCGGCGTGGGGAGCTCGATGGGCTCTCCCAAGTCGGCGGTCAAGGGCGAGGCGATGACCGACGACGAGATGGAGCGTCTGTCCAAGCAGCAGGGCTAAGGAACTTTAGTCACTAAAGTCTTTCAATCGTCTTTAGACGAGGCTTTAGTCACTAAAGACTCCCTGGCCCCAACCGCACCAAGGGAGATTCCAATGAAGAACATCAGCAGCATCATGACCGCACTCGCGCTTTCCTCGAAGTCCCACAACGGCGGTTCGATCGGCGCCTACGACATCGGCGACGATGACCTGGTCGGCGACGAGATCGAAGCCATCCTGTCGGGCGACGACGACG
>JBAZUA010000055.1:0-2936 GCA_041661645.1 Minisyncoccota bacterium | reverse complement strand
GTCGGCTACAGCGAGATCGCCGCGGCCGTTGCGGCGGCTCGCCGAGGCAAGAACCCCCGCGCGGCTGCCGCAGCTCGCATGCTCCAGGGCCGCGGAACCGTGGTCCGCACCAAGGGACCGACCAAGGCGCGCGTCTATGTCCTGTCGCTCGACTCGGTCGCCACCATCGCCGCGGCCGCGACCGCGAACGTGACGGCTCAGCCCCAGGTCCTGTTCCGGCCGGAGCGCCTCGTGGTCGATGGCACCGTGGCTCCGAGCTTCCTGATCAATCAGTTCATCATCGGCAAGAACTCGCAGCTCGCCTCGCAGGGCGCGATCCCGGCCTCGATGTTCTCGCCGACCGCTGTCGGCGTGACCCTCAAGCTGGACACGGCGCAGATCAGCGCGCTGATCACTCTGAACGTCACCAACACCTCCGGTGGCGCTCTTCGTTTCACCGCCGGCCTCATCGGCGAGTCCGTGGAATAACTCGAGAGGGGCATTCCAGTTCATCGGATGTAAGTCCTCACCGAGCTCTCCAAAACTTTAGTCACTAAAGTCCTCCTGGCAGGAATCAGACCACCTGAACGTCCTCCTAAACAAACCTTTAGTGACTAAAGTGTTTTACCTGCGTTCCGTTGCTTGCGACGGCGGGGAAGATCAACGACTCAGTCGAGTCATAGACGTCGTTTAAAACGGCGGGACAAAGGATGGTATCGAAAACCCCGAGACAAGCACGTTGGACGGTCTACTTCTCCCCGAGAAGACCGTCTATCGCTTGATTCGGGGTTTTCTTTTTGTCCAGCACTGGAGATAAACCTTGGCGTCAAAAGTCATCAGTTTTCACGTGGATCTGCACAGAGATCGCCCGCTTGCGCAGAAGCAGATCCTGTGTCTCCTCGAAGGACTCATCAACATCCATCGGGCGTATCTTCATCGACACCCGGAAGCTCCCCTCCTCTACAGCTCCGGATGTCGCTACATCGGTCAAGAAGGGGCCGAGGACTGGTACGATTATGGCGAAATGCTCGCTCGAGGTGGGGGCGATTGCAAGATTCTTGGGGCGGCACGCATCGCCGAGCTCCGAGAGCGCAAGGGTCTTGGGTGGCAGCAAGTTCGTCCTTTCCTGAAGTGGCGTCGTAACAAGGAGAAGAACTTCTATCTCTACCACGTTCAGGTCCGGCACAACACTCCCGAGGGCATCATCGAGATCGAAGACCCCAGTCTGAAGCTCGGAATGCGTGAATATCACGCCGCTCGTCGTGACTCGGGGAACGATGACTATCCCGAGCTACTCCCGTAATCGACTTTAGTCACTAAACTTTTCCACTCATCCCGAAAGGACTCCTCGAATGCCTCCCATCATCCTGGTTCTGGGCGGTGTCGCCCTCGTCGGCTACCTGCTTTCTCTCGGATCTCGTTCAGCTTCTGCCTCCTCTCGACCTCCTTCTCAACCACTTCCTCCAGATCCGCTGGAGCGTCCCATCATCGTCGCGACTCCTCCCACCCCCGGCGTCGCTCCTGACGTGAAGAAGGCTATCGACAAGGCCCTCGCGAGAAAGCCGGCCGCCACGAAGCCTGCCCCGAAGCCGGAGTATGACGCTGACAATCCTCCTCCTCGACTGGACAAGCCTGCTCCTCGACAGGATGCAGCGGCTTCTTCGACACTCGCCTACACTGAAAAGCGAGAGCTGCCAATGACCGGCCCATCCGTCACGACCTCCTCCCCCTCCAAGGTTCCCGACGCTGTCGTTCCCTCGGAGGGGACTCCTCCCATCAATCTCCTGAACCATGACATCCTCCCTCGTCCCTCGGGCAAGGCCCTGAAGCTCTCCTCGATCACGACCTCCCCTTCAGCCTACACGTACGCGCTGAACGCCTTCCACGCGATCGTCGACTTCGCAGACAAGATGCCTTCGGCTCCCTCTGAAGTCGCCTCGTTCGCGGCTCAGAAGTACATGGACGCGGCCAGCCTCGCGAAGCAGGGCGGTCAGCTCTCGAAGGCCTTGGCTGCACTGAGGGCCGGCAACGCGCTCTCCGACAAGGCGATCAAGGAACGGAAGGGTGCTTAAGTCGCCTCTTCCTCAAGTTACCGACGAAGCCTGGGATCGATACGTCATAAAGTCGATGAAGGAAGGGAGAGTTCCTCCAGGCTTTGTCGGTGTCTTCCGCTTTCGTTACCGAGCCCTCGAAGATCTTGGAATAGTCGAGGACTCCGTGACGATCAACGGGAAGTGGACGGCTAAGTGGAAGAAAGCTTCCAAGGAAGAATTCCTGTCTTCCATCCGGCTCCAGTACGACGCGTTCAAGTGTCAGGCCGTCCTTCACAACGAATGGCTTTACACTCGATACTTTCCCTCGATCGGATCGGAGCTCGAAGGACTGATCGCCACTCCTTCCGGTCTCCTCGCCGTGATGAAGGCTCTCGGAGTCGGATGTTTCGAGAAATGGTTAGGAGGCGATCGTCTTTCATACGCCAACCTGACCTTCAGGGAAATGAACGGTATCTTCTAACGCCCCCAACCGACTTTAGTGACTAAAGTCAGAAAGCACTTCCATGCCGATCATCCTTCTCCTTCTCGCTGGAGGATTCTACTTTTTCGCCAAGAAAAAGGGAGCATCTCCTCGTCGAATCACGCCGATCCCATCTCTACCGATCAGACCTCCGGAAATGCCGAAGGTCTATCCCGACCCGGACCGTTCGCCGATGTCGGACCGATCCAGAGAAACTTTCAATACTGCGAAGGCTCTCTCCCTGAACATGAGATACGGCCTCTCCATGCTAGACTCGACCGGTCAGATCTCGAGTTCTACCAAGGAAAGACCGACTACTGCTACCAAGCAGTGGGTACGCAACCATCCCGAACCGAAGATCGCCTACGCCCTGTACTACAACGGACTCTTCGTCGAGGGCTTCCAGGAGCTCCGAACCGTCTAACACCTCAACCGACTTTAGT
>JBAZUA010000054.1:0-4140 GCA_041661645.1 Minisyncoccota bacterium | reverse complement strand
ACCCGAATAATGGATACCATTACTACTACCACTACCACTACCGCCACCACAGTCATGTCGAATGATGAGATGAATGGCGACGCCTTCGTTGCGGAGGCCGAGAAGAAGATCCTCATTGCGGAGGCTCAGAAGAAGATGATGCCTGGAGGAGTTGGCAACGAAAACAACGTGGTCGTAGAAGCAGCTGAACTTTATGACAAGGCAGCCATCCAGTACAAGCTTGACAAGAATTGTACGTCGTTTGTTCAAAGAAAAACACGCGCGCTGCTACACGTCCATCCCACTCCACCGGGGGACTCGCGTAGTCTCCCATACATACACCATGCGCGGCGCACACAGCGATTGCGACCCAATTGACCTGACACGGTTTACTTAAAAACGGGCCCATTGTCTGACCCACGCCCCCGCCTCGGTGTTGTGATGAATATGTGTGTGTGCGCGTGTGTATATAGGGTCCAAGGCAGGTTCTGCTTACGTAAGAGCCGCTGAACACTACATCCAGGCCGGTGACACCAGTGACGCTGCTCGTCGATTCAGTAATGCTGCCATTGCTTACCTGAAGACCGACGTAGAGTGTACGTTTCCCCCCCCCATTCTACAGTGATAGAAACCGTACCTCCCCTCGCCAACTATGTTTCCGGAGGGCGGAATGTGTTGTCTGACAGTTTCCGATGTTTGGATTCAAAAAAAAAAGTGGCTGTGCGTTCAATGCAACGAGCTTCGAAGATCCACGCGGATAGTGGTCGTTTCACCGTCGCCGCCAAGGCCGAGCTGGACATTGCTGCGATCTATGAAGCACAGGGAAACCTAACTGATGTACGAACCGAATTGGAGGGCAAGGGCTTACTAAGCCGAGGTGGGGATGGAAGAAAAAAATGCACCCCACACGCGTTTGGTCTTGGTCTTCTTCCTGGGCGAAGTGTCCATATATATCATTCTGTGTTTCGTTCTCTAACGGCTTGTGTTCGATCCGCGATCTGCTTGTTTCAGGCTACTGTGCACTTCCAAAGGTCAGCCGACTTTTACGAGACTGATGGCATGCTCTCCAATCGTGATGGCGTCATTTTGAGGGTGGCCCGCTTAATGGGATTACTGGGCAAGTACACTGAGGCGCATGAGCGTTTCGAGGCGGTTGCCCAGGCGTGTGCAAATTGCAAACTTCGCAAATTTGGAGCGCGCGACCACCTTTTGAAGGCCGTCATTTGTCTCCTCGCTACTGGCGACAATGTTGCTGTCCGTAAGGCACTTGACAGGTGTGCTTCTATTAGCTCCGATTGGGCTGGCTCTCGCGAGGCCAGATTCCTTGGCTCATTGGTCTCTGCTGCTGAGAGATCCGATGAAAGTGCCTTTTCTGCCGTCGTTCAGGACTACGACTCTCTATTGGATCAATGGAAGACCATCATCCTCGCCAAGGCCAAAGAGAAGACCGCCGAGAAAGAGCACGCTGCTGAACTCGTCGTCTAAAAATCAGCACCCATCCTTCTATATTTTCCCAAGCCTCCTCTGGAGAATCCTCGCCTCCCCCTCACTTTCACAACCAACTTCCAATATCAATCAATATCAATCAATAATAAACGATGAGAGATAATCGTCACTCTCCTCTCGAGCTCACGACCAACTGAACATTGAATGACGGGTTGGGTTTTATTGTTGGGCTCTCTGCTGTGGTGAGGGTGAGGGGAGGGGGGGGGGGGGATTTAGTTCATCTGGTAGCGTGCAATGAGAATGTCGAAGTTTGTGCTGGAGCCCGAGACGGCAACTTCACCGGCCAATGCAAGGGTTCTCTGGAAAATGTCCACGGATCGGTAGAGGGACGAGCTCGCGCCGCTCGGCAATGCAGGCATGTAGATGCCATGCTCACCGAAGCAATCATCCAATCTCCCGTCAGAGACGCGGAAGCGAGCGATGATGGCGCGAGGCTGGCTCGTGGCCGTCGCCCTTAACCCTCCCACCACATAAATGTGGGCATCGTGGATGACGAGAGAGTAGACGTCGAAGCTTCCCGTTGCATTGCCGATGATCTGGCTTGGCATAGCCGTCGGAGTGGCAAACGCAATACCACCACCACCACCACCACCGCCACCCCACGATCGATCCAACGAACCGTCGGACAGTCGCCACTTCACGAGGCCAATTGCCTTGTTGCCGGACGCGCCATTATCCCATCCTCCCCAATTGCCAACGGCAATCGCGTAATTGCCGCCGTCTGTGGTTGTCGTTCTGGCGATTTTCATCGTATCGAACGAGCCATTGTTGAGGTTGACCGCGGCCCTTCCCAATCCAAAGACATTGTCGCCAAAGGCGGGGGTAAAGAAGCCTCCTCGGCTGTAGTCAATCTTGGCGATGGTTGCTCGGAAGTTGTTCTGGTCACTGGTTAGTGCGCTGATGTTGTTGGCGGCGGGTGCCGATCTCCCACCGACAACAAGATCAGTGACGCGACCCTTGTCGTCGCGAATGGCCAACAAAGAGCGACACCGTTCGTTCCATCCATTAAAGTCAATGATAATCTGCCCCTTTTGTGCCCAGTTGATATCGCGGTTGCCATACTGATCGATCTTCATCACGGCGCAATCAAAGGCAGGGCCGGCCCCGGATACTTGACCGGGATTGGCGAATCCACCCATGATAATGTTATTGTTCTCGTCAGTGTCACCAAAGAACAATTCGTCGTTTCTCGCGTCAGCGTAGACTCGGTATAGGGCCGTTCCCGTTCTGTTTGTGCCGAACGAGGGCACTCGATTACCCTCGGTGTCGAGCATGGCGACGGCAAAGGCGAGTGTGGACGGTGCTACCTTGGACACGACGGCCTCTCCCAGGAGCGCGATTCGCACCGGCTCGTGTAGAAAGACGAGTTCGGTGGCGACATCGGTGCGACTGTTTCCTCCCGTGTTGTTAAAGTCGACAGTCACGAGCCCATCGACGCCAAATGACGACGTGCGATTGCCGCTGAATCCATCGACCATTAGGGCGAAAAAGTCAGTGCCCGTGTTGCCGATGGAAGCTGGCGTGGTGCTCGGTCCTGTGACGACGAATCGACCCGAACCATCGGGAAGCCACTTGCCACTGTAGCCAATGTCTCGGCTGCCCTGTTGGAGATCATACGTCCTTTGATATAACAATCGCAACGGGGGAAGAGGGTGTCGGTTTGGGACGCATGTGGAGGCGATCGGCCCGCTGTGACTGGAGCTGGAACTGGAACTGGAACTGGAACTGCTGCTGACGGCCAAGAACAGCAGAGCAGCGACGACGACGAAAAAGCAAGAGGTGGTACTGCCTTCGCGTGCTACTCTCATCGCGTGCCTTTTTTTTTGTGGTTTAGCCAGCACAGACTCCGCGGTCGCACTGACGATCCTGGCCGCCGCGTCTTTCGGCTGAGAGGGGCGGCGCAAATACTCCGCGCGTAATTAATTATGCGTGGTGGACAATACCGCGTCACATTGAGAGATTTTTATTTACTGCCAAAGGGCAAGACATGAGAGAGAGAGAGAGAGAGAGAGAGAGAGAGGGAGGGAGGGGATAAAGGAGGATAAAGGAGGATAAAGATGTGTGCATGTGTAACGCGTGAGCGGGAGATGGTGTGGTGCTTTCAGTTGGTTGGGTAGATGTGCGACTCGTCAATGTGCTCGGGACAGCAAGGATGGACGGCGCCGTTAAATGTGAAGTTGTTGTTGAAGATCTCTTCGTCGAGAGCCTTCTCAAGCGCGGAATTGAGTCCGCGGGCACCTTGCAGCACCATGCGTGACCAAACACAGTACCCTTGGATGCGCTCCAGCGTCCAAGATTCGGGAGGGCTGTGCAAAAGGTCGCGCAAGTTGTAGAGCTTGTCGCACAGCTTTACCAACTTCGCACGGTCCGAGCAGTGGGGAACGTGCGCGACCTGAGCTTTCTTTCTCTCGGCCTTTGTCAAACTCTTGTCGTCTGTCACCTGTGGTTGGAGACAGCACAGCAGAAAGAAGAAGACAAAAAAGAAATCAAACCGTGAGCTCATGTCCTGTACGTGCACAATATACTACACACACGCATACACACACATATATAGGACCACGTGAAAACGCATCTAATTGGATTTGTGTACCTCCATGACAACGTCCGCGACTTCCTATCCAAATTCGTCCACGAGTACTTCGTACGAGGTGTCGG
>JBAZUA010000053.1:0-4199 GCA_041661645.1 Minisyncoccota bacterium | reverse complement strand
CCATAATTTTTTGTGTCAAACGGCGCTGATAAAGAATAATGAGGGCTCGAAACTCATTACCGCCCTCATCCGCTCTGTGCGGGAGGACGCCGTGAAGCAGGCGACAATATACTTTCACGGAACATACCATCAATGCGCCAGCGAGGATCAACTGTTGAGAGGAATCGCCGCCGCCATCCGTGGTCGCCGATAATGTTCGCCCACGACAAACAGATGACCTTCGGCTCCCTCTTCGCCGGTATCGGTGGGTTTGACCTTGGCCTCGAACGGGCCGGAATGGAGTGCAAATGGCAGGTGGAGATAGATGACTTCTGCAACCGAGTCCTCGAAAAACATTGGCCCCACGTCAAGCGATACCGGGACGTGCGAGAAGTGCATGGAATATCCGCACATCCCGAATATGACGGGACCGAAGAGTCCCACAAGAGAGCCTGCACCTACTGCCTCCCCGCAGTTGACCTTATTTGCGGAGGGTTCCCCTGCCAGCCGTTCAGTGTCGCCGGGAAGCAGCGAGGCAAGGAGGATGACCGCCATCTCTGGCCTGAAATGTTCCGAATTGTGTCGGAACTCAGGCCCACTTGGGTCGTTGGAGAAAATGTTCCTGGGCTGGTCCGGTTGGGCCTCGACGAAGTGCTTTCTGACTTGGAGGGTATCGGGTACTCCACGCAGACGTTTGATATTCCGGCTTGTGCGGTCGATGCCCCCCACGTCAGGCACAGAATCTGGATTGTGGCAAACGCCAAGCGTGGAGGATGCGGGACGCCAAGGGAGTGCGGAAGCGTGGAGAGAATGGGAGGACGAAGGCAGGACGACTCAATGCCGATTGAGGAATCAGGCGCAGATGTGGCCCACGCCGACCGGACAGGATGCGGAGAACAACGCGGGGCCGAGTCAGTTCAATCGAAACTCCCTTCCTCTGAATACGGAAGTCGGTGGCTCCCTGAACCCGAATTGGGTCGAGTGGCTCATGGGATACCCCGTCGGGTGGACCGACTTAGATCGTTAGGGAATGCGGTGGTACCCGCCGTCGTGGAAATCATTGGACGAGGAATTATGGGATGCGAAAGGATATGCGATGAATTTTCAGGGTGACTGGACAGAATTTGCTTTAGATGCGGAAGTAGATCATTTCGGAACATCCCGTATAGCAAAAAACCACAACCTTCTCCGATCAGCGTGCAAGGAGAGCGTGTCATCCATCGAAGGGTATATCAGGTGGGAGGGTGCGACATCATCAGAGAGGGAATTAATAAAGGCCATTTCGTTATGTGTTAAAAACCTGCGTTCCGCAGCAAATTTGCCCTCCCCTTGGTAATCATCGGCAGGGCGATCATGGAGTCAAAATACCCCACGGGGCGGAGGTGAAGGGTGATTAAGGAAGAGAAGGAGTTGAGGGAATACCATAATTTTTTGTGTCAAACGGCGCTGATAAAGAATAATGAGGGCTCGAAACTCATTACCGCCCTCATCCGCTCTGTGCGGGAGGACGCCGTGAAGCAGGCGACAATATACTTTCACGGAACATACTATCAATGCGCCAGCGAGGATCAACTATTGAGAGGAATCGCCGCCGCCATCCGGCGGAGAAAATGATGCTGAAGGAAGAGAAGGAGTTGAGGAACCACATTTCCCGTGCGTTATGGGAGAATCCCGGCAAGAAACCTGCTCCACCGCCGAAGTGTTGCAGAGATGCAATAACCGCCCTCGTCCGCGCCGTCCGGGAGGATTGCGCGAAGGTGGCGGACGGGTTCCATAAACCAACATACCCTACCACGACATCTTCAATGTATACCGCCCCGCAGGAGATCGCCGCCGCCATCAGGAGGAAGCGCCTGGAGGAGGCGGTGAAAGAAATCCCCTTCCTTCTTGACGTCATCAAGTCGGGCGAAACCCTCAGCGATGAAGAAGAATATTTTCAGAGGGAAACATACCGCCGCACGGGGGTGAAGTGATGGACGCCACAGGCAGGTTGTTGACGTTGGTGATAAATTTGTGTTGGTACGGACTCGGGATTATAACTGGATATCTTATAAGCATGCGGCACATCACAAAAAAGGGAAAGGAGGTGAAGTGATGATGACGGAAGGGGAGTGGAAGGAGTTTGAGGAAGTTGTCGATAACTGCGATCGGCACGATAAGGAGGGATATTGCGGGGCGATGGTGGATATCCCTCCCATCCTCGCCGCCTTCGCGGAACTGAAGGAGCGCAGGGACGACGAGGAGTGGTTTCATAAGAATCATGCGGCGTTCGGATACGCAAGGCCCGATACCACGTTCGCGCCGGGAAGATTGCACCTGAAGGTGGGCGACACGTGTTATGCGTTCCCTGAAGGGACCACCCTCCACGCCGCCCTCTCCCGCGCCGAGGAAGCGGAGAAGGAACCGAGAATTAGACCCGATGGTTGCCAACACAGGAAGGCGCGGATGATCGAGTGGATCAATGAAGGCGCTTGCCCTGTTTGCCTGACCGCCGCAACTGGCATCAATAAAGACCGCGCCGAGGAAGCCGAGCGGCAACTGTGCGCGGCGAGGGAGGTCATATCCCTCACCATATCGGCGTTGACAGAACGCGCAAAGTCGCACGATGCGTCACCGGGAGCCGTATACGGTGATCTACTGATACGCCCCCTCAAAGCCGCCCTTTCCTCATCCTCCCCCTGCGTAAAGGAGAAGCCCGATGCCCCCAAGGATTGATGGCGACAAGTTGATTCAGCACATGATGAACAAAACCGTCCTGTCGGGGGGTTGCTGGATATGGCAGGGGAAAATAAACAATATGGGCTATCCGGTGGCAGGTTCGCGTATCTACCGAGAATACGCCCATAGGTTGATGTACCGACTACTACGGGAACCAATCCCGGAAGGGTTGACGATAGACCACCTGTGCCGCACACCGGCATGCGTTAATCCGTCACACCTTGAACCCGTCACGATGAACGAGAATACAAAGCGTGGAAGGTCGCCAAGCAACCTGCGGATAGGTGCCCGATATTGCATCAGGGGGCACGAATTTACACCAGAGAACACGGCGCATTATGACGGACATCGAAAATGCAAGGCGTGTGGAAGGATAATCTCTCGCGCAAGGTATTCCCGAGTGCGCGACCACCTGATGGGAGGGAAGGGATGAAGCGACTACGCAATACCCGGCGAGAAAAGGATTCGCGGTGGGATAAGTTCGTATCAACGCTTATCTGGTTGGAACGAGAGGCGATGGATCTTGAACTTTATGCGACGGCCCACAAAATAACCGAAGCGAAGCAGAAGGCGGGATGGGAACGTGCGTTCGCTTTAGAGAAGGCAATGCCATGACCCCTGACGAGAGGAAAGGGTTAGAGGATATTGTCCGCATCTTGAACGAGGGCCGCATACCCTCCGTGAGAAGGTGGGACGAATGGGGAAAGGCCATCCTCGCCGCCGACGCCGAGTTGAAGCGGCTGCGAGAAAGTTCAAAGATTGTCCTGATGGCGGGAGATGTAACGACATATGCGGCAGAACCGTGCCCCTCCTGTGAACCACTTTTTAATGAGAACAAGCGGCTGCGGGAGGCGGTGCTGTGGGCGCTGGAGAACGGCGACGAAATAAACGTGTTTGGCGCTGGGGGTGGGTCTACTTGGAAAGCCGAACTCCGCAGGAGGGCTTCACATGACTGACCTACAGTTGTTTTGGGAAAGAGTGGACGGGCGCGTTGTCCGAGAGAGGGGCGGGTGCATAACTTGGATCGGGAAATCGAAGGACCAGAAGGGGTATCCTTCGATAACATTCAAAAAAAGATTCGTCAGAGCAAGCCGGTTAGTATACGAACTCCATTTCGGGAAGATCCCAAGCGGACTACAGATAGACCACTTATGCAGAAATCATAGTTGTATAAATCCAAGTCACCTTGAAGTCGTTACTCCGCGAGAGAACACCCTTCGAGGATACGGACCATCCGCCGTCAATGGAAGAAAAACTCACTGTTCGAGGGGGCATGAGTTTACCGAAAACAATACCGCGATTCGAGAACACGGTGGGGGAAAGCATAGGCGCTGTAGGCAATGCGAAAGGGATCGAGTCAGGGATGCTTATTACAAAAACCGCCGCGCGAAGGAGAGGTGATGAATATATTCTTTGCGAATAATTATTGCGAGTTTGGGTCGCTGGCCGCTTCCGGGGTGTTCATGCTAGGGCTTGGGGTTTTAATTATTGGGTTGATCAAA
>JBAZUA010000052.1:0-4282 GCA_041661645.1 Minisyncoccota bacterium | reverse complement strand
CCCCACCCCCCGCCTTCTTTTCTTTCTCTTCGCCAGCCGCCCCCTCCTCCTCCTCCTCCCCCTCCGCCCCCCTCCCTCTCCACCCTCATTGATCGCCTCCCCTTGAGAGAGACAGAGGATATATAAAGAGAAAGAAAGAGAGCACGCGCACGCACCCGGAAAGAGATGGGACTGGCACACCCCATGACGAGTAAGACACTCTACCGCGAGTCCATCGGCGGACAAAACCGTGATCGGTTTCTTGTGGGGGTTGCCTCCATGCAGGGCCTTCGCACCAAAATGGAGGACGCCCACACTGTCGTGTCTGAATTGGCGAGTAACAATGATGATTTGCGTGACGCCAGTTTCGTGGGCGTGTTCGACGGTCATGGCGGCTCGTCGTGTGCGCACTGGTGCGCATCAAACCTGAGCACATACATTAGTCGAATCAAGAGCATCGACGACATTGGGCTAGCGTGCTTGAAAGCCGACGTGGCGTTTGTCAATGCGGAGAGTGCTCGGCAGCAGCAGCAGCAGCAGCAGCAGTCCTCCTCAAACGACGGCCGGCCAAATCACAGCAGTGGCGGCGGATCCACCGCTGTATTTGCAATAATTGATCAAATGCCGCCGCCGCCACCACCACCAGCAGATCAGAGTTCCCCGTCGCCTCCGCCGCCATCCGAGACGTGCTATCGCGTGCGCGTGGGTAATATTGGAGACAGCCGAGCGATAATCGTCTCTCCCCGCGCTGTCGTCGCGCCGGTAACGATGAACCTCGATGGTGTCGATACTAATCTCCGCGTCGTCGACGACGGCAACAGCAACGATGTTGTGGCGACCGTCACCGAGCTCACGCGTGACCACATGCCCAGTGACAAGGACGAACACGAGCGCATCGTTGCCGCGGGTGGGCGCGTGGCATCTGGACGCGTCGACGGCGAGCTGGCCATGTCGCGTGCAATGGGCGATTCGAAATACAAGAGACATCCCACGCTGGCCATTGACAAACAAAAGGTGATTGCCTTGCCCGACGTGACTGTGGGGCAGTTTGGGCAACATGACTTTTTATTGCTATTTTGCGACGGCGTGATCGATAGCCATGCGTTTCATACGGCCGATGACATTGCTACGTTCGTGGTGGAGACGATGAATTCACATCCCGATATTGCCTGCGATCCTGCGGCGCTGATGGGTGCGCTAGTGAGCGAGGCGCTAAAGCGCGGGTCCCAAGACAACATCACGGCCATGATGGTGATGCCATCTCCATCGCCCTCACCATTCGCGCCATCTTCTACTACTGTTGGGCAGATGCGCGACGACTGGGATGATGCTGCCCAGGTCGCAGACAGTAGTAGCAATCGGCTATATAGTAGCATCCCATTGAAAGAATACATCCCAGGCGAATATACGGCCTTCAAGTCCTCCAAGTGTTTTGCAGAGGCCTACAGTGCCGAGGCAGCCAAACACGGCCTAACCGCAGAACAAGCCCAGCTACTCCATGACGCTAAATTCAGCGTCATGAGCCGTCGTAGGTCGTCGCGTCCACGTGCGTCGACCGCCGCTGACATTGTCGGCGACGACGACAGCGTTGATATGACGTACAAATTCCCGTCGCCGATCGAGGCGCCGGTCGTCAATCCACCATCCATTGTACCGCCACAGAAGGTGGAGGAGAAGGAGGAGAAGGAAAAAAAGAAAGAAGAGAGCGACGAGAGCGACGACGAACGACATGTACACTTGTATCCCCCGAGATTCCGAGTGTCCGTCGGCAGGCAGAGGACGGGGAGAATCTTAAGGAGTGTGAGAACGTCATTGAATGAGAAATGAGCATGCATATATTGTCCCCGCGCTGGGCGGTAAAGCATCCTCCGCCTCTATGTACGAGGAGACGTATAGACTATAGAGATTATATGTTCATTTTGTTGTTTTGAGTTTGGTGGTGCAGAAGTGAAAGAGGAGGGTGGAGGAGAGGCCAAAGTAGTCGGCATGCGCGACAAAGTCTCGACCATCCTGGAGAGTGAGGGAGGAGACTTGGACGGGCTTGCCATCAAAGTAATCGACGAGGCATTGACCGATGCGGACGGAAAAGTAGGCCGAGAGATCGGCGCTTCCCTCGTTGGCCTCGGAGAGTCCCGCGTCGAGGAGGTGTCGGAAGTAGGGCCACCGCCTCGCCATAGAGTGCCGATCCGCGACAGGGATAGGGGACGATAACAATGGTTGCTGATGTGGGGACTCATCGCTATAAAAGTAGAGAGAAAATTCAGATGGGTTGTCGTCCGCTACCATATCCATATCGTTGTCGTTGAGAAGAGGGAACGTCGTTGTTTCCAGTACAGTGGGTAGTCGCTGATTCTCTCTGCCACATATCGTTGCTTCAATGGCATCAATGAATGGGATGTGAATGAGCCGATTGTTGTTGATGTGCAAACGTCGGAGGGAAGAGAGGCGGTCCATCTCGAGGGGAAGGCTTGTTAATTGATTGTCGTCGAGATCCAGCCATTGGAGAGAAGAGAGACGGCCCATCTCAGGAGGAAGACTTGTCAATTGGTTGTAATTGAGATACAACCATTGGAGAGAAGAGAGAAGGCCGACATCGGGAGGAAGACTCGTCAGCTGGTTGTTGCCGAGATCCAACCCTCGGAGAGAAGAGAGATGGCCGATTTCAGGGGGAAGACTCGTTAATCGGTTGTGGCTGAGATGCAACTTTTGGAGAGAGGTGAGATGGCCCATTTCGGGAGGAATGCTCGTTAATTGGTTATGGGTGAGATATAACAATCTGAGAGACGAGAGAAGGCCCATTTCAAGAGGAAGACTCGTCAGCTGGTTGTTGCCGAGATCCAACCCTCGGAGAGAAGAGAGACGGCCCGTTTCAGGAGGAAGGCTCGTCAATTGATTGGCTTCGAGATATAGCGACTGGAGAGATGTGAGTTGTCCTATTTGTGGAGGAAGGCTCGTTAATCGGTTGTGGCTGAGGTTCAATGACCCAAGAGAAGAGAGGCATCCTATCTCAGGAGGAAGGTTCGTCAATTGGTTGTTTCGGAGATACAATCGTTGGAGAGAAGAGAGAAGGCCTATCTCAGGAGGGAGGCTCGTCAAACGATTGCCATCGAGATATAACCCCTGGAGAGAAGAGAGAAGGCCCATCTCGGGAGGAAGGCGCGTCAACTGACAATTCTCCGCATCGAGGGTCGTAATACGATGGGGAGACAAGGAATCGCGGACTACTCGGCCGGGTGAGGTTATCCATTGGTTGATGCGAGCCCAGCCCCGACTCGCTTGAAACGGAATCTTCCATGCTTCCCACAGGGAGGTGAGTACCTCGTCGTCGGTGGCGTTACTATCGGTGGTGATATCCATTGTAAGAGGTAAGAATGGGAGGAGGGTGGAAACGACGCCGGCTCCCATGCGGGGTTTCATGTCTTTCGAATATATATACATACACATTCTCTCGCTCCTCCTTTCCCCCACTTTTTTTTTTTTCTCTCACACATACGCTATATATATACACACACACACTCTCTCTCTCTCACTCTCTCTCTCTCTCTTCACTCACTGTTGACGCCGACGGTGGCGGGCAATAACCCTGCCGTGAAGTCTATACCACGCGTAGTCATCGATGGAGTTGGCTCGCACGGCTGCCTTCGTAATGACGCTCCAGTACACCGAACCCGTTTCTGCGTATCTGCGCTTGGTGCCGTAGAACGCCCTCGCCTCACCTGCATCCGGGTTAAACACCACGGCTAGGTAGGCGCTGTAGACGCCCTTGCCGGATTGGCGATCCTCGCCCATGTGGTGCGCGAATACGTCGCGGGCAATCGTGCCTGGCATGAAGGGCGATGTCGTGCTGCCAGACGCAACTCGCTTGAACAAGTGCTCGTATCCGCTGCTCTGCCTCTCTGCCGGCGTATACAGCAGCGCCCATTGGTAGTGGATGGGACGCCTTCCCCTTCTCGCTGTGGTGGTGGTGGTGGTAGTGGTGGTGGCGCCGCTTGGGCGGCCTGTGGCGGCAGCAGTTGTCGTTGACTCTCGTCGCCGGGTAGGTGTCTGGCGGTGCGTCGACTTTCTCATTCGAGTCGCAGCGACGAGGAAGTCACTCATTCGTCTTGACACGACGCCGCCGCTCGGCCCTGCTGACGACATTGCCTGGCGTTTCTTCACTGCCGAGCGGCGGGGTGTCTTGGAAAGATGAATCGGTCGCTGCACCATCCTTTTCACCGCGGCCTTCTTTTTTGTGCGTTACACAAAGAGAGACAAGCAGAGGGGGGGGGGGGGGAAAAAACAGGGGGATTATTATCTTTTTTTT
>JBAZUA010000051.1:0-4326 GCA_041661645.1 Minisyncoccota bacterium | reverse complement strand
TTGGGGCCACAAAGGGAAGCAATGTCGTTCCCCGGCGGATGGAAGTTGAAGACGTTGGTGCGGACGACTTCGGGGTGGAGACGCCAGATGGTGTCGATCAGGATCGGATCGCCGGTGTTGTAGAACTTGTTCAGGTAGTCGTAGTCGTCAGAGGTGAATTCGAGGATCGAGACCTCGTTCAGCATCCGAAGGAGTTCGATGCCGCTGGCGCCACAGAAGCCGGTGCCGGTCCGGACTTCGGATTGGCCAAAGGCTTCGCCGAGGAGGACGATGGGCTTCATTTGCCTTTGTCCAGCGCCTGCATATTTGGGATTAGCTTTGCGTACCCGGCAATGTCGTCCCAATGATCTTCGAATGCGGGGTTGCCTGATAGAATGCGTCCGATCTTGTGTGCAAACATATCGAGCGATTCTCTCTGGATGGCGCTAAGCCGATCCCATCCAGAGTGATTGCGCATAATGTCTTTCAATTCTTGCGTAACATGCGCGTGTTCACGATAATCACCGTGGGTCTTCTGGCGTTCGTTTAGAATATCTTGGATTTCAGCCATCGCATCCTCCGTTAGAAAAGGCCCCTCAGGCCAACACAACCTGAGGGGCTGGGGCTAGAATCCTGCTTCATCACCTAGGCAGCTTTCAATGGGGGCCTCGCGAGCCGTACCATCTAATAACCCGGTAAGATTATAACAGGCAGACATAGCCCCTACTCCACCGCGAAGGTCTTGCCGATCCGGGCGAAGATCGACTGCCCGTCCTGCGAAGCTTCGTGGCGGATCGAAATCCCGATCTGTTGACCGGGCGTGGCTTCGATCAGTTCGTTGTAGGAGTTGCCGGAGTCGACATCGAGACCGGCGTTGGCGAGAAAGTCCTTCAGACGCCAAAGGGCTGTCTCGGTCAGGTAGTAGGTGTCCTTGATTGTCTTGTCGGCGACGCCACCCATCGTAGCGAGTTCTTCGGCGTCAACGTCGTCGTGGGCCGAGAGGAGCTTCAGCGTGAACTCAACGAAGTCGGTCTGCTTCTTCGAGGACTTGTCGAACCGCGGCAGGCCGGAGATCAGGGCCGTGTAGGAGCCAACGGGAAGGGGCTTTGGGCGTTCGGTTTCAGAAGCAGGGCGGGAGAGAATGGAGGTGAAGTTGGGGGTGTTCATTGGTTGGGGTCCTGTTGTGTGTCAGAAGGGAATTTCGTCGTCTTCGGTGGTCTTACTCGATTTCGGCTTGGTCTTAGTCTCCTCTTCTGTGAGAATGTCTTCAAGTAGGTCATGTATCCTCATTGAAAGGGCTTCAGGAGTTGTGCCTGGGATACGAGACAGTGCTTCCAAGGCAATTGAAAGATTCTTGATTTCGGCGCTGCGCATTACACCTTCCTCACGAGGTTGGGTTTTACAGGTGCTTGCTGGGGATGATCCCGAAGAACCTTGAAGAACTCCGCGAGGCCAGTGCCGATGGGGTACTCCTTCTCCATCGCGAACGGCTTCGGGTTCTTGAGATCAATCATCGAAGTGGCTTGGGTTTGGATCGTGCGGTTGCGTCCTGATCTGGTTTGACAAAGGGCCACGGAGTTGAAGTACCGTGGGATGACTGGGGATAGGGCCGAGCCAACGGCGGTTGGGTAGCCCTTGCGTGTGCCGTCGGGGTTGTCGACGTACTTGACGTGCGAGATCACGATGACGTTCGTGCGGAAGTTGACCGAGGTCAAGAGCGCGAGGACGGATTCGATACCTTCCTGTGCGCCGCCGTACCATTGCCGCGGGTCCTTGGCGGTGGGGTTGATGCCCTTGGCCCATTCGAACGCCGAATCCGAGAAGAAGGTCAGGGAGTCGATCACGACGATGCAGTCAGGGCCGAAATCGGCGGGTGGCCCAAGGTCAACGTCGTCGTATTTCCAGTTGTCGAGCATCTTCAGGGCGTCGACGAAGGCCCGGGGTTTAGTGACCTTTGGACCCATTGGCGACGCGGAGTATTCATCTCGGAGCGTGCGGAACTCGATGTTCTCGATCTTGTCGGGGCACTCACGCATGACAAATTGCTTGAGGGTTTCGAGGCCGTTGTCGAAATCGAGGATGCGGAGCTTGTAGCCCGCGGTGACGAGGGAGGTCAGGGCGCCGGTTTTGCCGGAGCCCGAGTCGCCCTCGATTAAAAGTTTGGTGAAGTCGTTGGATTGGTGCTTGGAGAGGGAGGGCATTGGGCTTCTTTCTGGTGAAGAGCATGGAACTCAGACAGCGACTTCTCAACTTCCACCAACGTGGCGCGGATCACACGATCCATTGCATAGTCAGCGTGGAGGCGCCGGAGAAGGGTTTGTTGAATGATCGTAGTGGCTAACGCAATTCCTTCTTGGCGGCCGAGGCTGTAAACCTTCTCTAGCGCGGTTTGAGCGGGTTCCATCGCTGGTCCTCCGGGAGTTTGTCGAAGCTGGATTTGAGGAACTGCTCCCGAACCTGCGGGGACTTGGAGCAAACCTCGCGGAAGCGACAGCCACCGAATTTGTCGCAGGCTGTGTCGTTCTGGGGCCAGTAGCCCTCGGTGGCGTAGCCTTCGGCGAGGCGGAGCCAGTGCCCAAGATCATCCATCCATTCGTTGAGTTGGTCCGGGGTTCGGTAGGTGAAGCCACGGACGAAGCGGCCGGGCTCGGTGAGGAGGACCTGCGCTGCGTCGATGATGACGCCTTTGATTGGGGAGTCGAGGATGATCTGGGAGGCCAGGGTGTAGAGCGTCATTTGGTTCGACGGGGACCATTGGTCGAAGTAGTGGGAGGAGAGGGTCGTGGTGGTGGTCTTGCGATCCATCACGAAGAGGTTCCCGGCGAAGTCGACAACGCGGTCGAGGTGACCGCAGAGGAGGTAGGGCTGAGAGACTTCGGCGTACTTCATAACAAGATTGTATCGTTTGCCTGATTTACTGTCTAAATATTCTCCATGTTCATGCCATTCAATGCCGTTAACAGCATATGCTTGAGGCCCCCACCCAAGCTCGAACCGGAAGCTCAACTCCACCGCCGGGCGACCATCCTTCATGATGTAGGTCTGGGCCGGGTCGTCGGCGAAGTGGTCAAGGTAGTCCAGGACCATCGCCACGAGGGTGCGTCGGTTCTTGTACTTCCCGGCCTTGGTATCCGTGTCGACTTCCCAATCATGAATGCGCTTGAGGAGATCGTGCAGGGCGAGCCGCGTGGCGTCGGGGTGGTTGGAGCCTTGGGCCCTGGCGATGTCGTATTCTTGCAGGGCTTGGTGATACTCTATTCCAAATTTCAAATGTATAGATTCATCAAGGGAACCCCAACCTTCAACCATAATATACTGATACATGCGGGCACAGGTCTTTAGATAACCAAGACTAGTTGAGTCCCACGCCACCTGTATTTTGGTGCCGGGAAGAAAGCACGATTGTACTTCACTCATACTTACGTCCTCCCTTGCTCGTATAGTCATAGACAGTGCCTGCTGACAATTTGAATTTATTGGCTATATAAGGTGCTGAATATCCTTTGGCCCGTAAAGCCTTCATTTCTTCTTGTACCTCGGGAGTTACCTTTCTTGTGTCAAAATGCTTATAAGTATGCCTTCCTTTTTTCAACATGTCTTCTGTATTATCCGCGGCAGAACCTATAAATAGGTGAGCCGGATTTATACAACGTGGGTTATCACAACGATGTAGTACAAATACGTCAGATTCAATTTCATAGTTCAATGTTTGCCAAACAAAACGGTGTGCTCTAACGCGTTTACCTTCATGTCTAACATATGAATACCCAGCTGATATGGGTACAAAGTGGCATTCAAGGCAATCGCCGTTCTTAGTTGCTTTTTGAAGAAGCCAATTAACATAACGTCGTTCTGGTTCCCCCAACATTATATCCTCCGCTTCACAACCAACGTCTGCTTCTTCTCCCCGACGATTTTCTTCATCAGGTCGCTGAGGGCGGGGGATGGCCCGGCTTCCTTCGACGCACGCTTGACCTTGCCGCCATTGGCCGCGGCTTCGGCCCGTCGGTTCCGGTGGTAGGTGATGATGGAGTCGAGGTCGGCCTTGGTGAGGGAAAGGGGGTCGATGTCCATGAGGGTGTCGAGGTTGTTTTCGGGTGCGTCGGTCATTCGAACGAATCCTCCAAGCTCTGTTGCACGGCCTTCCGGCGTTTGATGAAGTCGTCGACCGCCCTCCGGACCTCGGAGGTCCAGCCGTTGCCGTAGATACGGACGAGTTCAGCGACGGAGTCCTCGAAGAGGTTCAACGTACACTTTCTCAAAGGACGATCACTTGGTGCTGGCATCGGGCAATTCCAAAGGCAGTTGCATCTGTCGGTTCCATGTCTCGGGCTTATCGTATTGATG
>JBAZUA010000050.1:0-4930 GCA_041661645.1 Minisyncoccota bacterium | reverse complement strand
GCCATATCGGGATCATCGCACAGCGCCTCCATCGCCTGGGCAAAGTCCAAGAAACGTTCACCATTGCGGGCCGCCTCAAACAACTCCCACGCCGCCGCGATGTCGTGCGGGTAGTCAGGAACGGCGGTTGCCGCCGTTCCGCCACTGACTTTCTTATATCCCCACAAAGAGCCGACGACTCCACTCGTTACATTCTCCCACCCCATGTACAGCGCTGTGATAGTTCGCAACTCCTCATCCGTCAGCGCCATCACTTCGTCACGAGTCATTTCTCTCCTCAACCTTGTGCCTACCAGATGACACGATTCTCCCGCTAATCAGAAACGCCTTCTCATCAACATGCGGAGGATCGTATGCGTGAGTGCGCACAATCGTTCCATCCGGCTTGTCGAACAACCATTCCTTCGCTCTGCGATTCTTGCTGCGCCGCTTGTCAATCTCGGCCCAGAAATCGGCAGGCTTCCCCTTCGCCAAGCCGAGGAGATCAATAAGATCCTTCTCGTCGGAATTCTTGAGGGCATCTAGCGCGTCCAAATCCACCCCGCGCAGCATCTCCCCGAGCCCCTCGTTAGTGCCCCATTTCCCGATCTTGGACAGACCCGCCGCTTTCCCCCGAGTCATGCCTAAAATGGCAAGGAAGACCCCCCAGGCTTTATCTCGCGCCATGCCCGCGTGAACCTCGGGGCACACGCGCATGAGTTCCGGCTTCTTCTTCTCCGGGGCAAACCACGCCAGCGCCTCGGCAACGTCCCAGGAAGCCTCGTTCATCTTTCGCACAGCCTCAACGAGCTTCGGGTAGCGATCGTGCGCCTCGTTCCATTTCGCGGAGTTGTGGAAGAAGATGCGCGAGTGGTCTACCTTGTGCATACTGTCGTCAACGATTTCGAGGATTCCAGCTTTCAGATCAATCTTGACGATGGAGTGGACTGCGCCAGGGCCGTGGAACTTGCGATGACACTCTCCACACGCATAGACGAGCGTGTTAGGATCGTTGAACTCGGAATCTTCGCTCGCTCCGCCCTGCCCTTGATGGGAACTATGGCAGATTTGATCCCCAGGGAATGGGGCTTCATGGTATAACTCACAGCAATTGCGCGACCGTTTCTCTACCGCCTTCCGCGCCGCATCACTTACTGGCATCGCTCTCCTTCAGTTGGCAGTCCACCGACACCGTAATCATCCCCGTCTTTGGCTCCCTGTTCGCCGAGTAGTGTCCAACTCGCGCATTCGCCATCCTGAGAGCGGACTGGCAATGGACTCTCAACATCCCGCCATAGTTGTGAATCTTGCGCCCCTTGTCGTCCTCTCGAAACTGGAAGCCAATCAGTTGCGGCGTCTCCTTGCAGTTCAATACCACAACGGAATTATACTTCGTTAGGCCCCAGGATTCAACCGTCTTTGTCCCGAAGCCAACGTACCCCACTCGGTTTGCGGTTCCTTTCATCACGGAAACGCTTCCGACTGGCAAAGATTTCTTCTTCCCGCTCGGGGCTACGACCCAGGTCATTGCTCCGCCCGATATACGACTACTCCAGATTCAGGCCCCCACGCCACGGCCCCTGGCATCTGCCGCAATGCCTTTGTGATCCGGGCGCTCTCCGTCCCGCACTCTTCGGCGAGCCGCCCAACTGAGAACCAATCCTGCGGCCTGTCCTGCATTACAAGTTCAATCCTATTTTGGATCGTGAAACTGCGCGGGAACTTTACACTTCCAGATGGCATTTCGTCACCCCGTCGATTACCCATTGTTGAACGATCGTGTTGTCTCCAAAGCAATCGGCATACAGGACGGCATCTTTATGATCTCCGAATACCGCGAGGATGGCATTTCCCGCACTTTTGGAGATGTCGATTACGATGTTGACGCTATTCATCATGCTCCCAAAATACACAGCCAAACGTCTCTCGCGGGTGCAGCCCGTCTACGGAGACTCCGAGTTGGCACTTTTCTGCGTGGAGCTTCCCGCGATATTCGCAGTTGATGCAGCGCCCGGTATGCCCCTCGCGTTCTATTTCCTGCTCCCATGCGATTGATGGCGCGCCACTCGACAAAGCGCCGCCTATACCCCGCAGATATCCCTTGCCGAGTTCTCCACTTGTCACTTCTCCTCCTTCATGGCGGAGTCGATTCTTCCAAGAATCCTCTCTGTCAACACGGATCGGTTATCATTCCTGTCGTGGTACGCTTGTAGATCCTGCCGAGCCTCTATCAGCAGCCTCTCCAGGAGAGCCATTCTCTCATCCTTCCCCTTCAGTTGCTTATCCACGCCTTCGTACAGAAGATTAATCATCTTTCTCCAGCAGCATCCCGCAAACTTTCCACCCAGCAATGCAAATTGCCGAAATAGGCCACGCAATCCATAGCGGGAAAATAAGGGCAAGTCCCTCGGCCTTGTTCTCCAAATATCGGACCATCATTGCCGCCCCGAAGATATACACCACGATCGGGCACCAGAGCCACCACCACATCATTCCCTCCTCGCCCTCTGGTCCGCCCCGCCTACCGATACAATCCGACACTGCTGCGACCAGCGGCTGATTCCTCTGTCACCATACTTAGCACGAATCTCGTCAATAGTCAAGCCCGTGCTAATCGCAATCGCCTTCTGGTCGCGGTATCGCCAATCAGTTATCCCGTCCAGCTCTTCTGTTGTGAACTCCGTATTTCGTTCTTGGCCAAAGTCATCCAGAATAAGCAGGTCACATGTCCTGCATCGTTCTGAAACGTCTGATTCTCCAGTCTTGACAGCATTACGCAACTCTCGAACCAGATCCGCCACTGGCCACCATTCAACCTTCGGCTCTCTAGTCATTTCTGAGGCATCCAGCAACACGGGAGAGGCATCTACTGGAACGTCCTCCGCCATTGCCATGAGTTCCTTGATGCTCGGAACTCTCATCTCTTCCTCTTGTTTTGCCTCTCTCGGCTTGCCAAATTCCCGCGCCAGAGCGACGAGGAGATGCGTCTTCCCTACACCCGCCTTGCCCGTCAGGACAATCCCGAGCGACTTGCCATCTCGAACGTCCTTGCAGGCGTCGTATGCCCTTTGATTCTCTGGCGTCACGCGGTAGTTGTCGAATGTCGCGTTGTCGAAGCGGCTGCCGATGAGAGATCCGCGAATCATTTCCCTCCGCTCATGGCCTCATCGGCCTTGTCATTCCATAGGGCCTCAAGCTCGTCTGCGGCCGTCCTGAACATCCGAATCATGCGCGCTCTCCCGTTTGCGTCGAGGCACCCAAGATAGGCCGCTGCTCCACCACAGTAGATGGACACATGGGCTTTTCTTGTTCTCTTCACCGGCCTTATATCAATCGAGATCGGCCTGCTCATGCGGCCTCCTGTGTCATAGCGAGGACGAAGGCGCGGGTGATGGCGCGGGGGATATCTTCATCTCCTCTCTTGCTGATCCGCAAGAATCCATCTGCTCCATCATCGCGCGGAATCCCAAATGACATCTCTACCCAGAAAGCGTCCTCCGTCAACGTGCGCGGAACAGGCAACGAGCGCCACAACCCCCACGCCGCAGCGGTGTCGTGCGGGTAGTAGGGAACAAAGCGCAGGGAGTCTCCACATACCTTGTCGCCACTTGTCGCGTAGAGTGCGAATCCATCTCCTTCTCGCGCCATGAAACGACATCCGTCATTCCGCCTGGAGAGGAACCATGTGAACCCGGCCAACTCCGCCGCGCGCATACGCAACTCCTCGTCCGTCAGCGCCATCACTTCGTCCCTGGTCATTTCTCCACCACCCCGTCGTAATATCCATCCTCGCGCCCGGTTTGCTGGTTGGCAAGACGCTTCGCTAATGCCTTTGTTGGAGCCTGTTGATGCTCCTTCCACCGTTCCTGGTTGAGCCATGTCGAGGCATACGGAATGTATTGTTGCTCTCTTCCCTCGATCTCGCACATCTTGACGAAGTTGCGCTTGCCAACAGCAAGTTCTTCCTTGCTTGCCGAGTCTCTAACTCGGGAATACTTTTCAGCAGCAACGGACTTCGCGATCTTGCGCGGGTATGGTGGCTCGCCATCTGTTCCATCCCACCACGCATCGAATTCTTTGCGCATTTCGTCCGTCAATAGTCTTTTACCATGTCCTTGTCTTTGACTATTACCATGACTATTACTTGCTGACTTACCTTCCCCTATCCACAGCGTGTAGTCACCCTTTAATATCAATTGTATTTCTTCTGACAGGCTGGCAAATTGCGTCAAACGGCGAATGATCGCATCGTGAACTCTGTGCCCCGGAATCAACGGCAAGTTCCCCTGATGGTAGAGGAAATTCTTGATCCATAAATATTTACCATTGCGCACCAATTTGTCACCAATTATATTCAACGCCGAATCAACTGCATCCCCCGATATACCGATGTGATACCCGGCGTCTTCGATGTCAATTTCCCAGAATCCTGCGCAATCGCAACGCTCGCAAACGTAGATGAAGACAAGTTTTGAGTATGGATCTAGTTTGCGGAACCAAAGATCATCCCACTTTCCGGTTTCCGTAAATCGTTTTGTCACACCGCCCCCTCCCTTTACTCGCCGCGCTAAGTTCTTTTACTCAAAAGGAGACGGGGACCGCCCGGAGGCGGTCCCCGTAAGGAGGAAAGCTGGCCTCGTGGAGCAAGGCATCTTCACATTGCGCGCTCATAGCGGACGAATTCCCCCCACATCTCTTCCAGCCGCTTGAGCATTCGCGCATCTTGCTCCTTCGCCGCTCTCTCCATCTCCATGTCTTGAGTATACGTTGCCTTTTCGCTCATGTCAAGCGCGGCTGGCCAGATTCTTGAAGATTGCTCTGAATCCCCCGAAGTCATAGCCACATTTACAGTCAGGGCAGAGACTCTGTTGCAGTTCCTGGCATAGCTGCAAGATTCTCAGCCGCGCATCTCTACCCTACCACATCTCGCCCTCGATGTCAAGAGAGAGAA
>JBAZUA010000049.1:0-5086 GCA_041661645.1 Minisyncoccota bacterium | reverse complement strand
CTCAATAGGAGGGGAAAGTGAAGATCGCTACATCGAAACTGCGATCATACATCTCCCGTCTTGTCCAAGAGGAACTGGAGCGCCAGCTTCCCGCTATGATCGAACGAAGGCTCTCAGAGATGTATGTTAGAAGCATCGTCTCGGAGTCAGTCGCTCCAGCGAAAGTACGCAGAGAGGTGTCTCCTGATGTTGTCCAACGCGGCAATAGCAGAAAGATCGTGCAGGAGTTGATATCAAAGCACAATTTGCTTGACGACACTGATGATGAGGCTCCGAGAAGAGTTCGCGCTCCTTCATCGCCGCTCCTTGACGATTCCAATCCATTGAAGAGCATCTATGAGGGAACACGTCCCCTCGATGAGGTCGAGGCTGACGGAATCAGCGATATCCCGCTTGACATGATTGGTCTATCAGTCATCGATCCAGAGCGTCTTAAGAGAGCAGCAGGGATCTAAGGTGTCCTACCAGCTCCCATCATCTCCAGGGGCCAGTCAGTCAAGGCCAAACTCATCTGGCGCTAGATCTCCGTCTTCTGCGTGGAACGACAGGAAACTTCGTACAGTCTCAGGTGATGAATTCCCGTATGATAGGGACGGCAGAGGGAAGCAGCTTGGTCGTAGTTTTACGCCTGGATCATATAAGTCCAGCTCATCTACAGACAGTACTCCAGAGATCGTGCCCAGGGACATAGAGGGCACTGTCTGGGACGAGCTGGGCGAGGCTGTCGGAATTCCGTCGAGCATCGCACTCTCATCTCGAATGGGACACCGAACTGGTATGGCGACAGTTCCATTCCAGCTTACAGCTGGCGACGATGGAATAGTCGACGATGACGAGCTGGAGAGGGCTGGAAGCAGTAATCCGTGGGAAGAGGCGTCATCGATCGTTGATTTCCTTGTCAGAGTAGGCTCTGACGTGGAGCTCGATGTAGATACTGATGGCTCCGATGAGCTCGACGCCTACAGGACATGGAGAGGTCTTGTACCACCCGATGACAGGGGCGACACATGAAGATCACTATCACAGAGCTAAGACGACTTGTCTACGAGGCAGTCGCACAAGCAACAGGTAAGAAGAAGAGGAAGGGGACACCGCCTGAGGGGCCTAGAGGTCCCGACGGATACGTCGCCCTTCCTGCACATGACCTCTCGAAGCCGAGACCGGGTGGCGGAAGGATGAAGAGGCAGGGTACATCGCACGCTCCTCCTGTCCTCACGTCGGAGCAGGTGAGGAATATTGTCAGGAAGACCGTAAGAGAGGCTCTTCGTCGTTGAAAGTTTTTGCACTTCAGTGCAAAAAATCTGTAGTGGCTACTTAGACACCAAGGAAACTGAAATGGGCGACAGCGTAGTCGACAATGCGATTAGGGACGCGGACAAGCTTGTGAAGCTTACCCGTGCAACCGTGAAGGGTGAGGTGCTGGAGAGTCTATCTCCCGGCATCCAACGGCTCGTTGATCGTGCCGTCAAGCAGAAACTTGGGGCACAAATACTTTCTGAAGGAGACATGAAAATGGGCAAGGACGAGCTGGATCTTGAGTCAATCGCCGGGGTCTTCCCGGGAATCACTGAGTCTGAGGACGATGAGGGCGACGGCGTCCACGTCGACATCGGTTCACATGATCTAGAGGAGGCTGATGTGCCGTATCTCGATGAGATGGATTCACTCGAGGGTGATCTTGAGGAGGAGATCGAGATCGATGAGGCTGAGCTCGCTCGGCACGTCGAGGAGTCGCTCCAGCTCGAGGTTCAGATGTCGAAGGGCTTCAAGGACCTCGACCTCAGCGGCCAGGAAGAGGTCGACCAGGGCAACGCGGTTCATGACGTCAAGAGTGGCGAGCACTACTTCAATGACGAGACGCCGCCGGCCAAGAAGGACTGGACCGTCGCCGAGGTGAAGACCCTCATCAAGAGAGGCCTCGCTGAGAACACCGCCCTCCGTAAGGAGAACGCTGCGCTCAAGGCGAAGAGCGGTAAGCTGATGGAGCACCTCAAGAAGAGCAACCTCTTCAACACCAAGCTGATGTCGGTGAACAAGATCTTCGCCGAGCACAACCTCAGCGGTAAGCAGAAGCGCGCGGTGGTCGAGTCTGTCGACTCAGCCAAGACCATCTCAGAGGTGAAGAACATCACCGCTACAATCAAGAGGACTCTCGGTAAGGCCACCGCGGCCCCTCTCAGCGAGGGACGTCAGTCGAAGCCGAGGGCAAATGCCAGTAGGGTCACCACCCCCGGTGCTGACCAGAAGGCCATCAGGGAGTCTGTCCAGCGCGAGAATGCCTCAGACGCAGCCCCGATGTATAACCGTTGGTCAGAGCTCGCTGGAATCGTGAAGTGACGGTCTAAGGACCGACAGGAACTGGGACCCGAACTAAAGAGACGAAAGGAAGCAAGGAAGATGGCGATCAATGTACTGAACGAGGAGCTCCGTCAGGGACTCGTCGAGAGAAATGTCCTGACAGAGTCAAAGAAGCTCGTCCAGAAGTGGTCGAAGACCGGACTCCTGGATGGCAACCTTAGTGAGATGCGCAAGGCCAACCTGGCGCGACTCATGGAGAACCAGGCGCAGTGGATCCTGAAGGAGTCGAGTTCACAGGCCGATATCATCGGCTTCCAGAACGTCGCCTTCCCGATGATCCGCAGGGTCTTCGGCGGCCTCATCGCCAACGAGCTCGTCGGCGTGCAGCCGATGTCGCTTCCGTCCGGCCTCATCTTCTACATGGACTACCGCTACGACACTGTCAAGGCCGGTAACATGGCTGACGACTTTGCCGCAGGCGCCTCGGTCTTTGGTGTGAGGGACAACCTCCAGTCGCAGCGCGGCGAGGGTGCGATGTACAACCTCGGTGGAACATCGTTCTCACAGAGGGAGCGCGTCTCAACCGCGACGTTCTCTGGCTCATGGTCGACGCCGAACCTCGGCGATATCGACCACGACCCCGACCTCTCGGGCTCGTTCGGTGCCCTGAGGAAGCTCACCCTTCCCAGCGCGTACTCGATCCTCCAGGGATCAGGCTCTCTCTATGGGACGGCCGACCTGAAGCAGTGGATGCCGCTCTCCGGCACGTCGACGTCGTTCACCTCGACGAACGATGGAACCCCGGTCGCCATCGGTGTGACCGCCACAGACACTGTGAAGGTCTACCGTAGGTTCACCAAGGTCAGCGGAAATGACCTCGTGTTCATCGTCTCTGGCTCAGCCGCCACGCTCGGCAACCTGGCTGGAAACACGGCCCTGAAGGTATCGTACCTCGTGGCCGCGTCGCTGACCGGTGGGACCTCGGGCACCATGGTGCTCGACCCCTACGAGTCGGACATGGCGGCGTCGCCCACGCCGAACATCCCGGAGCTCGACTTCCGCATCCAGAGCGAGGCGGTCACCGCCCAGCCCAGGAAGCTGAAGGCGAAGTGGACCCCGGAGCTCGCCCAGGACCTGGCCGCGTACCAGAACCTGGACGCCGAGGTCGAGCTCACCACCCTGATGTCGGAGCAGATCGCTCTCGAGATCGACCGTGAGATCCTCGCGGACATCCTCTACAACGCCACTGGCGCGAGGATGTACTGGTCGAGGAAGCCCGGCAACTTCGTGGACAAAAACACGGGTGGCGCCCTCACCGGCGCGAGCTTCACCGGTAACGTGAAGGACTGGTATGACACCCTCATCGAGCGCTGTATCGATGTCGGCAACGCCATCCACAACAAGACGCTGCGTGGAACCGCGAACTTCCTGGTCTGCAACCCGACGGTGTGCACCATCCTCGAGTTCACCCTCGCCTTCAAGGCGAACATGGGGATGGACCCGAAGGAGAGCACCTTCGCGGTCGGTGCCGAGAAGGCCGGCACGCTCTCGAACAAGTACACGGTCTACAAGGACCCGTACTTCCCGAAGACCAAGATCCTCATCGGATACAAGGGCTCGGGCTACCTCGAGGTCGGCTATGTGTACGCCCCCTACGTGCCGCTGATCGTCACGCCGACGATCTACGCTCCCGAGGACGGTACCCCGCGCAAGATGATGATGACCAGGTACGCCAAGAAGATGGTCCGCTCGGACTTCTACGGCACCCTGACCGTCCTCGACCTCTGATGAACCGCGGCCTAGAGGCCGCCTGATGTAGCCTAACGAGGCCCCTGCGGAAGCAGGGGCCTCTTGTGTTATGATGATTCCATGGCAAAAAAGAGTGTGAAGGAGCCGAAGAAGTGTCCATACGTGTTCATCAACCTCGCCGGTGAGCCAGTGTTGAATGACGATCAGCTTGAGGATGTCTCATCGCACACGGTGGACTTCATCGATGGGTCTGCACCGACGATCGGGACGTTCAAGTCGCAGGAGCTTGCCGTCATCGACGCGGTCGATGACCTGGAGACGGACGACCCCGGGCAGCACGGGGTCCTCTTCAAGTTAGTTCCTGTCGCGTATATCAACGTCCCTAGAATAAAGGCGGACGTGCGGCTGCTCGGACAAGCCAAGAAGCTGTCGAAGAAAGGTGCTGCCAGATGAGCAAGTGGCCCACCCTCTATAAACAGACGCGTACGGGTGCAGACCAGTTCTGGCAGGTATGGACTGATGACAACACGATCGTGACCCGTTGGGGACAGGTCGACGGAAAAGTCCAGGAGACCCGTGACGTCATCTCTAAAGGAAAGAACTCCGGCAGGTCAAACGCCACCACCCCAGCTGAGCAGGCCTTCGCCGAGGCGGAGAGCCACTGGAAGAAGAAGAAGCAGAGGGGCTACGTAGAGACCCTCACCTCTGCTCGTGCGAAGGAGGTCGATGACGCCGTCCTCGGCGGCGTATTCCCGATGCTCGCCCAGGACTTCGAGAAGCACCGCCAGCGCCTCGTCTACCCGTGCTACGCCCAGCCGAAGTTCGACGGACACCGCTGCATCGCGGTGGTCGACGACATCGGCGCCTGTACCCTCTGGACCAGGGGACGCAAGCCGATCACCGGGATGAACCACATCGCGTCAGCGATCGAGGCCATCGGCCTCGTGTCAGTCACCCTCGACGGCGAGCTGTACAACCACGAGTTCAGGGATCGCTTCGAGGAGCTGTCCAGCTTCATCAGGGACTCAGAGGCGAGGGA
>JBAZUA010000048.1:0-5097 GCA_041661645.1 Minisyncoccota bacterium | reverse complement strand
GGGGGGGGGGGGGGGGGGGGGGGTAAGATGGAGACTGGTGATTGGATGCGGTGCGGGAGGACGAGACAGACACAACCAGGGTGTTCGCGCGAAGAGAAAGAAAAGAAGCTCTGGGGGTTTTTTTTTGACGGGGTTTCAATATGTATGTACATGTATGTACATGTATAAATCCGATTATCCATGGATGGATATAGGGCGTTGAACCGTCCCGTCCCTTTTTAGCTTGGCGATACAGAAATGGAAGAGGAGGGCGTCGGAGAGGCCGAAGTAATCGGCGTGTTCGACAAGATCGCGACAGTCCTGTGGTTGGAGCAAGGACACGTGAACCGGTCGCTCCTCAAAGTAGTCGACGAGGCATTGGCCGAGGCGTGCGGAGAAGTAGGGGGAGAGATCGGCGCTCCCCTCGCGAGCTTCGGAGAGTCCCGCCGAGGTGAGGTGTCGAAAGAAGGGCCATCTCCGAGCCAACGTGCGCCGATCGGCAATAGCGATGGATGACGATGCATCGTCGTAAAAGTTGAGAGAAAAGCCAGACGACGACTCGGTGTCAGTGTCAGTGTCAGTGTCAGTGTCATTGGTGTTAATGTCGCCGCCGTCATCGACGACAATCTTCCTCTCCCATGTCGTTGCCTCCAACGTGGCGGGCAATCTCTGATCTTCCTCGCTGCCGCCGCGTATCGTCGCGTTCAATGGCAGTGGTGGGATGTGAATGAGGCAGTTGTGGTCGAGATACAACCATTGGAGAGAAGAGAGTTGGCCAATCTCGGGCGGGGGGCTCGTCAATTGGTTGTCGTCGAGAATTAACGATCGAAGAGAAGAGAGCTGGCCGATCTCGGGAGGAAGGCTCGTCAGTTGGTTGTTGCCGAGCCACAACTCTTGGAGAGAAGAGAGATGGCTGATCTCGGGCGGGAGGCTCGTCAATTGGTTGTCATTGAGATATAATAGTCGGAGAGAAGAGAGATGGCCCACTTCAGGCGGAAGGCTCGTCAGTTGGTTATTGTTGAGATTTAACACTCGAAGAGAAGAGAGCTGACTGATCTCACGAGGGAGGCTCTTCAATTGGTTGTTGCTGAGATACAAGTATTGGAGAGAAGAGAGATGGCCAATCTCAGGCGGAAGGCTCGTCAATTGATTGCCGCTGAGATCCAACTCTTGGAGAGAAGAGAGCTGGTCGATTGAAGATGGAACCGGTCCCATCAGACGATAGCCGTGTAAAATGAGGTGAGTGATTCGGCGGGGGTGTAAGGGATCGCGGCGATGCACCGAGTCCGACGTCGCCCATTGGGCAGCACTCGTCCAACCCCGTCCCCGCCGCAGCGACACCTTCCATTCTTCCCACAACAAGGCCAACACCTCGTCGTCGTCGTCAATGTCGACTTGCTCAATGTCGATCGAGGGCTCATCAGTGATATCCATTGTGGGTTGTTGGAGGGGGGGGGTAAGATGGAGACTGATCGTGCGCAGGGTGACAGACAACAACAGGTGCGCGCGCGCGCGGGGTGGTAAAATTTGGCGCGCTTTCTTCTTGGAGTGTTTGCCCCCCCCCTGGGCGTGGCGTCTCGTTTAGTTCACACGTTGCGCCGACGCCGTGAACATGGATACGACACACACTGCCCGCGCCAACACCGAGATCCCGTCGTCGGCCAAGAGCGTCGTCGCCGCCGCCATCGTCGTCGTTGATGACTCCGCCGACATTTTCAGCCCCTCATCATTCGAGTACCCTCTACAGCGTCGGAGGCCCCCCTTTCCAATCGATCATCTACTACTTGCCACCAGACGAACAGCACATCACCGTGATACGTCTGTACGAAACGGGGGACAGACGCATTCAAATGGCCATGGCTTCATATTTGACCCACCTCCGCGTGTTCAAGTGTTCAGATTGCTTTCGGGTGATGTGGCTGCGTGGCTCAGCCGCAAGCATGCTGGTACCATCGGCGCGTATGACAGTGGCGATGACAGTGGCGAGGGGGAGGAGGATGAAAAGGAGGGACGACCCGCGAGTCCGTCGCAACGAAGAAGAACCCACTGTCGTCGGCGGTGTATGACACCGGGGCCCTATGTCAGCGACCGTCTCCAGACACTCTCGATGAACGTATACTCGCCTCGTCGCGTCTACCACGTGCCTGCTGTTCGAGAGGAATTCCGCTCGATGCGCTTCATTGAGCGACTCCCACCCACCCTTAGGCAACTGCAACTAACGGGGCAACCAATGAGACGTTGCCCCTTGACGTTCAATATGCGCAAATTGTCCGCCCTACCGTGTCGCGCCTCTCTCGTCTACTTGGACATACCACTGAACGCGCGCCTCGAGATGAACGACGACGACAACGACGGCGTTGGAATGACGTGCGATTTTACCACGTTCGTCAACCTTACAACACTGCGTGTCAATCAGATGGATCTGATTCCTGGCACACGCCCAATCTTCGCCCTCCCGCCGCTTCTCTCTGCGCTCGATATTGATCAATATCGAGCGTGCAACGAAATCACACAGAATTGGCCCGCGACGCTCACCGCCATCCGCGTCGGCATATGGAGCGTCAGTCAATCCACGGCAGCCCACCGCTTTCCCACCCTATCGCACCTATCAGCTAGCGCCGACGTCAACGACTTACCCGCCACGATAACAACACTCAAAATACCCAATTTTAAGATGCAGCTGATGGACTATTGTGCTGATGATGTCAACAATCTGATCAACAACAATCTGATCAACACAATTCCCCCCGCGGCATGGCCCTCTGGATTGACGCGTCTTGACTGCGAGATCGTCGGGGTCGGGCCGACCGTGCACCTTGTTATCGTTTCGTCGTCGCGCGTCCTCGTGCACTCGCTGCTACCGCACTCGCTGACGTGTCTGGCTGGCGAATGGGGGAGTGAGTCTATGCGCTCGTACTGGCTCGCACCATTCGTGCAAGAACCATGTGCGCCTAAACTCACTTCATTGTCAATTTCGTTTGGCTTTGCCCGGGGTGGTAGGGGTTGGGGTAGCGAGAATTCCGAGACGGTCGCATCATCAATCAACCCATACCTCCGCGTGTTGGTGAACCTGGAGAAACTGCGGCTTTCGCGCGTGTCTTTGCGTATGCAAAAAGCCCCCTGATGTCATCCTATGTTCACCGCGCCTAAAGGTGATCCAGGACGAGTCGCACGCGGACGGATACATGGAGCAATATCCAATGTGTTTGGAGTTGATCTCTGCGGAAACCAACGACGGTCCCTTGCCCCCGCACTCTCCTCTACGAACGGTACATGTCACAGCGAGACGCCATTCTCATCTTGCGCTGTTCGGTCTGGGTGAAGCGCCGTATGTGACAGTATCGCTCACGATTAAGGATCCTTTGAGGGGAGGAGGAGGAGGAGGAGGAGGAGGAGGAGGAGGGAGATGAAAGTGGAAAACCGGCCGAAACCCCGTCAACGGAAACATACCTCCTTCCCAAAACACTATCGCGTATCGTATTTGACAATGGATTCATTTCTGACATGTGGAGAGTGCCAAACAAGTGCTGCATTGCGACACAACGTGGCCACCCTATCATATCCATTGCCAATGTCTGGAACGCGATGAGAAGAAGAGGAGGAGGAGGAGACGCGGGATCGCCCGTGTTTCACGTCGAATCTGTTGTTGCAAATGGTGCATTGGCAACCTACTGCTGCTGCTGTCGCAACACAGCCACCGGCGGGGTGTGGGTAAACCCAGCCGCTATAAAACAGAACATTCATCAATGGGTCTCATTGATGCGCGATCAAAGCACGCGACAGCCCTTACATCAATGGCAAGTATGGCTTCGCCAACCGGTAGTCTGGCACGACCCGTGCATAAAGGCGGCAGTGCTGCCTGTGAAGAAACATTCTCCTCGATTGTCCACTTCATCGTCGTCGGGTGGTGATACATCGCCCCATATTTCTTCTCCAGCGGGCACACTCGTGTTCATCTGGCACGGTGTACATTCCACGCGACGATCTGTCACATGGGCATCGATAATGGAGAGTGAATTTAAGGCCTACTACTCGCAACAACAACAACAACGACAATTGACACTGCCTCCCCCGCCGCTCACCTCCCTCTACATCGACGTCTCCATCTTCTACCACACTAAACGCGGAACGCAGTCAATATGGGACGCCATGCCAAAAACACTCGAGCACATCCATCTGATCTCTCGCGTTCGGTCGCCCCATTGCGATAGATGCGCGCTCGCGTTCGGATGCGCCGATGGCGTGGCAGCGCTTGACGCTAAAAGAGACTGTGCTAGCTCTCGCGCTTTTCCCGCCACCACCGCCGCCGTCGCCGCCGCTACTGCACATGGTGAGCAGATGGGCCTCTGGTACCACACCCGTATCGATCTGCCATTACTGACTACGCTGTGTGTAGACGAAGGGAGTGTCACCTTCTCCACCCTGCCGTCGTATCAGTCGCCGCAGCGTGGCGCAACTACCCTACCGACGACGGCGGCGATCGAGTGCAGTAATACCAACAGATTCACTCCATTCCTACCAGAGAAATTCAACGTACCGCGCCTTCAATCGCTAAGAATGAATTACGTGGAGCTGCACGGCGACAATTCGTTCGGCGTGCTGCCCGCATCGCTTAAATTACTATCGATTGAACATTGCCGACTAGTGGAGCCGCCCTCTGCCAAGGGCATCGTATTCGGCGCGCCCAATATTGTAATCAACTTGGAGGGGGTGGTGGTGAAGGACCACGGCGACCAACTCAATGTCGGATGGTTCCAAGCTGAATTGCGTCGAAAGGGACGCGCGGTGCTAACAAGAATGAGTACTGTGCCTGATCAGGCAGTGGCGATGTGATGTCGGTACCTGCGAAACCAAAACGTCTCTTCTTTCATACGTGCGTTTTTTCTACGCACGTATGTGGTCTGTGGATAAAAGAAAGGGTGTGCACTTGCGTTTTAAAAAAAGAAAAAGAAAATTCACCTCGGTGAAACATACATATTGAAACCCCGTAAAAAAACAGAGCTGCCTCATTCTTCTTCTTTTTCTTCCTTTTTTTCTTCGCGCGAACACCCCGGGTTGCTGTCTGTCTCATCATCCTCTCCCGCACCCGATTCAATCTCCGTCTTACACTCCTTCCTT
>JBAZUA010000047.1:0-5263 GCA_041661645.1 Minisyncoccota bacterium | reverse complement strand
ATTTATTCCAATTATGCTCCATTTCACCGTCATTCGATAGAATTTGGACTATATTAATAAGTCAAGGGTACTCTTGATCCGTCTGGACAATATGCTAGAAAAGATCCTCGCTATCGAGAAGCGTCAATTGCGATGGCAAGGAGACCGAATATAGCCGCACAAATGAATAGGAACAGAGATACACAGGCGCGATAGAGTTTGTTCCAGATGGTGGCGAATTCCTCTTTGAGATTAGCGTCGATGAACCTCTGAGCCAGGTCAGCAATGAGCTCTTCGTTTTCGATGAGTTCAACGCCTTGAAGGGTGGCATTGACGGATCCCAGGGCAAATTCGATTGCGTTGGGAGGCCATCAGTAAGTATCCAAGACAGGGGCGATACTAGCCTTGAGCGACTCTTCGATGGTCCGAGGCACTGCGCTCACCTCTCTAGCCAAGACGAGCATTGTTGCCGCCCACACAACTAGGTGCCACAGACGACGAAATTCCACGGTGGCCTTCGAACCAGCGAGTGGCGCTTTAGGGAAGTTGGAGAGAACACGCTCGTAAATATGCCCCGCCCGAAAGAAGAGTGTGTGCTTCTTTTGTTTCTATCGACCCGACGCCCCACCTACGCGGCCAGTCGGTACGCAGAGCGCGTAAGAAGCACACCGCGTGTATTCACACTTAACCCCTCATTTTCTTTCATTCGGTTGAAAATTAATTTCATTTCAACGAGGATGACCACTCGCCTCACACGAAGCATGAAGAAGCGCCGACAAGTCAAACCCGCCGTCGACAACGACGGCGAGGTGCTCGCCTGTCTGTGGGAAGCATGGAAGATTTCGCTTCAAGAGAGCCAAGGGTGGACGAGCATGGACCAATGGGTAGCGTCGGAACAAATCACCCGTGACCCCTTGCCTCCCCATCGCATCACCATCCTGAATCTCGACGCGTGTGGATTAACGAGTATTCCGCCTGAGATAGGCCAACTCACTTCTCTCAGAGAGCTGGGTCTTAGCGACAACCAATTGACGAGCCTTCCTCCTGAGATTGGCCTTCTCTCTTCTCTCCAATGGTTGAATCTTGACGCCAACTGGTTGGCGAGCCTTCCTCCCGAAATCGGCCTTCTCTCTTCTCTCAAATGGTTGTATCTCATCCGCAACTCATTGACAAGTCTCCCTCCCGAGATAGGCCTTCTCTCTTCTCTCCAAGGGTTATATCTCATCCGCAACTCATTGACAAGTCTCCCTCCCGAGATAGGCCTTCTCTCTTCTCTCCAAGGGTTATATCTCACCCGCAACTCATTGACAAGCCTTCCTCCCGAAATCGGCCAACTCTCTTCTCTCCGACAGTTGCGCCTCAACCATAACCAGTTAACGGGTATTCCGCCCGAGATCGGCCAACTCTCTTCTCTCCAATGGTTATATCTCGACAGCAACGCATTGACGAGTCTTCCGCCCGAAATAGGACAGCTCTCTTCTCTCATTCAGCTACGCCTCGGCCACAACCAATTGACGAGTCTTCCGCCTGAGATGGGCCATCTCTCTTCTCTCCATCGTCTGAGTCTCAACCACAACCAATTGGCAAGTCTTCCCCTTGAGGTGGCCTATCTCTCCTCCCTCCTATGGTTGGTTTTGAACGACAACTGCCTCGTTTATCTTCCATCGATGCCATTGAATGCGAAGATATATGGCGACAGAAAGGATCAGCGATTACCCACCGTACTGGACACAACGACGTTCCATTTTCTCAAAGGCAGCAGTGATGCTAGTGTGGATATGGATATGGTAGCGGACGACACCCCATCTGAGTTTTCTCTTTACTTTTATAGTGATGAGTCCCCACATCAGCAACCATTGTTATCGTCCCCTATCCCTATCGCGGATCGGCACTCTCTGGCAAGGCGATGGCCCTACTTCCGCCACCTCCTCGACGCGGGACTCTCCGAGGCTCACTCTGGAAACGCCGATCTCTCGGCCTACTTCTCTCTCCGCCTCGGCCAATGTCTCGTCGACACCTTTGAGGAGCGACCCATTCAAGTATCCTCCCTCTCAACCCAGGATTGCCGCGACCTTGTCGCGCACGCCGACTACTTTGGCCTCACCGACACCCTCCTCTTTCACTTCTGTACCGCCAAACTCAGGAAAATGAAACGCGCGATGTAAAATGAAGATTCGACATTTACACCAATAGTCGTTTCTTCTTGGCGCACGTCAATTGGCTGGAGCTGTGTGTAGTTAATTATCAATACTGCTGTCGCTATCATTCGTTCTCTCCAATTGCCACATCTCCTCTTTTTTGTCACAAACAAAAACAAACACACACGCGAAAATACAAGACAGCCTTACCTGCTCACTCACATTTCTCCCGGATCATTCTCGGATGCTCCCCTTCCACTGCGCACCAACAGATATCACCGCCGTCGAGCATCCGATTGCTAACGACGGTAATGCCGATGATGGTGAGGTGCTTGCCTCCTTATGGGAAGCATGGAAGATTCCGTTTCAAATGAGTCAGGGTTGGACGAGCATCGACCAATGGATAGCGTCCGACCGGGTTGTCCGCGATCTCTTGACTCCCCATCGCATCACCGCCCTCGATTTATCTGGCTGTCGCCTGACGGGTCTCCCACCTGAAATGGTCCGTCTCACTTCTCTCCAAGTGTTATATCTCGATTACAATCAATTGGCGAGGCTTCCTCCTGAGATCGGACGTCTCTCTTCTCTCCAAGGGTTGTATCTCGACGACAACCAATTGACGAGCGTCCCTCCTGAGATGGGCCTCCTCTCTTCTCTCCAAGTGTTGTATCTCAGCCACAACCAATTAACGAGTCTTCCCCCTGAAATCGGCCAGCTCTCTTCTCTCCGAGTGCTGGGTCTCAACGGCAACCAATTGACGAACCTTCCTCCCGAAATAGGACGCCTCTCTTCCCTCCAAGTGCTGGGTCTCAGCCACAATCAATTGACAAGTCTTCCTCCCGAAATAGGACGTCTCTCTTCTCTCCAAGTGTTATATCTCAACGATAACCAATTGACGAGCCTCCCTCCCGATTTCGGCCTTCTCTCTTCCCTCCAAAGGTTATATCTCGACGACAACCGATTAGCGAGCATTCCTCCTGAGATGAGCCATCTCCCTTCCCTCCGAGTGCTGAATCTCAGCGGCAATTACGTATTAAACGCGACGACAGGTCAACGTTTTACGAAGGTCGGTATCGGTATCGTTGTCGTTGTTGTCGTCGTCATTGCACATGCACTCACGTGCCTACTGACACCTCCTTGATGCGGCTAAGGTGAACACATACTGCAGAAGAACTATACGAGTGGACGATTGGAGAAAATGTATTTTTTTTAGTCGGATATACGCAAGAAGATGAGACCGATACTAAGGTGGAGAACCTCCTTTCTTTTTTCTCTTTTCTCCTCTCTCGTCTGTCTCCCTCCTCTCTCCTTTTTTTTTTTTTTAGAGTATGGTACATCCGATGTTGGTTAGGAAGGGCGGTGCGTACGCGGCATACACGTCCTGGCCACTGTCCTGGCCGACGAGGAACTGGTCGTCAAATTTGCCCCTCACAATCGCGTTAATATTCGTAAACACGGCATTACCAAACGTGTAGCCTTGGGCCGACGTTGTCGCAAATCCAATACCCAGCTCTATGCTGTTGCTAAAAACTGAGCCCTGGTTCACGTTGGGTGTAAAGGGTCGAGTACACAGAGAGAAGACCAATCCATTGTTACCACCAGGCGCGCCACGGTGAATGTCAATGTAGGCCGTTGCCCATGGGTATGTGAGACTGTCATTGCGAACCATCAAGTGGTTCGTCCCATGGGCGACGCTGAGTGAGGTGTAGGCACTGCCATTTGCCATTTGTCTCATCCACGTGGGAGCGCCGGAGAGAGAGTGGGTCAGAAATCCGGTGGTCATGGCCGTCGTCCTAAACGCGTCCAATTCTGCGAGTGTGTACGCGGGCTCGTGATTCAATACGTCAACTTGACTTGGCGCAGAAAATGAGCATTTGACGCGAATATCGTCGGTTGTGACTTGGTAGAACCAGAAATTCAACTTGAACGGCGATTGACCGACCTTGGGCGTCATTCTCACCGTGACGCCGTCCTGGAGATCAAGGAGTTGAGTCACGTCGACGTTAAACGAGTAGACGTTGGCGGGCGCGGTGAGCTGAGGGATGGTGGGTGTGTTCAGAGTTGTGCTGTTGACGGTGCCGCCGTTGATGGTTGGGTTGGTAAGCGTGATGTTCGAGAGTGAAGTTGGCGCAGGTGTGTGAACGACAAAGCCCGTGCCGGTCGGAGAGACCGAAGACAATCCATCGGCGGTCAGGGTTGGCCATATGGCAGAGATCTCGTTACCATTGGTGATGTCAATGTGGTTGCCCTCGACTAGGTTCGCCGAAACGATCGAACCTGTTGGTGTTGGCGTGACCTCGACGATGCCTTGGCCTTCGAGCGTCGGCCATATGGCGGAGATCTCGTTACCATTGGTGATGTCAATGTGGTTGCCCTCGACTAGGTTCGCCGAAACGATTGAACCCGTCGGTGTTGGCGTGACCTCGACGATGCCTTGGCCTTCGAGCGTCGGCCATATGGCGTCTATCCGTGTTACACGTCCCGACGGTGTCTGTACCTTCGTCAACACGATGTGATCTCCTGCCTCAAATTGGGATGCGCTGGGAACGGCAAAGGCCATGACCATGCCCACGCCCACGTCCTTATCGCGCTGCTGTCCTCGAGACGACATTTTTTCGTCTTCCTACTTCCTCCTTTTTTTCAAACAATAAAGAGAGAGAGATAGAGAGAGAAAGAGAGAGAGAGAGAGAGAAAGGACACAACGAGCACGCGGGAGGGGTGTCCTCTACTATTTGTTTGCATTTTAGACGGAGGAGGAGAGGGATGCCCTCCCCCAGCCATTTTCTCTATACCACTGGAGGACAGGAGGAAGGCCGTGTACAGAAACCGCGGGTTACGTCCTCTGGGCGGGGAGAAAGTGGAAATCCGTTGCGCGGGAGCTTACTCCGTTTATCCCTCGTCAGATGCAAAGATATACAAAATTAAGGAAATGGCCGATAATATTGTCCAGACGGATCAAGAGCCGCATAAACATGTTTAGTGTTTATTCCAATTCGACAGAATTTGGACTAATAATAATAAGTCAAAGGTCGTCCTTTTTTAGCTTGGTGGCGCAGAAGTGGAAGAGGAGAGCATCGCCGAGGCCGAAGTAATCGGCGTGTTCGACAAGATCGAGACAATCCTGTGTTTGGAGCAAGGACACACGA
>JBAZUA010000046.1:0-5415 GCA_041661645.1 Minisyncoccota bacterium | reverse complement strand
CCCATCGCGTCAGCGATCGAGGCCATCGGCCTCGTGTCAGTCACCCTCGACGGCGAGCTGTACAACCACGAGTTCAGGGATCGCTTCGAGGAGCTGTCCAGCTTCATCAGGGACTCAGAGGCGAGGGATGGGTCCGAGCAGGTGCAGTACCACGTGTACGACCTCGTAGACACTACCCTCGAGTACGAGGAGAGACTGTGCTGGCTGGAACGGAACCTGTCATCGACGCGGTCGTCAATCGTCTGCGTCCAGACTGAGCTGGTCGACAGCGAGGAGGACCTGATGGCCACACGCGACGAGTTCCTCGAGCAGGGGTATGAGGGCGCGATGGCAAGGAACGCCACTGGAAAGTACCTCAACGCCCGATCATACGACCTGCTCAAGATCAAGCTGTTCGACGACGCGGAGTACGAGGTGATCGGGGTCAACGAGGGACGCGGCAAGCTGGCCGGCCACGCCATCTTCACCTGTAAGACCGATAGCGGTGTCAATTTCGACGTCAAGATGAAGGGCCTGACGTCGACGCTGAAGGCATACTTCGACGATCCGTCGCTGGTCATCGGGAGGATGCTGACAGTGAAGTACCAAGGCATAACGAAGAAGAGCGGCGTCCCAAGGTTTCCCGTGGGCCTCAGATTTAGGGATGACTGATGGCTAGAAGTAGCGTGATCTACATCGTAGTCGATGAGGGCACCAGCGATTGCACGGTGGCCGTTATCGCGGCATTCACTGTGAAGCATGAGATGGTCAGCTGGGCACAGATGACGGGGAACACACATCGTCGATACCTGAGGGTGCCGGACGGCGGATGGCCTATATCACAGAAGTATGCAGGTCTTTTCCCGATCATACCGAAGGAAGGTGTGGTATGATAGTCGTATGAGGATCAAGCCACTATCAGACCAACTTCTCGTCTCTAAAGAGGCCACCAGCGATCGCACAGCCGGCGGACTCTATGTCCCACAGGTCGCAGAGGGCAAGGAGGTCACGCATGTACGTGTCGAGGCTATCGGACCCGGTCGTACCAACGAGGCAGGTCAGCTCGTCCCGCACGGCATCGAGGTGGGTGATGTCCTCATCCTCTCACCGTTCAACTCAGCAGTCGAGGTGAAGTGCGGTGGGAAGGGCTACCTGTTGATCAGGGCCAACGACGCTATCGCCGAGGTCGTCCTCGATCCCCTTGACCCAGTGGTGTGATCTAATCGATGTGATGACCTGATGTTTTACCATAAAAATTATGGCAAGAAGGTTCAAGTTGAACGATGGTCACCCGACGGCACTGGCGCTGGGACGTGTCTTCGATAAGATGCGTGATGAGGGGATCAGCATCGTCCTCAATGAATACGGGAGTATCAGTGTCAGGCACGAAGGAAGGGACACCGTATTCATCCTACTCGAGGTTGACCAGGACACCGATCCTGTGGAGTTTCCTCCCCCTCTTGAGACGAAGCTAGTCTACGAGAAGAGTGAGAAGGTAAGATGAGCCCGTTCATCATCGGATACTTTGTCATCGGACTTGTCCTCGGGACATACTCAGCTGTCATCTCTATGAGGGACTATGACGACGACATCATCGTGGCGATGTCGTTGGTCGCCGTCCTCGTCGTCTCGTGGCCCCTAGAGGTATTCATGGCTATCGTCCTAACGTTCATCGATATGATTGAGGCGAGATGAGAGACTTGATCTATTCAATCATTTTTCAAGCCATCGATGATCTCTACTGGACGACCGGTCTAGAGCCCGGACAAAGAAGCTACGAAATGTTCAGGATGAGGTCTTGGATCATGAATCAACTCTTTGAGGACGACTGAAATGAGACAGGACGACCTGATGGTGTGGCTTGCGGAGCGTCTTCAGTCGGAGGACTACCACGATCTTGAAGATGCCATTTTTCTCATTGTATCTGAGATCATGGATGCACGTGGTCCTGACGATCCGACGTTGGCCTCCTTCCTATCGCAAATGACGAGAGTCCTTCGAGACGGCAGGAAACCGAAGAACCAGTTCTGCTGCGGTATGCTCTGGGCTTTGCAGAACATCGTCGAACGAACGATGGAGTTGCACTCTCCAGATGCAGTGTCATACCTACTTGGTGACCACAGCACCCAAGGCGACAAAGCAGAGTAGGAGGGAGGCGACCAACCGGAAGCTGGCTGAAACCTTCAGCGGGGACACTGATGCCCTCTCAGAGATGACAGTGGGCAACATGGTCAGGATGTTAAAGATTCCTCAGCAGGACGCTGAGAGACTGAGGAAGCTGTTTGGAAATTCCGACGTTCCTCCATACATGTATGCGAAATGGCTAAAAAACGGCGGTGCTGGCTGGCGTCACAATGATGATCCGTCGATTTCAATGGATCTAAATGTTTTTATTGACAATTTCACAGATGAATTAAAACGACTGGTCGACTTCACGAGACGATTCCCTCAGACAGAAAAACAGATATGTGAAGCTGGCAGTGTGGATGAAGCCGCAGAGATCATGGCTGTGTTTCTCTCAAATAGAGACGGGGGAAAACCGAAGTCTCCACCGATCATCAGGTTCTCAGACGGCTTCTCATGGGTACCGTTGAAAGGCGGAGAGTGTGAGATCGAAGGCGGACTGATGCAACACTGTGGCAATGCCTTCGGTGACATGTTCTCGCTGAGAGACCCCTCTGGAAAACCACATGTCACACTTGATGTCGTGGATGCTAGTGAGGTCGGGAAATCATATAATCACGGCCTCGAAGCTACTGACATGGTCGTAGATCTTCTGAAGAACAGCGACGCCAAGTATGTCATCCCACAGGCCCGTGGGAAGCAGAACTCGACCCCCGACAAGAGGTACTGGCCGTACATCATACACTTCTGCAAGAAGATAAGGGCGCTAATCACTGACTCTTATACTGACTTTGAGTTAGTGCAGCGTGTCGGCGGACAGGTACGTCACAGCTCCAGCAAACCCGTCCATGAGGCCCCCATCAAGAAGCCAGATCAGACACATCTGACAGCCCAGCGCAATATTCCAAGGGAGGCTGTCAATGTGATGACGATGCAGCCGGCCATGAGACAGACAATATGGCAGATCTCTGAGCTCCCGAAGGGGACCCAAGCGTCACGTCTCATGCGCTACCTCGAGGACAAGGGCTGGAGGCAGACGACGATCTCCGGCAGGAAGCTTCTCTACCATGCTCGCTCGTACCGACTGTTGGAGCCTGTAAGACCACCCGAGGAATGGACATTGAACGGTGTCTACTCGCTCTTCAGGCCAAGATCATCAGAGGACGATGCGAGAAGGGTCGACAACGGTCTCCTGAAGATGTGGGGGTACCACTCGGTCGGTGACCTCGGGGATGCGGACAGCGTCGCCCTCAACAAGTCACCATCGCCCCGTTTCATCGCATTCATCTCATCCCAGAAGGAGGTCGCTGGAGCCGTAACACTGGCCGACCAGCTCTTCCAACACACCGGCATTGCAATTGAGCCGCTTACTGCCAACCTGAAGCCTGGTACACCTATATCCAGGGAGAGCCAGCCGCTGATAAACCTGCCACCTGGGGTGAAGGCGGATGACATCATCGTCATCCCTGAACACGGGTCATTCTACGCCGTCCATGCGAAGGACGTCTCGTCGTCTGTCGTGCATGACTCCACATCTGTTCTGAAGAAGGGCAGGACGAGGGTCAAGGAGGCACCTGCTGATCCAGTTAAAGACGCAGATGACCACACTGACACTGATGACGGGATGGGATCCGACTGGGCGGCGCTTCGTAAACGATATGGGATGAAGGATCGTCCTCCGAGCTCACCGTTCACATCGACGAAGGGTCGTCCACATTTCTCGCAGCCCGAGAAACCAGAAGAGAACGAGCCGAAGGTAGAGGGAGACGGGTCGTTGGAGGAGATCTATAGGATCGCCCGCAGTGAAGGAAGGCAGTACATCTACTTCGCCTCTTCTTCAGAGAAGAAGGGTGGTTCACCGGACATCAGCACACTGCCGGTGACCCTCTCATATGAGAGGGGCGGTATCTACGGAGAAAACGTCCGAGTTGCGAGGAATATCAGATCATCCGGCGGAGTACCTGTCAAGATCGGTCGCTGGGCGACAGAGGATCTCGGCAAGTATGTGAGAATGTTCCGTCGAGACTACAGCACCACACTCTGATATGCCTACTTAGGGTGGAGGAGCTGCATGTTCGCACCATCATTCTTTGCGCCGCTTACGTCCGGCAGTGTTGTCCAGTCTAGGGTGCCTGCGTCAGCGTCACCTGTGCTGATCCTGTCTGGATCGACCTACAGCCGCCGTGCAGCGACCGTCTTTAACCACGGAAGTGCCAGCCTGTACCTCGGTGTAGATGCGAACGTATCTGTGAACAACTTCTACGTGAAGATCACGTCCGGCAGTTTCTATGACATGGAGAAACCTGTGACGACCCATGAGATCTGGGGCGTCTGGGACGGAGCTAACGGCTGGGCGATGATCACTGACCGTCGATCGGGGGAGTGATATGGCGCCCCCTGAGATGGTGCCGACCGCGGCACCAGGGGTGTCTGTCCGCTTTAGACCGATGCGTGGGCCAGTCGAAGAGCCCGCCGTCTCTGCTGAGGTGTACCTCGGCCGCCGAGCTGTTGGAAATGTCGATGCGATGTTCGATCCGAAGGTCGAGGCGTTCGTCGTCCGCTTCGCCCACATCGAACAATCGGTTCAAGGCAAGGGGATAGGGGCAGCTGTGTACGGTGCACTCCGTGACTATGTCAGACGTGTCCACGGTAAGCCCCTCGCGTCAGACTCTAAGAGGTCTGACGCCGCTGAGAAGCTGTGGGGCAGGATGTCCCAATCAGGAAAAGCGAGACATGTCCAATCACCCGGTGAACGCGGCGGCTACTACGTAACAGACAGCATCTGGAGGACACTGGCCTCCATCATGATGGAGGCAAAATGAGCTTCGTCTCAGGGTCATCAACACCGTTCGGAATATTCGATGCTGACTCGATGTTCCGCATCGATGCCGACAAAGTGCTAGAGTATGTCGTCAGGAGGCTTGGAGACAGTCATGTCCAGGTTGAGCTGAGCTCATCGGATGTATATGCCTGTTTCGAGGAGGCTGCCATGGACTACAGCGCCCTGGTGAACTCATACCAGGCGAAGTCTGTCCTGTCGACGTTCCTTGGCTCTCCGACAGGGACGTTGAACGGTGCCGAGAACACGTACCCACAGAATAGCATGGAGTGGGCCAGACGACAGGCCGAGGGATTCGCTGAGCTAGCGAACCTGAACTCACGTAATCCGACGTACAAGACATCGATCGACCTCGCATCAGGGCAGCAGGAGTATGACCTCCAGCTCCTCGTCATTCCGACAGGTTCAGACGGTCTTCCGAGGAGGATGATCATCAGGGACGTCCACCACTACGCCCCGCTGACGTCACAGAG
>JBAZUA010000045.1:0-5661 GCA_041661645.1 Minisyncoccota bacterium | reverse complement strand
CGGCAGGAAAAGAAAGGATAAGAAGAAGAGTGACAGACACCACTCCCGCCGACGATCGTCCTCCTCTTCGTCTTACAGCTCCTCCTCGTTGCTCTCGTCGTCGTCTTAAATGTACTACCACACACACCCCCCCCCCCCCTAACTAAACACATAACTCCCCTCCCTCCCTCCCTCCCTCCCTCCAAAAGAGTGAAATCTCTACCTTGCCAGCGCCGATATCGACAGACGGCGAACGACCAATAAGGAAAAAAAAGAAGGCATTTTCCCTGCCCATGGCGAGGAGAGAGAAGAGAGAGAGAGAAAGTGGAGAATAAAAAATAGCTGCCCTGGCTTGTACCGTCCTACCCGCCGCCCACCTCCCATCCCGCCCTTTCTTTTCCCAAGACGAGGAATCTCGAAAATCAATTCGCAATTGTTTGTGTGTATGTGCGCGTGTGCGAGCGTTATTCCATAGGTAAACAAACAAACAAACAAAAATGGCCGATGAAGCGTACGACGATCCACGGGGCCGTCTCCTCGGTGAATACGACCCGTCGTGGCTCGCATCGCCCATCGATGGCGACTTTCGGATTGCCATCACCGAAATCGCGCCTCGCGACATGGGCACACAATTCTACATTTCAATGGGCAACGCCGGCGCACCCATTGAAACGGCATCGCGAGAACGCGCATTCGCAAAGGGCGCATCTCGATACGAGTATCAAATGACCCAACCGCCTCCCCCGAGAGCCCCCAGTGAACTCTACTGGGCTATCCTCGAGCCCAGGAGGGACATTGTTCTGAGTCGACCTGACTATGCCCTTCCCATTGAACACACCGAACTCTACGCCGCAGCAGCAGCAAGCGCCAAGGCCAAAAGTGCCGCACCCTCCTCCTCGTCATTAAAACCAGACGTCTACTACGCCGATCTTGTTGCAGCACAAATCGCGGGTGGTAATTACTACTATCGCCACGGCGGCAGCCGTCGTAACAACTCGCCGAGGCGCGCCACTACCACCAAGAGATCATCATCATCGCCGCCACCATCAAAACCACGCAGTGGGAGTATCGTGGCGTTATCGTCTCGAAAACAGCGATCGGCAGTGTTCGCCGCGCTCGATCGCCTGGCACAAATGGTGTGCGTATTCCGTCTGGCGCCGAGGGATTATGGGCGACAAGGCGATTCCGTCGATAACGACGCGCCGTTCCTGTTCGTGGAGTACATATTCGACGTGCCCGACAAAATGAGCGCCATCAAGAGGATACAGCGCACCGCAGCCAAATCCAGTGGACTCGGTAGGATTGGATTCATCACTCGCCAGCACATCGACGTGCCCTCCGTCTTTTCCACGGACCGAGCCTTACACAGCCGAGTGCTAAGCCGATCAGAGACCGACAACATCTGGTACACACCACAGCACGTGGTGTTGCCGAACTACTTGGGCATCACACGCGACAAGACTCTGCCGAGACCACCAAATGCGATTCCCTACGATTTGATCTACAACCTGAAGCCCTACATGGCGTGGACACTGCCTGGCTACGAGATGAACGCGGGCAAATTCGACTGGCCTCGTGCAGTGCTGCTGGGCGCCGGCGCCCATGGTAAGGTTGTACGCGTGGCCTTTACGGCGAATGCTCAATCGTCCATTGCCGCCGCGACTAGTACCGGTACTGGTGCTGCCACTGCCAGGGACAACAACACCACCAACAATGACAGCGGATCTGCCATCTTGTCAATCGAGGCTGCCATTCGAAACGACTACAGTCGCATGGGATGGCAACTGAGTGATCGCACGCACTTGGTCGTTGCGCTCAAGGCCCTCTCACCCTTCGGTGCATCGCCTCAGATCATTGCATTGTACAAGGGAGAGGCTTCGGCGGGCATTGTACTCAGCCAGTACCATCACGCGTTCAAGATTGGATCGAAGGGCGCCAACCTAGAGGCGTTGGCCAAGATGGGTTTCACGCCGCCACAGCTCAAGAAAGCAGCAGCCGCCACAGCCGCTGCGTCCGGTGCGATTACAATTGACAACCGCTTCATATTGCCTCACTACGGATGGGTTATCAAGGATACGCACTTTGGCATTGTCTCCATGTTGGCGCCATTCGAATTGGGTGAAGCGGTGGAGTTGGCACAGAAGGAGAAGCGAGCGGCGAGGCTCTACCGCAGCGCCGAGGCAGCTCGTAAGGAGATGGTCTCGTACGAGCGGTTGCCCGCCGACACACCTGGCGCAAGGGATCGCATTGTGCAACTCAGACTCGACATTGCCTCGAGGGAGGCCGACGCAATGTCGATTGCGAAGCAGGTTGCGGCCAAGAGGATGCCCTTCAACTTGTTGTCCGTGCCCACCATGGTGAGGGTGTTGTACCAGTTGGCGCACGCCATCGCATGGACGGCGGAGTGTGGTTTCATCCATCGCGACATTAAGCCTGGCAACATTTTGTTGGACGCGCAAGGCAGCGTGCTTCTGGCCGACTACGGGTTTGCCATTCCCATTGGCGCAACGGCCTTCTCAATGGGCACGCCCATGTTCATGCCCAAGGCGCAGGAGGCAACGGCCGGCTCCGAATTGCTCACTTACACCAACAACGACGTAGACCTATACGCATTTGCCGTCACAACGAGAGAAATACTGGACGCGTTGGATCGATCGAATGTAAGTGACTACGCGCAGCCCTTCGTGGCCGCATTGACTGCGCTCTCTGACAAGATCATCAGTGGCATTGACGGCGGTGGTGGCGGTAGCGGCGCAGAAGAAATGACAGCCCAGCGCATACTGATCTTCATGGATGCACTAAGGGTCATGGCGGGCATACCCGACGACACGGCGCCCCTCTCAGCGGTAGATGCAACAACCTCGCCATAGGCGGGGCCCGCACCCATCACATTCCTCCTCCCTCCTCCCTCCTCCCTTCCTCCTCCGTTTCGTGGACCCAATCACACACACACACACAAAAAAAAGAGAGAAACAATAAAATAAAGTTACGCGTCCCCAATTTGAAACACTGGACGTATTTGGCGGACCATGACCCACGGTATTTTCCTTCGGGCCCCATCTCTCCCTCGCAGCGAAAGAAGCGCGCTCCCGATCCCCTTTATCAATCTGCAACGCGATTGAATGTCCGACCTACACGAAAAAAACAAGTGCTACCAATTACTATCATCATTACTGACGTTGGCACGTGATCCGCCGAAGGCCTCCGTCTTTGTGAGGGAACTTGAACAAACTGCCTGGTGCGACAGCGTGCTTGACACAGAGGAATTGGCGCTTGTTCGTGAACGCTACGCCCAACACATCGGCCCAGAAGCGCATGCTCGCGTTCTCAACTACCAACGGCAACAGCAGACTGAAACAGACGAGGAGAGATGTACACAAGCGTTGACGCATTACAAAGTATGGACCACCACCCAACTTCGCCATGAACTCCCTTATTGGCAGCAAGCCACTCGTTTCTTTCAAGTTAAAGTTAACGCGGAATCCACATTCGCTGTCGTAGGTCTGGTGACCACGGGACTTGTCGCTGTGAAGGGTGCTTCAGCAATGATCCGTCATTCCAATGAATGGCTGAAAGCGATTAGGACGGCCAAATCCGGCAAATCCATCTAATGGCTGTGCCACTCCTCCTGTTTCGCCAACAATCAACGCCAACCGCACACCCTCTGTTGCCTCAACGGCAACCACCAAGTCCGATCGACACCTCCAGGCTCCAGCAGCCAAATCGATTTCGGATTCCTCCTACCCACCAAAGATCCCCTCTGACGCGACGAGACTCCGCTTATTCACTGCATATACCCCATTATTGACCAAACGAACCTTATTTTTGACTTATATTCCCCAAAAAAAACATCGAGCTCAACAGTGGAAGTAAAATAAATCGATGGAGGGAAAGAGGGGTCCATGGATCCCACACCCTCTTAGAACCGATGTTTTGACGTGCGTCGGAATAAAGGAAACACAACCCGATCCCCCTCCCCGCCTTTCAATCTCTCTCTCGATATTATACCCCGACCGTTTCCTCCTCGTTCGCACTTCTCGTCATTTTCGACAATCGGAAGAGTAGGGTGGAGGGTCGCCCGTCACTGTCGAAAAAAAAGGAGAGAAGGTCGCAAGAGATGGAGAACGGAGAGATTGACTTGGTGGTGACGTTCGGCAAGGCCACCAAAGGCGGGGTGGCCATTATTTCACTGCAGGATCCGCCGGGCGGACATACTGATTGGGCGCTCTCAGACGACGACTCTTATCAATGGTCATTGCGATGCATAGCCCCTCTCCTCTCTCTCTCTCCCAACAATCAGTACCGCGCCAAGCCAGCAGTGGTGAGCATGGCAATTGGTTTCTTTACTCCCAGTGCCTCTAAGCCACCCGCGTCACGAACAGGGGAAGCAGGAGAAGAAGAGACAGTTGTCCGCGTCACACTGACCGAGCGAGAACTTCAACGATGGCGAACGTCGCCCGCGGCACGCTTGCAATCGCCTTCCCTCGCATCGACAGCCGCCGCCACCGCCACCGTGAACAGCAATGACAGCAATGAATTCGCGTTGGTGGTGACGTGTTGGAAGTTCAAATTTGTACCTAGCTGCTGCACCGCAAACGCAACAACGGCGACATCGATGGCGGCCATCGATGTCGATGGTAGCGACAGCGGGGAGGCGATGGTGAGAGATTCACTCGAAGCCATCATTTCGCTTATTCGTCTTGGTGGGTCGCGCCGCGAGGATGACAGTCGCGGAATCCTGTGGCACATTGAACACCCATGGCGAGTTTGTCATCGCAGGGGTAGAGGTAGAGGAGAAAAGACGGACAGTGGCGGCGGCGGTGGTGTGTGTCAACAGTGCCGCCTCGCGGTGGCTGCGTTGACATCGTCATCCATGTCGCACCGCACCACCAAAGCGGCGATTCGATCCATCGCCGCTCACCACACCAAAGCCAGGTTCGCCGGCGGCGGCGGTGGTGTAGCAGCATCATCATCGGGCAAAAAGAGAGGACGGACACCATCCTCGTCAAAGGCGGCAACCGCTACCGCGCAAAAGCGCACGCCTTCTGCCAAATCATCATCGCCGTCACCTTCTTCCACAGCTGCCGTTGCTGGTGCAACCGCACCAGCGGTGGTGGAGCATATGGCGCTGGATCTAACCCGCCAACAACAAGAGGAGGCGGAGAAGGACGATGACCGCATCCTTCCTCCTATCAAAAGGATGATGACGACAATGTCGATCGCGGCAAGTGACAGCGATGATGAAGAGGAGGATGAAGACATTGAAGAGGACGAAGCCGACAATGACAATGTCGAAGGCGAGAGGGACGAAAGGATTGAAGAAGACGAAGAAGACGAACAAGAACAAGAAGAAGAAGAAGACGGAGAAGAGGGTGACGGGGAAGAAGGTGACGAAGAGGGAGAGAAGGGTGACGGCGTTGGGCATAGTGCCGAAAACTATGTGCCCTCATCAGCACTAGCTGATTGCGATGAAGAGGAAGAGGAGGAAGAAGGAGAAGACGACGACGACGAAGAAGAAGAAGAAGATGAGCTATGAACAAATGGCACGGTGCGCGTGCTCGAATGGATAAGCCGTCAGCGACACCCAACCAAGAAGAAACGCGAGAAGCGCAGAAATGGTTCTACGAGGTCTCTCTCTTTCCTAGTTCTTTGCCCCCCCCCCACCCCCCCCATCCACACTCC
>JBAZUA010000044.1:0-5875 GCA_041661645.1 Minisyncoccota bacterium | reverse complement strand
CTCCATTTTTTCTCCTCCTCCTCCTCCTCCTCCTCCCTCAACGCCGATATTCATTTCATTTCCATTGCTTCCTTGCATTATATACATTTATTATCAAACAAGAGAACGGACAGGATGGGATGACGATGATGATGATGATGATGATGATTAAAAAACCCCCCACCAGCTCAGTTTTGTTCTGTCGGAGGCACTCCGGCAGATGATGATAACAACAAAGTCAATGGGGAGGAGGAAGAGGGGAGAGGAGGACTCGTGTCCACAATGTCCAAGATGGGAGCCGGTGGCGTTGTAATGTGAATGCTATTATAGGGCACGCGTGCTGTGCATCGCAGCGACATTTGCATCTCGGATTCGTCAATCTCAAACACGTGCATGGGTAAAAAGTTGGAAATGTCTGACGAGTCTGGTGTCGTGGTAACAGGTAACCCCGAAACCGATGAAGGGTGTTGTTGTTGTTGTTGGTGTTGGTACTGGTGTTGGTGCTGGTGCTGGTGTCGGTGTTGCGCGCGGCGACGTGGGTGTGTCTCGTCGGCGCCGCCGCCGTTTGACGACGACGCGCTTTCGTCGAGAGCAAATCCATTAATCATATGCGACGTCGCCGTACACGAGGATGACGCCGACGACATGGGCGAAGACGGTGCGGTCAGGGTAGTAGTAACGGTATACGATGCATTGCTGTCCGCGTCCGACGATCGTCGGTGTTGTTGTTGTTCTGGCAGCGGTTCGCCTGCCAAGAACTTGGCAGGCACCACGTCAGATACGACCTTTCCTCGATGATGCACCGATTTCATGATGAAAGCTGGTGTCTTGGTGGTGCGCTCCAACAATCGGTTCACAATCTTGGTCGCCCCCATCAATCCATAGCTAAAGGGCGTTTGTATGCTCTGGCGAGCCACGCCCATGTAACGACTCTGACTGAGCCTAATGGGCGGGGGCTTCTTTTTCACAGGCGTGGGACACGACATCATCGTCATCATACTGTTGCCGTTCAATCCCAACATCGCAGCGTCGCCGAACGGGTCCCCCAACACAACGGCGGGGGGCTGGCATTCAGTCGCTATCATTGACGTTGTCTGCGACGGCGAGTCCGCTGTTGTCGTTGCCGTTGTTGTTGTCGGTGTCGTCGTTGCTGTTGCTACAGCAGTTGATGCTGTAAACACCGCAGACAGTGGCGGTGGTACGATGGGCGTGCTGCTGGTAATGGCGGGGGCGCTGATGGTGGTGGTGCTGGTGGTGCTACTGAGAGATGGCGAAAGTGGCGTGTCAACGACGACGGCCACGTCCATCGCACTCGCCGCTGCTGTTGTGGCACATGCCTCTGCCATCCGATAAACTGCCTTGCGGTGAGGCGCGTACTGTCGAATGATGCCTTCTTCGGGGCTACGCCCCGTATGCAGACCAGTGCGTTCGTATCCATTCTTCAAGCGCACTGTTATGCCTGTCTCGGAGTAGAACTGAAGGATGGCAGCGTACTCAGTCCGGGGCTTCTTCGCTAGGAAGCACCAATAGTAAGCATCCAACAACTGTTGATGCTGTGCGCCCGACAGCCTCGCCGCTTTGGTAATGGCGCGTGTCTTGGATTTCTCTGACTCTATTAGATGCGTTGTGGGTCGCCTGCTATTGTCGCGGAGTATGGCGAATCGACGCAATAGGAACGATCGCGCTGGTTCACACACGAACGCCGTCAACAGCCACTCCCACATTTCGGACGCATCCGTTGTTGCCGTTGCGTCCACATCCACATATGCCATACGACCGTTGCGGTAGTCGTAGAGAGATAACTCAAGACGACGTTGGATTTGTTGATGATATCGCTGCTGCTGCTGCTGCTGCTGCTGATGATGTCGTTCCCGCCAGTGTCGATGGATACCATATTGGTGGAGGTAATCCACAAATTCACGCTGAATGTATGCAAAAACGCGATGGGCAATCTCACTCGTCGTCTGGACGTAGACGCCAATTGAACGCGACTTGGCCACATTCTGTAGAATGTAGAGGCGATCAATGACACTGCTGCCAGAGGCGTTCGTCTTTTCATCAGACACCACACCATCCGCCGTCTCTCGCTCTCGCTGTTCGCTGGCGGCATGTTGTGCCGCCTTGTCAAACAGGTACCACAACTTGACGACCGTGTTACGACGTGCCCACCACGTTTCACCAATGTGCGCCGACGGAGAGTGCAAGAGAGTGGAGAGAGAAGAGTCGACTGCCTTCTTTTTTGTGGTGGCGATGGACGTCGCTTTCGGCATGGACGTGGTCACAATATCAGCAACTGGGGTCGTTCGCACCGCCTTCTCCTTCTTCTTCTTCGTCTTCTTCTCCTCCTTCTCCCCCTTCTTCCCTTTCGATTTCAATTTCGACGGTGCCACTCCCGTGGTGTCTGATGTGGTGGAATGCCGATTGGCCGCCGTCGCCGCTGATCCCTTACGGGGTTTCTTCACATTTGTGCTCGTCAGATGCAACGGCGCTGGCGCCGTTGTTGCTGTTGTTTCAGTCGATGGTGTGGGAGTGAATGAGGATACGTCACCAGGAGGAAGTACCATTGTCGATTCTCCTTCTCCTTCTTCTCCTTCTGCTATCGCTGTTACTGCTGGGAGGGCAAATGACGATTCTCCTATGAAAAGAGTATCGGTGTCATTATCATCCACGTTGTCGCCGATGCCGGTAAACGTCATGTTCACAAAGTCACCTTCGTCCATGCATAACATGTCCTGCATGTCGAGTGCGGAGATGTCATCGTCGGCGTATTGTCGTTGTTGTTGTTGTTGTCGTTGTTGTTGTTGTTGTTGTTGTTGTTGTTGTTGTTGTTGTTGTTGTTGTTGTTGTTGTTGTTGTTGTTGTTGTTGTTGTTGTTGCGGCGGCTGCTGGTGGTAGCGCAAGGGGTGAGGCTGAACTTGCCAACCGCGATACTCTTCTTCTTCTTCGTCGTCGTACACGTGCACTGGTGGTGAAGCGGGTGGTAGAAAATGGTCAAACACATCCATACTGTTTTCGCCATTGTTGCAATACATGGGCGCCGAATGCGTAGGAGGAGGAAGGGGAAGAAGAGGAGGACCGCCGCCGTTGAATAATGGCCAGCAATGAGCTGAATAGTCGATAATGGCGTCGTAGAACGACGCCATCTCATTGTCTTCTTGATGGGGGATATGTCCTCCATACATTGTCGTCAAGTCAGCATCTCGCGCAAGAGCACTGTCGTCGGCGAGAGGACGTTGAGATGATTCTTCTTCTTCTCCTCCAGCGTGCTGCAGCGGCGGCGCCGCGTCTAAAGACGCTATCGTGGTCGCCTTCTTTTTTGTGCTTCCCTTGGGACGTCCTCGTCGACGCTTAACCGGCGGAGGAGGAAGTTCCGCTACCGCCACTGCTGTCATTGTCGTCGGTAAAGTCATGTCCATCATTTCACGGTATGGTTGATGATGTTGATCGGTCGTGGGTATCATGGCGTCCATAAACACCACCACTTCCCCTTCCTCTTCCACGCTAGGTACGATTGCAGTTGCCGGCGAGGATGCATCTTCGCCATTTTCCCACGGCCGTCGCTCATCGATCACAATAGCGGGCAAATTGCGAGACGACGATGCGCGCTTTCGTTTCTTTCTATTGTGTCCCGCATTGGCAATTGGCGCCAAGATTGTCGTCGTCGTATTGTTGTCGCCACCCTCATCTTTCGTCCACACGTCTTCTTCATCAAGCAGATGGTGCGATGGTTGCTGTTGCTGTCGTCGTTTCTCCTTCTCCTTCTTCTTCTTCTCCTCCTCCTCCTCCTCCTCGACCTGTTCCTGTCGCCGTTCCTCCTCCTGTTCCCCTTGGCCAATGTCGTCATTCCGAGCGCTTGCAATCGTATCGGCATGAATAATGGGGGTCATGTGGGGCCCATCCTTATATATCTCAGCCGACGCCAGAAAGGCCAAAAGGGCGCCGTTCTTTCTCTTCTCACTGTCGCTGTTGGCGGCCCGTTGAACCAAGTCAATTGCGCATTCCCGCAGGCTCATTCCCGCAGGAAGATTATACACCTTGAACATGGTTAACGGAGATTTTTGGGCTTGCAGCGCAATCGAATCATTAGCATCAACGGCCCGTTTCGCCATCGATGTCGTGTTATTCGTCGCCACCTTCTTCTTGTTCTTCTGCTGCTGTTGTGATTTCCGATTACCATCGGCAACGTCCCTCGCCGCGGAGCGGTGGGACACCTTCGTGTCTACTGTAACTGTAAATTGGCGCGTGCGTTGCGCGTAGAGAGCGGATGTGTTTGCGGCGAGCACACGGGAGGACTCGGGTAGTGTAAGTGGCGACGACGATGATTCAACCCTCCCACCACTACCGCCGCATTCACGGCGGCGACTCAATAGGAAGCGAATGTCGTCACTCTGCATGGTTTCGTATGCACTGATAGGTGTGGCTGCAATGGCGCCCGCCTGTAGTCTCGGTTCGGCGAGAGACGCGGGTTCGTATATGAGCGGACGAATGGAGAGTACGTGTGACGACGAAAAGACGAATACGCGCTTGTCCATGTCACGTTGAAATGGACTGAAACGCGAGAGCGTTTCGACGTGGTCTGCGCATCTGTGCAGAGTAGTAGTAGTAGTAGTAGTAGTAGTAGTAGTAGTAGTAGTAGCCGCCGCTGCAAAAGGACGGCCAGCTGGCGGTCGTTTTGGCAAAAGCATGAACCACAAGTGGTGGATGGCGTACTTGACGTGCGCGCGCACACGAGCGTAGTAACGCGACAACTCTTCATTCTTGTCGATGTCGCCCTCCTCCTCCATGGCACTGCCATTGATTGTTGTTGTTGTTGCACCACTACGGGAGAGTGATGGGGCGTTTCTTCTGTGAGCGTCGACAAATAGTCGACTCGCGCGTTTGAATTGCAGACCTAGACTGGCGGCGAGGTAGGACTTTAGCATGACTTCCGTTGGTTCGACGCGCGTACACAACAGAGTCACCACGTCGATGTCGACGTGGTGATGACTCTGATTGCAATTGTCGTACTGCTGGGGCGGTTGAGAAAAAGTGGTAGTAGCATTTGTGCGAGTAACGTTACCGTCTTCTGTGTTGAGTTGGCGAGGGCGGCGATGAAGACCGTCGCCCTCCCTCTCCTCCCTCTCCTCCTCTTGGCGGACCAGCGCACTCGTGCGGCAAATGGGGAATGGCGCCGTCGACGTTACAGCCCCCGTGGGGGCTGTAGTAGAGGTAGAGGTAGGAGTGGAAGTACCCTCCCCCGTACGGAGGAGACACGTAGAGGATGCCATCCACGCTGCGGCGAATGCGTCTAGAGACGATGCGATGGAGACGGCACACGGGCGTACAGCGTCTTCGGCAGAGAACAGGTCCACACGGGGCTGCCAAGAAGTGGCGCGTTTCTTTTCTGCGGCATCGTATACGTTGACGCCGCGTGGGTCTCTGTTGAATGACACCCATACTGGGTTGTACGGCACGCCGTGGAGGAGGTGCGCGTGTGTGTGTAGAGTAACCTTGGGGCGTTTAGTCTGGTCGGGGAGGGAGGCGGTGGTCGTCGACGCGTCGACTTTGAATGCCGCGGTGATCACGCTCTGAATCATCCTCGACCGAGTGTGAATCAATGTGATTGAGATTGCAGCGAGCGCACGGGCACGCTCACGTGGACTGAGAGAGAGTCGACGAGCAACTGACACGTGTGGGAGGCACGAATTTCCGCAGGGGGACGAGGCAACAGAACACGCGGAGTGTGTGTGTGTGTATGCGAGTGTGCGTGTACGGTACTCAAAATCGCGATAAAAAAAACAAGCGCGTGTGTGTATGTATGTGTGCGGTCATGTGCCCGCTCAGAGAGGGCGAACATGGAGAAAAAAAAAACTGGAGTGGGTGAGTTAATTTGTTAACCCCTCCCCCCCCCCCCCCC
>JBAZUA010000043.1:0-5948 GCA_041661645.1 Minisyncoccota bacterium | reverse complement strand
CTAACGCCCATTCACATGCCTTTTACGGCTGCTACTACCTGCCCCAAAAGGTCAAACGAGTCCTGACAGAGAGAGAAGTCTTGGCAACCACAACGCACCCTCTCATCATCTCCCTCTACTGCTCCTTTCAGAGTCGCTCGCGTCTTTACTTCGTCATGGATTATTGTGCCGGTGGCGAGTTCTATCGCACGATTCAGGTACGAAAGAGGGTTCACGGTCGGAGGGCGTAGAAGGAGGAAATTGATTGACTGACAATATGTGTGTTTCCGGTGGGGTATGGTCTTGCTTGCTTTGGGATCGACCGTTGAAGATGCAACCTCACAAATGTCTAACGGAAGAGCAGATGAAGTTCTACGCGGCAGAGGTGTTGTTGGCGCTAGAATATCTACACGCAATGGGATTCGTATACCGAGATTTGAAGCCGGAAAACATTCTACTGCACGCAAGTGGTCACATCCGTTTGACAGACTTCGACTTGTCGAAGGCGTCGGTGACACCTGTGAATGCGCACGTGGTGCAATCGATGGCGGGAAATGCGCCAACGTTGGTAGCAGAGCCGTCGTTGGTGACGAATTCATTTGTGGGAACAGAGGAGTACTTGGCACCGGAGGTGATCGTGGGAAAGGGATATGGAGCGTCGGTGGACTGGTGGACATTTGGCATCCTCATGTACGAGATGTTGTACGGAGTCACACCGTTCAGAGGAAAATCTCGGGCGGACACTTTCCATCGAATCGACAAATCGGTCGTCAAATTCCCAGACCACCCTCGTTGCACTGTCTCCAAGGATTGCAAGTCTCTCATCAAGAAACTCCTCAACCACGATCCCGAGAAGCGACTTGGTTACGAGCAGGGCGCCGCTGAAATCAAGGCCCATCCTTTCTTCGAGAAAACCAACCTTCAACTCATCCTCAACTCCAAACCTCCCATCGTTCCCAATCTCTCTGGTCCCCGGGACTTTCGCTACTTCTCCTCTCGCATCGACGACAAGGACGACGACGACGACGAGGACATGGAATTTGTCCATGTCGATGAACTCGCCGCTGACCACCCCTTCAAGGCTTTCGCTCCCGTTGACCGCGGAGTTGATCGTGATCACGTCAAGGTCAATGCTACGATTTTCAAGGAGCCCACCCGGCACTCTGCTGGGGCAATGGAGCCGCAAAAGTCATCGTTCTCCTTTAGAAAATCCAAAGCCGGTGACACCAGGGAATACTCTGGACGCGGCGACGGCGACGACAGTGAGAAGCAACACGTAACGCCATCCGAGGAGGAGGAGGCGCCTCCTCGCATCCGCCGTAAAACCAAGTCACCAGGCCGCCCAGAGGCCGCCCCTGTAGTGAAATACCGTGCTAGACCCGACGATGAATGTTAAGCCGAGTCAAACCCGAAGGTTTAGGAGGTCGGCGCCCGCCAAGGGTCCATGTCCATCCATCTAAGCAAGCGTCATCCTCATGCGAATCCGAATCTATTCCAGTGTCGATTTCTGTTGGGGCATTGAAGGCGAGAGGGAACATGTGATGATAACGAAGCGATCGATGATTGGTGTAGTATTATATATATATATTATATGTATTGTTCGTCGCTAGACTTGTTGGTCCGACGCCGAGTGCGTTGCTGCTTGTGATGAACGTTCTTTCGGCAGGTGGAGGCAATGCCGTCGGTGATCCACTGCGCGGAGCGGAAGAATGCCTTGGCGAGTACCCATAGTATCTGGAGTACAGGCCACGCGAACCACACGGCCGTGGCGATGATTGACCAGAGGAGAAACAAAATTGCCTTGGATTGATTAAAGTCACTCGCTAGCCATATGAGTAGCCACATTGAAACAACTACGAGCGTGGCGTATACGATGGGCATGAAAAGTCGATAGGCCAAGTCGGCGCCGATACTACCGGCGACGAAGCTGGCAGTGGAGGCCACCATTTTTTTGTCCCCCTTCTCTCTCTCCCCTTGTATTGTATATATATATATATATGTATGTATTTCACCTCGGAAACTCCTGGGACTCAAGGCTATAAAACACACGGCGGTGGCGCGCAAACTAATCTTTGCGATGGAGAGGGGAAATGTAGGAAGGAAGGGGATGGGAAGATGAGAGAGAGAGGGAAAGCCGGTGAAATGAATGACACAGAGAGAGAGAGAGAGAGAGAGATGGATCTGAAATGCATTTTTTATTTACTTGGCACAAGCAGGCGATCGCTTCTTTTTGGGTGGTTTGGGCGGAGAGGCCGATGCGCTTGGATCGTCTTCGCATGTTTCTGTTTCCTTGTCAGCGGCACCGTCGTCGTCCTTCTTGCTTGGGCGACTGCGCTTTTTCACTGTCCTCACATCAGATACCGACGTTTGATACGCCAACAACTTCTCGACGGCTTCTATGATCTTGGCGCGGCATTCATCGTCAATGTCGAAGCTCGGGTCGGTAGGATCCACTTCGGCCAGCAAGTGGATTTGATCCTCCTCGAGGAGATCGATCGAGGAGAGCGAATCATCGTTGCTTGACATGCCATCCTCGCTGCCACTGATATTATTTTCAGCATTGCCTCCTCTTCTTCTTCCCAGGAGGGCGGCAATGGCGGTGGAACCAATAACAAAGGGGCGGCGATTACGCTTGCCTGATATGACGTTAAATGGGCTTAGATCACACGTGGCGGGCTTATTGATCACGATGCGCTCAGCACCCAACTTGACATACTTGGGCGGTAGGTCAAGAAGAGGAGGAGGGGCTGGGGCGGCAGTAATCGCCGTTGCATCGTCATCGATCGAGTCTTGGACGTCGTTGGCCGTCGCCATCACCACCATCGGAACATAGGTACCATGTTTGGCTCGCTCTGCCACTTGTTTTAGAATATCGTCGGCGGAAACATTGTCAGCGGCTTCTTCTTCTTCCTCTTCCTCCTCTTCCTCCTCCTCTTCCTCCTCCTCCTCCTCGCTGCTGCCACTGCCGTCGTCTTCAATGTCACTGCCCCCTCCTTCGTTTGCCGCCTCTTCTTCAATGTCACTCGGGGGTGGCGTGTAGTCTCCCTCTCCATCCGAGAAGGAGTCGTCCTCGACCATGCTCAGTGCCTCGCCGTCGTAGAGTGGGATTCGGATGCACACGTCGTCCTCTTTGTTGATGAAGATCATGTCGGGTAGGATATTGATGATATCCTGCAACTCATCGGCAATTGCGTCTTTCTTGGGCGATCTCGCCTTCGTCTTTGTTCGAGATACGGCGGCGTCTTGGAGATCGATAATATCACGCGGCTCGTCCATGGTTGCTTCCTTCTCCTTCTTGGTTGATCTTGCATTTGGCCTCGTCTTTGTTCGTGTTGGCGCGGCGTCGTCGCCTGTAGGGACCGATGCATCGCCCCTTGCGGATTTTGCCTGTATAGACAATGAGCCATTGACGCTAGTGTCCTTCTTCTTCTCCTCATTCGAATCACACACCGACGGGAGGGATTTGGCAGGCGTTGATGCGCCTGCGTCCCCCGCCGCTCCTTTTCCTTTCACTTCTTTCACTTCTTCTTCCTCCTCTTCTTCTTCTTCTTCTTCTTCTTCTTCCTCTTCCTCCTCTTCTTCGTCCTCCTCTTCATTGGCCTTGACTACTACACGGGGCTCGATTTCAACATGGCCATTGACTTCTTTCATCTTCGTTGTCGTCGTGTTGTCAACCACGGGGGGCTTTTGAGAGACCTGATGAGGAACGACATCGGTCGCCTCTGCTGCCACTTTAGTGGCAGGGGGAGATGGATCGGCGACGGATGAGGAGGGGGGTAGAGAGGAAGGCGCGACCGAGCTATCGTTGCCGTCATTTTGGGGAATTATCGGAGGAGACACAACCTTCTCTCTCTTCTTCTTTGGCTTTTTCAATGCTTCTTCTTTTTTCTCTTCCACGGCCAAGGAGGGGGAGGAGGGAGCATCGACATCCATCTTTGTAGACGACAGAGAGGAAAGCACGGGTGGTGTATCATCGCCGCGCTGCTGGGGGGGAGGAGGAAGAGACTTGACAGCCTTCTCTCTCTTCTTCTTTGGCTTTTTCAATGCTTCTTCTTTTTTCTCTTCCACGGCCAAGGAGGAGGAGGAGGAGGAGGAGGAGGAGGGAGCATCGACATCCATCTTTGTAGACGACAAAGAGGAAAGCACAGGTGGTGGTGTATCATCACCACTGCTATGCTGGGGGGGAGGGGGAGGAAGAGGCTTGACAGCCTTCTCTCTCTTCTTCTTTGGCTTTTTCAATGTTTCTTCTTTTTTCTCTTCCTCGGCCAAGGAGGAGGATGAGGAAGCATCGACAATCATCTTTGTAGATGGCAGAGAGGAAAGCACGGGCGGTGGTGTATCATCACTGCTTTGTTGGGGGATACATGGAGGAGGAAGAGAAGGAAGAGACCCGACAGCCTTCTCTCTCTTCTTCTTTGGCTTTTTCAATGCTTCTGCTTCTTCTTTTTTCTCGTCCGCTGCTTCTGCTTCTGCTGCGAGTGGGACTGCGACGGGTGCGGACGGTGTCGCGTCCGTTGTTGTGGCAGCGTCGCTCGCCTTGGGCTTCTTGCGCTCATGCGGCTTCCTGGGCTTGGGAATCATAGTGGGCGTTCCATCTTCATTCACCAACAGTGCCCCGTCGGGCCCGGTTGCTTGAATCATTCGTTTGACGTACGGTCTCTTTTTTTTAGGCGCTGCGACATCAGATGCAACGCCTTCTTCGCCATTCGAACTGGCAGCCGCGAGTGGAGGAAGAGGGGCTACAGTTGTAGCGGATGTAACAGCTACGTCCATCTTCACCTCGGAGGTGGACGACATGCCTGTTGCTTGGATTTCGATGGCGGCCGGGCCCACCCTCGTATCTGTGTCCACTGGGAGGAGGATGGACTGCTGCGGCGGCTGTTCCTTGGTAGTTTTTTTGCTGCGTTTCTTCTTCTTTTCAGTTGCGGTTTCAGTTGTTGCAGTTGTTGGTGCAGTTGTTGTAGTTGGTGCAGTTGTTGCAGTAGTTGGTGCAGTAGTTGCTGCAGTTGTTGCAGTTGTTGGTGCAGTTGTTGTAGTTGTTGTAGTTGTTGCAGTTGTTGTTGCAGTTGTTGTTGCAGTAGTTGGTGCAGTTGTTGCAGTTGTTGTAGTTGTTGCAGTTGTTGTTGCAGTAGTTGCTGCAGTTGTTGGTGGTGCAGTTGTTGCAGTTGTTGCAGTTGTTGCAGTTGTTTCGACATGGGACGCTTTTTTGACGACTGTCTCCTTTTCCTGTTTGGGCCTTCGGGGTGCCTTTTCTTTTTTTGGAATCGAAGGGGGAGATGGTTCTTTTGTGGCGGTGATAGCAGCCGTCCCGGCTGGTTCATTGGGACGACTTGTATCGATAGTCACATCCATTGCATTCCCCAACACAGGCGGTGCTGGGTTGTCATTGTTATTGTTGTTGTTGTTGTTGTTGTTGTTGTTGTTGTTGTTGTTGTTGGGGATGAGGGGAGGTGAGCGAGGGGGGAGGATTTGCGGCGCCAGTGCTGTCAGGGATTTAACAACAACGGAGGTGGCGATGGTCGTCGATGGCAAGGATGCGGCTGTATTGGCAGCGGAGGGGAGGGGGGCAGGAGGAGGGACCGTCGCGGCTTTGGACCACCAGGCAACCTTCTTGGCGCGTGCTGGCCAATCAATTGCTCCGCTCGACATGATATTCGATGGCCTCTTTTTTTCTTGGCAGGGAGCAAAAAAAGGAGGGGAGAGCAGCAGGGATGTTGCTCTTTTTTTTTGCTGGGTCCGGAATTCAACGCCCTCTCTCGCTGTTGTAACAAGAGTGATCAGATGCCGATCTTTCGCGTGCCGAATGGTTACAAAAAAAGCAAATCAAAAGGAAGAAACTGACTGACCCTTTCTCGTTGTCGTGTCGGGCCCTTCAAGAGACTGACTGTGGTTGTCGGGGTTTCTTCTTTTCTTTTCTTTTTTTTTTCTACCCCGTACCCTTTTTGGTGGGGGGGGGGGGGGGGGGGGCC
>JBAZUA010000042.1:0-5953 GCA_041661645.1 Minisyncoccota bacterium | reverse complement strand
CCCCCCCCCCCCCCCCCCCCGGAAAAAATCACATTGGTCAGTTACCCCCTTTTGCCCGCGCGCGAGTTCTATGTGGCGGGGCAAGGAGGAGTCGTTTAGTCGCACGCGTTCCATCTACCAGGAGACAATGGCCAGTTTTTCGCCTCTGGATGCTCTTATTGTTCTGGTTCTAGCCTTTTCTATCGTGTGCTCGATACTGTACGCGTTGATATCCTATCTACGAGACCGGGATTGGGTCGCCTTGTCGCTTTGGTCGTTCTCCGTTCTGGCAGGTGTTACCGTCATTGTAAAGCAGATGTGGTCTTTCACGAACGCAGATAATATGTCTGCTGCCCCAACTTGGCAGAGCCTTGTCACCCTCAAACCCCACCTGGTCTTTAAGAAGTGCTCGCAGCGCGTCAATCCCTATTTCTGGCGTTCGAAGCCGCTCGGAACTCTATTCTACACGAGACACTGCTGCTGCGACGAAAAGCAGACGGTTAACAAGATAGTGGACAAACTCCGAGAACACTGGCCCATATCACAGCTGCTGGATTTCTTTTTGGAAGCTTTTGTTGTCGGTCTGTTTTTCACCCGCGAGAACAGAGCGGAAATTGTGACTCGTCATCAGTACACGAGTGCCAAATATGACCTCTGCACCCAACGAAGACTGGAGGAGCTAAGCAGGGCATGCGAAACTGCTTACCCCTTGCGGATCAAGCAGGAGGACGGCACCGAGAAGTCAGCCTCGCTGACACCCGGTCTTGCCCTCATTATCCACGAGTCCGAAGAAATGCCGCGGCGTATTGTAGTCATCATCGATGCCCTCCGCATGAATACCATGAATGATGACAACGTAGGAGGAGTAGCAGCAGCAGGCAATTTGACCCACAGTGGCGACACCATCCCAAAGGTCTCCAACCACAGCAGCGGCAATCATCTTATTATTCCCGTTCTCGAACTAGATGACGAGGCCTCCTCTCCCTCCTCTACTGAGCAAAAGCAGCAGCAGCAGACTGACACGGTCGCCAAACGACACAAGAAGAAATTCTACAAGTACGCCAGAGCCTGTGATGTATACATCAGCGCGTACCTTCCTACGAACGGCGACTTAAAGTACTGTTGCGAACACAATGGCGACAAGCATACCTTTGCACTGGTGCAGCAATTCTTAAAGGATGAATTTCAGTTGGAGCTAGTGAAGGAGCGGTTTGTCTCCGATTTGAATCCCACGGAGGTGAAGGAGCACATTGATATTTTCGAGCGTGAAAATCTTTACTGGACGAAATGTGCTGAGCGAGGCGCGATTCTGTCAGACATCAAGGGTCACATCTAGATTAATCCTCTATCCAAATGGGACACCACTCTTGCCGACTGACGTATTCGCCAGCCAAGAGTGCGATGCTTCCTTGGACCGAGGACGACCGGGCGAAGGGTTGACCGAGCGAGGACGACAGGGGGGGGGGGGGGGCGAGAACGCTGCCGATTGACGCAAAAACAAACAACAAAATCTTCAACCGGAGGAGTTAAACAAAATCGCTCTGCTGTCGCTTCGTTTATTTTTTTCTTCCAAATCATCCACCCGGAGGGAGGGGAGGGAGGGGGAAGAAAGGCAAGGGCCGCCTCTCCCTCCGCCAAAAAAAAAAAATCTGGGGTCCTCTGCAGGGGCTTTTCTGTCGCGCAGCAACGGGAGGGTTAAAAGAGGTTAGTTGCTCGAACGGGGGCAGAACAAACTCCCAATCTCCCATCCCTCGTTTTTTTTTCTGGACAACCCTCCCTTCCTCCCCCCCCCCAAAAAAAATGGTACTTACCATCCCAGAGGTCAATCGCATCAAGGATGCCATCATCGACGGCATCCTCATCCTCAATGGTGACATTCAAGTACCCATCGGAAGGACCCTTGCCTTCGCTGGTGAAATCGACTTTAGTAACGCCATCATCACTGGCTTCGTGCCCGGGCCACCCGACTTGAGCGATGCCACCCTCACCGGAAACACCGTCTTCGCCCCACCCCCATTGAACCCACTGGCAGGCTCCGTGGATTTCCAAGTACCCGTTACCATTGCCGCGGGCAGTGAGAGCGTGGTGAGCGGCCGCATGGCTGTCCTTGACATGTTCACCGCCGACAAGGGCGTGGTGATCCTGCCCTCGGCCGCCAATCCTGTCGCCGCGCTCGTTTCACTACCTGCGCCCACTGTCGCTCAGATCGCCAGCACACTGTGGCTCGACTCGACCGATGGCAATCGCCTCATGGTGGGTGCCACTGGATACCTCAAAATGAGCGAGGTGCAGGCGGCTTCGACCACAATAACTCTGACCGACGTGAACGGCGCGTTCGCCGGACCCAACACGAACAGCGCCGCTGTCTTGCAGACCTTCATGCGCCAGGTGACGCTACAGCAGACCACCAGCGCCATCACGTTGGTCAACTCCATCGGCGCGCCCTCCTTCATTACCATCGGCACCGTGCCCCTCGGATTCCGTCCCCTGAGCGACGTCAACGCGGTTGTCTCGGCAATCGCAGTCACGCCTGGTGTGACCGTCGGTTACCGCGTCGAGGTCCTTGCCGCCACTGGTGCCATCAACGTCTACAAGGACACGGCTGCTGCGTGGGCCGCCGGTCAGACAATGTCCTTCTCTGGCCTGACCATGCAGTGGATCGCTGCGCCATAAAGAGAAAGGAAAGGGGAGACGTATATACTATCAACCGCGCCTCTTCACTCCGACCCCCTTCAGGGGTGGATAAAAATGTAACCAACCCGCTCCATCGCGACCTCAAACGAATTCAGTATCGTGTGTGCGTGAGTGTGTGAGAGAGAGAGAGAGGGGGGGATTTGATCTGTTAGCTGGTTTATAATACTTCTGATTACGGGTGTTTGGCTGCGTTATCCTCCGTTGTTGCTGCTGCTGATGCTGACTCGAGAGTGGATAGCATGGCCCTCCCAGACTTTTCTTCTTCTTCTTCTCCTCCTAGGGAGGAGAGATATATCCAATGGCGAAGGGTGCAATGGACACATTCTCGCCGGCGGCGAAACTGCTATTGTCTGGCTTGGACATGGTCACCACACCAGCGGTGGTGATACTGATCTTCATGTAGGCGCTTGGATTACTCGTCACGCCAATCAGCTTTTGGATTGCGGATGTGGGCCACCATGCGGCTGGCAGCGTGCCGAGTAGCACGCTAGTGAAGGCCCCCGGTAACGCGCCTGTGAACAGCAATGGAATTACCATCTGCAACACGCTCTTGCCGGGCTGTACGCTCAACAAGGCAACGGCGGCTCCGCCGGAGCCACCAGAGAAGTGGGCATCGACGTCACTGAAGGCGATCGAGCCGGTGACGGGTACGGTGCTGATCTCACCCTCCTTGACGTACCCAGACGCGCCGACATTCACACGATTCGCGTCCGAGCTAAGTAGCCACAACGTGTCGGCAATCTCAGCCGCAGATGGGATGGGTAGGGATGCGAGCGCGGCGACGGGGTTAGTGGCGGAGGGTGTGATTACGACGCCGGCATTGGGTTCGAACATGTCGCCGCTCTCGAGGCGTGATTGCACTGTCAACGACTTTCCAAAGAGCACACTGTCGGTTTCAATTGAGGCGGAGCCAGTGCCTGGCACGGTCGTGGACTGGAGAACGACCGTGTCGCCGGTGAAAACCAGGTCCTCAAAACTTGGGATGGGCATGATGATGAGGGCGGCAGCAAAGTCAAAGTCGCCATCGAAACCGATCGTGTTGTCCAAGGGAGACGCGATGGTGCCAGAGGCGACGATGGGGTCGCCCTCGACGAAGGTGCGCGGACCGAAGTGTGTGATCTTCCCGGTGGACATCATTTTTTTTTAACGCGCGCGCTATTAGGGGTGAACAGAAAAAAAATGAGAGGGGCGGGGAGGGAGAGACTATTGGCTTTGCGTCTGTTCGTGTTTATATATTCTCAATGAGATATGTGACTGGCATCAGTCGCCGGAAGGGTCCGGGCTCTTTAGGGAGGAGAGATGTATCCAATAGCAAAGGGTGGTATGGTCACATTTTCACCGGCGAGGAAAACGCCGCTGTAGGGCTTAATCGCGCTCACCACACCGGCGGTGGTGATATTGATGCTCATGTAGTCGCTTGGATTGCCTGTCACGACAATCTCCTTATTGATCACGGATGTGGGCCACCACGCGGCTGGCAGCGTGCCGAGTAGCACGTAGTCGAAGCCTCCTACCACCGCGTTAGTGAGCACCATTGGAGTGATCATCTGTAACACACTCTTGCCGGGCCGCACGCTAAGGAACTCGACGGCTCCGCCAGAGCTCCCAGTAAAGTTGCCATCGACATCAGTGAAGGTCATCGAGCCGGTGACAGGTATGGTACTGATCTCGCCCTCCTTGACGTACCCAGACGCGCCGACATTCACGCGATTTGCATCCGAGCTGAGTAGCCACAGCGTGTCGGCAATCTCAGCCGCAGAGGGAACGGGTAGAGATGCGAGTGCGGCGACGGGGTTGGTCGCAGAGGGTGTGATTACGACGCCGGCATCGGGTTCGAACATGTCGCCGCTCTTGAGGCGCGATTGTACCGTCAATGACTTTTCGAAGAACACATTGTCGGTTTCAATCGAAGCGGAGCCAGTGCCAGGTACGGTCGTGGACTCGAGAACGAGGGTGTCACCTGTGAAAACCAGGTCCTCGAGACTCATGGGCATGATGATATTGGCAGCAGCAAAGTCAAGGTCACCGTCGAAGCCGATCACACCGCCCGAGGGAGACGCGATGGTACCGGAGGCGACGATGGGGTCGCCCTCGACGAAGGTGCGCGGACCGAAGTGTGTAATCTCCCCAGTGGATAACATATGTTTAAACGCAAAGAGAGCGAGCGACGAATAAAAAACGAGAGGGAGAGAGGGAGGCTATCAGCTTTTTAGTCTCCGAGATGTGGTTGGCTCGGTTGGCAGATTAGGGCCGGCGCTCTTTTTAGGGAGAGATATATCCAATGGCAAATGGTGGTATGGTCACATTTTCACCGATGGCGAAAGAGGCGCCGTTTGGCTTGGCCATGCTCACTGCACCGACGGTGGTGATCAATATCACCATGTAGGCACTCACATTGCCCGTCACGCCAATCAACTTTCGTATATGGGATATGGGCCACCATGCGGCTGGCAGCGTGCCGAGTGGCGCGGAGGCGAAGCTTACCACCGCGCTAGTGAGCACCATTGGAGTGACCATCTGCAGCACACTCTTGCCGGGCTGTACGCTCAACAAATCGACGGCAGATCCACCGGAGCCACCAGCAAAGAGGCCACTGACAGCGAAGATCGTCGAGCCGGTGACGGGTGTGGTACTAATCTCGCCCTCCTTGACATACCCAGATGTGCCGACATTCACGCGGTTTGCGTCCGAACTGAGTAGCCACAGCGTGTCGGCAATCTCAGCCGCAGAGGGAACGGGTAGGGATACGATGGCGGCAACGGGGTTGGTCGCGGAGGGTGTGATTACGACGCCGGCATCTGTTTCGAACATGTCGCCACTCTCGAGGCGCGATTGCACTGTCAACGACTTTTCGAAGAGCACGCTATTGGTTTCAATTGAGGCGGAGCCAGTGCCTGGCACGGTCGTGGACTCGAGAACGAGGGCGTCACCGGTGAAAACCGGGTCCTCTAAGCTAGGGGGCATGGGCATGGTGACGTCGGCGGCAGCAAAGTCGAGGTTGCCGTCGAAGCTGATCATGCCTCCCGAGGGAGACACGATGGTACCAGAGGCGACGATGGGGTCGCCCTCGACGAAGGTGCGAGGACCGAAGTGTGTAATCTCCCCAGCGGACATCATTTTTTTTTCGTGTAGGGAGGGGCTGAAGAAAGAGAGAGAGGGAGAGGGGAGGGAGGGGAGACTATTGGCTTTTGTGCTCGTGCTGCGTCTGCTGGTTTATTTTCTCAATGGACGCGAATGGCTCGTCGGCGTTGCTCGCCCCCCCCCCCCCCCCTTTTGGGGG
>JBAZUA010000041.1:0-6184 GCA_041661645.1 Minisyncoccota bacterium | reverse complement strand
CTCCCGAAATCGGACGTCTCTCTTCTCTCCAGACGTTATCGCTCGACGCCAACCAATTGACGAGCCTCCCTTCTGAGATGGGCCTTCTCTCTTTGCTCCAAGAGCTGACTCTCAGTCGCAATCAACTGTCGAGCCTTTCGCCCGAAGTGGGCCATCTCTCATCTCTCCGAGAATTACACCTCAACCACAACCTGTTGACGAGCCTCCCTCCCGAGATGGGACATCTCTCTTCTCTCCAATTGTTGGATCTCGAGTTCAACAAACTGAAGAGCTTCCCACCAAAATTGCATTTGCTCTCTTCCCTCCAAGATCTTTATCTCGGCGCCAACCAATTAACGCGCATCCCTCCGGGGGTGGAGCAGCTCTCTTCACTCCAAGTGCTGGTTCTCAACTATAACCGACTTACAAGTCTCCTGCCTGAGATTGGGAAACTCTCTGAGCTCCAAGTGTTAGATCTCAGTGACAATCAATTGGAGAGTCTTCCGCCTGAAATGGGGCATCTCTCTTCTCTCAGGCGGTTGGATCTGAGATCCAATCAATTGACGAGCCTTCCCCCTGAGATTGGGTTCCTCTCTACTCTCAAATGGCTGTATCTCGACTGCAACGGATTGACGAGCCTCCCTCTTGAAATAGCTCATCTCTCTTCTCTCCGAGAGCTGCATCTCACCTCCAACCAATTGGCGAGCCTTCCCTCTTGCCTTTCCACGGTAGCGATCCCTTCTCTCCTAAAGCTACGACTCGCTGATAATTACTTGATTACCGCGCCGCCATCATCACCTTCTTCTTCTCTATCCGCTCGCGTCAAGATGGGCGCGCAGCGACTCCCCGTGACACTGGGCGCGCGTTCCTTTGACGCCGCCGCGGATGACGGATCTTCCCCTTCTTCTTCCTCCTCCTCCTCTTCTTCGACAGAGGCTGGCTTTACCCTTCATTTCTACTGCGACGGATGCGGAAACGAGGAGGAGAAGACGACGACAATGTCCTCGTCCGGTGGTATTCGTATCGCTGACAGGGATCGTCTGGCGAGGCGGTGGCCCTATTTTCGACACCTCCTCGACGCCGATCTCTCCGAAGCCCGCTCCGGACACGCCGATCTCTCGGCCTACTTCTCCGTCCGCCTCGGCCAATGCCTCGTCGACTACTTTGAGGGCAAGCCCGTTGAAGTATCCTCGCTTCAAATCCACGATTGTTGCGACTTTGTTGAGTACGCCGACTACTTTGGCCTCTCTGACACCCTCCTCCGCGCCTTCTGCACTGCCAGACTTAGAAAGGAGAAGAAGAAGAAAAAGGAACTTGGAAAAGAGAAGAAGAGGCGGTAAAGCGCGGGAAAATAAAAGATACACACATATCGCTCTCTTTTTTTCGCGCTCCCTCTCTCTGTGTGTCTTTGTTTTAGGTGGAAGGCGCCTCTCGCCGCTATTCTTCCCGCCCCATCCCCTTGCCCCCCCCCCAAACTGGCAGCGACGAAAAAAAAGAAAGAAGTTAGTTAGTAGTGCACTACCGAGCGGGCTCGCGAATATCCTGCCCTCTTCTTTATTTCACCAACACCCACCATCGCTCTCCCATCCTCACAGCGTGCGCCGTACTACTACACACGCACACGCACGACGCACGACGGTCATAACCATAACCAGAACACACGCCTAAATGTCCATCCCTAAAATCGATAGTCTTATCGATGCCAATCTACGCGGTACTCTCACCTCATTCAACAACGTGGGCACGCTCAAGGGCACGTTCCAAGCCCACGATGCCACGTTGGCAGGTGTTACCATCACAACGGCCGTCCTCGCCGGTCTGACATCGGCTGAGGATTTGCAAGTAGAGGCCATCAGTGCCGAGGCCATGTCCATCAAGTGTATCGAGCTCGAGTCGTTGGAGGAGAAGCCCGAACACGCCAGTGACAACATGCTGTGGATGAGAAGAGACAGCAAAACCGGCGATGTCCAACCTTGCCTTGGCGATAGAGCCATCGCCCTCATCCAAGAGGGCTCCATTGACGCCAATGTGACCTTCACCTATAGGCGCACCGGACGCGCCATCAAACAACCCCTGACACTTCGCTACATTCGAATGGGATCATTCGTTTCCGTTGCCATTCCCGAATGGACGGTTGGCTTCGATGCCGATCCGGTCAACTCGCCTCCCATCACCGGCGATGGCATCAGTGTAGAGTTGTCAGCGGCGAATGGATGGCCGCGTGGCCTCCGGCCATCGCGTGCGTTCATGGCGCGCATTCCATTGGCTACCCCGCTAGTCTCCATCGTCGCTGGATGCGCTACCACTCCCAATAAGCACTCAAATGCGTATGGCCTCTACCAAGTCGATCCCAACTCGTCGCGCATTCGCTTCGCCTGGAAAGAGGATCAATCGTCTCTAACCTTGAACTACTCAGTCACCGTCGAAACGGCGGCGGCGACGGCATCCGTGACTGCGATGGAGACGACGACGACGACTGAGGGAGGGACATCCGACATTCCATCGTCCTCTCACGGCGATAACAATGCTCATACATGGACGCGCGTCGGATCCACCGTGATTCAGTACTTTGTCGACTGAGGTGGCAAAAAAAAAACTAAAAAGAAACTCACTCTCCTCTCAACCCTCAATGGGCCATTTCTCGTCAAGTGATTCGCGATCAATCGGCCCCCTATCGAGTCACCCACCTTGATTTAATTGACTGTCGTCTGAAGGGCGCCCTCCCTCACCAAATAGGACAACTCGCGTCTCTCCAAACCCTCAATCTCAGCCACAACGCATTGACGAGTCTCCCTCCCGAAATCGGACGTCTCTCTTCTCTCGGGAGCTATATCTTAACTACAATCAATTGACGAGACGGTCTATCTGGGACGGAAGACTCGTCAGTTGATTGGAGTTGAGATTCAAGTGTCGGAGAGAAGAGATGTGTCCTATCTGGGGCGGAAGGCTCGTCAACTGATTGTAGCCAAGATATAGTCGTCGAAGAGAAGAGAGGTGGCCTATTTGGGGCGGAAGACTCGTATCGGTTGGTGCCGAGATACAGTACCCGGAGAGAGGAGAGATGTCCCATCTCGGGCGGGAGGCTCGTCGGTTGGTTGCCGAGAATGTAAGTAATAAACGCTCATCTGGAAATACATTATAATGTGGGTGGGTAGGCTCTGAATAGGTCCTTTGACAGATTTACCAACTCGGTTGCAAATTCCAAGCCGGGAATGGTGGCTGCTTTCTTCATGCCATTGTAGGCGCCAAAGAAGGCTCCGGCAATCGCGGCGGTCGAGTCCGAATCGCCTCCGTGGAGCGCCGACAAGTGCAACACCGTGTCCCAATCGGTGCTATTGTACAAGAAGCAATCGTAAGCGATAATCACCGAGTCATGACCCGAGCTGCCGCACCAAGTAGACCCGTTCGGAGACACGTAGGCGAACCGTTCGTAAAAGGCATCCCTCTTTTGCGAGTTTTGCAGCCAGTCTTGAGAAAAGACCTTGCGACCACTCAGGTCGAATCGGGCATCGACATACGCCTGCCACTGAGTGGCGAAAAAGTTCAAGTTGCCCAAGGGATTGTCCGCGTCCGAGTACTTTTGCAGCCAAGAGTTGCGATTGTTTTTGAGCCACGTCTTGGCTAGCGGTATAAAGTCGCGCAATAACAAGATTGGCCATAGTGCCGGATCCACCTTGTGCTCCAATGCCAGCGCCGTGAAGGCGGCCGAAGCGACACTGCCAAACATGGCGGTAAAATTGGGGTGGGTGATGAGTCCGGCCCGCATGGCCAAGTCAACCAGCAATGGCCAGTCATTCGGTACGGCCAATCCAATACACATGCTTCGCATACTACCACCATTACCACCCGCTCGTGTGGAAAAGGGCGGCAAGTAGCCCTTCTTGAGGTGATTGTCGACGGCGTCAACGCATTGAACACCCGGCGCACGCCCGTCCATAAACTTCATGGATTGAATGTAGCGATACGTCACTTCTGCCTCAAAAGGAAGGGGTAGTTCAGCTGCGAAGAGCGCATAGGTAGGCGGCTGGCGCGACTCTTCAACGACCAGATCGGCGAACTTGGATGCAATGAGCGCCTTGGCCGTGGCAATGTGCATTATGGTATCGTCGGACACGGGCCAATCCTTATTCACACGAATGGCACCAATACCGCCGAGCGCGGCTGCCTGCTTCAAAATGTCGGACGTGGAGCGATCGAATTCCCAGTGGAAGCCAACCGCGTCTCCCAAAGCGGAGAACAAGAAGCAGGCGCGAAACTTGACGGCAATCGCCCTGCTTTTTTGGTGTCCATCCGTGACTCTCCTGCAGCGATGGCGTCCACACCGCTTCCCATAGCAGGGAAACCAGCGCTTCTTTATTATCTTCGCCGAAGGTAGCGCGGTAGCAGCGGCCTTTGATGCGTGGGAAGACATTGTCGTCACTAAGCTAGGCTTCCTTGTGTTTTGTCAAATAGAGCGCGACGGCTTTACTATTATTGGGCGCTTGTCTTTTTGCTTGCCAATTTTGTGTGTCCACGGATTTTTTGTAAAAAAAAGCCAAAACACAAGCCCAAGGAAAACACAATTCGAGCCGGCTTGTGTGAATTTGGTGGCGCAGGAGGAGGAGGAGGAGGAGGAGGAGGAGGAGGAGGCCGAAGTCGAAGTCGTTGGCGTGCTCAACGAGATCGCGACAATCCTGAGTTTGGAGCGATGAGACGCGAACGGGGTTCCCGTCAAAGTAATCGACGAGGCACTGGCCGAGGCGGAGGGAGAAGTAGACGGAGAGATCAGCGTGTCCGGATTGGGCCCGGGGGGGCGCCGAAGAGGTGTCGGAAGAAGGGCCACCGCCCGGTCAGGCGGTTCCTATCGGCGATACGAATGCAACCGGACGACGAGAGGAGCGGATTCCCCTCCCTTTCTCTTCTCCGTCGTCAATGTCCTTGCCGCCATAGAAATGAAATAAAGTCGACATCCGCCGAATGTGAAGAGGGGAAGCACTCGTCCAGTGTCGCGGGGAGTCGTTGCGTGCCAAACTCGACGGTAAAGCAAGCAAAACAAGGAGGAGGAGGAGGCAGGGCAATCAGGCAATTGTCACCGAGCCACAGTTTACGGGGGCGGAAGGGAAGTTCTCCTTCGCTGCGGTTGGGAAGAAGGGAGAGGGAAGGCTCGCCAGTTGGTTGCCGCCGAGATTTAACCATACGAGAGAAGAGAGATGGCCTATTTGGGGAGGGAGGTTCGCCAATTGGTTGTTGCGGAGAATTAACTCCTGAAGAGAAGAGAGATTGTATATCTGGGGAGGGGAGGTTCGCCAATTGGTTGGAGCGGAGGCATAACTCTCGGAGAGACGATAACTGCCCCACATCTGGAGGGAGACTCGTCAATTGGTTATGGTCGACATCCAAGTGCTCGAGAGAAGAGATGCGTCCTATTTGAGGAGCCCCAATGCAGATCTCCGGATGCACAGATGACCGTGCTGTCTTCGGACGTGACAGTTTTTTGAGCGAAAAAAATTATACGGGAAGTCCTTTGAAATGGGAAACGACGAGTCCGCTATCAAAGCTGGCAGGCAAAATCTGTTCGATGTTCTCTCCAGTCACACGTCCTTGGAGCTCCGGTTTGTATGCCGCCATGGGACTTGCAAGAAGTATGCCGACCTACTGTTGGAGGTGAACGAGTACTCAGTCACGGCTCGAATCGGGGAGCTTGACACAAACCGAGGGAAAAAAAAATTTACACCAGCCCACGATGGTGATTTGGAAGGTCATTGGGAGACGGGAACTGCAACATTAGCGTTGGTCCGCAAAAGCTCTAAGAAGACCACTTACCTAAGATTGACTTTCGAAAGTCCAACCAAGCTGACCGGATCCATTACAAAACAACGCCACTCGGGCTTTTGGCCCGCCTACGAACGCCAGCTGCATGTACACATACAATAACGCTGAGCGGGCAGTGGCGTCGCTGATACCCGATTAACAGGTGGGCTAGGGCTAATATCATATTTCAGTGAGCTCCCTTCAGCCTCAGAGCAAGCGATGGACTGCTGTGTACCGACAAAATTTGTGATATCCATCCAATGTATGTGCGGTCTTAGAGGGCAACGACGCGAGACGGCAGAGAAGGCGAGTGGATGGATGCGGTGCGAGAGGGGTGGGGAAAGGGGAGGAAGGTGGCTGCGTGGGCACCGAAAAAAAAACTTCCCTTTTCCGGGCGCGCCTTAGCAGTTTCGGG
>JBAZUA010000040.1:0-6250 GCA_041661645.1 Minisyncoccota bacterium | reverse complement strand
CCAATGGGCTCGATCAGCCTCGGTGGGTCGCGACGATCCCTTCCACCCCCGTCGAATCACTCGTCTCGATTTACGCGATTGTCAACTGACAAGCCTCCCTCCTGCGATCGGCCACCTCTCTTCTCTCCAGCACTTGTATCTCGGCAACAACCAACTGACGGGCCTCCCTCCTGAGATCGGCCACCTCTCTTCCCTCCAACGGTTGGACCTCAGTGACAACCAACTACCGAGCCTCCCGCCTGAGATCGGCCATCTCTCCTCTCTCCAGCGGTTAGATCTCACCCACAACCAACTGACGAGCCTCCCGCCCGAGATCGGCCATCTCTCTTCTCTCCAGCGGTTGTATCTCACCCACAACCAACTGACGAGCCTCCCGCCCGAGATCGGCCAACTCTCTTCTCTCCAAGGGTTGTATCTCGCCCACAACCCATTGACGAGCCTCCCACCCGAAATCGGCCATCTCTCTTCTCTCAAAATTTTGAACAACATCAACAACCAGTTGGCAAGCCTCCCGCCCGAGATCGGCGATCTCTCTTATCTCCGAGAGACGGACCTCAGCGGCAACACATTGACGAACATTCCTCCCGAGATCGCCAATCTCTCCTCTCTCCTTCGCATAGCTCCGAGGTGTAAAATGACAGACGACAACCACAAGAAGAAGAGGGCGATGAGCACCATCGTGTCGAGCGCCGCCGCCGGCGTCGTCGTGGAAGTGGAAAGAGAGGAGGAGGAAGAGTTGGCACCACCCACAAAGAAGCGACCCCTGCCACCTTCGCTCCTCCCCCTCCCGTCGGTCGAGTTGGCATCGACTCCATGTCTGGACATATTTCGTGGCTCGTTCATCCAGAGGATGTGTCTCATTTGGGCTACCATTCAAGCGATTCCGGGTCCATCAGCATGGGCGCTCGTTCGGAGCGCTGCCGCTTTCGCCTTCATCCCAGTCTGGTGCCCTTGATGGGGCGAGCGCGAGTCACGAGTGACTCCGGCGACAACAGCGGCGATGGCGATGACGACGACGACGCCGCCACTACCCACACTAACGACAACCCTATCGCCACCACTACTACCACCGCCAACACCAACGCTGACAATGGGAATCTTAGGTTTAGACACATCAGTGTATGCACATTAAGTGACGACCACGTGTTCGCCGGTAACAACAATGTCATATTCGTCACGGTATGGTCTGGCGACGACGATGATGATGATGATGATGATGCTGATGGATGTGGCGACTATCGCTTTGAACTCGTCAACTGGTCGGCTCACATCCGACCCTACGGCGATGGCGAGTAGAAGAGGAAGGAGAAGGTCGTTCGCGACTTTCCCATCTCTCCATCTCTCCTTCCCCTCCCTCCCATCTTCCATCGCTTGTCAATAAAATCAGAATTAGAATCCGAGCGGTGTGTAAGTGAATGTGTGTAAGTGAATGTTTATATATATACACACATATAAACACTAGCGGCGGCTCTCGTTCGCCCGCCTTAGGGAGAGATGGCAGAAATTCCCTTCTTGGGCTCGGTCTCCTCGCCCTCAACTCTATCATCCCCTTCCTTCATTCCATCCCATTTCTTACGGGCCTGTAACAAACGATAGATGAAGGTGTCCTCTTCGTTATCGCCGTCGCCGTCGTCCTCAGCCAAGGAAGCGTCACACTTGGTGAATACAGCGGCCAGCAAGTCCCACTTGAGCGCGCGCCCGCCCTCCAACAGCACGTCGCCATACGGTCCGCCTAAGCGGGCCATGTAAATCACGTCATGGTCCTCCATGATAGGGTTGATTAGGCAATTCATCGGCAGGTTCTTTTGCATGCCATCGTCATCTGCCCATGCAATCCAGTTCGCCTCCATTAGTTCCGATCGCACGGGGAGGGTGCAGAGACACTCTGCGTCGAGCAGTTTGTTCGCTCGATTGTTGATGCGGACAAATTCGTATGCCGGCTGACCGCTTGCGCGTATCAACAAACCGCTAGGCAATGGCCTGTGTTTCACGGTTGCCTTCGTGGAGGATGAGGAGGACGCCGCCGTCGATGCTGCTGCCTTCTTCACCCTTTTCGCGGGCGGTGCACCTCTTTCGTTTGAATGCGGCTTGGGTAGTGCCTTCTTCTTCTTCTCCTCTTCTTCGCCTGGCATTGGCATTGGCAGGTCGTTACCCATTTTTAGTGGGTGCTGCTGATGATGATGTGCGGCGAGGCAGATGATATGGGCGCGCAACGAGAAGGCGACCGCCGATGTGTGTGGATAGCAGCGAGGTGTAGGACCAACTGCGCTCTGACTTGGAATCGCGCGCGCGATTCGGAGGATGTGCTGGTAGGGCGCGCGCCAAAATCTAATGGGGTCGTCGTACTCGCAATGAGGGGGAGAGATGCTCTAATCAGCAGCTCTCTCTTCCTTTCGAGTCTGGTGACACAGAAGGGCAGCGAGGAGGGTGTTGATGAGGCTGAAGTAGTTCGGCGTGCTCACAATGAGGTCGGTGGCAATCCTGGTTTGAGAGGGATGACACCTAAAATGGGCTTGCGCCCCTCAAAGGTAGTCGACGAGGGCATTGGCTGAGGTGGAGGGAAAAGTAAGAGACTCGACTCTTGGAGAGAAGAGAGAAGTTGGCAGCGAGATCAGTCGTCGGCCTCAAAATTAATCGACGACGAGGGCATTGACCGAGGCGGAGGGAGAAGTAGCCGATGGCGGTCTTTACACGCAAATCTCCCATATATGCCTCCTTTCCCCTTCTGCGCGCTACTATCAAACAGCCTTTCCTCAAAGTGGCGCTCGTCAACGTGTGATTAAATGGAGATCGGGCATTGGCATTTTACTTACTTATTTTACTGCCACCGCCTCGCTTTCCGTATCTCTCCTTTGAGTTTGGCGATGCAAAAGGTGAGGAGGAGGGTGTCGGAGAAGCCAAAGTAGTCGGCGTGTTCGATGAGGTCTCGGCAATCTCGGGTTGAGAGCGAGGACACCTGAATGGGGTTCCCATCAAAGTAGTCGACGAGGCACTGGCCGAGGCGGAGGGAGAAGTAGGGGGAGAGATCGGCGTGTCCGGAGCGTGCCTCGGAGAGGCCGGCGTCGAGGAGGCGGCGGAAGAAAGGCCATCGCTTTGCGAGGCGATCTCTGTCAGCGATATGGATGGGCGGGGAATTGTCCTCCTCTCGCCTTCCTTCCCTTTCGTGGGTGGCGGTGGCGGTGGCGGTGTAGAAATGAAGATCAAAGTCAATCGCCTCCTCTCCGGAGAGCGATCCGTCGTCGTCGTCAATGCCACTATCAAATGAACACGCATCCAATGTCATGGGAAGTCGTTGCGTGCCAATCGCAACGTGTCGAAAAGGAGGAGGCGGGACAATCAAACAATTGTCAACGAACGACATTTGGCGGAGGGAAGGGAAGTTCGCAGGAGTGAAAAGGGAGGCAGGGAGGCAAGTCAATTGATTGTGGTCAAAATGTGCTACTTGGAGAGAAGAGAGATGGCCCGTTTCGGGAGGGAGGCTCGTCAATCGGTTGGAGCGGAGATACAACTCTTGGAGAGAAGAGAGACGCCCCATTGCGGGAGGGAGGCTCGTCAAATAGTTGCTGTCGAGAAATAGCGTCCGGAGAGAAGAGATCAGGCCCATTTCAGACGGAAGGCTCGCCAATTGGTTGGCGCCGAGATACAGATGCGAGAGAGAAGAGAGGCGCCCTATTGCAGGAGGGAGGCTCGTCAATTGGTTGGCGTCGAGTCTCAAGTACTCGAGAGAAGAGAGGTTGCCGATTTCAGGAGGGAGGCTCGTCAACTGGTTCTGGTCGAGATGCAACTCTCGGAGAGACGTGAGGAGTCCTACCTCGGGCGGGACACTCGTCAATGCGTTGCGGCTGAGATTGAGGGATTGGAGAAACGGGAGCTGTCCAATTTGGGGAGGGAGAGAGCCCGTCAATTGGCAACGAGGTAAGTTGAGGCGAGTGACTCGGTAAGGGGGCGAGGGATGCCTCGTCACTTGATCGACCCATTCATCGACGCTCGTCCATCCACAGCTCTCCTCCAACGTTGTCTTCCATACTTCCCACAGGGAAGCCAGCACGTCATCATCGTCGGTAGCGTCGTTATCGTCCCTGAGCATGGGAAGCGTGTCGGTAATATCCATCGATTGTCGTGCGATGGGGCGGAGGATTGGCGCAACCTATGAAGCAACCGCTGTTGTAGTTGTTGTGGATAGCAGCGAGGTGTAGAACCAACTGCGCTCATGACTGACTTGAGAGAGATTTGAGAGATTTGGAAGGCGCGATTGGCGGAGCGCGCGCTTTTTTCCGAGTGCGCGCGCGCAAAATCTAATGGGGCGTCATCGGCGATCGGAAGTGCGTTAGTGATATTCATTAACGTTTGGGAGTGGCACCTAGCAAGGTGCAGACCAGACTGGCGCGTGATTGAGATTAGGCGGGAAGCGAGAGGAGCGCGCCCCCTCCCCAAAAAAAAAGGCGCGCTGGGGAAAGGGCGCCAAAATACTCGCACGTTCTCTCTTGCATTGGTAAGCTGAGCTGGTGGTAGTAAAAGGTAAAGGAGACACGGATTGGCAGCGGCGATAACCATAAAGGAGCTTGGTCGCGATACGGTTGATGTCGCGATAGAGGGAGGAAATTTGGATGCGACCGCCCAACTCTGTTCATCGCATCGCATCGCATCGCCCCTCTCCCTTTCCCCTTCAAGAGATGCGCCAAAGACATTCCACAAAGAGAGGATATAATATATACAGAATGACGGTGTATGTGCGCGTGTGTTATGCATGTGGATATATATATTGTCCAATTTCAACTAATCAACTCTCTCGCTCTTTTCTGAGTTTGGCGATGCAAAAGGTGTGGAGGAGGGTGTCGGAGAGGCCAAAGTAGTCGGCGTGGGCGACGAAATCGTGGCAATCCTGTGTTGAGAGCGAGGGCACCTGAAGAGGTTTTCTATCAAAGTAGTCAACGAGGCATCGGCCGAGGCGGAGGGAGAAGTAAGGAGAGAGATTGACGTGTTCCGATTGGACCGCCCCGTTGTTGTTGAGATCGGCGTCAGCGTCGAGGAGGCATCGGAAGAAGGGCCATCTCTCTGCAAGACGGTTCTTATCGGCGATGTGAATGGGTGAGGGCACCGTCTTCCTCTCGCTCCCTCCTCCTTCTTCGTCGAGGCTGGTGGCGTAGAAATAAAGGATAACCTCATCCCCCGCCTCTTCAATTGAGCCAGAGGAGACGACAGACGGGGATCCATCCATGGCAGTAGTGTCAAGGGAGCAGCACGCGTCATGTGTCGCGAGCAGTCGCTGCGCGCCGATAGTGACACGCGACGAGACAAACGAGGACGGAGGGGACGGAAGGGCAATCAGGCAGTTGTTAACGAGCGATATGTTACGAATGAAAGGGAACTTTTTCTTCGCTTCGTCGGTGACGAAGCAGGAAGGGATGCTCTCCAGTCGATTATCGCCGAGATGCAGCCATAGGAGAGAAGAGAGGAGCCCCACTTCGAGAGGGAGGCTCGTCAACTGATTGTCGCTGAGATCCAAATCTTGGATCGAAGAGAGGCGCCCCATCTCGGGCGGAAGGCTCGTCAATCGGTTAGCGCTGAGATCGAACCATCTGAGAGCCGAGAGGAATTCCACCTCACGGGGAATGCTCGTCAATTGGTTGCCGTTGAGGTACAACTCTTGGAGAGACGTGAGTTGTCCTATTTGGGGAGGGAGGGGCCCCCTCAGCTGACAATTGGCCAAATCGAGGCGAGTGATCCGGTGAGGAGGTGAGGGATCACGCCCCACCCTCCTTGACGCAACCCATTGGTCGACGCTCGTCCAGTCGCGACTCTCCTGCAAAGACGTCTTCCACGCTTCCCACAGTGATGACAACACTTCATCGTCGTTGTCATTGTCGACCGAAAGCCGGTCAGTGATATCCATTGTGAACGGGTTTGTGTTGTGCTGAGGTGTAAGGGGGAGTGATGGCCGTTCCTTCCGCGTCGACGTGGATGGGAGCGAGGTGCAGATCAGACTGCCTTGCGACTTCGAGATCCATGCAGAGCGGTCCCTCGAGTGTTGACGGAGCGAGAGAGAAGCGCGCCATAGAGAATGGCGCGCGAGAAGGACGAGAGAAGTGCGCCATTTTTTTTGGCGCGCTAAAAGGACAGAGGAGTGCGCCAAATGGAAGGAAGGACTGCTGCGCGGTCTCGAGTCAGCAGTCTGCTCTGCACCTCGCTCCCATCCACATCAACCGACAACGGTCGCCTTGCTGTGCTGAAGCGTGCTTGCCTAACATAT
>JBAZUA010000039.1:0-6250 GCA_041661645.1 Minisyncoccota bacterium | reverse complement strand
GACAACGGCGACGACACTAATGACGCCAAGCCGTCGTCATCTGGCTTTTCTCTCAACTTTTATGACAATGACGATTCATCGTCATTGTCATCCATCGCCATTACCGATCGGCGTACGTTGGCTCGGAGATGGCCCTTCTTTCGACACCTCCTCTCGGCGGGACTCGTCGAGGCTCACGAGGGGAGTGCCAATCTCTCCCCCTACTTCTCCACACGCCTCGGTCAATGCCTCGTCGACTACTTTGAGGCGCGACCGATTCGCGTGTCTTCTCTCGCCACCCAAGATTGTCTCGATCTTGTCGAGCACGCCAACTACTTTGGCCTCGGCGACGCCACTCTCCTCTTCCACTTCTGTATCGCCAAGCTAAAAAAGGACGGGGCAGTTCGACGCCCCACATCCGTCCACGGATAAGCGAGCGGTTTATGGACAATAGAAAGGCTGAGAGGAAGGGGAATGGCGAGGGTTCGATTCAATGTGTAGAATCAATGTGTAGAAGAGAGGGGGGGGGGGGAGGTGGAGATGGTGATGATGCCGATGACGACGACGACGACGGCGTTGGCTTGTCTGTTCGGGTGTTGCGATGGTTGCCGGGGAGGATTTGGGCCCAAGCCCACGAAATGGGCAAAATGGAACTGACGAGGACGGCGAGAGGAGTCGCATACGTTTTGAAGAAGATGTGAATTCGCTCCGGCGTCTTGGTAAGATTTCTAACGTCGGGCGAGACTGCGCGGCGAATGTAAGGAATGCAATTCCGGTTGTGGGCATTGAATTGCTCCCGCCAGTAATACTCCTCGCGGCTCTCAATCCTGGTCAATATCAGTGTCTCCAATGCCAAATACTTGGTCAGCATCTCTTGATTGTCATTGAAATGTTTGCCGAGTGTCAGCCGGTATGGATCCTCTCCAGAGAGGATGTCCTTTTCGGTTCTTGCGAGGTTGTCCCTTTGGAGCTCGTCGACCCTCCTCTTGAACTGATCGGAAGGCGGATGTCGCCGCAAGAAGGTCTTCATCGTATCGTCCAATGGAACTCGGTGGTGCTGGTGGTGGCGGCCGTTGTTGTCGCCCTCCCTCGTGATGATACTGAACATGGTGTGGTATCGAGCCCAGAAGACGGCCCTGAGGGAGGTCGAGTGGATCTTGGAGCGGTGGTCCTTGAGGACGAGTCCTCTCAAGTCCTTGTACAAATTCAGTCTGTTCTGTGCGTGTTCGCCCTCGTCGGCGGCAATGTTGGCGAGTGAATATCGAAGGATCGACTCGTGTTCGCCCTTTCCAACCAGCAAAGACCTCAGTCTAGGCCACAGGCCTTTGCCAGTCACAACGGCGGCAGTGGCTATATATGTGTGTGTACGCGAAATGCGCGAGGGCGAGAGAGATAGAGAGATTGAGAGGGGGGGGGGGGTTATTGTGGGAATGGATGGTCAGCCAAGTCAGTTTTTTTTTTTGAAACAGAGGGTGAAGAGAAGGGCGTGTGCTTGGAAATCGACACAGGTGTAAAGGGAGGAAGGAAGGACGAACTTGCCATCTTTAAGAGAGGAGGACGAGAGGAGAGGAGAGTGGGATTAATGAAAGACACACACACGTGTGTGTGTGTGCTGTGATACTTATATCTTCCACTGCTCCAAGTCAGCATTGGCCGTTTTATTTTAAATCCTTACGGTTCATGTCCAGCTCGATAATGGCCGATAGTTCTCTAATGATCACAGCTAGAGCGCGCGCGCGCTCTCTGTTGTTCTTGTTGATCTCGGCGTAGGGGTTACCCTTCTCCTCTTCTTCTTCTTCTTCAGCCAACTTGACCCTTTTGTGGAGGGGTAGCGATTCTTCCTCCTCTACCTGCCTCCGCTGTCTCTTCTTTGAACAAGAATGCGAAGAGGAGGGCGAAACGATGACGTCGTTTCGATGACTGATGGAAAGGACTTCTTCTTCTTCTTCTTGTTCTTCTTCTCCTTCTCGTTCTTCTTCACCTTCGTCCTCCGTCATCACGTCGTCGTCGTCGATGTGATCACTATATGGCAACGCTTTGAGTGCGGCTGCACGCAAGGGCAGTCTTCGGCCGATTGGCGTGCGGCGATCGCGTTCCGAGGAGGACGACGACATCGACACGGCATCGGCAACGGTTTCTTTGAGCACGGCATTAAACGACGGCCGTTTCGATTTCGTGCCCGCAACTGCGGCGGATCGAGGCTTTACCATCATGTTGTCGGGGGAGTATGATGGGGAGGGAGGGATGCAGACGGGTGAGCACTGAGTGCAAGACTGACCCAGGACAATGTGGAGCCCGCTTCTGCTGCTCGCAAAAAGCCCGCTCAAAAAGACGCGCCCTTTTTTTTTGGCGCGTTCCAGTCGCCTTGTTGTCGGCTAACCCACCACGCGACGTGGCGGTCAGTCGCTACGTAGCGTGGGTAAAGAGCACATATTCGCGCGCACCTCCATTCGATCGAGAGGGATTTCTCGCGGGAAGATTTTCTCCACAGATCACACAACGCAGGATGACCACTCGCCTCACGCGGAGCATGAAGCGTCGACGAGCCAAGCAGCAGCAGCCGCCGTCGGTTAAGGAAGAAGAAGAAGACGTGTCGTCGGTCAATGTCGCTTCTCCTTTCCCCCCTTCGCCTCTCACTTGTCCTCGCCGGCCATTATTATTGCCAGCGACAACGGCAATGGCGTCGAACGCCATCATCGAACCTGGAATGGTCATGACGCTTGAACGCGCCTCGCTCTACTTCTTAACGTCGATAACTCCAACCCCCCTTGTCGTGCCCGTGCTACGCTTCTCAATGCCGCAATCCATGATTCGGTTTCGAATTCGACAGCGACCTCGATTTAAACGCGAAGGGGGAGGCGGGCAACAACATCATTGCTCGTCAGTGATGATCGATTCTTCACACTTCATCAATCGCGGCGGCGACGACAGCCATGGCAGCCATTTCACTTTTGATGAGACGCTTTCCCTATTCGACGCCACTGCACACCATCCCCGCCCCTACCCGCGCGCGATGGGAAGGGAAAGTATCGTCGGCGGCGGCGGCAATGACCACGACGATGGAGAAAAGGAGGAGACAGAAGAAGAAGAAGAAGAGGTCGATAGGCAAAATCAACCCGCAGTTTCTATCAACCCACTTGAACAGGCATGGATCGACGCCAATCACATCCTACAGCGAGAGATTTGGTACGACACGATGGAGCCGAGCCCATTTCGATGCGTCGCGTTGGATCCGCTGCCTGGCGGCGTGGGCACATTTTACATACAGGTTGTTGTATTTGACGATGCTCTATTGAGGATCGATGAAAGCAGCAGTATCGAAGGATGTGGGGGAGGAGGAGGAGGAGGAGGAGGAGGAGGAGGAGTTGAGGGTTTCACTGGATACGGTTTCACCTCTGCTGATGACACGCCCATCAGCACCAACATGATGATCGCCGCCGTGGAGCAAGTATTAGATCACCCCATGACGCCAGAGATCAAAGCGGCGATACACGCGTCGCTGTCGGAGTTCAATGACAACCTGGCCTTTTGCGACAACCCCAGAAGACTGGGCGATTTGTTGCGATCAAAGACTGTGATTAGCGAGCACATGCGACCCTTTTCGTTCGACTTGCGATTCGCGCGCGCTTCCTCCGCTGAGGTGTGCGGGGAGTTGGTAACCGAAAAAATGTAAGAGCAGATGAGAGGAAGACGATCCCAAAGCGCCTTCCATCAAAAAGTCATAAATCCCTCGAATTTCACTCTTACAGCGCTTCTGCCTGCTTAATAGGGATATATATATATATTGGGCAAGTTTAGAGAAGGAGAGAGCCGCCGCCAGTCGACGACAGGAGCAGACTTGTCTGCGGGTCTTGACGTAGGACAAGGCCGTGCTCAGCAGTGTGGCCTCGTAAAAAAAAACAAGGAGAAATACGCGCGGGAATCTTCCGCGGCGCCCAACCTCCATCCAAGAAGGGCATTACCGCGTTGTTGTGTGTGGGGAGGGAGGTAGGAAGGGAAAGAAGTACTAGAAGCACTAGAGAATGGCTAAGGGGACACGACGGGGTGGCTCTCGCTCCCAAAAGCCCGCCCAAAACAAAGGAAAGCGCGCGCGCTTCTTTTGTTTCTACCGACCCGATGCCCGCCCACGCGGTCAGTCGGTACTCAGAGCGCGTAAGGAGCACACCACATATTCGCCATAACCTAACCCATTCACACTTAACCCCTCGTTTGCTCTCGTTTGGTAGAAGAATTTCATTTCAACGAGATGACCACTCGCCTCACACGAAGCATGAAGAAGCGCCGACAAGTCAAACCCGCCGTCGACAACGACGACGAGGTGCTCGCCTGTCTGTGGGAAGCATGGAAGATTTCGTTTCAAGAGAGCCAAGGGTGGACGAGCATGGACCAATGGGTAGCGTCAGACCAAATCAGCCGTGATCCCTTGCCTCCCCATCGCATCACCGACCTTGATCTGTCGAATTGTCACTTGACGAGTCTTCCTCCCGAAGTGGGCCGACTCTCTTCTCTCCAAATGTTACACCTCGATGGCAACCAATTGACAAGCGTTCCTCCTGAGATCGGCCGCCTCTCTTCCCTCTGGTACTTGGATCTCGACCGCAACCAATTGACGAGCCTCCCGCCTGAGATCGGCCAACTCTCTTCTCTTCGGCAATTGATTCTCAACGACAACCAATTGACGAGCCTCCCTCCTGAGATAGTCCAACTCTCTTCTCTCCGAGCGCTGGACATTATCTACAACCAATTCACGAGCCTCCCTCGTGAAGTGTGCCGCCTCTCTTCTCTCAGACAGCTGAGTCTACAAGGCAACAAATTGACAACCCTTCCGCCCGAGATGGGTCGACTCTCTTCACTCAAACGGTTGTACCTCGGCCACAACCAATTGACGAGACTCCCTCCCGAAATGGGCCGGCTTTCTTCTCTCCAGGAGTTGCATCTTAATAACAACGAATTGACGAGTCTCCCTCCTGAGATCGGACGCCTCTCTTCTCTCCAATCATTGAGTCTCGATGCCAACCAATTGACGAGCCTTCCTTCCGGTGTGGGCGATCTCTCTTCCCTCCTGACGTTGTCTCTCAAGGGCAACCTATTGCTGAGCCTTCCTCCTGAGATCGGACGCCTCTCTTCTCTCGAGCGGTTGCTTCTCGATGGCAATCAATTGACGAGACTTCCTCCCGAGATCTGCCTACTCACGTCTCTCGAGCAGTTGTATCTCAGCTCCAATCTATTGATGAACTTTCTTCCTGAGATCGGTCGTCTCCCTTCTCTCCAAACGCTATGTCTCAACCACAACCTACTGAAGAGCCTTCCTCCCTGTGTGGGCGACCTCTCTTCCCTCCAAGAGTTGTATCTCAGAGGCAACCAATTGACGAGCCTCCCTCCCGAAATGGGACGCCTCTCTTCCCTCCGAGCGCTGCATCTCGGTGACAATCAATTGACAAGCTTTCCTCCTCCCGAGGTTGTCCATTTCCCCTCCCTCAAGTGGGTGGATGTCACCAACAACAGCCTCATTCACACCCCGTCGATGGCATCGAACGCGGTGATTATGCGGGGTATCGAGAATCAGCGACTACCCACCGTGCTGGAAGCAACGACGTTCCGCCTTGACGACGATGCTACCACAACAATATCCACGTCCATATCCGACAAAGACTCGTCGTCTGATTATTATATTCACTTTTACAGCAAGCCCCCCACAGTACAACGATCGTCCCCCGTTCCCATCGCACATCGGCGCTCTCTAGCAAAAAGATGGCCCTACTTCCGACGTCTCCTCGACGCTGATCTCTCTGAGGCCCAAACAGGACACGCTGATCTTTCTCCCTACTTCTCCCTCCGACTCGGCCAATGTCTCATCGACTACTTTGAGGAGCGACCCGTCCAAGTGTCCGTCCTCCAAATCCAGGATTGTCGAGACTTTGTCGCGCATGCCGACTACTTTGGCCTCACCGATACCCTCCTCTTCGCCTTCTGCACCGCCAAACTCCTCAGGAAACGGAAACGGACACGCGCGATATGAAAAAAAAATGAACCCATTCGAACATCATTTATCGATAAGGAGAACATCCTCTCCCCCTTTTTTAGAGTATCGGTACATCCAATGTTGTGGTTAGGAAGGGGGGGGCGATGCGCACGCGGCACATGCGTCTTGGCACCTGGTCCTGACCGGGACGAAGACTGGTCGTCAATTTTTTTTTTTTGCCCCGACCCGAAATATAACCAAAAAGTATATTGTACGGACGGACCAAGAGCGCATGGGCGTGTTTATTAT
>JBAZUA010000038.1:0-6433 GCA_041661645.1 Minisyncoccota bacterium | reverse complement strand
CTCTCGTGCTGTACACCCCCTCCGACCCAACCCGCCCACATTTCTGCCGCGCACTTGCTATCCCCCTCCCCCAGTGTTAAATGGCGTTGGCTATTATGGTGTTCACAAACGTCGAGAAACGAGAAAATAAAGCAAGTTAGAGAGAGAGAGAGAGAGAGAGAGAGAGAGAGAGAGAGAGAGAGAGAGAGAGAGAGAGAGAGAGAGAGAGAGAGAGAGGAGTGGATTGTCATAGCCAGGTCTTGGCCATGGAAGGAGGTATAAAAGCGTCTACGACACCAAAACCGAAGAATGTGCAAAGAGTTCTACATTGGGAAAACAACATGTTGCAAAGCGGGGGTCTCTGTCTTCTGCTCGCGTGGCTGTGTGCTAAAGCTCAAAACTAACGTAACACACCTCGACGATGAGAAGTACCCGTGGCAGTACTCGATCCAGAGGATGAAAAATGAGTGCAGGTACTGTCGGACGGCCGTGTTCGGTCATCGAATCACGGTGTACAGGCGGCTTTAGGTCCATTCATTCGTCATCGCATTCACGAATAAGAGTCTGAGTCGCTGTCGTCGCTGTCCCTATAATGGCGCGAGACATGCAGCTTCGAAAACAGCCGCGCAAATTCGTCTTCAGCAGGGCTAACTACCAGATGCGCTCGGTACAAACGCTCTATGGAAGGATATCCTACGTGCTTATGAGTGTGAGCGTCCATGATAGCAACGCTGGGAGAACCATTCTTCTTATACACTTTTACGAGCTTCCATGGTGCCGAATTTGATGGCTTGTACCAAAACAAGGAGTTAGTAGGCTTCTCCTTGTAAGCAGCAGCCGTGAGTTGCTCCCCACGGACATATTGAGAGGATACGGCCATGATTGCAGATTGGTTGTAAAATTCGCCTGTTTCCTACCTCTCCGGACACTGTAAGGTATGCAAAATTGTCAAAATCTCGAAGAAGAGAGATGATAGTGCTGCGAGACAGTCAGATTTCCTCCGGAAAGTCGAAGAAAGACTGAATTCGGCGAGGTCAAGCGCCCGCTGGCTGCACACGCGAACACACACGTCGGGTCGCGATCACTTTCCCGCGATATTCAGTTTTATCTGAGCAATTCTCCTCTTTCATGCTCTACCTCTGACCTGGAACACTCATTGTGATGTCACAACAGTCGTGCATGTTCTCAAGTCCAGATGCCAGCCTGGCAGCCTTCACGCCTTGCTATGCTGTGCTTCAGGCTATCGCCCACGTCGCCTGTGACCGCGCGATCACTTCTCTACAATCCTCCAGCGATGAATCGATGAAAATGGTCGGCTCAACGTTACGGTCAATCCGGAACAGCCCTCTTTCTAGTTTGACACTCAATGAACCCAATCGGAGAGCTATTGACTCTCTGCCTGCATCCCCTCCTCCTTTTTGGCACCGAATCCTCGTTCATTTCATTCACATTCTTCGGAATAAACTCTACTTTACTCGGCAGACACTTACTCGCTTATCCATGGACGGATGTAGGGCGTCGAACCGCCCCGTCCTTTTTTAGCTTGGCGACGCAGAAGTGGAAGAGGAGGGCGTCGGAGAGGCCGAAGTAATCGGCGTGATCGACAAGATCGCGACAGTCCTGTGGTTGGAGCAAGGACACGTGAACCGGTCGCCCCTCAAAGTAGTCGACAAGGCATTGGCCAAGGCGCGTGGAGAAGTAGGGGGAGAGATCGGCGCTCCCCTCGTGAGCCTCGGAGAGTCCCGCCGAGAGGAGGTGTTGAAAAAAGGGCCATCTCTTCGCCAACGTACGCCGATCGGTAATAGCGATGAATGACGATGCACCGTCATTGTCGTAAAAGTTGAGAGAAAAGCCAGATGACGGCGGCGGCTCGGTGTCAGTGTCAACAACAATCTCACACTCCTCCCATGTCGTTGCCTCCAACGCGGTGGGCAATCTCTGATCTTCCTCGCTACCGCCGCGTATCGTCGCGGTCGATGGCAGCGATGGGATGCGAATGAGGCAGTTGTTACCGAGATACAGCGCTTGTAGAGAAGAGAGTTGCCCCAATTCGGGATGGAGGCTCGTCAGTTGATTGCCGTTGAGATCCAACATCTGGAGAGAAGTGAGCTGGCTCACTTCGGGAGGGAGGCTCGTCAATTGGCTGTTGGTGAGATTTAACCATTGAAGAGAAGAGAGATGGCCTATCTCGGGCGGGAGGCTCGTCAATTGATTGTGGCTCAGCCACAACACTCGGAGAGAAGAGAGATGGCCAATCTCGGGCGGGAGGCTCGTCAATTGGTTGTGGCTCAGCCACAACTCGAGGAGAGAAGAGAGAAGGCCTATCTCGGGCGGGAGGCTCGTCAATTGGTTGTGGTCGAGGTCCAACCATACGAGAGAAGAGAGTTGGCCAATTGAAGGTGGAACCCCCGTCAGAAGACAGTCGCGTAAATCGAGGCGAGTGATTCGGCGGGGGTGTAAGGGATCGCGATCCACTGAGGCCGACGTCGCCCATTGGGCAACACTCGTCCATCCGCGACTCTTCCGAAGCGACACCTTCCATTCTTCCCACAGCAAGGCCAACACCCCGTCGTCGTCGTTGTCGACGTGCTCCATGTCAATCGAGGGCTCATCAGTGATATCCATTGTGGGTTGTTTGGATGATTGGGAGGACGAGCACTGAGCGCAAGACTGACCAAGGGCACAGTGGGAGCGGGCCTTCCCATTGCGAGCAAAAAGCCCGATCAAAAAAAGAGCGCGCCTTTTTTTTTGGCGCGCTCCGGTCTCGCCTTGCTGTTGTCAGCCAACCACACGATGTGGCGTCAGTCGCCCGCCACGTAGAGTGCGTAAAGAGCACACATTCGCATACATCGCATTTCATTCGATCGGAAGATTTCCTCAGCATGACCACGTCGCCTCACGCGAAGCGTGAAGTGCGTGCGACGATTCAAACCGGTCGCCATCGACGACGACGTCTTCCCAGCCTCGAAATGAGGGAAACAACGGTAGCGTGCTGAGAAAATGGAAATTAGGCCTCGTCACCCACATCCGTCGCCCATTCACCATGGGAGAGGAGCGGCGAAAAATACCATCCATCCGCACAAAAAAAATGTGTATACATTATATATATATTGTCCAGACGGATCAAGAGTAGTAATGGCCTCTTCCTTGACCTACCCCCTTCCTTCCCGGGCCATGCACGCGTCACACAAAAAGAACAGAGCCAACCGCCGCGCGTTTTACGAAGTTGAAGTGGGCGATGACGTGCCACGTGCCGTCCGACGCGATCGACGCCGACCTGTGCTACAGCAAGATCAACAGCACATGCCCCCCATCGATGCCAGCAACGACAACGACGACAACAACAACAACAACAACAGCAGCAGCAGCAGTGGTGAATATGGGAGAGGCGACGGCGATCGTCGTAACCACGGCGGGCTGTCTCCTCCCCGTCTTCCCACCACCACCGCCACCACCATCACCACCACCTGCGAAACATGCGGCGGCGCAGCGCCATGCAGTAACGAGACGTGCCAAATGCCCAGTGTCGCCAACTTGCCCTTTTCGCTCATTCGGCAGCACCTGTCATCACTCGGACCGGCGCTAATCGAACGCGCCCTCGCTGCAAACAGCAGCGGTACCAGCGAATTTGAATGGGCCCACCTCATGGCGACCAACCACCGTCACGCGGAGGACACCGCGCGGCACGGTGCTGCTGGCAGAGACGATGACGACAGGGCAGGAGGAGGACACTGTGCTGACCGCTACGTCAAAAAGGCCAAACCCGTCATCCGTGTCATCTTTGGTTACGTTGCACCGCTACCCAACCCACTCGTCCTGCCCTTCGATCTGGCAATATTTGAACCACCTCCGGGTAGCGGCGAATCGACGACCGCGTACGACCACGTGACATACGTCAAACTATCACCCACCACCACCATGCTGGCGATGGAAACGGCGTTCGGGTTCGTGGGCGATCCCACGTGGCGCAGACCAGTCCAAGAGGGCGACCTGTTGGTCATTGCTAACCTCTCGGAGGACATCCCACCGATCGAGCCCTCCTTCAACACAATCTACTACATTGCGTCTCTTCCCTCCGAAACGGAGCCCTACTACTTGCTGGCCATGTGGTGGCCGCCACCACAAGACACGGTGGTGGAGCTTTGCAGGTCTGAGTGCAAGGCCGATGTCAGACGACGACGACGACGACGATGCAAGGGCACTAAAAGAGAAGAAGAAGAAGAAGAACCGGAAGCAGAATGCGAGTGTCTCCACGTGCCCAACCACGTCATCACCGTTGGATCGTTCATCCAAGTACAAGTGGGACCGAGTCGCACCATCTATCGAGTTTCGGCGGTTGACGAGGTGATGCATTCGTTGTCGCTCGAGGCGACTGAATACAGCGACGTGACCCTTGTCGACGCATGGGTCGCATGTCCCACGGTGAGCATGTCGTTTGGATTTGTTGTATAAAATAAAAAAGACGACGACGAACGGTGATGATGTGTAAAAGGGGCGAGGGGCGGGAGAATGAAGGAAGGGGAATGAAAGGGGGGAGGTCCCCTCCACACGCAACCGCGTCCGCGTCCTTGCATCGCCCTTTCTCCTCCCTTGTCACATCCACTCTTGTCGTCCGTCCTCCTCAATCGACTCGATTCACCACAAGCAACAACCAGCGCCTTCGCTTGCATATTATTATTCTTTTTTTGCTGCGCCTTAATTCATCGAGGATCGATATCGCGACGATGGATAGCGAGCGCAGCGAAATGGCAGGAGAAGAGGCGACGACAGCGACGACGACAGGCGCAGGTGATGGAGCTGCTGCAGCAAATTCAACGCACCATCACCCCCTCGACGACGCTTACATTCAGATGATTGCACGATGCCGACATCGCGCCTTTTCTATCTGCGTGACTGAGAGAGTGGGCAAGCAGCATGCAATCGCTGCAGCGATTGAAAAGTGCTGTCACAAGGGCGAGTTGTATTCACCCGAGGTAGCGATTGACCTCACCGATGCGATATTATCGGCAGTTGCCGAGTCGCATGTATTGTCATCGTCATCGTCGTCGTCGTCGTCGTCGCCGCCGCCGCCGCCATCTCTGTTGTCGTCTACGGCATCGGCGAGAGTTGAATTCATCGTTACTGATCGCCTCGTCGTCTACGTCAAGGATACATTGGTACACAGCGATTTTGCTCCGGCTGTTGTGTCATTTGCGCGAACCCAAGCAGTCAAGACTCTGTTTGAGAGGGTGGCAATCATGAACCCCAAGCTACGCCTAGTCGAAAAACACGCGGCAGCACAAGTGTGTCGTCGGTGTCGATCGGGCGAGTTCATGGGCATCTTACGAGGCCAGTTGGCGAGTGCCGACGAGGGTATGGCCACCAAGTACACATGCAACAACCCCATCCACGGAGAGATACAGTGGTAGGTAGTGGGTAGGTAGGTTGTGGGTAGGTAGGTAGTGGGTAGGTAAGTATTCAGCCAATCAAACGCACTCGTGTGTATACGTGTATAATGAAGAAGCGTTGTTAGAAGCGTACATCATCCCCTTCACACAAAAGCCCCCTCCCCTCCGGGGAGTAAACGCTCGGTCTCTCTCTCCCTCTCCCTCTCTCTTCCTCTCCCTCCCTCTCCTCGGGGTTCAACACGAAAAAATATAAGTTGCCCCAGTTTTTGCGAGATTGACTCTTTTTTAGTTTCAGTCTTCTTCAGCCTCGCGCGCTACGAAGAAGCAACCCATGTCATCTCCTGATGATCAGACCACGGAGAACAACGAGGACGCCAATAGGCCGCCCTCAAAATCCATCGGGCTGCAACTGTTGGAATTTGCGCATGCCCAATTCGTGATACCCCCATATATGATCGATTCCACAACGCCACGCGGAGAGCGATTACTGATTCCCTCGCTAGTGGATGTGCTTCACTATGGAAAGGCCAGACAAGATGAAATGCTACGCTATGACTATGACGATGGCAAGGCCAGCGATAACGTTCGTCTGGCATCTCTCACTGGTGGCAGTTGCGAACTCACCTGGGATTCACAACAACAACAATCATCACATCCGCCAACGAGATGGCATTCGATATACGCACTGATTTTGAGTAGATCCGATACGGCAGCAGCAGCAGCAGCAGCAGACACAACGGACTCAATGTCCTTGTGGAGACATCTTTTTTTGGGTCGGTTTTCCATCGAAGACTGGTTCCTTCGGTGCCTTAGTTACCGGATTCACGTGCTACTCAAAGGGATGGACGGTGTTCTGGAAGTTGGTAAGTATCGAAAGCAGCGACGTCATGAAAAGCCCATCAAGTTTGACCTCTACGTGGATGAGTCAAAAGAGCCATCATTTCTCATCGACCACCCCCACGCTTCGGCTTTCAATGTCACCTTCCAACGGCCATTTGCATGGAAATGGAAATAAAAGCAATCAACGGGAAATCGTCCGTTAACCGGTAGCCTCCCCTCTCCTCCAT
>JBAZUA010000037.1:0-6781 GCA_041661645.1 Minisyncoccota bacterium | reverse complement strand
TACCATCCCTCTCTTCTTCCTCATAGCGCTCGTTATTTTCGCATGGGCGATGGGCCTTGTTTGGCTTGCGTTTGCAATCGCACTCAACTATGCAGTCACCGGAGCCAACTCTTGGAGAGAAGGGAGGCTTCCTATCTCGGAGCGAGAGAATGCGCCAAAAAAATAATGGCGCACTTGAAGAGGGGAGGAGCGCGCCATTATTTTTTTGGCGCGTGCGGGTGGGGAGAAAGGCGCGCCAAAAGGAAGGAAGGACCGCTGCGCGACCTCAAGTCAGCAGTCTGCTCTGCACATCGCTCCCATCCACGTCACAAACGCGGATAACGATCGCCTTGCTGAGTACCAGACCAGTTCCAACTCAACCTTACACCCTTCCACGTGACACTCCCTGTCGCACCCCCCCCCCTTCTCCCTCTCTCCTCCTCTTGTTTGATGAGCCAACAACAATCTACATACACACCTGTATGTGGCGATGAAGCTGCGCGCTTCGATCTGTTTGAGACTGTCCACATGAATGGCATTGGATGGCAGCCCCTCGAGTTGCGAGACCAGCCCGATACGGCGCCATTTTGGCTTGTGCTTGCGTCGATAGCAGAAGAAGACATTGAAAGGCGTCTATCTGAGGCTTGTCCAGGTGTTGAGTTGCGGGTGTACGAATATCTTTGCCGACATTTTTTGCTCCTGGGCGTGCAACACTACACACAGCGATGGGATGTGATGAATAAGTTACACGCGGCGGACATTCCCTTCTCTGTCTGGACCAAGTCTGTGCAGACGAGTTCGTGCAACCTATCCTTTCCGATGTCGCAATACAAATGGGAGGCCCATGTTTGGACATCATTGTACAATGGCAACGACAGTCTGATGGCGTATATACGAGAGCGTGATTCACATTTGGGTCTCCCCTTTGCATATACGCACTGGGATGAACTCGTTGCCGATGGTGTGGTGACGCCAAAGATGATGACATCAACCGACTCTGAATTTGACTACACCAAATGGCCGAGGTATCAACACGTTGATTGGACCAGCATGACGTTTTCGCCTACCGCCACCACGCCCGCTACCGCCACCACGCCCGTGTCTTGATAAGTCTGTGCATGTACATATATATTGAAACCCCGTCAAAAAAAACCCCCCCCAAAAAACCAGTCTTCCACCCTTTTTTTCTTTCATATCCAATTAACTTCTTTTCCAAACCCACACGCCACGACCACCTCGTCGGTCGCGTTCGTGAGCACATTTCCAATCACATTGTCCGACTCGCCAACAAGGAGGTCGCCCGTACAAGGATCGATCCAGACGACGGGGTAAAAGTCGGGATACTCCTTGTTCATGTCGGCATAGCCAATCACAACACCACCCGAACGTTCCACCACCATTAACTCGTAATCAGCGTTGTCGAGGTTGGCGTAGAATAGTTTGCTGCACTTGCCGAAAAAGGACGTTGTCTTGATGTTCCCAATCAGCTCATCCATTTTTTTGGGGGAGTAGAGACACGACTAAACCCCATTCGACTTGGGAGACAGAGAGATGATTTGTCATTTTATATATATATCTTCGGTGGTACCAAGCCACTTGTTCATTTGGGTGGTGTGTGAGTGCGCGTAGAGCCAGTGCTTATTGTAAATGTGCGCCGAGTTCATGGATTCAGTGCCCGCAACCTCAGACGATCCGCAGGTGAAGATCGTCTCGCTCCGCACCAGTTGGTGTTCTTGGCAAAAGAGGACAAATGTGCTCTCCAACGGGTCCAATCGACCCACCTTGTACTGTCGATGATTCGTTCCACTCTGGTTGTTACCCCACGTCACGTCAATGTTGATGAGGAGCTTGGTGTTTCGCATCTTTTTAGGCTCGCCACCGCTGCGCTTTGCGTCGCCTTTCGTAAATGGCCTCTTTTTGGTATCGGGCAGTGCGTCGCCGTCGCCCTCCTCCAGGGAGTTGTCGCGCGGGCGCTTCTTGCAGTTCGCGGACATGCTTTGAATTGATGGCGATTGGCAACAATACTAAAGCGCGTTGTACTGTATATGGAGGTGAGGACGAGACTGTTGCTACTGCCAGTCAAAAGGGGGAGGAGAGAGAGAGAGAGAGAGAGAGGGAAAGAGAGAGAGAGAGAGCCCAAACACTTTGATGGTAGCTTCGACTTTTCCGCCTGCTCAGTGGTCGGCGACCTCACACCCGACCCAACGCCGTTGAACAACTCAACATCCACGGGTATTATTGCTCCTCCCGTTGCCGTTACTGCCCCCCCCCCTTGGCGACCCAGCCCATACCCAGTCAGTGCCTCGTCTAGTTTGAGCCCACCAACTTCTTCTTCTTCTTCTTAGACCAATTCGCCGTAACACGTTTGAGGTTCCCGTCCACATGCTGCACCATCAATTCAATATTTGAGATTTGATCCGTCGGCACAATATTGGTAAAAAAATAACACTTAACGAGGGATCATCTTGGCGTGCTGACTCATTACGACCTTCCATTTCAGTTCTATCGTTGCAATCGTCATGAGCAAGCCGATTACGTTTGGACTCGTAGCGCTCATCGTCAGCTTTCTTTGGGCATTGTCGGCGAATAGAAATGCGCCCTCGTACAGCAAAGTGCCCGCCTTTGTGGAGACATTGCAACCGGCGCCGCCCAACATTACCTACTTGAACGATTCGCGCATTGTCGTCGCCGACTTTGCGCACGAATTCTACGATTACCACGCGTCGTCGCGTGCGATTGCGTGGGCTCAATTGATGACGCAAATACTTACTTTCGGTCAGAAACGACTCATCTACGCGCCATATGCCGCATTTGAAAGAATGATCCGTCAAGTCGATGGTGAATACAGCGATTGCGTGGTTACTATCGCCAGTTTAAAGTACAATGAGTACAGCACGCACAACAGTGTCCTCGGCGTGTATTTCGAATGCGACCTGGATGCGACATGCGATTTCGAACAAATCAAACGAACTGGCAAGATTGAACCCCCTTGCGAACATCGCTACGTTAAAATGACTGCGTTCCGCATGGATGACTTCTTCCTCGGCGGCGACGGGCGAGACTATACCGATATCCATCGTGGTTATGTTTCAACCGCACACGCACTCTTTTCCCTTGTCGTGTTTGCGTCGTGTGTCATTGCCGTCGCCATCATTGCCACCGTCACCTTTTTCGTGCGTTGGTAATTTGGAAGGGTAAAGTGCTAGAATACCGTGATCAAAATAAAGGTGCAGAAATCTCGAAATGTCTGATAGGGATCCGTGCCTTCCGAGTTGAGTCGCCTTTCTTCTCTCCAGTACCTGAATCTTTCCAGAAATGCGTTAACAGCACTTCCTCTTTCTTTTTGTTTACCCGGATTTGTCGCGAGATTTTAGACTTTGTACATTGTGCTGACGATGTGAACTCCAAGTGCATGGCGTCGCCAGATCTGGCGACAGCGCCGCTTCTTCCCGTGGGATTCTCTACGCAGGCATTTGTGTGTGGTCGTGTGAGCGCGCTCTTTTCATGAGTCTATTCGTTACTCCCATCCAGGCAAGCGCTTCGGTCCGTGCACTTTACGCAGAGGCTCATATCATCCTTGACGTTGAGCGAGAACAGCAGCGAGCGCACACAATCAACACATGAGCTTGAATTCCGATGTTGTTCTCGAGGAAGAAAAGGAGCCCGGTTCTTGGCTCCTGGTAGCCATAGTTGCGTTCATCCTCGTTATTGTACTTATCGTTGTTTCAGTTGCATTTTTGTACTGGAAAGCGAAGCCCATCGAATGGCCCATGGTCTCAGTGGTCGGATTAAATGAGAAGGGCGAAATCATTCGTACGACGCCCTTCCTCACATCTCTGCCGTTTCTTTATTGAACAAATTTTCTAACTCAATTTTGTTGCAGCATCCACTGCAGGTTCATGCACCTCGGCCTTCGGCTGTGTGGTGACTGCTTGCCGCGTCTGGTCTCGATCTGATGTGGCTTCGCTGCTCTTCGTTCCCACCGGTCCCAAGCCCAACAAATGCTCGTTCCCTGCTGACCCACTCAAGTTCCCCGTCACTCTCTTATTCGTCACCGTTGGAGTTACGGCAATCCTCTGCACCATTACCGTGTTCGCTCGATTTGGTGCTCGACACTCGCCGCTCCCAATCCCCAAACCGTACTATGTACTATAAACCAGCCATCAATTTCCCTCATTTGCAATCTTCGGTATATTTCCTGTTCGCGAGTTTCCATTCAGTGCCGCTCGCTGAAGTGGGCCCCCTCCACTCCGTAGATTTGTTCTATTTCCTGTGTATTCGTTCATTCTTGTACGAGGACGAGCTGGTGTCGTTTAAATCTTCCCCTCCTCAAACTCCTCCCCTTAGACATATACATCGTAATAAAGAGGTTCTCTATTGTTATGGACTGTATGCATGTGGACGCTGGTAGGTGTCGCCGGTGCCGCCACCAACGCAACGGGATGTGACGCGTTCTTATTCCTCCTCTGTCCTCCTTTACTTTATCTTGTCACATGCGTCTTGGTTATGTTGTATGAATCCGCTATTGGCCTTTTTTGGGCCACAGCTTGACCGCATTATGCGAGCCCTCGTATTCAAGCCTTTATTGATTAAAACCCCGATCCGCTCAATTTGTTTTTCCTAGTTAGTACCACGTGGTCCACTGGCACACGATCGCGTAGCATGTATCATTTCTCAATATTGAATGAATCGGGCTATCTGACCTCTCCCAGGATCGATTTGGGGTAGGAGATTGGCGCGCGGTGAATCTTAGAAAGAGCGCGCCAAAAAAAACGCGGGCTTTTTCTCGGCGCGGATTAGGCGCCCACCAGACCAGGCTCCTCATCCCAGGAACCAGTTTACGCTGCACTCCTCTTCCGCCTAGTCTAGTATAGTCGTCCGTACTGCCAACTCCAAACAATCAATCCCACACACACGCAATCACGATCCATTGCAAGTACCATGGATATAGATATCGCACCCGATAGTAACAACATCGCCGCCGCCATAGACGAGGAGGAAGAGGTGCTCATCTGCCTGTGGGAAGCATGCAAGATTACGTTTCAGATGAGCCGAGAGTGTATGAGCATCGACCAATGGATAGCCTCACCCGGCCGAATAATCCGCGATCCCTTGCCTCCTCATCGCATCACCGTCCTTGATCTGTCGGATTGTCAATTCACGAGCCTTCCGCCTGAGATCGGCCGTCTTTCCTCTCTCGTAGAGTTGAATCTCGAAGCCAACCAATTGGCGAGCCTTCCTCCTGAGATGGGCCAGCTCTCTTCCCTCCAATCGTTGAATCTCAGCCATAACCAATTGAAGAGCCTTCCTCCCGAGATGGGCCATCTCACTTCTCTCAGAGCGCTGGATCTCAGCGCCAACCAATTGACGACCCTCCCTGAGATGGGCCAACTCTCTTCCCTCCAAGAGTTATATCTCGATGGCAACCAATTGACGAGCCTTCCTCCTCAAATATGCCATCTCTTTTCTCTCCAAGTGTTGTATCTCACCCGTAACTCATTGACAAGTCTCCCTCCCGAAATGGGCTTTCTCACAGCCCTTCAAGTGTTGTATCTCACCCACAACTATTTGAAGCGCCTTCCTGCTGAAATGGGCCAACTCTCCTCCCTCACGTGGTTGGATCTCAGCCACAACCAATTAACGAGCCTTCCTCCTGAAATAGGCCAACTCTCTTCCCTCCAATGGTTTCATCTCAACGCCAACCAATTGAAGAGTATCCCGTCCGAAATGGGCTGTCTCACTTCTCTCCAAAGGTTGTACCTCAGCGCCAACCAATTGACGAGCCTTCCTCCTGAGATGGGTCGTCTTTCTTCTTCTCTTCAATGGTTATATCTCGACGGCAACCGATTGACGAGCCTCCCTCCCGAAATGGGCCTTCTCTCTTCTCTCCAACGGTTATATCTCGAGGACAACCGATTGACGAGCCTTCCGCCCCAGATCGGCCATCTCTCTTCGCTCCATTTCTTGAGTCTCAGCGACAACCGATTAACAAGCCTTCCGCCCGAGGTGGGCCATCTCTCTTCTCTCGAACAACTATACCTCAACTCCAACCGATTGACGAGCATTCCTCCCGAGATCGCCCTTCTCTCTTCTTCTTCTCTCACATGGTTGGATTTCGACGACAACTGCCTCATCCACACCCCGTCGATGGCATCGGATATGGTGATTATACGTGGCAAAAATCAACGATTGCCCATTGTACTGGAAGCAACGACGTTCCATCGTCGTCGTCGGGAAGACAACGACGATGATACCGATGTCGGTAGTATAGGTGCGGTGGATATGGCTGCGGACGACACCCCATCTGGATTTTCTCTTTACTTCTATAGCGACGAGTCCCCACAACAGAAACCATCGTCTCCCATCCCTATTGCGGATCGGCACTCGTTGGCAAGGCGATGGCCCTACTTCCGCCACCTCCTCGACGCGGGACTCTCCGAGGCTCACTCTGGAAACGCCGATCTCTCGGCCTACTTCTCTCTCCGCCTCGGCCAATGTCTCGTCGACTACTTTGAGGAGCGACCGGTTCAAGTATCCTCCCTCACTCCCCAGGATGGTCGAGACTTTGTCGCGCATGCCGACTACTTTGGCCTCACCAACACCCTCCTCTTCGCCTTCTGCACCACCAAACTTAAGAAGAACCCCACCAACCTCAAGAAACGGAAACGCCAATAAAAAAAAAGGTCCTATTAAACGATGGCTCCCCCCTCCCCATCTCCATCGCCCGCGAGTACCATCCCTCTCTTCTTCCTCATAGCGCTCGTTATTTTCGCATGGGCGATGGGCCTTGTTTGGCTTGCGT
>JBAZUA010000036.1:0-6908 GCA_041661645.1 Minisyncoccota bacterium | reverse complement strand
CCCCCCCCCCCCCCCTTCTGGTGGGGGATGTGTGCCTTTTTTTTTTAGGGAGGAGAGATGTATCCAATGGCGAAGGGTGGTATGGTCACGTTTTCACCGACGAGGAAGGGGCCGTTGTCGGGTTTGTGCATTACTACCGTGCCGATGTTGGTGATGCGGATGAACATGTAGGCACTCGGATTGCCTGTCACGATAATCATCTTTCGGATCTCGGATGTGGGACGAAAGTTGGCGGGCGTCGTAAGGCCGGTATTGAGTACCACGTTGGTGAATCCAAGCACCGCGCCAGTGAGCACCATTGGAGTGAGCATCTGCAACACAGTCTTGCCGGGCTGCACATTCAACAACTCGACGGCTGAGCTAGAGCTCACGGAAAAGTGGATATCGACATCGGTGAAGGTTATCGAGCCGGTGACGGGTACGGTGCTGATCTCACCCTCCTTGACGTATCCAGACGCGCCGACATTCACACGATTAGCATCCGAGCTGAGTAGCCACAGCGTGTCGGCAATCTCAGCCGCAGAGGGAACGGGTAGGGATGCGAGCGCGGCGACAGGGTTGGTCGCCGAAGGTGTGATTACAACGCCGGCATCGGTTTCGAACATGTCGCCACTCTCGAGGCGCGATTGCACTGTCAATGACTTTCCAAAGAGCACACTGTCGGTTTCAATCGAGGCGGAGCCAGTGCCTGGCGCGGTCGTGGACTCGAGAACGAGGGTGTCACCGGTGAAAACCAGGTCCTCGAAACTTGAGATGGGCATGGTGACGTCGGCGGCAGCAAAGTCGAGGTTGCCGTCGAAGCTGATCATGCCGCCCGAGGGAGACGCGATCGTACCAGAGGCGGCGATGGGGTCGCCCTCGACGAAGGTGCGAGGACCGAAGTGTGTAATCTCCCCAGCGGACATCATTTTGTTTTAGCCCCTCGTAGGAGCGACAGGGGTGAAATGAAAGGAGAGAAGGGGGAAGACTAATGGCTTTTTAGCTCCGGCGATGAGCGTTGTGCGCGTCGTAAAAAGCAGGGCATCTTTTTCCCCCTCCCCTTTTTCCTTTTCACGCGGGCGTGTGTATGTTTATTTATATATATGCGCACGGCGTTTCGCGGAATGACTTCCGCGTACCACTTCCTCCTTCGCACCAGGTGAATGGATGGATGGAATACACAGACGCACATATGCCTGGAGGGAAGGGACTGAAAAGGACGCGCACCCCCGGGGGGGGGGGTTAAGCTTCCGGAGTAGGGGCGTCTTCTTGGCGAGGGGTTGTCATCAACGACGACAACAACTCATCGCCATCATCGAAGGAAGAAGAGGAATATGAAGAGTACGAGGACGAGGACGAGGAAGAAGAATACGACGATGAGGCGAGGGATGACAATGACGACGACGGCGGCGATTGCAATGTCCGGCTTCCTTCTTCTCCTCTCTTGTCGGCGTCAGCGATGATATTATCGTACAAATGGCGGAAACGGATAGGCGGTTGGATTGGACGCGTGATGTGACGGTGAGGGACGGTGGAGCGTATGGCAAACGTCACCGACAATCGGTACCCAAATTGAAGGGGATTTGGCCGGTGAACCGTCGGGGGCGTCATTGGTATGTGGATAAAGGTGTTGTTCCACATTGTTTTGATCACACACGCATTGCGAAAGCTTGATGTATTGACGACGACAGCGGCGCCACGGCTACTACTACCGTCGACCGAATAGCATTGCGTCGTCTCCACGTGAATTGCGCCAAACAAGGGCGGCAACAGCAGCCGGCGCATCGCATGCGCCAAACGGACCGCAGGTATCACAACGCCGTGTTGTATGGGAATGGCCGTGATAACTAGACGCATGGCTTCGCACACGTCCAAGTCGACGGGGGATTGTTTTGCTGGCTGTAAAACAACTGCGTGGAAGGCGGGTATTGCGGAGGAGGAGGACGACGACTTTGGCAGTGGTGGCGCAGATGGGAGCGAGGACGAGGGTGAGGATGAGGGAGGAGGAGAAGAAGAAAACCCAGAGGAAGAGGGCCATCTTCCTCCTCCTCCCTCGTTGTCGTTTACGATCGGCGACAATGGCAATGATGTCGCTGCGTGGGTGAGATAAAGTCCACAATCACGCGACTTGTTCACCAGCCGATACAAATCTCGGGTTGTGTGCAGCAAGACGAACGCGTGGCGTTTGCCAAATGGCCGCGTGATGAGCGGAATGATGTAATCATCGCCCAGTGTATTCCATATCAACTCACTGATGGCAGGGGTGGGTATGTGGTCTGGAATGTTGCCCACGAAGAGGACGCGTTTCATGGAGGTATGAAGCGGCGAATCTTGTCCATCTAGTGAACCACCGCCGCCGCCACCGCCACCGCCGTTGGTGCCGACGGAAGAGAAGGAAACGGGCCCCATGGTCGGCGCGGCAGCGGTGGCGCGTTGTACGTAGAAGATGGGGGTGGAGTAAGAGGAGACTGAAGAAGTCTGAAACTCGCGTTTGGAACGATGGTGTTGGTGTTGGTGTTGGTGTTGGTGTTGGTGTTGGTGTTGGTGTTGGTGTTGGTGTTGGTGTTGCTGTTGGTGTTGGTGTTGCTGTTGATGTCGGTGTTGGTGTTGCTGTTGATGTTGCTGCTGTTGGTGTTGCACATGTGCAACGGCAAGCGACGCCAGCGGCGCCATCTCACCCAAGAAAGTGCTGATTCCGTTACAAAATGGTGCACAGCACACACCTACGCGAATCGCAACGTCTTGCCACTCTTGAGGCAGTACCACTGGGCATACTTGATGTCGGAGAAGTACCCGATGAATGTCAATGGCGACATCGACGTCGGTGTTTCCTACCAACTGGCGTTCTACCGCGCGATTCTGTAGAGACGATGTACCATCGTGTTGTGATGTTTTCGCCTCCATCTCTACGCTGCGCGTCGTGTGTATGAGAAAGAGCACTCCGACCCCCGATGGGTGTAAATGCGAGTGCGGCGGTGGTGGTGTTTGTTTCGTCGGGTGAGACGGGCTGTGGGATTTGGAATGGAAGCGGCGCGCCTTCGTTTTCTTTCTTTTTGGGCGGCGCTGGTAAAAAAAAAAGGGGGGGGTCGAGAAACAATGAACAAAAAGAACAAAGCGCGCGCCTTTTTTTTTCATTGGGCCGCCAAAAAAAAGAGAGACACACACTCCCCACTCATCGCGCGGTCCAAAGGAGCAGAAACGCGCGCGCGCGCGCGTAGAGGCCGCGTCAGTCCGTTTCTCGAGTCTCAAGTCTCAGTCTCAGTCTCATCTTGCACTCTCACACAAAGCTCAAGGACACGTAGTCCGCATTGATAAGACTAGAAATGGACATTACGACAACTACAGGACAGGTTACCGCGGAATCGTCAATGCCGCCGCCGCCGCCCCTCTCTTCTTCTTCGTTCCCGTTTTACTCTTCTTCTTATTCCTCTTCTACTGCCGTCGTCGACGACATTGTCAACAACGCTGCCGATGACGATGCACTGCGTATGGTGGAGTTGGTCCTCGTTTACCAGAACAGCCAGCGGCTCTTTGCCCCGAAACGCGCCCTGCGCTACCTAAAGACGCTCAACGACATGGACGATTGCTTTGCCGGCATGCCCCTCCCCATCAACCACACTGACATTACGATTGGCGGTATGCTCGCCATTTTCAAGTATGTAGAGCTCTGCATCGCGGCCGCTGACAAGGCCGCCGAAAATGAGCGCAATGGCATTACGCCTGGCTCCATTTTGAGAGTGCCCCCCTCCGATCCTTCCTCCGCTCCGCTCTTCATCTCCATGAGTGAAATGGATCGAGTGTTCTTGCAGGAGCTGCGCCAGGGTGTCTTTTCAGTCGACGACACTTCAATTGAGTCGGTCGAAGCGCGAGAAAGAGAGGTGCGCGCAGCCATTCAGGCGCGAAAAGAAGCCTCCTCCTCGTCGTCCTCCCCTCCGCCAACGGTGTATCTGGCCAACGTTGACATTACCCACGAGATTGTCTCCCTCATCATCTACGCCGATTTCTTGGACTGCCAAGAGCTAATACGCGCGTGTTGTCAATACATTGCCAACCACATGCACAACAAGAGCCCGCGTCAGATACGAGAATACTACGGATTGACCGATGATCGAACGCCGGAGGAGAGGGAAGAATTTGAGCGCGGCATGTCAGCCTTTTTGGAGCGGCCATTGAACGACGAGGACGATGGAGAGAGGGGTGAGTTTGAGCGCGACATGTCTGCCTTTTTGGAGCGGCCATTGGATGTTACATTGGAGCCAAAAAAACGCGGCTAGGATTCTTCTTCTTCTTCTTCTTCTTCTTCTTCCCTTCCCTCATCCGCATTCACGATCGATCGCCGATCCCCTCTCTCTCGCCATTTGCGTGGGTCCTTTGTGTTGTCAACTCGCCGGAGGGAGTTACTGCAGCCCCAGCAGACAACTCTCGCCTAAACTCCGTATATGGGGGGGGTATATGTATATGTGGACAAGCCGCTCGTCGCGGACGGGCATAAAAAATAAATAAAAAAGAAAAGGGCGCTCACTCGGTAATCCATACATATGGGGAGGGAGGAGGGAGAAAGGCGGATGGTCACATTTTGCCTTGGTTTCATCAAGGCAACGTCACCATTGTTGTCATTTTTTTTTTCTCATGGAAGGCAAACAGGAGGTGGAGGTGATGGCGGCAACATCGGAGGACGAAGATCAGACACACGACGATAAGAATAAGAAGAAAGACGAGGGTGATTCCTCCTCCAGTTCACGCGACAAGCTAATTGCCATGCGGCGGCTAGATCTGGTGTCACAGGCGCGTTTCATCTCCAACAGGGCCGTTGTTTTCAATATCTGGATGAACGACACCGTCACAGCCCTTGCCAGTCTAGCCTCGATCCTGACTCTCGCATTCGTCGTGCCCCGCTCGCTGCCCTTGCTGGCGTACTCAGCCGCGTGTCTGTTGGGGTGCATCGCCGGCGTCATTGTGTATGGCACCATAATTCGAATACTTCTCAACGGCGGCAGGAAGCAGCCCACCTATGCGCGTATCCTACAAATGTCCTCCGATCAACTACACCGCTACGTCCGCTGCCTGCAAGACGTTAAAATGGTCTTTCACTCTGGCGCCAACGAGCGCCCACTCAATAAGATTCTCAAAGAGGCATGGCAAAAGCACGCCAAGGATATTAACTACCGAGAGGACGACCCTGTGCACGAGGCCGCCGAGAGAGAGGAGGAAGAGACGACGCAAGCCTTGAAAACCAATACAATTTCCCGAGATAATGTGTGAGAGAAAGAGTGAGAGTGAGAAAGAGAAAGAGAGAGGGAGGTGTGTGTGGGAGGGGCGGCTTTTGTTCTTTAAACTCTTATCCCTAATCCCTGCCTTTGGATGATATTGATCAAAATACTACTTGTCTATTCAATTACAAATCATCTCCACCTCTCACGCACGCTTCTCCCGTCGGCGCGCCGTCGGAAAGGCTGTGTTGGTGTTGGTGTTGGTGTTGTTGTTGTTGGTGTTGTTGTTGGCGTTGCCAGTCGAGCAGCAGCGCATCTCTCTTTTTGCTTCGCCGACGCCCTTGTTGTCTAGGAGGAAGTAGTAGGGGTGGTGCTGCTGCAGCAGGAGCAGCAGACGTGGGGGTGACAATGTCGTCGCCGACCTTGTCAAGTGAAGATGGCATTGCCACTGGCGCCACAGCCGCCCTTTTTTCAAATACAAGTGGAGAAAAGGTTATTACACCAGTTGGTACTGTTGATGTGATGCGAGATCGCGCCGCTGGTTTCGTGTAGCAACACTGACGGGAACGGCAGCAACATCGACAGTGACAATAACACCTGCGACAACTACGACGACATCGACGATTGCATCGACCACATGAGGAGGAAGACGACGACGACGACAGAGGAGAGATGAGCGCCGTAACGCCCCCCGTTTGAAACACACTCACCACGGCGAAGACAGAGTTCACGACAACAAGCACCCAGTGCACGACAATGGCGGCCATGGCGACATTCCAAAGATGATGGTCCGATACGCGACATGCCTTGGAGTACTCCACCAATTGTATGAACCCCGGAATGGACCACGCGACGACAAATAGCGAGTACGCCGCAATGACAATGAAGAGCGCCACCAATCCAGTGTTGCCCGGGAAGATGCCAGAGGCGACGGCGCCCAGTGCCGCGTTGATCGCCACGATGGAGACGATGCCATCGATCCAGAGCCACGTCTTGACGGAGAATAACCGACCGTCGGGTTGGTCACACCCCCTGTCCTCGTAGCGGTACCTCTGTCCATTGTAAAGTTCTATGCACGCCAGAATGAACAAGACAACGTACGTCAACACGCCGAGTGCGACGTAGAGGGAGAAGATGGCGTCCTTCATTTGCTCAAACCACCCGCCGTTGTGGTTGGACCTCCTACGGTCGACAGGAGTGGTGGCCGTTGCTGCTGTTGTTGCCGTCGTCGTTATCGCTGGTAGCGCGTCGTCGCCGTCGTCAAGTTCAACGCGAGCGGCATCTCCGTGCTTGGGTATCAGTACAGTGCGTTCGCTGGGGTGAGCATTAATGTCCTTTTCGCCAGCGGCAATGGCCAACGATGCCTCCGCCATGTGTGCGTGTTGTGCGTGTGTGTTTCCCCACACCTTGTACTTCTTTTTAAACACGATTCTGTGTGCGTGTGCGTGTGAAAAGAGAGGAGGAGAGGCACAGACAACCAAGTAAGGCAAGTGAATACTGGATAAACAAAATCGAGACGACGGGTGTGTGTGGTTGCCTCGCCTGGCTGTAAAAAAAAAACCCCCCCCGAGTGGTCAACCATCCCTCTTACACGTTTCTTTCCCTCTTCTCCCTTCTTCTTCTTCTTCTTACCCAACCCCGGTCGTCACCCCGCCACACACGTGAAGTCGCGGAGAAAAAAAAAGATAATAGTCCCCGTGTTTATCTCCCCCCCCCCCC
>JBAZUA010000035.1:0-6984 GCA_041661645.1 Minisyncoccota bacterium | reverse complement strand
GAGCCCTCGATCGACATTGAGCAAGTCGACGTTGACGACGACGAGGTGTTGGCCTTGCTGTAGGAAGAATGGAAGGTGTCGCTGCAGCGGCGACGGGGTTGGACGAGTGTTGCCCAATGGGCGACGTCGGCCTTGGTGAAGCGTCGCGATCCCTTACACCCCCGCCGAATCACTCGCATCGATTTACGCGGCCGTCTTCTGATAGGACCGGTTCCATCTTCAATCGGCCATCTCTCTTCTCTCCAATGGTTGTACCTCAGTGGCAACCAACTGACGAGCCTTCCGCCCGAGATCGGCCAGCTCTCTTCTCTCCAATCGTTGTATCTCAGCCACAACCAATTGACGAGCCTTCCTCCCGAGGTGAGCCATCTCTCTTCTCTCCAATGGTTGTACCTCAGTAGCAACCAACTGACGAGCCTTCCGCCCGAGATCGGCCAGCTCTCTTCTCTCCAATCGTTGTATCTCAGCCACAACCAATTGACGAGCCTTCCTCCCGAGGTGAGCCAGCTCTCTTCTCTACAGGAGCTGTATCTCTATAACAACCGATTGACGAGCCTCCCTCGTGAGATTAGTCAGCTCTCTTCTCTCCTGAGGTTGGATGTCAACGCCAACAGCCTTGTCGTTCACACGGTGCCATTGAATGCGACGCTACGTGGCATCGATAATCAGCGATTGCCCACCGTACTCGAAGCAACGACGTTCCACCTTCACGACGACGATGATGATGATGACGACGACAACAATAGCGATGCAGGTACGAACATGCCTGATTTTCACATTCGCTTTTACAGCAAACCCCCCACAGCACAGTTATCGTCTCCCGTTCCTATCGCACATCGACGCTCTCTGGCAAAGCGATGGCCCTACTTCCGACACCTCCTCGATGCGGGATTATCTGAAGCCCAGGAGGGAAGCGCCGATCTCTCTGCCTACTTTTCCGTCCGCCTCGGCCAATGTCTCGTCGACTACTTTGAGGAGCGACCCATTCAAGTATCCTCCCTCACTCCCCAGGATGGTCGAGACTTTGTCGCGCATGCCGACTACTTTGGCCTCACCGACACCCTCCTCTTCGCCTTCTGCACCACCAAACTTAAGAAGAAACCCACCAACCTCAAGAAACGGAAACGCCAATAAAAAAAAAGGTCCTATTAAACGATGGCTCCCCCTCCCCATCTCCATCGCCCGCGAGTACCATCCCTCTCTTCTTCCTCATAGCGCTCGTTATTTTCGCATGGGCGATGGGCCTTGTTTGGCTTGCGTTTGCAATCGCACTCAACTATGCAGTCACGATTGCCACGTATAAAGTAAGATCCGGCATTTAGTCTGTTCCCCACCGCCGGAGCCAACTCTTGGAGAGAAGGGAGGCTTCCTATCTCGGAGCGAGAGAGTGCGCCATTATTTTTTTTTGGGCGCGCTTGAAGAGGGGAGGAGTGCGCCATTATTTTTTTTGGCGCGTGCGGGTGGGGAGAAAGGCGCGCCAAAAGGAAGGAAGGACCGCTGCGCGACCTCAAGTCAGCAGTCTGCTCTGCACATCGCTCCCATCCACGTCACAAACGCGGATACCGATCGCCTTGCTGAGTCCCACCCAACATACACATATCTGCCTATACCATGGATATCACTACCGCTACCCCCACCGCCCCCGCAGTCACGTCGAATAACGAATTGAAGGGAGATGCCCTCGTTGCGGAGGCTGAGAAGAAGATGTCTGGAGGAGTTGGCAACGAAAAGGACACTGCTATAGCAGATGAACTTTACGAAGCGGCTGCTGTTCATTACAAGCTCGCCGAACTTCACGAAGCGGCCGCCGTCTACTACAAGCTCTGCAACAAGTTGCCGCTTCTCGAATGGCTTCGCAAATTCCACCCAACACTGGTTCAGGATTACGTTGAGAGCGAGGAGGAGTCAGTGGAGGCGCGTTTGAGCATAACACGAGCCGATCTCGACGACCTGAACGACGGCCTTCCGGTCGCGGATCAATTTCACCTTTATTAGCGAACATGTGGCTTATAATATCTGCGCTGTGTGTGTGTGTGTGTGTACCCCTCCTCCCCTTTTGTTCGTCGTTGTACAGCTGTACAACGATAGACAACGCGCGTTCGATGACGTCGATGAGCAATAAAAAAGTGACGCTTCTTGGAAATGGTTCCTGTCAGCGGTGACGGATGCCCGTCTCGTTTTCATCTTCTCGATAATAGAAGCGAAGGGCGAACCTGAAATTTATCCACTCTAATCGGGCCTGTGGAACTGCAAGGGAGCTTGATGGAAGTAATCAACCTTTTTGAAGAGAGGATGGATTATGCTGTGATCGGTACGCCTCTTTGATCCAAACAAGCAAGCCACACCCATTGTAAGGATAATGAGTACAAGAAATACTATTTCATCCAAGGTGTCCTGAATAATCTCCGTTGGGCTGCCTTCTGCGGTATTTATTGTTTCCTGAACTTTTTTCTCTGGTTCCTGGCTTTCTGGAGTCTTTCGGACTCGCTCTCATTCGTTTCGGTAGCAACCACCTCTCTTTGTAAAATGAGGTCAGCACGTCGGCGTGACATTTTTGTGCTCAGGTACTGCTGCGTAAGAGCCAAAGTGAGAGGCAATGCGCCAAAGCCCAAACAATGGTTGGATTAGAGAGAGTACAAGATTCCAGACGACCGCTTGGCGGTCATCGGACTGTTCAGGGCTGGTGTCCGTTGCGCATTTGCTCCAATCATCTGAATTCTCCGTTGGCATGCGACGCGCGACATAGTCGCAATACTAATTGTCTCATATAGACATATCACCTGGAGGAAAGGGAATCAATTCGGAAGGTCGTTTCTTGCATTAGGGCCATGTCGTCGGCTTGTTTGATCTTGGCCATGTCAACGTCAAAAAAGATGGGTCGCAAGCGGCTCGCGTCAAGCGCGCTTCTTAGGTAAAATACAGGTGCGAGTTGTGACCGTGTCTTGAACGCGCCGAGCTCCTTCTCGCCAATTCTCGTTCTCAACACTTTGACCGTGAGTTCAGAAAAGTTGGCGATCAGCAGCGTTCCGCTGCCGTCATGCGTGACATAGTCAATGTCATGGCGCGACGACGAGACACTAAGTGTGGCCTTATGCACAGGTGCTTGCACGGCTTTGTTCCCATTACTTGGCGCAGCAGCTGTTTGCTCAATCGATGCAAACTTCACGAGTTTTGTGTGTATCCTTTGGTTTCGAGCATAGCAGTTGGGGCATGCACGTCCGGGAAGATTCCCTGCGACGCTTAGATGGCATTCATAAGCGCCAAGAAACACGGCGCCTTGAACCCCTGATAGGGCATACTTCAATCGTCCAAGCGTGAAATTTTGGAGACAAACATCGCACTTGACAACGCACTGCCTATTTAGCAGTTGGCATGGTTTGCAAATGTAGGGACTTTGCACGAAGCAGTTTTGGTTGATGCGCAAATGGCATTTATAGTCATGCACACCATAAGCAAACGCGGAGCCGATTTTATGGACGCGCGTCAATAGCGTAGGGTGTGTCGATTTTTCGCACACGCAACACAACGCGTCGTATTTGGGCGATTCTTCTAATCTGCCATCTGAATGCTTACCGTCGGATAGAAGAGGGCGCGCGACGGCGGGCACTAGATCGCGTACGTCTTCGTCACCACTGTCCTCCTTCTCCTCAAGTTTTGCCACCTTGATTGGCGGAGGCGCATACAATTCATCTCCATAGTCGTCATCCTCCTCCTCAATGTACCGCTTTTTTGAGTTACGCGTGACAGTATGTGACATGTTGTCACGCTAAACAGTTCAATTGGCACTGAAACCCACTGGGCGAAGAACGCGCGAAGACCGCAGTCAAGGCTGACACCTCTCGTACCACTCCCTAACAAGGTCGCATACCGATTTGGGGTTCGAAAATGAGAAAGTGGCTTCATGTAGTAGATTCAGGGGGAAACAGGGAAGAATAAATCATTTATATAACAAGAATTTTAGCTTGGACGATGTAGCTTGTAGTGCTCCTCTTCCGGAGCCAGCCACACCCGGCGGAGTGGATGTTCACTCGTAGGTTCACTTTTGAGTTTGGTGGTGCAGAAGGCGTGGAGGAGGATGTCGGTGAGGCCAAAGTAGTCGGCGTGCTCGACGAGGTCGCGGCAATCGTGGGTTGAGAGCGAGGAGACTTGAACGGGGTTGCCGTCAAAGTAATCGACGAGGCAGTGGCCGAGGCGGAGGGAGAAGTAGGGGGAGAGATCGGCGTGCCCGGAGCGGGCCTCGGAAAGATCAGCGTCGAGGAGGCGGTGGAAATAGGGCCATCGCCTCGCCAGACGCTCCTTGTCGGTGATGTGGACGGTAGACGGGGAACCACTACTATCCCCTCCTCCTTCGTCGATGGTACAACAGAAAAAGCAACCCAAGCTGTCAGTATGGGATGGTAAATTCTGGGAGTAGGGTATCTTAACCAATGAAAGGGTTCACCTAAAAAGCGAACTTTCAGGTCCCAAATTAAGCGATAAAGGTAGAGATTGAGGGCTTGATACGAACCCATTGACGTCGACGAATTTCAGGTGCTGAGCACTCTTGCGGAATAAATCCTCGACAGCCTGAGCCACAGAAGTAAGTAGATCCGCTTGGGACGGGACTTTGCTTCGTGACATGGTGAGATGATGGACTGCCCCGAACAGGAAGAGATATGGGCTGAAGTGTATGTGGGTGCGTGTGCTCTTTATTTACGCACTCTACGTGGCGACTGACGCCACATCATGTGGTTGGCTGACAACAGCAAGGCGAGACCGGAGCGCGCCTTTTTTTGAGCGGGCTTTTTGCTCGCAATGGGAAGGCCCGCTCCCATTGTGCCCTTGGTCAGTCTTGCGCTGCTCAGTGCTCCTCCCAGTCATCCAAACAACCCGCAATGGATATCACCGATGAGCCCTCGATTGACATGGAGCACGTCGACAGCAACGACGACGACGACGGGGTGTTGGCCTTGCTGTGGGAAGAATGGAAGGTGTCGCTTCGGAAGAGTCGCGGATGGACGAGTGTTGCCCAATGGGCGACGTCGGCCTTGGTGCATCGCCGCGATCCCTTACACCCCCGCCGAATCACTCGCCTCGATTTACGCGGCTGTCTTCTGACGGGACCGGTTCCCTCTTCAATCGGCCAACTCTCTTCTCTCCAAGAGTTAAATCTCAGCGGCAACCAATTGACGAGCCTCCCCCCTGAGGTGGGCCATCTCTCTTCTCTCCAAAGGCTATATCTTGGCGACAACCAACTGACGAGCCTCCCTCCCGAGATCGGCCACCTCTCTTCTCTCCAATGGTTGGATCTCAGCAAAAACCAATTGACGAGCCTCCCTCCCGAGATCGGGCCCCTCTCTTCTCTCCAAACGTTGTATCTCAGCAACAATCAATTGACGAGCCTCCCTCCCGAAATCGGTCAGCTCTCTTCTCTCCGAGAGTTGTGGCTCGATGACAATCAATTGACGAGCCTCCCGCCTGAGATCGGACAACTCTCTTCTCTCCAACGCCTGCATCTCGGCCACAACGAATTGACGAGCCTTCCTCCCGAGATCGGCCTTCTCTCTTCTCTCCAAATGTTGTATCTCAGCAACAACCAACTGACGAGCCTCCCGCCTGAGATCGGCCAGCTCTCTTCTCTCCAAGGATTGCATCTTACCAACAACCGACTGACGAGCCTCCCGCCCGAGACCGGCCATCTCTCTTCTCTCCGATGGTTATATCTCACCAACAATCAATTGACGAGCCTTCCTCCCGGGGTGCGTCATCTCTCTTCTCTCCAAAGGCCATATCTTGGCGACAACCAGTCACCGCTGGAGTCTTCTTCTTCTTTCGTTGCCCCCGTCCCAACGACAACAGCAGCAACGGCAGCGGCAACCAAGGCGATCGACATTATTACCGCTGTCCGCCCTGTCGCCACAACAATGCGTCCTTCCCCGGTGGTGGCAGTGGACTTTGGCAAGTCAAATCCGGACTTGACCGACTCGGAGAGTGACGGCGAGTCACCAGAGTCACTACTGTCGTCGTCGTTGATACGACGACGACAACAGCCCATCGTTACGATGAATAAGAACCGCGCGAGTGCAGTTGAAGAGCGATACAGCAGGCGAGGAGAAGAGCTGTTACTCAACCCCCATCGTCCCATCCCCCTTCCTCATTTGCGACAGCCGTCGCCAACAACGCCGAATGTCCCCATCGCCGCTGCCACTGCCACCACCATCGCCGCTGCCACTGCCACCACCACCGCCACAACTCCCCTGTCACACGCCATGCCCAGTGTCGCGCTGACAACCGCTGCCCCTCTCTATCACCACAAGACATCGCCGCCCATCACCAGTGTTTCAGTCTCAATCTCCCCATTGTCACCCGCTATTGTTGAAACCCTTGCTATCGCCCCTGTTGCAATCCTTCGTCGACCCCCACTGTTACTTCAACAACAACAACAACAACAGCAACAACAACGCTCCGCGGCAACAGCAACGCCAGCGAGAGGACTTGTAAACTCCCCGTCGTCTATCCCGGCGATGGCGGCGACGCCACCGCATTCGTCATTGTCCGCCAACACCGATGTCGGCGGTAATGCTGTTGCATCCGACAAACTACGACGACGACGACTGCCTGTTCTTCAACGACCCATCTCCATCGAAGTTCGTCGACACCCGACAAATGCCAAGTGGCTTGCTGTAAAGATACTGGGGATATTATCAGCGAAGGAGCGTGCACTCCACTTGGAGGCCGTCACCGATGAACGACTGAGAGAGGCGTTGGGCGTTCACGGCGCCCAACTCACTGGAATCACCGACCGTCAAACAGACGAGAACAACGACGCGTGGCACGTTGCATTCGAGATGAACGCGGATTACTTAAAGAAGCTCGGTGGCCGTACGGCCATTATTAACAGCATTGGATACTACGCTGAAATCCAACCCTAAGGCCCCTCTCTCTGCCCCATCCACCACGCTGTTGGTTGCCCTTCTCCCTTCTCACCGCCACCACACCCACCCC
>JBAZUA010000034.1:0-7360 GCA_041661645.1 Minisyncoccota bacterium | reverse complement strand
ATGGAGATGTCGCAATGAGAGGGGGCTTTTAGTTTTTTCACCGGCTTGATTGTCTTCGCCTACTTTCAAGGCGACTGCGCTGCGCGGCCAGCCGAGAACGCGACGACAATGACGGCGCGTCACTGCGCTGTTGCACGTCCTCTTCTGCTCCGAATTCATCTCTCACGGACTGTTGGCTGTTGCTGCTGCGATTACCGCCGCCGCCGCCGTCGTTCGATGATTCTGTGGTAGATGTCCGCTGTCGCTGTCGTGGCAAATCACCACCGTCGCCGCCGCCGTCGTCGTTGGACTGTCTCTTCATCCTCCTATTGTCGGTATTGCCACTCCCCTTTCCCTTGCCAAATAAAGACTTACCCGACAAATAGGCCAGAGCTATTGAGGCGACGATGGCGAGCACGAGGATGAACTTGCGAGCCGTCGCGGCCTTGCTAGGCGTCGCCGACCCGGCTGCGCTAGAAGGTGGAGATAGCACGGAAGACAGAGAGAAGAGAGAGGCGACACCAACGGTACATGCCGCGCCAAAGACGACGCGCTGTTGATTCTTCTCGCTCTTCCACGACGCTGGCGGAGAGGGCAGTGCTTTTGATACTCTACTGGCTGCGGCCGAAAGACGGCGCATCAGCGAGGGCGACGACGACGAAGAAGAAGAAGAAGAAGAAGAAGAAGAAGCAGCAGCAGCAAGGCGGTCGCGATTGTTACTGGAGGCACTGCTTGTTCTTTTCTTGTTTCTATTACCGTCACCGCCAGAGAGACGATCAAATACGCGACTGAAGCCTCGGTCGACGGCGGCGCGTGATTGTCGAGGGGGGATCGGGATGTAATCGGGTGTCACGGGACGTCGAGCAGCAGGGGTGACAGCAGTGGTTCTTTGCAAAGCCAATGGTGGGAGGACGGCTGATGAGTCGCCCTCCCGCGTATTCAATACATCCTTCACATCGGGTCGCGGCGATTGCCGGACAAACCGCTCTCTTGCGCGGCGCCCTCCTCCTCTTCTTCCTGCCGTCGGAGCAGCGGGCGGTGGTGGCGATTCATCCTCTGCTGAGAAGTAGCCCTCGTCGTCTGCCATGGGTTAGTTTCTTTCTCTCTCTCTCTCTCTTTTTCTCTCCTCTCCTCGTATTCTCCCTCTCTCTCCTCGGTTGTGTGGCGGTTGGGTATTTTTTTCTTTTTCTTTTGCACGCGGATTCCAACCTCTCGCTCTTTTTCCTTTGCCTTCCCCGTTCTCGACTAAATTGTTTCCCGTGCCAAAAAATCCGATTTGACGCAGTTGTGTATACATTACATTGTGACGACGAGAGAGCGGCGGAGAGAGACATGCCCTTTTTATGGAAGAAAAAATTACATGGTCGTGCCGCGTTTGTCCATGTGTTGTGTATGGGGCGCGTGTGCGCGAATATCCACCCTCTCCTATTTTGAGGACGACGACGATGATGATGGCAATGAAGAGGGAGAAGAGGGTGCTACGCGCCTTTTTCTCCCGCTGACGATTGAATATGGCGGCGCCGAGGCAGTGGCGGACTTCTTCTTCTTTGCCTTCAGCGCCGACGCGGTACTCAACCCAAACACCACTGCGGACAAGGCCAATACCAACACCAGCATCACTGAATTCACCAGGTCCATCTTTTTGCCATTTCGAATTAGCGACCACCCGGCAGCCAGGCCCGTGGTCAACGACGTGCCAATCAGCAAGGTGTTTGTAAAGTCAACGGACGACGACGGCGGCTTCTTGTTGCCATCGTGGATAATGGCGCTGCGAGAAGGGGTGGTGCCCTCGAGCAACTGCGATTGCTCGTCCTCCAGCACCTCGTCGATGACATCCAGCAGGTAGGCGACCTTCTTGTCGTCCGTGTCGGGATTGTTGTAGGCAACGCGCTTCAACTGCTCGGCCGCTTCGAATGCCAGTGTACGCGTCTGTGGGTTCCTACTTACTGCCGCACCCAGGAGCTGATTCGCCAGACGGTCCTCGTACGCTGGTTCTCTGGCCAGGCGATCCCATATGTGCAGCGATGCCACTGTCGCATTTCGATTCAACGTCGGTATGTCGGACGCGGGCGTCTGTGGGTCGGTCAATTTGCGCGCCGCCTCCAGCAGCGTTCTCTCATCTATATCGCTCATTTTTTTTTCTCTCTCTCTCCCTCTTTCCTTTCCGTTTCCTCTACGAGTATATGTATATACGCGTGCGGGTGGGTGTCCTGTCTGTGCTGTGCTATATATCGCACACTCGTCGATTCAAAATCCAATCACGCGCGTTTTGGGAGAGCGCAAGGAGAGAAGAGGAGAGAAAAGAGAAAAGAAGACCCCAATACAAAGATGGATTGATAATTGGAACTATTAGTTTTTTCCCATGCGAACGAAGCGCCGAGGAGTAGAGAGCGCACACACACCCACCGCCCCATCATCGTCGGCTCCTTTCAAGAAAAGAACAAACAAAAAGTACAATGACGACAATGTGACATATGTAGGGTTGGTCGGCGTCTAGGGCTGGCGATGGGGTGCGCTGGCCAATGGTGCGCGTGTGTGCGCGTGGCGGAAAGGGAAGAGAGAGAGGAAGAAGAAGTTAGTTTGCGTGCGCGTGCGTGCGCGTGTGTGAGTGCTTCGCCACTCCGCTCGCACCTGCAATCATCCACCGTCATCATTCCTGTAAAAAAAAATATGTCATCATCGAGAGTTTCTCCAGCGCCGGCGTCATCAATCGCTCGTTCGTCAATCTCACGGCCCTCTGTTGGAAATAGTAGAAGAAGCTCGAGTGGACGGCGACCTCCTCCCCCACGCGAAGGCCAATGGCAGGAGGCGAGTGCCTCGCTGGTGGAAGGAAGGGGCGGGTCGACGACCACCGCCGTTCGCCCCAATCCTTCCTCCTCTTCCTCTTTGTCTTCTTCCTTGCGATCTGCGCCGATTGGGGCGACCCGTCGACCACAGCAGCAGCAGCAGCAGCAACCGAAAAGGCTTGTGGTCGAGGATTATGCTAGCGATCGCACGATTGTCTTGCCCGCGCCACCGACGGCGACGAGTCAGGACGGCAATCGTGTGTACATTATCTATGCTCGAGATAAGGACGCGCACTCACTCAAGACCATCCTCAGGGGGGCGCTCATTGCGCTGGTGATTAGCGTATTGAGTAGTTACGTCATTGCTGCCATCACGGAGTGGCGAGAGGCGAGACGTTTGAGACGCGAGGCTGAGGCCGAGGCGAACCAGATCCGCCTGGGAGGTGGAGGTGGAGGCGGAGGTTCACCCGCAAAATCTCTGCTTGAGCAATTGGATGACGCGCAGCGCGCCAGCGATACAGCCGCAACTACAGCAGCTGATGACACGGCGCAATGATGATTGGCAATTAGCGTGGTACTCGAGGTTGCGTGACCCCTGGAGCGCGCAAATATACATACTTGAACTTAAAAACTGGGTTGGGATTGGGTTGGGAGGAGGGTGCGCGCGTGCTGCGGGTCCTCTTCAATTTGAAAGAAAACCCCACAGATATTGTACGGACGGACCAAGAGCGCATGGGCGTGTTTATTATTTATTCCAATTATGCTCCATTTCACCGTCATTCGATAGAATTTGGACTAATAATAATAAGTCAAGGGTACTCTTGATCCGTCTGGACAATATAGGACATTCGGAGTTTTGTTGTTTTGTTGTTTTTTTTTGTTGTTGTCGTTATTGTTGTTGCTGTTGTTGTTTTTTTTCTACGCTTCCTCACCCGACGGATTGCGCAGCGAGGAGTCCATTCCACTCTTTGCTTTGTAAGTAAGCACCTCTTCATCTTCGTTCGCCCACCGTCTCAACCGGTATCGCGTCGCGTGTCCCAGCAGAGAAGAAAAAAAAATGGAAGACATGTGCGACTCCGTGGACATGACAAAGGCCTTCCCCGCTGGGCTCCCCGTAAACTCTAAACTCGGCAATGGCGCTTCCTTCACGGCAAGCTACACCACACGCGACGCATCGACCGTTATCGGCGTCGGTGGTAGTGGCGGTGGCCCTAATCAACTGGACGTCGTATTTGCCGACGGTGAAATGAGGGTATACCGTCACAATGGATCACCTACTCGCGTGGAATGTTCTCCGTGGTCGGTGTCGTCTAAAGAGGAATGTCGTGGCAAGGGCGAGGAGTGCGGCGTTTCATTGCCATCGACTTCATCGTGCAGCGGCACGTTACGCGCATCACCTGGAAAAGGCGACGATGTGTCAGAGGAGACGACGACAACAACAACTGCAACAACTGCAACAACTGCAACAACAACAACAACAACAACAACAACAACAACAAATGCCATTTCCATCGCACCAAGCCGCATTTCTTTCCGCGTTGTGGAATCAGGTCGTGTGATACAACGGCGGCCAGATGTCGTGAATGGCGGCGCGGCACACTTGCAACAGTGGACCATTTCATGGCCCATCGACACTGTCACTGGCCATTACCTGCCTTCGTTCGAGCTCACAGCCATCAACGGCGGCAATGGCGGCGACGGCGCAGTGGCGCTCGTCAATGGCAGCGACGGCGTGTGCGTCGCTGCGCTAGGCGGCAATGGTGGCATGGGTGGTAATCACATGCACTGCGTTCGGGTGCAATGCCCCGTTGAAACGCACCGCGTCGAACGTGACCTGCTCATCCGCATCCACGTGGGACTTGGCGGGAAGGGCGGAAAGGGTAATTTGGAACGCGATGACGGCATTGGCATTTGCTGCCGCACGGCCGGCTGGTCATGGATGGGTACCGACGGCACGCACAACAACAGCGTGCATGGGTGGGATGGTGAGATGGGCGGCATATCGGGCCTGTTTGTCACCGGCGCGCACATGAAACCGCAATCAATCGCCTGCACCGAGAACCAAGTCAACATCCGTAAATTACACCTTCGTCAATCCGCGGCCTTCTTCGGACCGACTAGGGGGTCGGATATGCTGCCGCCCGATCGGCGCATTTACACACGCGACCCGCTTAGTGTGCATACGGAGACGAGGGCATTGCGGTATCGACCCACGTCGGATGGGGTTGAGAAATTCGTCGTTCGCAGCGCTTTGCCATCGCCGATCGACAATTGCAAACACTCTTATCCAGGACGCGGCGCCGCAAAACTCTACGACGTACACATAACGGCCACGTCGGCTCGGTGGTCAAGAGAAGCTAGTGCGGCGGGTGGAATGGTGATTGTCGATGCGGCAACTGGCAACGCGATCAAGGCAGTGGATCTGGCGCTCGGCTATCCGTCGCCCTTGACAGCCGATGTGTTGAAAATGGCGTGGCGGGAGGGGGAGGAGGAGGAGGAGGAGGATGGCGATGCGTTGAAAGAAGACGAATACGTGTCTGAGAGGGACAGCGACAAGCACAGTTTGGTCCTCTCCACGGTGAGAGGCGGAGGAGGCGCGTGGAGTTCGTCGCCTGTGCAAGTGTATGCGTCGCCCATGGAGCGACGCCCCTACGGGCATGGTGGAAGTGGCGGATATGTGGTATGCTTGAATGGAGGCGTCGAGCCGTGTTCGGCGATTGCCGGCCAGGATGGTGCCGATGGGTGTGTTTCGATTCGCCTATCCGCTCTCTAAATTAAATTGAATTGAATATATATATGTTCCACCAACCCCCAGCATTTTACACGAGAGAGAGAGAGAGAGGGAGAGGGAGAGGGAGAGGGAGAGGGAGAGAGAGAGCGAGAGGCCCGCCATTTATATTCATTGCATACTGAGAGGAAGCGGACGCAAGAAGGGAGGAAAATGAGCCGATTACGGACACTGGGCGACATCACCGAGCAAGTGTGGTGCACGTACTTGACCCGAATGCTTTACAACCTCGGACCCCTCGCCGTGGCCAATCTCGCCGCTGTCGGTAGTAATCGGCTGCGATTGGCGGCGAGGACGATCAACTCGAATGACGACAGATCGATTCGTCTCACTATCGACGCAACGAGACATCATCCCTCCTCGCCAGGAGGGAGCGTCCCTCACTTGCTGATCTTTCCCAGTCGAATGTTCCAGCACCTCGTTTCGCTCGAGTTGCGAACCCTCTCCAATGTGATGGTCACCACTACGAGTAATAACGATATCGGCAATGTCGTAGTTGCCGCCGCCACCGAATGCACGCTACCGTCTCTTCGCCGACTCGCGCTCCATTTCCTCGGGGCGATCGAATTGATCGCGTCAGGCCAGTGGCATTTGCCTTCTCATCTTTTAGAGCTCACAATCGGGAGACGCGTGCGCTCCAATGAACCGCTATTCGCAGACGCGGCGAATCTGCAACAAGTACAATCAAGTCTCGTCTCGTGTCTAAGGTTCATTCGCGAACGGCTCGTGCACCTCCGCGTTCTCAATCTCACGGCAACGGACACATGGACAGTGTCGTTGCCGACGTTGAGGTTAGATTTGGAAGACGGCACGCGCATACCACTGCCGATTTCGCGTTTCTTCACCACTGCTGCCATCGAAGACGACGGGCTATCGGCAGCGCCAGGAGATACTACTATTGACGGCGCTACTACCGCACTACCACTCCTCTCTCCTCTCTTGCCACCGTCTCTGACAGAGGCAAACTTGGAGCTGATTTGCTTCCAATTGGAAGCGGCGTCGTCGCCACCATTGCAATCCGCCGTCCAATGGCCACTCCATTTGAGGCAACTGAAGAATGTTGTCATTGACCGAGGCGACCATTGCATCGCCGATCAAGGACACGATCCAGACCCTGTCAATGCTGCCGATGCTGCAAACTTCTGCGATCGAGAGTGGATCCGCGTCATCTTCAACATTCCATCGTTGCGCGATCTGCACATGAGGGTCGTCGCCTCTTGTTCGCTAGGCGACCTCGTGTTCGACATTGGTGCTCTACCAGTCCACCTGGTACGCGTGACATTCTACGGTGGCATTAAATTCGACCCCGCATCATTTCCCCTAACGTTGGAATGGGCCAGAGAATGGGTTATGGCCCGCGTACGTGTCATCACAAATGACAGTGAGACGATGACGACGACGATGACCAGGACGTCGCCCTTGGCATTGGGTGGTGGCGTACCACACCCGTTGCTGCCGTCAAACGACGACGACGACGACGACGACGACGACACCGCCAATGTGTTCGACGCACTTCAGCAAATACTTCCACCACTAGAGGTCGCGAGTGCACTTAGAGCCACTCCGAATATTGCCTCAATTGCGATGATACGCAAGTATGCCGCTGCTGCTCGCAGAGAAGCCACGTCCTCGAGAGAACTTGAATATTTCGTGCGCGTACTCCAAGGAGAGCCTTCATTCGAATCCGCGTTGTCGTCGTCATTGTCATCGTCGTCGTTATTGAACATTGTCACCGATGAAGTCGTAGAGGCCATTGTTCATCTTGATTACCATCGTTTAAGGGCACTTGCTGGCGTGGGTCATATTA
>JBAZUA010000033.1:0-7391 GCA_041661645.1 Minisyncoccota bacterium | reverse complement strand
CCTCGTCTTCCTTTTCTTCTCCTCCTCCCCTCCTACGATGACGCGGTAACGGCACTGAAGAGTTTCTGCCCTGGCAACGAAAAGACCGAGAGGGCACGATCAGCCTTGGTAATCGTCGTGTTGAAGTTCTCCACTGCGTCGTCGATGCGTTTGAGTCGTCGGGTGATCACGATCGCAGCGATGACCATGAGCAAGGCGATGACCACGAGCATGCCAGTGGCCACCACGTTCAACTTCGTGTTCAAACTGCGACTCGCCTTCTTTTTGTGTTTGTCCTTATCATGGTGGTGGTGGTGGCGGTGCTGGTGTTTGTCGTTTTCGACTTGCATTTTTTTGATGGGGTCCCTCCTCTCCGCGTTTGAAAGGGGTTGAGAATTGGGAAGGGGCTGGTGAACGCCCGTGCGATACAGAACTAGAGCTTTTCCACGATTGTTTCGCTCTTTAAAAAAATACCAATGTGGGGTTTGTGTTTATTGAGTTTGTGGTAATTCGTTTACAATGGACGTGGGAGAGGGTCGTCATACGTCGTATCACCGAGCGTCATGGCGCGTTTCATGTAGGCTTCAGCGTCAGCTAGTGATTTGAATTGGCCACTGGCAATCATCTGCAACGCGTCGGCATATATCATCTTCCAATCGTAAAGCACATCCTCAGAACCGTCATATTCATCAATGTGAATGTATTTAACGAATGGTTTGGGTATGAGCTGAACGCGAACCCTTGATTTGGCCTTTGGATCATACGTTTGAATCACGATTTGAACCGCCGTTTGATTGGTGCGATCGTCACGACTATAACCATTCACGATAGGTAGGTTGGCGTCCTTCATTGCTTGCGCCGCAGCAGTATTCAACCGAAACCCTCCAAACCCGGCATTGTAGAGCACGCCACTCGTTTCGTCTGAGCTCATCTCCTCAAACGTGGGTGGTGCGACTGTTGGTTCCTTGGTATCTACGACACTGTCACTTTCCATGTTAAAGGCGTAAAGAATGAACTGATTTGTTTCCACCTCAACAAAAACCCCCAATAAAATACACAAACCAACTCTGGATTCAAAAAAGGAAAAATCTAATTTAATCAATCTTTACCGCACAAAGCTCAAATCAAGACATATGGCAGTGGTCCATTCAAGTGCCCCAACGAGCATTGACGCGTGGGAATCCAACTTGCTCGGTCAGGTGGTCGCGTACTTGACTTCACAAGATGTGATTCAACTCCTTCACACTGGCAATTCATTGCTTACCCACAAACTCGCCACATGTACCAAGCGCTTTTGTATCTGTATCAAGTTGAAACAATGTGAAGAACCTATTCTGCTCGACTCGATGCTGGCATTAATTACCAAACGCTTTCCGAATCTCACTCATCTCGCGGTTTATGGGTTGAATCCTGATAGACCTCAATACTGTGCCATTCATTCGCGATTTGCATTACCAAATTCATTGACTACACTAAACCTTTCAACTAACCCAAAAGGGTATAAATACGTCACTGACGGATTTTATCGATGGCCATTCAATTAAGCTCTTATATTTGAATGTTAAACCAGATTGCTCGGCAAGTTACCGCACTAATGTGGTGGAGTACACATCACTTGAGGGCAGACATTTTCCGCTGACTTTGGAGATTCTTAAAGTACCCCAGGGGAGCTTGTTGAACGCCATTCTGCCCAGCGTTACACGGCTCGTCGTCTATGTACCAAGGCCGACATTCTCTCACACCCTCGCATATACACACCTCTTACACCCACACATATACAACCTCTTACACACACACTCACTCACTCTCTCTCACTCTCTCTCTCTCTCGCTCTCTTCTCTCTTTTTTTACCTGACAAACTTGCGTGCGACATAGGCGGGGGGGCGCGAAGGGACTACTGCAGCGTGCTGCCTACCGTCCGGCGCCAGCAATGTAACTGAAAGTTCTACCAGCGCAGCCATGATTGCCTCCATCGCCTTGTATTCGCCCTGTTCCCTCTCTCTTCGATCGTTAATGGCTCTATCGGACTCGTGGTTGTCGTCGATAACCATCGCATTCGCCGTCATCAACGTGGACGACGATAGGAGAGAGAGCTGCATTTCCGATTGCGCGAGAGTGTCAATCCAAAAGGCCAAATCGATCAACTCAATTTCAATCTCGTAGTGCGGAGAGTAGTCGGTCGCTGCCGATTGCTGATCATCGGCACCACCGTCGCCGTCGTTACTACTCGACATGAAATGCTCGTAATTGGCCTTGCATCGATCAATGTGACTGGCCTGCCATACCATGGTCAGGTCCATGCGAAACATGGGCCTGAGTTTGAGCATGGAGGATCTCGGATGATACGCAAACAACTGGCACATGCGCTCAGACGCCTCGTAGGAGAGGAACACGGATCGTCGACACTTCAGACGCGTCACGGGCTTGGCGATGAAGCGCGCATGACGCGGCGGCTGGGGGGGGATATCATCCGTCGTCGTCGTCGTCGTGGGAGGAGACATTTCCGTGGTGTGGTCGGCATTGACGGCGGCGGGAAACATTGTACTGAGCGTCGCAAGCGCGCGCTCCTCGGCTTGTCTTCGCTGCAACGTCGATCTCTCCGCGACACCTGTCTGTTGTTGTTGTTGTTGTTGTTGTTGTTGTTGTTGTTGTTGTTGTTGTTGTTGTTGTTGTCGTTGTTGTTGTTGTTGCTGATTAGCCGGCGAAGTGGTGGCGGTGGTGACACGTGCCAACGACGTCTTTCGACTACGCCCTTTTGCTGCTGTCGGCAATGGTGACACGGCGTCGTCTTCCCTGCCCGCCGTCGCAATGCCGATGCCGTCATCGTCGTCGGCGGCAGCAGCGGTAGCAGTCGAATGGGCAAGTGCGCCCGCAGCTGCGCTCACCAATTCTATGATCTGTCTCGTACTCGTACCGTGTCCGTCGTCGTCATTGGAAGAGCCACCGGTGACGGACGTGCTGCCATCGGCCGCCATTCTGTTCCGCTTCACTTGCGCCTGAATTGCATCGAATCGCGTCAGTGCGTTGCATGCGGCGAAAAAATCGGCGCCGATGCTACTGCTGCGGTTCACTTCGTTACACACGGTGAACTTGAAATCGGGCATGCACGAGTCTGTGGAGGCGATCACCACATCGCACACGTTCTGTTTCTCAATGCAAATCTCGTCTCCCCTGTTGTCTCTCATGGCGACGGATGATGATGACGACGACGCGATATTCGATCGTTGCTGCCGCTGTAATAAACGCCGGCGCTTGGCACGCCTACGCAAGCGCTGAAAGGACCATGGGTCGGCCCTGAATGGCACATCACATATGGACACGTCCGCGTACATTGTTGAGAATTCGCCAGTGTCATCACCACCGCCGCCACCACATTCAATCATCTCCATCGCGTCCAAATCACCACCCAGCGAGGTCACAAATTGGCGCAATGCTTCGAGTCTCGCCTTGGAATCCTCCTCATCGCTGTCGCTGCGAGGGCGAAAGGCGTGCTCGCTAATGCAATAGGAGCACTCGCCTGCATCGATGAGTATTCGCTTCTTATGACCGGCCTCATAGATGGTCATCTCATCGTGTCGCGTCCACGTGGATATGGCAAGTATCGGCGATTGTGTGGCGGTGATCAGACGCACGTCCGCGGGGCTGTACTTTTGCTGTTGTTGCTGGTGTTCATGTCCTTGCTGGCGACGTCCTTCCCCATCACCATCACCATCGCCATCATCATCACCGTTGCCACTGCCACCGAGTCGATGCGCTTGACTGCAAAAGGCAAAAAACATGTGTGCCTCGACACTTGTGTTGAATCCAACGAATGGTACGCGGGGGTCGATGGTACCCAGCGCAGATGGTAATAAGGGCGTGGATCGCGCGGGAATCGTCGAATAGTAGCTCCGGCGAATCGTTGGATCGGCGCTGGCGGTGAAACCGTCGCCACTGTCGACGCCACCGCCTCCACCACCACTACCACTACCACTACCACTACCACTACCACTACCACTACCACTACCACTACCACTACCACTACCACCGTTGACAATTGTCTGGAATGTGCGGGCGGCCTCCTCAGTCAACAGACGACATCGACCGAATTTCAACTCAAACTCCACCTCATTCGCAGCGGCCGACGACGACATGAGTCGCCGCTGGCGTATGTGGCGCCACATGGTGGCTGCGGCTTCGCGCACGCTATCGATTGAGCCATCTCGCTCAAGAAAACACGCCATGAATACGTCGCACAACAACACGCTCTCACTAGTAGTCTCCTCCCTCCCCCCCTTTGCAAACAAGGCGAATGCAGGGTGAGCGTGAGAGAGGTAAGTGGATGGCACACACAACACAGCCGAGCGACTCGTCACCGGGTGTAATATGCGCGTGAGTAACGAGAAAGAAAGACTGATTTGACATGGTGCTGCCCACCGCGATCAACATTTTTTTTCTTTCTTCTTTCATCTTTTTAATCATATTATACATATATCCATTCATTTTGTTGTTTTGAGTTTGGTGGTGCAGACGGCGGAGAGGAGGGTGGCGGAGAGGCCAAAGTAGTCGGCGTGGGCGACGAGGTCGCGACCATCCTGGATTTGGAGGAGAGACACTTGGACGGGTCGCTCCTCGAAGGTGTCGACGAGGCATTGACCAAGGCGGACGGAAAAGTAGGCCGAGAGATCGGCGCTTCCCCTCGTTGGCCTCGGAGAGTCCCGCATCAAGGAGGTGGCGGAGGTAGGGCCACCTCTTTGCTAAAGAGTGCCGATCCGCGACAGGGATTGGGGACGATAACAATGGTTGCTGATGTGGGGACTCATCGCTATAAAAGTAAAGAGAAAATTCAGACGAGTTGTTGTCGTCCGCTACAGCAGTATTCACATACATACCATCGGTATCGTTGTCGGGAAGAGGGAACGTAGTTGCTTCGAGGACGGTGGGCAATCGCTGATGCTCTCTGCTATATATCGCATTCGATAGCGCCGATGGGAGGTGAACGAGGCAATTGCCGTCGAGATATAACCATTGAAGAGAAGAAGAAAGACGACCCATCTCAGGAGGAAGGCTCGTTAATTGGTTATGGGTGAGATATAACAATCTGAGAGACGAGAGAAGGCCCATTTCGGACGGAAGACTCGTCAACAGGTTGTCGCCCAGATCCAGCTTCCTCAGGCGAGAAGAGAGTTGGCCGATCTCAGGCAGGAGGCTCGTCAATCGGTTGGAGCGGAGATACAACTCTTGGAGCAAAGAGAGATGGCCGATCTCAGGAGGGAGGCTCGTCAATCGGTTGTCACTGAGATCCAACCCTTGGAGGGAAGAGAGATGGCCTATCTCAGGCGGGAGACGTGTCAATTGGTTGTTCTCGAGATTCAATATCTGGAGAGAAAAGAGATGGCATATTTGAGGAGGAAGGCTCGTCAATTGGTTGTCATCGAGATATAACTCTTGGAGGGAAGAGAGTTGGCCCATCTCAGGGAGGGTCGTCAATTGGTTGGCGCTGAGATCCAGCGCTCTGAGAGAAGTGAGGAGATGGCCCATCTCGGGAGGAAGGCTCTTCAATTGGTTATGGCTGAGATTCAACGATTGGAGGGAAGAGAGTTGGCCCATCTCGGACGGGAGGGTCGTCAATTGGTTGGAGCTGAGATCCAGCGCTCTGAGAGAAGTGAGATGGCCCATCTCGAGAGGAAGGCACGCCAATTGGTTGGCTTCGAGATTCAACTCTACGAGAGAGGAAAGACGGCCTATTTCAGGAGGAAGGCTCGTGAATTGACAATCCGACAGATCAAGGACGGTGATGCGATGAGGAGGCAAGGGATCGCGGATTATTCGGCCGGGTGAGGCCATCCATTGGTCGATGCTCATACACTCTCGGCTCATCTGAAACGGAATCTTGCATGCTTCCCACAGGCAGATGAGCACCCCTTCCTCCTCGTCTATGGCGGCGCCGATGTTGTTACTATCGGGTGCGATATCTATATCCATGGTACTTGCAATGGATCGTGATTGCGTGTGTGTGGGATTGATTGTTTGGAGTTGGCAGTACGGACGACTAGGCGGAAGAGGAGTGCAGCGTAAACTGGTTCCTGGGATGAGGAGCCTGGTCTGGTGGGCGCCTAATCCGCGCGCGCGCGCGCCAATCTCCTACCCCAAATCGATCCGGGGAGAGGTCGGATAGCCCGATTCCATTCAATACATTGAGCATTGATACATGCTACGCGATCTGTGTCAGGTGACCCAACGTAGTGTCGTTCACCACACTGTCCATTTCCCTTGCCCACTCCAGCGGCAGGACTCGGCAGGGACCATTCAAGCCATCGGTACACACATGGGGTGTTGTAACATTCTTTTGAGAGAAGTACTTGGCGAGGGGAAGAAGAAGACGGGTGTCAGTCTCGGAGACCAATATGTGTGTATATGCATACCAAATCTTTTTGTGTTTGTTTATTGTTGCTTGAATAGCGGAGTTTTACGGGGGGGGGGGGGTGGGAGAGGGGGGGGAGGGACAGGGACCCGGGCCCATGTGCCTTTTTAGCAATCAGTGGGGCAGTAGTCAATGTACACGTAGGCCAATGGCGTGAGGGCGGCCGTGCATACGCCATATGTGCCACCGAAGGAGTTGTAGGACTTTTGCCACACCTCCTGGCGGGGGCAATTGTTGACGTCCACGCCGACGGTGCCAGTCAAATAGGTACCGTAATCGGCGAATGGGGCGTCCTTGTCGAGCGTGGTGATCGTGCCCGTCTCACGGGTGAAGCAGTAGAAGCAGCCCTCGCGAATGCCGCCCCTGTTGAAGATGAGAGAGTCGGAGAGAGTGTCGAGGGTGGAGGTGGAGGTGGCGCGAACAGTGTCGCGACCGCGCACACTCGTGGTTGCGTTCAAAAAGAATCGCTCGAATGCGACGCGACTGAGGTGGAGACGCTGGGGGTGCTTGGAGCCCATCTCCTTGGCGCAGATCGTGGCTGCCTCGAGTGAGACGAGACAATCGGGCATGTGGAACTTTTGAGCAGCGCCGGCTGTGTTCGCGCTAGCGACAGCAGCAAACGAGCAGCCGATGATGAGGAGGAGTGCGGCGATGGCAGTGGTGGCCTTGTGGTTCATCTTGCGAGTTGGTCGGGCGAGAGGAGACTGACCACTGTGCAGCAACTAATCTGACTTTTTTTTTTGGGGGGGGGGGGGGATCGCGATCAACCCCGAAAAAAAAGAGGAGCAAGGGAAGAAAAGAAAAAGAGAGAGATCAACAAAGCCGCGCGCGCGCGTAGCGCAACGGAAAGCGATCATGCATTGCTCCGCGTTTTCTTTTTCTAATCGCCTCTGGGCGGGGTTACCTCTTTTCTTTTCTTTCTTATTTTTCGTGCTCCCCCTTCCCGAGTTTTGGTGGAAGCGAAGACGAGAGAGCTGGCCGATTGCCCATCCCCCCCCGCCCCCGACAC
>JBAZUA010000032.1:0-7746 GCA_041661645.1 Minisyncoccota bacterium | reverse complement strand
ACCTTAGCGTTATCACCATCATGGCAGGCGACAAGGTTCTCGAACAGCGCAGGATTGATGGCTCGGCAGCAGTGGATCTCCCGGCAGAAATTGAGGCGGCGCTGAAAGAGTACGAGATTTGGTCTGTGGCGATTGACAAGCCGGGGGTGGGGGCAGCCCCGGTGGGAATTCTCCAGGCTCGCGGGGTTGACGTGCAGGAGTTCAAGGGTGGCATTCCCGCCGACAACGCTGACGAACGCCAAGAATACACCGATCTCAACGCCGAGATGGCCTGGGGGCTGCGCCAGAGGTTCATAGATGGCGAGATCGAGATTCCCGATGATGAACTGCTGAAGCAACAGTGCGCGTCGATTCAGTGGCAGTACACGGCTGGGAACAAGGTCAAGGTGCCGAAACCTGGCAGATCCCCAGACTGCTTCGACTCTCTGAGGATCGCGCATTGGATGCAGCAATTCGGCGACTACTCACCGGCGTCCATCGGCGACCAGCTTCCAGCGTTCTCAAGACACGCAGCCGGAAGCCTAGAGGATTGGTAGTTAGAGTTTCCTCCCGCACTCTGGGCAGTATCTGTATCGGCATTCCGGCAAGGCGCACAATACGCTTCCCTCATATTTGGCACAACAAGCATCCACGGTCTTGTCGATAGACACGACGATTTCTTGTTCTGGATGAAGACCGGCAATGAAGTAATCAATTTTGACCGTTCCGAGGCCGTCTGCTCGCAGAGGGAAACTACAAACGTTGCTCCGCACAATCATCCACCTCCGCGACCATTATAGTCGTTGCGAGACCAAAGTCAAATGGAGGCCGCATGATCTACGTCATTTGGCAACCCGCACTTGCTGTGGCTTCTCTAGTTATCATTTCCACCATCGCTTTATATTGTGCCTGTTCCATCCTGAATGGGCTTTAGGATCTTCTTGAAGGGGGAGTCATGTCTGTTCTTCACGATGTCTTCATTGCGTTTTGCTATATCGTTGGGATTCTCGCCATGGCCGCGATTACTCTCGCGCTGTTTGGCGGACTCCTCGCGATGAACAAGAAGAATAAGAGGTAGAGATGGCGATTGCCCTCCTTGAAAACATTGCGGATTTGTGGCGACGCGGATTAGTCCGCGAGGCCGACTACTCGCTGTCGGGGCACGAGGAAACCGGGGGGGCATATTCAAACGGGTGGGTGCGCGCTGGCGGCGGACAGGATGACGAACTCGCAGTAGACATCTACGAGCAGATGACGCAGGCGTTCCGCGCCTACCGCCTCGATCCTCGGGCGAAGAACATCATCGAGACATACGTTGCCTACATCATGGGCGACGGCTACAGCGTGAAGTTTGACAACGAGGCGGACGCGAAGGCGTGGAAAGAGTTCAAGGAAGAGAACGGGTTTGACGAGAAGTTTACCGAGGCTGTACGCCTCATGCTCGTGCGTGGGGAGCATTTCTTCCGCCTCTTCGGAGATGAGTTCCAGGCCAAGAAGATTCGGCACCTTGACGCGACGCAGGTTGGCGACATTGAGACGGCAGATGGCGACCCAGAAGAGGTAACGAAGTACATCGGGCGCGACCAGTATTATGGCACAACCTGGGGACCAGATGAGATGATCCACCTCTCCGTCTTCAACTACGGGCAGAAGAGAGGGCACAGCATCCTTGAGCCGATCCTGTCCGACCTCGCCAAGAAGCGCAAGTATCAGAATGCCCAGGCCGTTATCGTGACGATCCTGGCGAGTCTGCCGCTGATCCGCAGAGGTCCCTGGACATCGGAACAGATTATTGCTCAAAGCAATGCGTTTAGGGGGTTGCCTCCGCCGGGAGCGGTGATTTCTGATAGCAATAAAACAGATTATAGCGTTCCAGACCATCCTGCCGCCAGAATGAACTGGCGCGACCAGGGGCGGTCGCTGGATCTCTCCATCTCGGCTGGTGTTGGACTGCCGTACTATATGGTGTTTGAGGACTCCAGCGACTCTAACTATTCAGCAACGCTCGTCGCCGAAGCTCCTGCCATGCGCCGCTTCAACGAGATTCAGAGAACGGTATGCCGCTCGCTGGAGAAGTTGGTCAAGCATGTAGTCAATCCAACTGGAGAGTTCAAGGCCGTCTTCTACCCGATCGCGCCGCGTGACACGGAGGCAGAGGTGCGCGCATGGTCCGAGCCATGGATTCTGCAAGGCATGTCCTGGCAAACCTGGGCCGAGAAGGTTGGAATTGACCCAGAAGAGGAAGAGAAGAGAATGCGAGACGAGGGAATCTGGCCTCCGAGGGGAGCCCTGAGCGGCCTCGGGGCGCAGCAGGATGCCCCGCAAATGCCCTCAGACGGCACGGGCGGCCAACAGTGGCGGTCGCCGACGAAGGATATCGTTCGCAAATCCATCAACACCGGAATCGGCGCACAGAATATCGAACAGTAAGGGGCAATCATGGACTGGCTACAACTCGCGAGCCTTCCTCTGGCAGCCGTTCTCATTATTGTCATCGGATGGGTGCTGAATCGGCAACAGAAGCAGTATGTAGAGGTAGCAATCCTCCCTCTCAAGCGCGACTTCGAGAAGTCTGTTGACGCGATTACGGCTCTTGTGAAAGAGAACTCGGAGGACATCGAGCGCGAACTGTATGCCAGGATTGACAAGCTGACTGCTGCTGTAGAGAAATTGACCGAGAGAATTGGCTCAAATTCGGATGGCAAAATCTAAGGAGATATAATGTCTGACCGCATCGGCGCGACTGAAGGCGCGGCTCCACCGACTCAGTGGTGGGAGACGGTGACAGAGCTACGAATTGACCAAGCCAAGTTTTGCGCCGAGGCTACTCAGCGCGTCGAAACCTTAGAGACGTGGAAGAAGGATCAGAATGGCGACATCCGAGCCATCAGGAAAGACCTCGCCGAACTGAAAGACTCAACGAACAAGTGGCTGGTCGGACTTCTTACGGCAGTCGTTATCTCTCTGATCCTGCTGGTTGTGAATATCGTCGTCAAGTTGTAGTTGCTTTCATGGCTTTACGCAGGGCGGCGACCTTCATCTTGTTCTGCTTGACAGACTCCTCTTCGTGCTCGATCTTGGCTTCGAGGTATTCGATTTCAGAGGGGTAAGTATCGAGAACTTTTCCGCATGATTTGCACTTCTTTGAATATCCAGAAGAGAATATATCCCAGAGATTGTAGCCGAATTCTATTTCGCTGTGCGGGCACTCAAGAACATGGAGCCGCTTTTCGATACTGTCAAGGCGTGTATTTCCCGCGACTGCCGCGCCATTTCTTATTGCTTTTGCCAATTGGTAAAACCAATCCATCATCCACCTCCGCAATCAGTATACCGCGCTAGGGAGAAAAGTCAAGTGACCATCCATGCCAAACGGGACGCTAGAGCGCATCGTCACCTCTCGCCGCGCGAGAATGTATCGCGACGCAGAACAGGAGATCGCAGAACTGATGCGCCTCTTGGGCCTGAGTCGCCAGGACGTTTTGGCGCTGCTCAAAGAGCTAGAGGCTACGGAATCCCGATACGGAGATTTCGGACGGGCGCTACTCCTTCAACAGGCAGATAGGGAAACGGCGCGACTTGACCGCCTCTGGATGGGCCTCTCGGCGGCGTTTGGATTGGCTGTTTCCACTTCGGTTGAACGCGGATGGGTGTTGGGCGTTGAGGCGGCACAAGAGATCGCAGCACACATGGGCGAGTCTCTGGCCGCGCCTATGGCGCCTATGGCGTCTACGGCCTCTACAATCGCGCGAAATGCCATTCCCTTTGCCGACAAGGCCACGATGGAGATTGAGTCGCGCATACGTGGAGAACTCGTGCGCGGGATTCTCGGACGCGAGGATATGCAGACGCTCACCAAGCGGCTCGTCGGGGCGGGGCTTGGAACGGAAGGTACCCCTTGGAAGTCGGCGGCATCGAGGGCCGAAGCCGTCATCAATTCCGAGACTTCGAGGGCATACCACGCGGCGCTACAGGATTCTTTCAACCAGGCGTCGTGGGCTGTAGGCTACCAGTGGGTCGTGTATCCAGAGGGGCCTTGGCCGTGTCCCGCGTGCGCCCCAAGGAATGGCATAGTCTACGCCAAAGGGATGGTCCCCGCGATCCCCGCGCATCCGAACTGCTATTCGTCCGACACCGAGGTTCTGACAAAAGAAGGATGGAAACATTTCAGGGATCTGGGTGGAGAAGAACAGATCCTTAGCCTCAATCCCGAAACGCACGAACCCGAGTGGTCTGGTATTCGTTCCGTTGTCAACTACCAATACGATGGCGAGATGCTGCGCTTCTACAGCAAGATCCTCGATCTTTGCGTCACGCCAGACCACAGGATGTACGTCGCCAATCGCCCTAACATTAAGGACAGATCATTCCGTAAATGGCAGATTAGAACGGCAAAAGAAGTTGCGGACATTGGCGAATGGTATGTGAAGAGAAATGCGTCGTGGTTTGCGCCGAGAGTCGATTCTGTCGATCTTGGCGAGTTCTCAATGCCATCCGATCTTTACGCCCAATTCATGGGTTACTGGCTCAGTGAAGGGTGCGTAAGTTCCTGGGGCAAGACGGGCCAAAAGCTACAGGTGTGTGTCGCGCAGAGCCAGCAGCATAAGAAAAACAAGATGGCAGATGATATCTCCGCCCTGGAGCCGAGAGTTGGGAAAACCTGCATCTACATATTCAATCAGCCCTTGGCAAAGTATCTACAGAAATTCGGCAAGTCACATGACAAGTATCTTCCAGATGAACTGCTTTCCCTAGACGCAGGGCGCCTGCGACTGTTCCTCGAAGCATTCATGCTGGGAGACGGAACAACTAGGGAACTGAAAGAATACAAGGGCGGCCATTTTAAGCCAGAGAGAGGGTTGTTTACATCCAGTCCTAAAATGATGGTCGGGCTTGTCGAGGCGGTTCTTAAATGCGGGGATTCCGTGAGCGTTTCATATCGTCCGCGCCAGGAGGAACATCAGTATTCAAATGGGATATACCCATCGAGCGAATCGTGGCGCATTAGTTGGAACAGACGAGGAAGCGCATCAGTAAAGCGTGACAAGATCGAGCGGATTGACTACCATGGCATTGTCGGCGACGTAGAACTAGAAAAGAACCACATTCTTCTAGTGCGCCGTAATAATAAGGTGGCGTGGAGCGGAAATTGTCGTTGCAGCCTTCTCGTCGTCACCGAGAAATACGGGGCCTATGATGTCGGGAAGGCGCACGAACACTAGAGTTTCTTGCCACACTCAGGGCAGAAAGAACACGGCGACGCAGACCTATCAATGGCGGTCCATTCTTGAGTGCAACTAAGATTCGATGGAAGCTCGAACCACGCATGTCGCCCTCGCCACTTCTCGCAGCACTCATTGATCTCTTCCTCAACGGTTACGCGGATATGTCTGCCAGCGTAATCCTCTGAGTTGATCGTGATGCTGCAATCGCGAGATGGACCGTACTCTTTCCGTTTCAGCAGTTTCCACACACCAATCACTCTCCATCATAGGAATACGGGCAACCTTGGCACGCATTTCCTGTAGGTTTCTCCGGCCTATACAAATACGTGTCGATCTCGCTGCACTTTCTATCGCGCGCAGGCGGGCAAGGCACTCGATATGCCGGAACGCAACCATCCATTTTATCCACGCATGGCGCTAGATCGTCCAATCCACATCCACACTCCTCGCCGCACAGACCGTCAAACCCGTTTGCAGACAGCCATTCTTTGACAATCTCTGTAACATTCTTAGCCATTTCCGCGCTCCTCGCGCCCAATTTTCTCGTCCCATTCCTGCGAGCGCCAATCTTGTCCTCGCACGCTACTCGGGCCAACTTGTCCAATGACGAACCCGCATTTGCACGAGTAAAGAGGCATCAACTTGGAGAAGCTGGACCACGGAGAGCCGCTAGAAGGACTGAACGGAGCCATTGTCGCGCCGCATTTCTTACACTTCATTCTCACACCTCCTCTGCTCCATCCATCCTACCAATCGCGCGCCTTAGTTCATCGGAGGCTTCTTGCATCCCGCAGGAGCACTCAGCCTCCGGCCACCACTCTACGGAATGGCAATCAGCCTTGTGGCTAATGAACTGCAGGACGGCTCTCCCCGTAGCCCTTAGAGCCATGACGTGGTTCTCTAGATTGTTTATCTGGCGCGCCTGGTCCTCGATATTATTAGTCAACGCGAATATCACGCCCGGATACGTCTTCTCGTGCTGCTCGCGAATATCGCAAATGATTCGGCCCTCAACGACTTCTCCAACCATTCCCGTCGCGCCTCCTTTGTGTCCAACTGGGCGGATTCCCCACCCGCCTCCACGGCGCTGTCCCGCTTCCTCCTCGCAACTCAGTTGAGGAAGAACTGGTCTCTTACCTGATGCTGAGGCATCACAGTCAGACACAACCATCATACTCATCCGCGCTAGAAAGTCAAGTCTTCGGGCCATGATGGCCCAACTAGCGGCCCGATAAGAGTTTTGAAGGCACGAAGGATCTTGTTAGTCTCCCTTTCAATCCATGATCTGCGTCGTGCAATTCCTCCCCATACTGCGCGGGGAGCCGTAGAACATACGGCGTATTCAAGAAGTTCTTTTGTTCTCGCCAGACGCAACGATTCCGCCTTGCCCTTCATTATCCGCACCCCCTTCACCGTTTGGTGAAATGCCAACTATGGTGAAACTCATAGCCATTGTAGTCTAGCGGCGAGTAAAGTCAAGCGCCTGGTTTAGTTTTCTTCGCGGAAGTCCATCTACGCTTGACCTGCGCGTAGAAAGATAAACCAATCGGGCAAGGAGATTCTATGCCCTGGTCAAAAGGCAACATCCCAACATCATTTAATGGCCTTAAGGGTGACGACCTCTCGCTCGCAATCTCTATTGCGAACGGAGTTTTGAAATCTTGTATTGCAGAGGGCGGTAACGACGCCGATTGCGCCCCCAAGGCAATTCGTATCGCATTGGGCAAAGTGAAGGAGCGAAAGATGAAAGAAAGCGCCGTGGAGGCCGCCGCTACGGCGACTTCTAGCAACAGCAACGCGACGACAGTGACGACCGAAGCCGTGACCACGACTGTCGGTAGTTCTGACGGGAATGGCAATGTTACTTATGTGCAGGTGAAAGAAGCCGCTATTCGAGAGGATCTGTCTTTCGACGTTTCTCTCGACGGCGCGAACATTTCAGAAGAGGATGGTATTGTACGAGTGCCCGCCATTCTTGTTGAGGCGGGGTGGTCTAAAAACAATCGGTACTATAAAACGGCACTGCTTCGGAAGCTAGCCGTGATTTTGGAGGGTGCGGGATCGTTTGACTCGCACCTAGATAAGCCGCGCGTCACTGACTACATCGGAGTCCACAGGAACGTCCATCTCCAAGAAAGGGGCGGTCCAACTGGGCGAGACGCGCTTGCCAGCAGCTTTGAGATAATCGACCCGCGCCTGCAACGTCTGGCGCGACACGCACCGCATCTAATCAAGCTATCCATTAATGGAAAGGGCGACCTTTCTCGCGGTAACGCAGAGGGTCGTGATGGATGGATCGTAGAAGATGTGGACCCGTCTGACAACTGGACCTGCGACGTAGTTGTACGCGCAGGAGCCAGAGGCGGAATTGGCGCGGTTCTCGAAGCTATGAATGAAGGAGTGAACATGGAGATTACGTCCCTTCAGGATCTCAAGAAGGCGTTCCCTGTTCTGCTCAAGGAGTACGCGGACGAGGTTTCCTCTGACGCTACGGCCCAGGCAGAAACAAACGCCCTGAAGACCCAGTTGAAGGAGTCCAACG
>JBAZUA010000031.1:0-8091 GCA_041661645.1 Minisyncoccota bacterium | reverse complement strand
AACAACGTGCCCCCCCCCCCCTCCCCCATAAATGGTATAGTTGCGCAGCACTCAAGGGTTACTTCGCACACGCGCGCGTATATATACACACATATATATGGGTGCTGCGCTTATGATTCCCACGCTGGCCACCAGCCTGACCACTGCGTCGACGCGCGAGATGGAAAATAGCATCGCGGACCAAATATTAGACACGTCCGCGGCCAATCCAGATGCAAATGCAGCCCTCAGAGAGGCCGTCTCGGGCATGACGCCTGAACAACGTGCGCGTTTCGATGCGGCCATAGGACGGCGAGCCAATGAGCGGCGTGGGTTCGCCACGGAACAACAACAACAAGGACAACAACAACAACAACAACGACAACCACCGCTGCCGCTAGCAACAGCCCCCGTCAGTGCCATGGCACTACCACCCTTGCAGGCCGTTTCATCACCCATCCCAGCTGCATCTGCTGTTGATGCTGCGAATCGTGGTTGGTTCAACCGCGATCTGTTCTCAAACACATGGGGAGCGCTGGGATTTGGCGGAGGCAGCAACAATGCTGCGCCTAGTGGATTCACAGTGGATGCCAATGGAAGAGCTGTACTACCTGCGATGACACCGATCACAATATCGACACCGGCAACGACAACCGGCCGCTCTGTCACGTCTGGAATACAGCAGACCGCATTGCCTACTCTTTCAATCATTCCAAGTGCGATGACGACGAAGGCGACGAGATCTGCAGCAGTTGCTGCCGCATCTTCTTCCATTGAATCCGCTGCTGCTGCTGCCGCCGCGTCATCCTCCATTGAATCCGCGCGTGCCGCGCAGGTCGAACGACGTTCTTCCGCCGACAGTGCTATATTACTTGTCGTCTCTTCCATTGTGACGGTCGCCTCTATCGCCAGTCTCGTGTCACTGAATCGCAGAAAGAGGGCGGCGGCATCGATTGGTCAATCCCTGGCGTTGATTGCCTTTATCGTGCTTGGCCTGACAGGTGCAGCGAGCAGTGCCAGTCGTCTCGTCAAGGCAGTCAATCGGGGGAAGAAGAAGAAGAAGAGCACGGCGACGACGGCGGCGATGGGCGGCATTAGTAGTACTGGAAGACTGACAACGAGCCGCGAGCGATTGTCGAGACAGCGCCGTTGAGGAGGGCCACTTGTAGGAAATCCCGGAGGCGTGGAAGAAGGAGAAGACCGGCGAACGGGAAAAGCGAAAAGCGAAGGGAGAGGACAACATTCGCGGACCACCCCGCGCAGCGTAATAGACACCCCACAACATTCCATCGCAATTGCAAAGGACTTTTCATTTTATGGGTTCACTTTTGAGTTTGGTGGTGCAGAAGGCGTGGAGGAGGATGTCGCCGAGGCCGAAGTAGTCGGCGTGCGCGACAAGGTCGCGGCAATCTTGGGTTGAGAGCGAGGAGACTTGAATGGGTTTCCCATCAAAGTAGTCGACGAGGCATTGGCCGAGGCGGTAGGAGAAGTAGCGAGAGAGATCGGCGCGTCCTGTTTGGGCCTCGGAAAGATCAGCGTCGAGGAGGCGGCGGAAATAGGGCCATCGCCTCGCCAGACGCTCCTTGTCGGTGATGTGGATGGTAGACGGGGAACTACTATCCCCTTCCCCTTCGTCGGCGGTATAGAATTGAAGATCAAAGTCAACCACCGCCTCCGAGGAGGAGGAGGAGGGCGATCCGTCATCATCATCATCATCATCATCATCATCATCATCATCATCATCGCCGGTGATATCGATATCGCTATCAAATGAACACGCATCCAGTGTCACGGGGAGTCGCTGCGTGCCAATATAGAGGCCAATATCGACGCAGTTGAAAGGAGGAGGAGGCAGGACAATCAAACAATTACCATCGAGATTCACATTGTTGAGGAAAGGGAAGAGCCGGAAGAGCTCATTCAGGGTAGCGAAGAAGGAAGGAAGGCTCACCAGTTGATTGTGGTCGAGACGTAACCACGACAGAGAAGAGAGACGGGCCAGAGAAGAGAGATGGGCCATTTCAGGAGGAAGGCTCGTCAGTTGGTTGTGGCTAAGAACGAGCTCTTCGAGAGAAGAGAGGCGTCCTATTGCAGGGGAGAGGCTCGTCAATTGGTTGTGATCGAGATTTAACGATTCGAGAGACGAGAGATGTCCCATCTCAGGCGGAAGGCTTGTCAATTGATTGTGGTCGAGGTCCAAGTGATAGAGAGAAGAGAGCTGGCCCATATCGGAAGGAAGGCTCGTCAATTGGTTGTTGGTGAGATACAACCGTTTGAGAGAGGAGAGATGGCCCATCTCAGGAGGAAGGTCTGTCAATTCGTTGTTACTGAGATTGAGGGATCGAAGAGACGTGAGTTGTCCAATTTCAGGAGGGAGACTCGTCAATGCGTTGTGGTTGAGATCCAACCGTTGGAGAGACGTGAGCTGCCCCACTCCGGGAGGGAGACTTGTCAATCGGTTGTCGCCGAGATATAGCAGTCGGAGAGAGGAGAGGCGCCCAATCTCATGAGAGAGGCTCGTCAACGCGCTGTGGTTGAGATTCAATGACTGGAGAGAGGACAGATACCATATCTCAAGCGGAAGGCTCGTCAATTGGTTGCCACTGAGATTCAGGTATGTGAGAGAAGAGAGGCGTGTGAGAGAAGAGAGGCGTCCTATTTCGGGAGGGAGGCTCGTCAATCGATTGCCGCCAAGGTCCAACCACTGGAGAGAAGAGAGATGGCCTATCTCGGGCGGAAGGCTCGTCAATTGATTGTAGCGGAGATCCAAGTGTTGGAGAGAAGAGAGTTGGCCGATTTGGGGAGGGAGGCTCGTCAACTGGTTCTGGTCGAGATGCAACGCTCGGAGAGACGTGAGGAGCCCCATCTCGGATGGGAGGCTCGTCAACGCATTGCGGCTGAGACGCAGATATTGAAGAGACGCGAGTTGTCCTATTTGGGGGGGGAGGGGACCTTCCAACCGGCAATTAGACAAATCGAGGTCGGTGACTCGGTAAGGGGGCGAGGGCGAGTGATGCCTTGTCACACGATCGGACGCGACCCATCGGGCAAGGCTCACCCATCCGCAACTCTCCTGCAGCGACGTCTTCCATACCTCCCACAGGGAAGCCAGCACTTTTTCGTCAGCGGCGCCGGCGCTGTCTTCAAGCATAGGAAGCGCGTCGGTAATATCCATCGATGTGCGAGGCAGATGATACGGGCGCGCAACTAGAAGGCGATCGGTGTCTTTATTGTTGTGGGTAGCAGCGAGGTGTAGAACCGACTGCGCTCTCGCCTGACTTGAGAGATTTGGAAGGCACGACTGGCGGCGCTCTCTCGGAGAAAAGCGCGCCAAAATCTAACGGGTCATCGTACTCACAAGAGAGAAAGAGAGAGAAGAGAGATATATAGAGAGAGAGCGAGGGAGAGAGAAGATGCTCCAATGTCTCCTCTTCGCCTTTCGTGCCACCAAACTTAAAAGAAGAGAGGAGGGGTGGCGGGAGAAGAGGGCGAGGCCAAAGTAGTCGTCGGCCCTGCTCAAGTTGATACCAAAAGGCGCGCGTTTATAGGGAAAATACCACATCGAAAAAAGGGGAAGGATTTAATTTATTTTTTTGACACGCTGACCCGCCGGCTCAGAATATTCGTTTCGTCCTCAACCGACAAACACGAACGCGGATTTGAAATAGTCTGCGTTCTCTCGTCACTATCGTGTGTGCACGATAGCTGCCTTGAAAAAAAAAACCATGCCTCGTCCTTCTGCTTCTGTCGTGGTGATGGTCTCACCCAAGCGCCGTCCATCACCCAAAAAGAGAAAGAGCCCCAGTCCAGTGGCGCATCGTACCCGTGCTCGTGTGCTTGTCCGCCCACGCAACTCACCCACTCGTCGTACAAACACGTCGTCTCCCGCCGCGAACAAGCAAGCGCCACATGGCATTCGCTACTGGGTGAGCGCCACGCCCTACGGTAAGCCCAAGCCCCGCATCGCTAGCAGCGCGTTCCGCGCCGCCCAAAGGTTTGTCCACCAGAAGGGCGTGGGCAGTGCCTTCGTCCGAGGTTCGCCCTCTGGCAGCAAGTCCATCGAGTACGACATTGGCACCAAGGTCGGCAGCAACCTATACAGCTTGAAGAAGGGCAAGATCCGCTCCCGCACGTACAGCACCGACGGCCTGCCAGCCTCGATCAGCCCCATCCGCGCCTCTGCTGTGAAGCGCGGCAGTCCCACGAGGAGAAGACGTCGCTAAGGGGAAAGGGTAAAAAAAAAACCCCCGCGCGACTACCTACCCACTCAACGCCCACGTGCCCGCGCCGGGCGGCGGTGACGACCGAGCGGGCGTGTGTGCGCGATGATGTTTTTGTTTTTTTTGAAGAATTCCCAAAAATTGTTTTCCAAAAACACATGTAAGACTTCTCTTTTTCTCTATCCGTTCTCTCTCCCCCTCTCTCCTCTTTAGTTTGGGTCTCACACCCGTGCGAGAGCGCGCTTCTCCCTCCTCTCCCTCCTCTCTCTCTCTCTCTCTCTATATATATATATTCGAAACCAGCATGCCGAAGCAAGGGTCCAAGCTCAAGAAGTACAAGTACTTTAGCTTGGCGGAACTACACGGCATGAGGACAGGAGCGGCCACCCTGTCGCCAGAAGTCGTCACCGCCACTTCCTCGATGAAGACCCATCGCATAGAGACAACGAGAAAAAAACGGTCTCAGTCTTCTCCGTTCTCGCCGTCGTCGAAGAATCACTCTTCCTCTTGCGACGACGCCTCTTCTTCCTCTGTCTCTGTCTCCTTGAATGACATCACCGCCACCACTGCCACCGCCACCGCCACTGCCACCGTACTCGACGTATGGACTGACGGCGCGTGTTCAAACAATGCTGACCGATTGCGTGCTCTTGCCGGCACTGGTGTGTATTTTGGCGACGGCGACGCTAGAAACTTGTCCGAACCGCTACCCGGCGCGTTGCAGACGAACCAGCGCGCGGAGTTGTATGCCGCAATGCGAGCGCTGCAGGTCGCACCGACCGACGTGGTAGTACGCATTGTCACGGACTCCAAATACACAAAGAACGTGGTGACCGAGTACCGATACCTGTGGGACAAATATGGCACGTGGGAGGGGAAAAAGAACCTCGACATTATCCGCCCATTAATCGCAGAGGTGGACAAGCGCGCCGCGTCAGGAATGGATGTACAATGGAAATGGGTGCACGGCCACTCGGGCGTCAGGGGCAACGAAATGGCTGATCGACTGGCCGTGGCCAGTCTCAAGATGCATCCTCTCCGTCTTTCAACGGGCGCGCTGGGTTGAGATGGGTGGTGGTGGTGGTGGTGGTGGTGGTGGTGGTAGTGCCAGTGTCCAGGCGGTCAAAGAACACGTGGACCACCACCGCGAGCGAAACGGTGTACATGACACGCCCAAGCCTGTCGCCAATCCAAGGCGCCTTCATATGGATGTCCAGCTTTGGCGTCATTTAAAGAAGGGGGAGGGGGAGAGAATAGACGTCGTTGTCGGTTGTTGTTGTTGTTGTTGTTGTTCGTCGTCGTCGTCGTCGTTTTTGTTTGACGAAGGGGTAAAACAAATAAACAAACAATCAAATTTGATCCCCCCCCCTTGGTGGGTTCTTTCGAGGGAGGGGTTTCACTTTCAGTTTGCCCCACTTTGCGTGTTTATCGCACACCCTCGTCCGACACCCCGCCCGCGCCTCCAGCCTGCCTCTCAGGGGGAGGGGGGAGAGAGAGAACGAGAGAGAGAGAAAAATAGTGGTTAAATATGGGCAGCGCCGGCACCAAGTTGCCGTCGCTCTCCGCGCGAATGGCACTGCACATCCAGGAGGTACGCTCGGCGTTTCTCCAACCGATTAGCGACGGCAAGGACGTGATCTTTCAACCGACAGAGGATGTTGTTGTTGTTGGCAGCCAACAGCAACATCTGTCGGACACTGCTGCCCATCGACAACGACGGCGCGACATGTGTGACGATATTTGTGCCGCGCTGGTGAACGGTGTTATGGCGAGTTTCAAGAGAGATGCCGCAAATGGCGATACTATCCATCAATGCGATAAAGAGGTGCTGCAACGCCTTTCGCTACTGAGCTGGCTCACCAAAGAAGAACTATTCGATAATCCGCGTTCGCTAGTTGAACGCATACGACTCCACTTTTCGGATGTGACGCGTGTGATGAGGGTTATGTTTGATGGCACATACGGTGATGACGACGATTTACATCTGGCAGAGTTGGTGGGCCTATTGTGCTGCATACCAATGGCAACGCGCGGACGTACATCGTACTTCATAGGAGATCTCTCTTCCTCAAATCGCAATGGCGATTCGATAACGTGGGTACTCAACGGTGTCATGGACGAGTATGTTTACAGGGCGCTGCAATCGAGAAGGGATGACTTCATTGCCATGCTTGCTCAAACCGAACAGAGGAGAGGGGCGCTGGAAGAGGCGTTGGTGAGTGGAGCAAGTACCGGCGATTCGCGAAACATGCTCAGATTTGCGTTGCGCGAGGGCATCATTTCTCCGACGTGGCGCACACTCGGCGTGCTCTCCGACCAATACCACGATCGGGGCTACTTTCGGTTGATTGAAACCATACGCAACGAATATGCCAATGTCGTCGCTGCCGCTGCTGCTGACGACCTGCCGAAATTAGAGAATGACATGTTGGCATCCATAGACGCCGACCTCAGTTTGTCGCCGACGACAATGCCAGACGATCGGCTCGTTGAATTGGTGAGGAGTAGGAAGATCGTGCGTGCCATTTACGACCTCCTCGGTAAGAATGGTCTGGCGTATCTATGCGATCGACTTGGCATCGATGTTGTGAAACACATGCCGATCGAACGAAGCGTCGACTTTATCGAGAGCGGTGACGGCAGTCTTTCGGGATGGATAATATGTCAAGGCGATTGGAAGTCGTTTTCATGGATCATGTCTCGCGGTGCCAATATAAGCCACTTGTTGGCCAGCAGCTGGTTGGTCGCGCCAATTGACGACGATGCCTGGATTGTGCGTGTGCGCGCCGCAATGCAACAAATACGAGAACAGCAGCATTGATCCTTACACACATATTATATATATAAACACACCATCTGTTGTGTTTATCCACCCGGTCGGTTTGGTCATTTCGTGGCGTGCGCCTGCGCGTGTGTATGTGTAGGTGTGGGGGGGGGGTTTATTTTTCATCCTCCCTTGGAGTGTGTCCGATGGAATGGGGTACTACTCAAAGGGTGGGTGGGGGTGTCAAGGGCCTGAGCCGTAAGGAAGAAAAGGGGCGCGGTAGGGGGGAAAGGAAAGAGAGCGGTAGGGTGTTCAAGTTCAAACTTTCGACCAACGAGCAATGGTCTCGCCGATGGCCATCAAAAAAAAAGGAGCGGGGTGTGTTGATGTCGAGGCGAAACGCCTCTTTTTTTTTTGTGCCTTTTTTGGTCGTCGCTTTTGTAGTTTAGTTTTAGTTCCACCCGAAAGGAGGGGGCCGATAAACGTGCACCAGCGCGAACCGCGGAAACAAGAACGAGGCAAGCGAAGACGAAAACAGAAAAGAAAAAGGAGGGGGGGGGGGGGCATGGACTTTTCTTTTCTGTTTTCGTCTTCGCTTGCCCCGTTTATTTTTTATGCCTTCACTGCCAACGCCGACCACGGACGACGGTGACATTAGTTGCCAGTTCCCAACTGACCATGGCAGACTTGACAGCAGCCCCGGTCAAGTTCAATACCAACTTCGCAGCGCCCCGATATGTATATGCATGTGCACACGATCCGGCCCTTAGTGCCGATTGTGATGGAGACGAGGTCGGGCACTTGCGGTCCCAACCCGCACGCACCGAAGCAGACTTGACAGCCCTGGTCAGGACGACCGACTTCGCAGCGAGGAAGCATCGCGGCCAAAGGCGCAAGAATAAGGAAGCCGCGCCTTATATAAATCATCCGATTGGAGTGGCCCTCATTGCTGGTGCCATTGGCGGCATTACGGACCTTGTTGTGTTGCAAGTGCGTTTGTGCAGCTCCGTCGAATACACGTAGTTTGTGCTGATTTCCTAACGCATTCCCTCCCCCCCCCCTCTCTCCCTCCTCTCCCTCCTCCTCCCGGTAAACGTCGCGACGGGGCTTGTTGTGTGCACGCAGGCG
>JBAZUA010000030.1:0-8177 GCA_041661645.1 Minisyncoccota bacterium | reverse complement strand
GGTCTCTTTTTTTTTTTTTTCGCACGTTGTTGCGGCGCCCTCCTCCCTCCACATTACCCTGAGGGCTCTTTCCAGTCGCACCATTGGCTGCGTACAGAAAAGGACGAAACTCGCATTTTCGTTTTCATTCGTACGCACAACACACGCGACAGCACAGCAGTACATTAGCAGCACCCCCGCTTAAAAAAAATGGATACCGACCCGCTCATGTCAACGCCAAGCGAAGAAAAGGAGGAGGAGGAGAAGAAGACGACACTACCCAAGCCGCATTCAAACGAGAGAGGCGCCCCGCCCGCGAAAAGGGTGAAGAAGGCAGCAGCGTCGGCGGCATCGCCCTCCTCCTCCTCCACATCCTCATCCGCCGCGAATGCAATCGTGAAACACAGGCCATTGCCCAGCGGTTTGTTGATACGCGCCAGCGGCCAGCCGGCATACGAGTTTGTTCGCATCAACAATCGAGCGAACAAACTGATCGACGCAGATCGCCTCTGTACCCTTCCTCTGCGATCAGAACTAATGGAGGCGGACTGGATTGCATGGGCAGATGACGATGGCATGCAAAAGAACCTGCCGATGAATTGCCTAATCAACCCTATCATGGAGGACCACGACGTGATTTACGCGGCCAGACTCGGCGGACCGTATGGTGACGTGTTGTTGGAGGGTGGGCGCGCACTCAAGTGGGACTTGCTGACCTCTGTATTCGCCAAGTGCGACGCTTCCTTGGCTGAGGACGACGATGATGAGTTGACCGAGGATGACAGGAGGGCCATGGAGGAGGACACCTTCACCTACCGTTTGTTACAGGCTCGTAAGAGATGGGACGAAATGAAGGAAGGCGATGATAATAGGGTTGAAGCGGAGAAGGCTGACCCCAAGAAGGGAACTTCTGCTATCTCTCCCTAGAACCGCCGCCGCCCCGGGTGTGTATATTATAAACAATCGATTTGCACACCTGGATTCGAATTCGATTATATTGACGATACAGGAGAGGTGAGGTGGGTGGATGACGGTGAAGGGCCCCCCCTCTTTTTTTTTTACTCGCCATCGCCGTCGGGGCGGATGTGAGCTGACCAGTTGATGAGTTCGAATCGATAGTCACCACACCCCTCTTCATCGTCAAACCACACCGTGACGCGTATGACATTGTTACGGACGAACACGTGGTCGTCATTTAATGTGCCGACATTGATGTGCCTAAACCTGAGATTTCCATTGTCGGCGTCGGTGGCAGTAGTAGTAGCGGTGGCAGTAGGGTTGTTGTTAGTGTGGGTGGTGGCGTCACTATTGTCATCGTCGCCGCCGCTGCTGTCGTCATCGTCGTCGTCGCGAGTCGCTCGCGCTCGCCCCATCAAGGGCACTAGGCTGGGGTGAAGGCGAAAGCGATGGCGCGAGTTCGGAGCGCCCATGCTGATAGACCCGGCGTCGCTTGAATCGTAGCTCAGATGGGGCAAGTCCTCTGGATGAACGAGCCATGAAAATATGTCTAGTTGCGGGGTTGATGTCAACTCGATTGTCGATGAGGGGAGGAGGAGCGAAGGCGGCAGGGGTCGCTTCTTCGTGGGTGGTGCCAACCTCAACCCCATCTCTTCCTCCTCCTCCTCCTCCTCCCCCTCTCTGTCCTTTGTTTCCACATCCACGACGCCGTCGTCGACACTCGTGGATGGTGTCAACTCCTCGTCGTCATTGTCGTCCTTTTCATTCATCGTTTCCACTTCCACGACGTCGTCGACGCTCGTGGATGATGTCAACTCCTCATTGTCCTTTCCATCCATCGCTGCCGCTCCCAGATCGATTGACGCAGCGGTACTCATTGTCCTCTTCTTCTTTTTTTTACTGCCAGTGTCACTACTATCGTCTACAACAGCAGAGGAAAGAATGGGGACCGTCTCGGATGGAATACTTTCCAATGGGTTGTGGTCGAGATAGAGCTCGCGGAGAGACGTGAGATGTCCCATCTCAGGTGGAAGACTCGTTAGTTGATTGGAGGCGAGATTCAAGTAGCGGAGGGAAGAGAGATGGCCGATCTCAGGCGGAATACTCTTCAGCTGATTGGCGCTGAGAGCCAACTGCCAGAGAGAAGAGAGTCGCCCGATTTCAGGAGGGAGTCTTGTCAATCGGTTGCGATCGAGATTCAACTGCCAGAGAGAAGAGAGGCGCCCGATTTCAGGAGGGAGTCTTGTCAATTGGTTGCGACTGAGGTCCAACCACTGGAGAGAAGAGAGCTGGCTCACCTCGGGAGGGAGGCTCGCCAAATGATTGCCAGCGACATACAGCTCTTGGAGAGAAGAGAGATGGGCCATTTCAGGAGGGAGGCTCGTCAATTGATTGTCATCGAGATTCAAGTATTCGAGAGAAGAGAGCAGGCCCATATCGGGAGAAGAGAGGCTCGTCAATTGGTTGTGGCTAAGAACGAGGGATCGGAGAGAATAGAGACGTCCCATTTCAGGAGGGAGGTTCGTCAATTGATTGGAGTCGAGATATAATATTCGGAGAGAAGAGAGACGTCCCATCTCAGGAGGGAGGCTCGTCAATTGGTTGCCGTCGAGATCCAACCATCGGAGAGAAGAGAGATCACCCACACCGGGAGGAAGGGTCGTCAATTGATTGGCGCTGAGAACCAACTGCCGGAGAGAGGAGAGACGGCATATTTGGAGGGGAAGGCTCTCCAATTCGTTGTGGTCGAGAGTCAGCGTTCGGAGAGTTGCAGAGAGCTGTTCTATCTCAGGAGGGAGACTCGTCAATTGGTTGTGGCTGAGGGTTAGATATCGGAGAGAGGAGAGACGGCCCATCTCGGGAGGAAGGCTCGTCAGTTGGTTGTTACTGAGATCCAGCGACTCGAGAAACGCGAGATGTCCTATCTGGGGAGGGAAATCGCCCTTTAACTGACAACCCGATAGATCAAGGCGAGTGACTCGGTGGGGAGGCAAGGAGCGCCGAGTCACCCGATCAGAAGTAAATTGGTCGAGGTTCGTCCACCATCCGAGACCCTGCCCCGATGACGTCTCCCACCACAGAAAAGCCAGCAATGCTTCTTCTTCTTCATTGTCGTTGTCGCTCTTGGCGGCGATCGAAAGCACGTCGGCGATATCCATTTGTGATGTCGGGTTGTGGTGATGATGATGATGAGGAGGGATGTGTGCGGGTGGAAGCGAGGCGTAGCATCGACTGCTGCTGCCCGACGACCCCTCGAGAGAGACTGGTGGGCCGAGGTGTTTGGTTTGAGTTTTTTTTGGCCGCAAAGGCGTAGAAAGAAAAAGCGCGCCAAACATACTGCTCTGGTCCCGTCGTCCCCCCTGAGTATCACACGTTTAGCCCACCTTTTCTTTTCTCTCGACCAGGAGCCATGCATTCTTTAGCGCGTGTCCAAAATAGGGACACTCACCAAAACTCCATTCCATCCCCCGTCGCTCCCCCCCCCCCCCCCCCCCCCCCCCCCCCCTCCCCTCCGCAATCGCCACTAAAAGAGACCGCTTGCGCACTCAGTCTAAGCCTCACGTGGCCAGCTTTCGCATGCGCACACCCCACTGGATCCGTCGCTAACAACAAGAGAATCCACGCGTTCCCAGAGAAGAAAAAAAAATGGATGGCGTCGAGAGCACGTTGCTGCCAACGCCGCAACGAGGGCAAAAAGAAGCAGCGGCGGCGCGTGAGGAAACGACACAGCGAAGGCGACGGAAGAATGTCGTTGATATCCCTCGCAGCATCTGGTTGAGCCACGTGTGGCCGTGCATCGTCGATGCCGATGTACGCGATTATGCCACAGCGACGGCGAGGGCCTTCAAAACCGTGGTGAGTATAGATACGCTTTCGCGTCTCCTCGGTGTTGGAAGCGCTCCTCTCACGCGGTTGCTGGCAATGGACAGTCATGCTTCGATCCATTCGACGGCGGCTAACATGGCCCCAAGCGCAAATCGATGCACAGGCGGCGTGGCCATCACCTCCCTCTTAAGTCTTGCCTACTACACTCGCCATCTCCTCCGACTCAATTCATCGTCCCTCTTCTCCGCCCAAGTGGTCCCATCCATATTTGGAGCCCATCTCACACGACTATGCCTGTCTTGCCACTACACCGACGACGCCGCCGCCATCACCATTGACGCCGACGACATTGCAGCCACATCCACATCCACATCCACATCAACATCAACAACAACAACAACAACATCCACAACTACAACCACATTCACATCAACTCCTCCCACCATTTCCACCGCAACAGTGATTTCCCTTCCGCCTAGTTTGACTCGCCTGGACATTCAAAACGCGTCCTCTTGGATCCGCGCCATTGTCCGCGATCAGCTGATCATGCCAGCGGGGCTGTGTGTTCTAACGGTACGCGGGCATCATTTCGACCAACGCTCTTCCGCACTCCCCTCGCTGGTAGAACGTCTTCCTCGAACCATGATCAAATTGCGTATCATGGACACGCAATTCGCCAACTCTCCGCTGATAGAACTCATCCCCACCTTCACCCTTAACCATCGCCAGCGACAAAGTCAGCAAGTCGCACATGATGGCGGCGACGACGACTTACAGCAGCAGCAACGGTTCGCTGTCGACGATCCAGATCGGAATGAACGGCGACTCTCGCGATTCCCTAATCTCAAGACGCTATGCCTATATAATGTCTGCTTACGATTGAACGGCAGCGACAGAGACGGCGACGACGACGACTCTCCCAGCGCGCTATTCGCCTCGCTCGCGCGTATCCTCCCCTCTCTCACCGATCTCAACGTCACTCTATCCGTGTTCAATCAATGCCCGGTCGATTTTGCATCCACATTCGTGCCGTTCATACCGACAACCATGCGAAAACTGAGCGTTTTTGCTGTTGATGGCAACGACATCATCGCATGTACATGCGCTGAGCGAGGTGCGTCCCATCCTCCCCCCCTTCTCTCCCATCCATCGCATCTAGCTCGATTTCACTTCAGACTACAGTCGCGATGTCAGAACTACAATGTCACCTTTGCCTGTATGCACGAGACATTTGAAGAGGAGGTGGCTTCGCGCGAGCGCCGCGCACAGTTCATATGTGACGAGCGTGGTGTGGAGATGAGAGAGGCCCGCGCCCGTCTATCGCCCATCATGCACAGCAGTAACAGTGAATACGATGGGAGCCTAACGCGCGCCTTCATCAGACGCTACTACGACGACTACATCTCGTTCGACCAGCACATATCACACCCCGCGTGTGAGCACTTTGAGTCGTCCAAGGCTCTATTCCAGACCATTCTAGCGGCTCTGATGGACCGTCCCGATAGTGCACGTCGCGTGGCGCAACTACTAGAGACCAATTTCACTCGACTTGCGCCGGCGTTGGGCGAGGAGCTGGACCGAGAGTTGGTGATGTGGGATGACGACGTGACAAGTGTGCCGTTGTTTTTGAATGCTCTCAACGGTGGCAGTGACGACGACGACACCGACGATAGTAGTACATTGTCCATGACTCGCGACGCAGTGGAGCGGATGCGCGCGCGAGTCGCGGCTCGTTACTGTCTGCTGTCCAATCACCGTTCAAAGGGCGCGGTATCGGACTTGAGAAGGGTGTCTTTGCACCAGATGCACTTGCATCAACATCAACAACGACATCAACAACAACAACAACGACAACGACGAGAACAACGAGACGCCGGGCCTTCCGCCACAATCGGCAACGTGGTTCGCACCCTCCACTTGGACATTGCGCCTTTCGATGTGGCCGGGCTGCCCTGGTGGCGACTGGATGGTGTTCGCTGCTTGGTGACGTCGTTCGATTACGTCTTTGGCGTCATACCACTGCTCGAGGCCATGATACGACTACAGGTAATGCACGTTTATCATGGATTTCATCCAATGAAACCTCCGTCGCCTCCGGTGGCGGCGAGACTCAGAATGGTACTCGCTTCACTACGCCGTCTGCGACATGTGCGCGCGAATTGCTGTTCGCGTGGTATGAAACACTCGGTCGTTCGATTTTGGAATGAGGTGTTACCTGCTCACGTGGGCATATCAGTTGCATCAGATTCGACCATTACCGCCGTCACCACCGCCGCGACCTACATTATGGTTGATCGCCACTCGCTCTCCTCCTCCGCTGAGAGACGAGATGTCGTAATCGAGGGCTTATTTCCTCTCTTTTCCGATACGACTGCTGTAAAGGAGGGGAAGAGATAAACATACATCGCATATTCGGTTAAGTTTATTCAAATGGATACATTATCATCAATCGTCGTCCTTCTTGGGTGATTTCTCTCTCCTCCTTTTGGCTTGCGGCAGTGCTCTCTCTTCCAATTGATCGTCGCCAGTGGTCCACTCTAACATGCGCTTCCTGTCCCTGGGTTGGGCGAACGAGACGGTCTTCTCGTCCGTGTTGAAGCAATCGTCGTAGCTCTCCCATTCGACACCCACCAGCCACGAATCGACATCCTCCTTTGTGAGGCGATTACCACCACCACCGCCGCCGCCGCTCGTGGGGAAATCACGTGCGTCCGCCTCCTCCAGCGCGTCGAGTTGAGATGGATTGCTCAAGTCGAACAGCTTGTCCAGTTGGGCAGCGGGCTCCTGAATGTCCTTGACGTACAACGACTTGATGCAGTCTTGCAGGTCTTGGCCGCCGCCGCGCTTCTTGGGTATGTCCAATAGTGACTTGAGGAAGACGTCGGTGAGGCCGAGTTTGGTTCTAAATATGTTCCACATGTGGGCCAAGGCGTGGATGGAGAATGGGTTGCCCCAGCTAGTAAACCAGTAGAATAGCGAGTGATTGGCAGCGGCCTTGTTGAAGATGTGGTGCAAGCGAATGTACTTGATGTGGCTGGCCTTGGCAGACGATCGACCATAGTCGGTGAGAGCCCGCTGCAAGCCCCTTTCAAGGGCGTGAATAATCTTGCCATGGTCGCTAATCTTGAATTTCGCGGCGGGATGTGCAGACATGGCGTGTGCGCACGCGGTCTCAAACCCGAGGAGAATTGCTATATATATGTGCTTGGATGAACACTAGAGATGAGAGTGGCAGCGGCGGTGATGAGGGGTCGTCGAAGGAGATGGAGAAGTAAAAGCTCAGCGATGTACGCATGTATGTGTACGCATATGGGGGTTTCATTATGGGGAGAATGGTCAAATACGCGTGGTATGTATATTTGCGCCTTGGATATGTAGTTAGACGACAGTTCGCTTCACGAGGCCGGGCGCCGCGGCTCGTCTTTTTTTTTCATGTGCTCTCTCCTCTTTGAAGTTTGGTGGTGCAAAAGGCGAGGAGGAGGGTGGTGGAGAGGCCAAAGTAGTCGGCATGATCGACGAGGTCGTGACAATCCTGGGTTCGGAGGGAGGAGACCTGAATGGGATTGCCCTCAAAATAGTCGACAATGCATTGGCCGAGGCGACGAGAAAAGTAAGGGGAGAGATCGGCGTGTCCGGAGTGGGCCTCAGAGAGATCGGCCTCGAGGAGGTGTCGGAAGAAGGGCCATCGCCTCGCCAGACGGTGCCTGTCGGTGATATGGATGAACGGCAGGGGACGATGACTACTATCCCCTCCTCCCCCTTCGTCGGTGGTGGTGTAGAATTGAAGATCAAAGCCAGCCGCCTCCTCTTCGGAGGGCGATCCGTTGTCGCCGACGGCGATATTGATGTCACTATCATCAAATGAACACGCATCCAGTGTCACGGGGAGTCGCTGCGCGCCAATCTCGATTCGTTGCGTTCCGATCTCGATGCTAAACGAGGGAGCAGAAGGAAGAAAGGGCAGGGTAATCAAGCAATTGTCACTGAGGCACGCCAATTGGAGGGAAGGGAAGGGTGACTTCCCGCAAGGGAAGGGCGACTTCCCGCAAGGGAAGAGAGAGAGAGGAAGGCTCGTCAATTGATTGCTGCCGAGATACAAATATCGGAGAGAAGAGAGGCGTTCCAGCCCATGAGGGAGGCTCGTCAATTGATTGTTGCCGAGCCACAACACTCGGAGAGAAGAGAGATGGCCAATCTCGGGCGGAAGGCTCGTCAATTGGCTGTGGCCGAGATACAGCTCTTGGAGAGAAGAGAGATGGCCGACATCGGGAGGAAGGCTCGTCAATTGGTTGCCGCTGAGGTCCAAGTGTTGGAGAGAAGAGAGAAGGCCCACTTCAGGGGGGAGGCTCGCCAGTTGATTGTCATTGAGATCCAACCATTGAAGAGAAGAGAGCTGGCTCACCGCGGGAGGAAGG
>JBAZUA010000029.1:0-8311 GCA_041661645.1 Minisyncoccota bacterium | reverse complement strand
CGAGAGAAGAGAGCTGGCCGATCTCAGGAGGAAGGCTCGTCAATTGATTGTCGGTGAGATCCAAGTGTTGGAGAGAAGAGAGCTGGCCGATTGAAGATGGAACCGGTCCCGTCAGAAGACAGCCACGTAAATTGAGGCGAGTGATTCGGCGGGGGTGTAAGGGATCATCGCGACCCACTGAGGCCGACGTCGCCCATTGGGCAGCACTCGTCCAACCCCGTCGCTGCTTCAGCGACGCCTTCCATTCTTCCCACAGCAAGGCCAGCACCTCGTCGTCATCGATGTGCTCATCAGTGATATCCATTGTGGGGGGGTATGTGTATGTTGGGTGGGACTCAGCAAGGCGATCGTTATCCGCGTTTGTGACGTGGATGGGAGCGATGTGCAGAGCAGACTGCTGACTTGAGGTCGCGCAGCGGTCCTTCCTTCCTTTTGGCGCGCCCTTCTCCCCACCCGCACGCGCCAAAAAAATAATGGCGCACTCCTCCCCTCTTCAAGCGCGCCCAAAAAAAACAATGGCGCATTCTCTCGCTCCGAGACAGGAAGCCCCTCTTTCTCTCCAAGATTTGATTAGAGTCGGACGTGGGTGTATAATATATGGATTTGATTTACAGTTCGGGTTCGGTTTTATGACGCCCGTGAGGCAGCGGCAACGAGCGCGCGCTCCAAGTGTAAAATATCGGCGCCCGTGGCGATTTGGATGGTCTGCGCCGTGGATTTCATGCCAATCGCCCTAAGATGGCCGATGCACGTGTTGACTTGGTTGATTGTCGATGCGTGCCTCAGCTTGACGACCGGCATTCGCTCGAGTGTTTCCAGCAACGCAATCGCGTGCTCAACCACAGGTCTCATCTCCACGTCGTCGTACACGAAGGGTTGTTGTTGTTGTTGTTGTTGTTGTAACGGCGACGACGATGGCGCTGCTGCTACCGCTGCTACTCCTACTGGCTCCGGTGTCGTCGATGTTGTTGCTGTCGTCGCGCTTGTTACTGGACCTCCCAGTGAGTCACTGTCATTGCCACTGCTACGGGCCATCATTGCCTCTGCGTACGCTCCTCTTTTCTCTCTCTCGTGTCGCTCAAGCAAAACCTTTTTCGTGTGTCGATAGATCATGACGATGATGCCAACGACGAGGACAGATAAGGAGAGAGTTACTGCGGCGCCAATTGCCTTCTTTCCGCGCTTGTCCTTCCCTCGATACCAATCGACAGCGGCGGTCGCGTAAGTAGGGGAAGAAGAAGAAGAAGAAGAAGAACGGAACGAAGGACCGGAGGCCTGCAATGGAGACGAACGTTGGTGCCAGATTGGGCTCGATGCGGGCGCTCCGACAACAGGCCGTCCTGAATTCAGGACGGCGCTGCCAACGTTCCACCAATCTGCCATGATTTTCGCTTGGTACGTGCCTTCTTCTCTTCCCAAGTGTGAAGTTGTCGATTACCTCCTCCAACACAGACTATCTCTTTTTTTTTTAAAAAAAAAGAGGGGGATTTACCAATGCCCTACAAAAGGGTGGGCGGATGCGTGTGTGTTTTCTACAGCAGCGGAATACCTCCTCCTACCTTCCAGCCGTCCACGTCTTCTCACCCCCCTTGGTTCGAACCCACAACGCGCAAAGAGGAGATAGTGGAACAAGAGGAACGAATCGCACGACAACACATGATAAGAAGGGGAAAGTCCAAACAGGAGAACCCATTCCTCGGAACGGAAGATATATATATACAAAGCGTCCCCACACGACGAATAGGGAGAGAAGAAGATGCAAGCGGCGGCGACAATCTCAGTAGTGGAACCATGTCCCCTCTTTGATCTCATGCAACAGTACTATGGACAAGCGCGGCAGCTCTCCCTCTGCCGCTTCTTTCCGCACATCGGATGGACGCATTGGTTACGATTATCCATTGTGCGGCTCGGCCATGACATCTCCACCACTACCGTCAAACTCCACAGTGTAGTCGAACCCCAGTCATTAGGTCGCATCACCAAGTGCACACCCGATGCCATGAAAATCGCTGGGGTCATCGCGTATCAAGGCGTGAATGTCAAATTTAAACTATCCTTGCACGTGAATGCTAGGCGCAATGCAAATTACGACGACGACGATGAAGGCAGCGACAGCGACAAGGAAGAAAATGCAGGCGTTAACTACGATAACGTCGTCGACGACCCTACAGGGGGTGTTTGGTTCTCTGGGAGACTTTCCATCGGCTCTATTCTCCACACAGACGTCTGCATCTACAGAAACCTCGAATTCAACACATTGGATGAGCATGCATACGTGACATTCACATATGAGGATGAACGGGTGCGATCGGGAACCACGATCTTGTGGAAGCGCCAGCTTGGCACCTTCTGCGGTTGGCGTCAAGCTGGCGCACAAAAGCAGATCAAACTCTCCATCGGAGGCAAGCTGTACTACCCAGCAGTTGGCAAATGTCTCGCAGTGCTGTTGGCGCCATTGAGATCGAGAGAGGACATGGCTGAAAATATAATAAATCCTCCTCGTGTGTAGACACACATTTATTGAAATCAAAATCCCCATCCATGTATGTACACATACCCAAAAAGAAAGGAAAAGGGGGCGCTGGAAGGGGAAGTGACCTGCGACTGCTCCTCACCGCTCTACCACTGGCCTCTTCTATTTGATGGGTATCGCTAGTAGTACCTTCGTCGAAGACGATAAAGTACTGGCTTCCCTGTGGGAAGTGTGGAAGACATTGTTCTGGGGAAGTCGCGGATGGACGCGCGTTGGCCAATGGCTAGGGAGAGTGGAGCTCGATCCCTTTCCCCCTCGCCGAATCATCCGCCTTGATTTATCTGATTGCCGCTTGGAGGGACCTATCCCTTCCCAACTGGGGCGGCTCTCTTCTCTCCAGATGTTGGATCTCAGCGACAACCAATTGACGAGTCTCCCTCCTCCTGAGATGGGCAATCTCCGTTCTCTCCGAGGGCTGTTCATCGGAGGCAACAATTGACGAGCCTCCCTCCCCAGGTAGGGCAGCTCCTGTCTCTCCAATCGCTGCATCTCTACCGCAACCAACTGACGAGCCTTCCTTCCGAGGTGGGACGTCTCTCTTCGCTCCAAGTGCTGCATCTCAGCCACAATCAATTGACGAGCATTCCGTCCGAGATTGGCCTTCTCTCTTCTCTCCGAGATTTGTGTCTCAGCAACAATCAACTATCGAGCCTCCCTCCCGAGTTGGGGTCTCTCTCTTCCCTCCAGACGCTGCATCTCAGTAACAATGAATTGACGAGTCTCCCTCCTGAGATGGGACGCCTCTCTTCTCTAGCATACCTGGGACTCAACGCCAACGAATTGACGAGCCTTCCTCCCAAAATGGGGAGGAGCCTCTCTTCTCTTCTAGCATTAGATCTCGCCGACAACCGATTGACGAGCCTCCCTCCCGAGATAGGATTTCTCCCTCATCTCGAAGTGCTGCGCCTCGGTTCCAACCAATTGACAAGCCTCCCTCCTGAGATTGGCCACCTTACTTCTCTCACGTACTTGAATCTCAATAACAACCAACTGGCAAGCCTTCCTCCCGAGATCGAACACCTCTCTTCTCTCGAGGGGCTGTACCTCAGCAACAACCAATTGACAAGTCTCCCTCCTGAGATGGCGCTGCTCTCCTCGCTCGAAGAGTTGGATCTCGGCGCCAACCAATTGGTGAGCCTCCCTTCGCCCTTCTTCTTCCTCCCTACTGCGGAGAACTTCCCTTCCCTCAAATGGGTGTCCCTCATTGACAATTGCCTGATTACCACGCCGACTCGTCCTCATCGGTCCTTTTCCTTTTTTGGCCTTCTTCTCGTTACATGTAACGAGACTGACATTGACATACAGCGACTCCCCACGATACTGAACGCGCGCTCCTTTGACGTCGACATGGATGGACCTCTCTCCCTTTCATCATCATCCGCTTCGACGGTGGTCACCCTTCATTTCTACGCGAATGGCGACACCGACGACGACATTGAAGAAGCTGCTGAAACCGAGGGAGAAATATCGTCCTCGCCCGGTTGCAGTATATGTATCGCTGACGGGGAGCGTCTGGCGAGGCGATGGCCCCATTTCCGACGCCTCATCGAGGCCGACCTCTCCGAAGCTCAATCCGGACACGTCGATCTCTCTTCCTACTTTTCCCTCCGCCTCGGCCAATGTCTCGTCGATTACTTCGACGGGAAGCCCGTTCACGTGTCCCCTCTCCGAATCCGGGATTGTCGTGACCTTATTGAACACGCCGATTACTTTGGCCTCACCGATACCCTCCTCATCGCCTTTTGCATCGCCAAACTCAAGAGAGAGAGACAAGAAACGGCGACGGGCGGCAAGTAACGTCAGCCGTTGACATGTCTCCTTCTCCCTCCCCCAGTTCGGTAGTGCAATGGAGAGAGACTGGATCGGAACCCAGCCCACGAACTGCAAGATGGGCTGAGCCCCCGCGCGCGCGGGGGAAGAAAAGGCGCCAAAATTCCCTTCCTTATTTTTGGCGCGCTCAGCCCGTCTGCCGCCAACACCCCCAACCCACTACGCGATCTCGAGCCGGCAGTCAGTTCTGCGCCTCGCTCCCATCCACATCGACAACATATCACCCACCCGCCTGCCAAACTACGCGTACCATTGACGCGATGGGTATCTCTATCAGTACCTTCAACGGAGATGATGAAGTGATGTTTTCCCTGTGGGAAGTGTGGAAGACGCCGCTACGGGAGGCTCATGGATGGACGAGTGCTCGTCAATGGATCAACTCAGACCAGGTGATACGTGACGCCTCTCCACTCCGCCGAATCATCCACCTCCATTTACGCGGCTGTCTTCTGACGGGACCGGTTCCATCTTCAATCGGCCAGCTCTCTTCTCTCCAACACTTGGACCTCCGCGACCACCAATTGACGAGCCTTCCTCCCGAAATCGGATGTCTCTCTTCTCTCCAATATCTGGATCTCGGCAACAACGCATTGACGGGTCTTCCGCTTGAGATGGCGATGCTCTCCTCTCTTCAATCTCTTGATCTCGCCCGCAATCAGCTGAAGAGCCTTCCGCCAGAGATGTGCCGTCTTTCCTCCCTACGGGGCTTATATCTCAACAACAACGAATTGTCGAGCCTTCCCTCTGATGTGGGCCAGATCTCTTCCCTCCGATGGTTGGATCTATACGGCAATCAACTGACGAGCCTGACGCCCGAGATTGGCCAGCTCTCTTCTCTCCTTCGGCTAGATCTCCGCGGCAATCGCCTTGAGTGCATTCCGCCCGAGATTGGGCAACTCTCTTCTCTACAGGAGCTGTATCTCGACAACAACCAATTGACGAGCCTTCCTCCTGAGATCAGTCATCTCTCTTCTCTCCGGGAGCTGTGTCTCAGCAACAACCAATTGACGAGTTTCCCGCCTGAGGTGAGGCACCTCTCTCTTCTCCAGTTGCTGACTTTCGACCACAACCAACTGGTGAGCATCCCCTCCTCCTTCTTCATTGATGTAAATGGTTCTTTCCCTTCCCTCCAGCGAATGAGCTTCCACGACAATTGCTTGATTGCCGTGCCTCATCCTTCTCACGTACCCCTTGCCGTCGACATTTGCATTTACACGCAGCGACTTCCCACGACATTGGATGCGCGCTGCTGCTCAGTTGACACCGATATCGATATCGCCGACGAGGAGGAACCCTCATCTTCATCTTCAGCGGCGAATGACTTTACCCTTCATTTCTACACCGATATTCACGATAACGACGCCGATGAAAATGGAAAAGAGAGGACGACGCAACCCTCTTCTTTCGGTTCCATTCACATCGCAGACAGGAAGCGTTTGGCGAAGCGGTGGCCCTACTTCCGCCACCTCCTTGACGCCGACCTCTCCGAGGCCCGCTCAGGATACGCCGATCTCTCCCCCTACTTTTCCCTCCGCCTCGGTCAATGCCTCGTCGATTACCTTGATAGGAAGACCGTCAACGTCTCATCGCTTCAAACTCAGGATTGTCGCGACTTTGTCGAACACGCCAACTACTTTGGCCTCAGCGACACCCTCCTCTTCCACTTCTGTACCGCCAAACTCGGAGGAGAAGAACTCCTTGCTTGTGTTGCTCGGTTGAATGAGAGGGAGACCATGAATCGCGCGAATGTGTAGACGATGGTGGTGTAAGGCGTGCGTGTGTGGCGCGCGCCACATGCAAAGGAAAGGCGGACAGAAAAGAAGAAAAAAAAAAGTCGGACCCAGCATTACGAGTGTGCGTTGGAGGCTGGTTTGAAGGGGCCCACCTGTTGGAGAGGAAAGCAGCGTTTAAAAACACTAGAAGGGCCCCCTCTCTCCCCCGCCAAGAGGACAAGCCGAGATTCAGTCCGACCACTGTCTCCCGCACACGCACAACTTGTGCGTGGACGACTCGTTGGCGCCACGCACGCAATGGATTGTGTTATGGGAGGAAATGAATGTGACGCCGCCACCGGCGATACAGAGAGTGCGATGATGGATGGCGTAGGTGGATTACTACTACCGGTGGCAATGCCGCCATCGTCGTCGTGTGAAGCATATGAACCCATGGTCGTGCCAAATCCCTCGTACATTGCCGTGAAACGGTACTCGGCTAGTGAACACGCCTACGTGGAGAGCGGTTGGAATTTCACATCGCGCGGCCTCTCGCGTATGGACCCGCTCTATCGGCCCAATGAATTCATCGTTCGCCTCGCTCGCGACGACTCATCCTCATCGCCCTCCCAGCGATAAGCGATAGATATAGACAAAAAGGGATGTATTGTACGGACGGATCAAGAGTACCCTTGACTTATTATTATTAGTCCAAATTCTATCGAATGACGGTGAAATGGAGCATAATTGGAATAAATAATAAACACGCCAATGCGCTCTTGGTCCGTCCGTACAATATTATTATATATATATTTCAAGGTCCTCTCCTTTTTTTTATGTGAGAGAAGGGTGCTGGATGATGCGGTAGTCCTTGAAGAGCGACGAGGGCATGTTGGGTACGGGAGAGGGCATTAGGAAGTCGACGGGGTAGAATAGACGCGCGGATTCGACCATTTCGCTCGGTAACAGGCCAATTCTCGGGTCGGCCGCGATACTCATGCACAGCTCGCTGCAAAAGTAGTCCTCCCCAATGGGCGTCATCTTCTTCTTGGCGTACCTTGTCACCATATCCAAGGGCGTCATGCCGTACAAGAAGTTGCACGCGTTACTGGGGTAGGGCCTTCCGAGATATGTGTCGAGGCACGCTGCCACACGCCTCTGTCCCGCCTCTCCGGTGCAGTTGCGATCGACAATGGCGCGGGCCTCGTCATTCAACGAGGCCCATCCAAAAATGGTGGTGCCGTTCTCTCTGGCGGTCATGATCCTCCTCAGTGAGCGTATTTGGCCGCCGTTGAACGCTCGATTGAGAATGTCGGGAACTGTGTCAACTTCGGGCATCAATCCGCCGCTGATTACCGCCTCGATCACGTACCACTCACCGGGTTCAATGCCCTCCACCGGCAGAATGTCGGTATTACAGAAATACCCGACGTGGGTAGCGACATTACATCCGCGACTGAACCCCTGTATGAGTTGGATGACCTTGCTGTTCACCGTGTGGCCGCGCGTCGTAAACAAGTCGAAGGGCTTGATGTGTTTCACCGCCTCCTCGTATGACATGGGGCGCTCGAGTGGCATTGCAAATTCGAGTTCGGACATGTCCACGCGCTGTGGCACTGAGCTGAACCACGGAGAGATGCGCACTAGGACAGACGAGATCGCGTTTGCGAGACGGCTCTGCTTTTTCAGGCGAGCAGCTTCCTCCTTGTTCAAATTGATAACGGCGCTTGGTGATGACGGTGATGACGGTGGTGGTGATGGTGGTGGCGGCGATGATGGTGATGGTGACGATGGCGGCGATGATGGTGATGATGGCGACGGCGACAGGGCAGCGTTGGCGTTACCATCACCGGTGATGGGGACGAGGCGGCAGATGTGATCGTCGTCGCATCGATAGGCCGTGGGCCCGATGATGCCATTACGACGAATGTGCGACGTTTCATTCACCATTCGCGTGGCATTATTATATGCACTCACTTCGTCGTCGCCGCTGCTTCCAATGGCAGCGAGAATCGCTGCCACCACCTCGTTCTCTGCATCCAAGTCGGTCTTCGAATCGCCGCTCGTCCACCACCCATTGTTTTCTCGGACGAAGCGTCGTACCACGTTGGCCATATTCCGCTCTGCGCGTCGCTTGCGAGCACTCTTGGAGATGGCGATGGCGATGGCGATCACCGCGCCCGCCGTGAGTACTCCGATGGCAATGTAGCCCACGGCACGCTTCGTTTGTTTTCGT
>JBAZUA010000028.1:6092-8453 GCA_041661645.1 Minisyncoccota bacterium | reverse complement strand
CACTGCTGCTGTAGCTGTCGTCGTAGTTGCCTCCGTCATCTCCGTTGTAGTTGTAATCGTCGTAGTAGTGCGCCATTGGTCTTTCCCTCCCTTTTTTTTTTACCCCACGCTGTTCATTAGACCACTGCACAACCAACGCGCCAGCAACTACAACTACTCGTTTTTAAAAAAAAACCGTACAGAGACGCGCGCGTTGCAATTTGTTCTTTCCCCCCTCTTTTTTTTTTCCTTCCAAAGGGAAACGGAGCCGCCCTCGCCCGGCGTGTGAAAAAGGCGAGACGAGGCGGGGTCGGGGTGAATGCGGATCGCGAAAGAAAATTGCGTGTTGTTTTTTTAAATTTACTGTTTTGTTGTTTTGGAGCGAGGAGGGCGTTTCGTGTCGCATTACCGAGACTCTCTCTCTCTCTCTCTCTCTTTCTTTCTCTCTCGCACACAAAAAGAGAAAGGGGGAAGCGAGTGTTGGGAAGAGGACAGAGAGAGGGGGCGGCACACTGACCATTTCACACCTCACACCGACCTTTATCGTTCCTCTCATTCCTTTTCTTTTTTCTTCTTCTCCTCCATCCCCTTCTTTTCTATCCCTATCCCGCACATATGTCGTCGTCACTGCCGAGCGCCAAGCGATCATCGGCGACTGCAGCTGCTAAACGGACGACGGCCGCCAAGCGAGCCAAGTCCTCTTCTGCCAAATCAACGACAGCTGCTCAATTGAGGCTACAGCAGCGACAACAATGTCCAAGTATGGATGCCATCGTAGGCGGTGATTTGGCCATACCCGAGTCGATCATGCGCGGCTACCTGCTCGTCAACGACATCGATCCACGTCAACAGGCGTCGTACGCTGATCTACCGGTTACGACGGCTGCGGCTGCTGCTGCTGCCGATAGAGATAGTAGCGGTGGTGGCGATGATACTGCGGCGACGGCGGCGGTATCAGTGACGAATAGTGAATTTGAAGCGTTCACTATCCGCGATTACCGCCTGGCGGGTTGTGCCGATGAGATGCCCTCACCGCCCTCAATGTACAAGAGTCGCCTGGAGAACTTTGTCGTGGGCAAGGACAAGTGGCCTTCGCGCCCGCCCGCCAACCATTTCCTATGCACCTACGATGGACATCCCATCACACCTCACCTCGACGGTCCACTTGCGCGTTATCCCGAGGAGTGGGACGCGTCGGAGGGCACGTTCAAGGTGTGGGGCTATTGGAGTACGTGGCCTGCAATGATCGCGTGGACGCTAGAGAACAATCGACCATTGAGCAAATTGGCACTCTGCGCCATCTACGCACTCATGGCACACCTCGGCCTAGACGACCCCCTCAAGATTGGACGTGCCCCCGCCAAGGAAGGCACGCTCTTTGGCTACGGCGGCGACTTGGACATTCGCGCCTACCGGTCACTCGCACCCAACATGACATCCATCGTCATCACCGACCCAAAGTTCATTCCCATCCCCGTCATCAACAGCATCGATCGATACAACACGTCGATGCGCGAAGCGGCTGATGACATTCTGGCGCACCAACCCCAACACCAACACCAACACCAACAACACCAGCCAACGGCGGATGCCTTCACGATGGAGCAGATGAACGCGCTGCGCGCCGTGGTCCCCCAGCACATTGACATTTCACCGCTTCATCCAGGCGTGTGGTTCGATACAGAGTCACGCACGTGGATCGATGTACACAATGCCGCGGACGAGATTATCGATGTCATTGCGAGCATGCCCACCGCGACAACTCCATCACCATCTACTACAGCAACAACGGATGCACCTTCGCCTTCACCTCTTCTGCCGCCGCTGCTGCCATCTCATCCTCACTCAATGGACGTCGACGACGACGACGGCGCTTCCATGGGCGGCATTGTTGTTACACGCGAAGAGAGCGCCACTGCGATTCGTTTGCTCAAGGAGCACGTTTTCGCACCCAACGTATCGCCGCCCAAGCCAGCATCGCCCTCGTGGGCTGAGACGAGCGAGGAGATACGCGCTGCCATGTCCAATGTATGAGGGGGCGAGAACTGCCTGCGAGATGCGTGAAAGGGCGGGGATTTGTTACTTCAATATGTGTTTCTTTTCGGCTGGGGCCCTTCGACGCTCACTCGCCACGGCGGTCCCGGCGCAGTTTGTTCTGCACCTCACTCCCATCCGCATCGCCTCTTCTTTTTTTTTTTGTTTGTTTGTGTGTGTGTGTGTGCTACCTCTTCGTCGTTACAATGGATGTCACACCCGTCGACGATAGCACTGTCAGAGACGATGAAGTGATGGCTTCCTTGTGGGAAGAGTGGAAGACGTCACTACAGGAGAGTTGGGGATGGGAGAGTCTTGACCAATGGGTCGCGTCGGAAAGGGTGAGGC
>JBAZUA010000028.1:0-6082 GCA_041661645.1 Minisyncoccota bacterium | reverse complement strand
TCATTCGCCTTGATTTGTCTCGGTGCCATTTGAAACGCGTCCCTTCAAACCTGGGACAACTCACGTCGCTCCGAGATCTGGATCTCAGTCACAACCAATTGACGAGCCTTCCGCTCGAGATATGGCATCTCCCTTCTCTACGAAGGTTATCTCTCGAGTACAATCAACTGACGAGTATTCCTCCTGAAATCGGCCATCTCTCTTCTCTCCGGGTGTTGAATCTCCTCTCCAATCAATTGACCAGCCTCCCTCCTGAAATCGGGCGTCTCTCTTCTCTCCGAGGGCTACATCTCTGCGCCAACCAACTGACAAGTCTCCCTCCTGAAATAGGCCATCTCTCTTCTCTCAAACGGCTATCTATCGGCCGCAACCAACTGACGAGTCTTCCCCCCGAGATCGGGCGTCTCTCCTCTCTCCAAGATTTGGATCTCGGCTTCGATAAATTGGTGATCCTTTCTTCTGAGACAAGCCACCTCTCTTCGGCTCTGGATATGTTCCGCAATCAATTGACGAGCCTCCCGCCTGAGGTGGGCAATCTCTCTTCTCTCCGGGTGTTGAATCTCAGCCACAACTTACTGACGGGTCTTCCATCTGAAATGGGACGTCTCTCTTCTCTCGAGTACTTGAGACTCGACGCCAATCGACTGACGAATATTCCACCCGAAATGGGACATCTCTCTTCTCTCCGAATATTATATCTCGACTGCAATCAACTGACTAGCCTTCCGCCCGAGATAGGGCAGCTCTCTTCCCTCCAACAGCTATACCTCGACGCCAACCAATTGACGAATATTCCCCCCGAAATGGGACATCTCTCCTCTCTTCAGGTGCTGTATCTCAACGCCAATCAACTGACAATCCTTCCTCCCGAGATCGGTCATCTCTCTTCTCTTCAGCAGCTATACCTCGACACCAACCAATTGACGAGTCTCCCTCCCGATATCGGAGGTCTCTCTTCTCTCGAGTACTTGAAACTCGACCATAATCAACTAGCGAGTCTTCCGCCCGAGTTGGGTAAACTCTCTTCTCTCCAGCGGTTGAATCTCGACGCCAACCAATTGACGAATATTCCACCCGAAATGGGACGTCTCTCTTCTCTCCAAGTGATGAATCTCGCCTCAAATCAACTGGTGAGCATTCCCTCTCCCTTCTCCACTGGCGCGACGAAGGAAACCTTCCCTTCCCTCCGTAAACTGCGGCTCGTTGACAATTACTTGATTACCCTGCCAACTCCTGCCGCCGCCGCCTCCTTCGCCATCGAGATTGGCGCGCAACGACTCCCCACGACACTGGATGCGTGCTACTCATCTGACATCGCCATGGATACAAATGGATCGCTCTCTTCTTCTTCTTCCTCTTCTTCTTCTTCTTCGGCCATGGTCGACTTTACCCTTCATTTCTCCACCGACGACGACAACGACGACGCCAAGACCACGGCTGACGAAGATGAAAACGAGAAGAGGAAAAAGACGGCTGGGCCCTCGCCTGGTCGTCATATTCACGTTGCTGACAGGGAGCGCCTGGCGAGGCGGTGGCCCTTCTTCCGCTGCCTCCTCGACGCCCATCTCTCCGAGGCCCGCTCCGGAAACGCCGATCTCTCCCTCTACTTTTCTCGCCGCCTCGGTCAATGCATTGTCGACTACTTTGAGGGTAGGCCCGTTCGCGTCTCCTCCCTCCAAATCCAGGATTGTCGCGACCTCGTCGCGCACGCCGACTATTTCGGCCTCTCCACCACCCTCCTCCTCGCCTTTTGCGCTACCAGACTCAGAAAAGAGAGTTGATTGGAACGTGTGAATGTACATACATATATCCCGTTCGTGGAATATGCTCGCTCACTCATTCAGAAGACGGAGACATCCCGTGTTTATTAAAATGACGAGTGGCCGTGGTGCTACTCTCCTCCCGTCCGCCCACCAACCAATCGCTCGCGGCGGAGACCCTCGAGTCGACAGTTGGTCCTACACCCTCGCTCCTACCTGAATAGAATATTCGACAAGAAAACGCGCTCCTCCTTCCTTCCCAATATACCAATACGCATTGCGAATATATATATAATATATACACACGGGACATGGACACTGACTCACCACTAGCGATCGTCGCTAGCAATGGCGACGGCGACGACGATGATGCGTTGGCCTCCCTATGGGAAATATGGAAGACGCCGTTGCAGAAAAGTCGCGGATGGACAGGCCTTGACCAATGGGCCGTGTCAGAAGAGGTGGGACGCGACCCCTCTCTCCCCCACCGCGTCACCCGCCTCGATTTGTCTGATTGCCGTTTGAAAGGCCATGTCCCTCCTCAACTGGGACATCTCTCTTCTCTCGAGTGGCTGGATCTTAGCAATACCCAATTGACGAGCTTCCCTCCCGAGATCGGACGTCTCTCCTCTCTCCGGGTGCTGCATCTCAACGACAATCAACTGACAATCCTTCCTCCCGAGATATGTCATCTCTCTTCTCTCCAGCAGCTGTATCTCGGCGCCAACCAATTGACGAGTCTTCCTTCCCAAATAGGACACCTCTCCTCTTCTCTCACAACATTGTATCTCCGCGACAATGCATTGACGAGTCTTCCTCCCGAGATCGGCCTTCTCTCTTCTCTTCGAGAACTGTCTCTTGTCGGCAACCAATTGACGAGCCTCCCTCCCGAGATTGTCAATCTTTCCTCTCTTCTGGTGTTGGAACTCAGATGCAACCAGTTGACGAGCCTCCCTCCCCAGATAGACCGCCTCTCTTCTCTTCAAGTGTTGAATCTCAATACCAATCGACTGGCAACTTTTCCGCCCGAGATAACGCGTCTCTCTTCTCTCCTGGCACTACATATCGGCAACAACCAATTGCCGAGCCTCCCGCCTGAGATAGGAAAATTATCTGAGCTCCAAGTGTTAGATCTCAACGACAATCGATTGTCGAGCCTTCCGCCCGAGATGGGATGTCTCTCTTCCCTCCAGAAGTTGTACCTCAGCGGCAACGCATTGACGAGCCTCCCTCCTGAAATAGGCAATCTCGCGTCTTCTCTCCAGAGGCTGCATCTCCACTACAACCATCTGACGCGCCTCCCTCTCCAAATAGGCCACCTCTCCTCCCTCCGAGTATTGAATCTCAGTAACAATCGACTGGCAACTTTTCCGCCCGAGATACCCCGCCTCTCTTCTCTCGTGACACTACGTCTCCGCAACAACCAACTACAGAGCCTTCCGCCTGAAATAGGACGCCTCTCTTTGCTCCAAGCGCTGATTATCGGTGGCAATCAACTGGCGATCCTCCCGCCCGAAGTGGGATGTCTCTCCTCTCTCCAAGAGCTGACTCTCGACGACAATCGATTGTCGAGCCTTCCGTCCGAGATAGGCCATCTCTCTTTGCTCCAAGCGTTGACTCTCAACGACAACCGATTGTCGAGTATTACGCCCGAGATCGGACATCTCTCCTCTCTCCGACGACTTGATCTCGAGTTCAACCAATTGACGAGCCTCCCTCCCCAAATGGGACAGCTCCCCTATCTCCAACACTTGAATCTCAGCTCTAATCGGCTGACGAGTCTCCCTCCTGAGATGGGCCGTCTCTCTTCTTCTCTCGAGTGGTTGGATATCGACGACAACCCATTGACAAGCCTCCCTCCCGAAATGGCCCATTTCTCTTCGATATAGCCCTGGAGAGCTCGAGCTCTCCAGCCCAACTAAGCGATCCTTTCTTCCTTCCCTCTTCACTTCAACTACCTCCTACGACGTTGGGTGCGTTTGATCCCTGTGCGTATCGATCGCCCTTACTCCTGCCTTGAAAGCGCTCTCTCCTCTTCCCCGTTCTGCGTCGCCGCACCCAAACTCGAAGGAGGGAGTACGTTTGAACGTAGTAATGTCAGTAAACGCGTATGATTCAAGTCAAGTCTCCTTTTACTCCCTGCAATCCCCACTCTCCTCTCTATCAAACATATATAAATGTAAAAAGGGGATATGAAATCCCAGGGGGAGGAGGAGGGGGCGGGTTGTACGTTTCGCTCTTTTTTTTGCGCGCGCGCGCGCACACACCTACATACGCAAACGCGCGAAGGGAGGATAGGAATGGTCACTCTTCCATGCTAACCAAGCTTGGTAACATACTTACCTTACGTCACCCCCTTGTCATCATGGAGGAAGAAGCGGCCGCAAGCGCCAGTGCCGGGTTCCTTGCGGATGGCAATGGTGGCGGTGGCGGCGGCGGCGATGGTTCACGTGGAACGATGGGTGGAGGAGGAGGAGGAGGAGGAGCGACCCTTCGCCCATTGCTGTCATCCTCGTCACCGTCCCCTCTACCTCACCAGCCCAGTGACGCGACACTCGCCAAGTTAGCGAGTCGCGTGGCAATGACAGAAGAGACGCGTGATAAGGTCATGTCTCTCATTGAAGCCACGTCTTCTTCTGTCTCGTCGGCCAATACAACAGCAACGTTCGACACACCTGTTGCGGCACCGTCTCTCATTTTCCCATCGTCCTATCCCACGTCATCGTCGTCGCCTCTGCCGCTGCCGTTCTCCTCCCCGTCCTCCTCCTTCTCCCCCTCCTCCTCCTCCTTCTCACCGGCGAGACAAACTGCACTCCGTTTGCCTTTCAACAAAAAAGCAGGCACGATCCGCGTCAAGACTAAACAGACCACTGCTGCGACGGCTTTCCAATCAGTGCCACTCCACGAGAGAGAAGACGAGTATAGCGACGTAGAGACGGCAAGCGATATCGGCGATGGTGGTTCTGATGGCATGTCCTCCGAAGGAGAGGTACATCAAAGCAGCGATGACCGCCACCCCGACCGCCGGCGCAGCCGAAGCCGCGACCGTATGCCTTCTCGAGAAGAGAGCAGTAGAGTGCAGCGACGGCAGCAGCAGCAGCAATGGCATCGACCCAGCCCACAAGAACAGGAACTTGGAGAAGCTGCGCGTGACGAACGCCTCCTCCTCCTCCCTCCTCGTCGTCGTCGGGCGCCAATGCAGCGCCAGCAGCAGCAACAACAACAACACGACCGGCGGGTAACATCTCGGCGTGCCGCCGAAGAGAGGACGGACGGCAGCAGCAGTGGTGATGATGACGACGACGACGACAACGAGTACGAGAAACGCGACTGGCGTCGTCGCGACGACGAGGAGCGAAAAAACGCGCCATTATTTCAGGGGCGACAAGAAAGGAGACGACGTGAACGACACGTATCACAGCCTCGGAACGATACATCATCTCGCGACGACGATGACGACAGCGGTCGCGGAAACGAACAATCGCGTCGCATCATACACGCAACAGCTGGCAACAACAGAGATGTGACTGTCGGCACAACTGCCGACGAAAAGGACCGACTTTCAGATGCTGCGCACGTTGATCTATTGGCACGCATTTCGGCGCAGCGCGCCAAGTTCAAGGCCGCCATCGACGAATTTGGCATCGGAGAGGGTGAAAAGGAGAGGCACGTCTCCTCCTCCTCCTCCTCCTGTTGTTGCCGTTGTTGCAACGGGGCGGTATTGGCGTTCATACTCGTCGTTGTGTGTATTATCGCGGGCATTGCGATTGCCACTGCCGCCGCCTACTACGGATCGGCAGCGGCGTGCAAGTACAATGTGGCATGCGTGGCATGGTACTCTCCTTCCTCTCCGTGGTACAACACCCATCCAGTCATCGCACCCGTGTACGTCGCTGCCTACATGGGTCGCGAAGCACTCGCCGGATCCGCAACAGCGGGGCGATGGGCAGTCGGTGCCACGTCGACTCTCTTTTCCTCGTTTTCCATGTTGTCGTCGTCTTCGCCGTCATCGACCGCAGCGACAACGGCGACGGTTCCGGCGAGCATCGGCAACGAAGGCGGTGGCATATTCCTCTCACCGAGCGCGGGAGGATGGAAAGAGTTGTTCGATCATTATCACAAGCACTCGGTGCGATCCGGTATTTACGCCGCATCGGCCGCAAATCAACAGTGTCTGACATTGTTGGCGGAGGACAAGGAGATACATAAGATCGAGTTGATGCGCGCTGTGCTCTTGCGGTTCGCCACGTGCGATTTCACAGACAAGCAGTCGTTCGAGGAGAACGTGGATCGATTCGTCGGGCCCGTCCATCCAGTCATCG
>JBAZUA010000027.1:0-8564 GCA_041661645.1 Minisyncoccota bacterium | reverse complement strand
CTTCCTCTCGAGATCGGCCAGCTCTCTTCTCTCCAAGAGATGTATCTCGGCCACAGCCAATTGACGAGCCTCCCGCCCGAGATCGGCCATCTCTCTTCTCTCCAGTGGTTGACTCTTGGCAGCAATCGATTGACGAGCCTCCCTCCCGAAATAGGGCAGCTCTCTCCTCTCGAATGGCTGGCTCTCGACCACAACCAATTGACGAGCCTTCCTCCCGAGATCGGCCATCTCTCTTCCCTACGAGAGTTGCATCTCGGGAGGAACTGCCTCATTCGCATCCCACCACTGTCATCGACCGCGACGATACGCGGCGGCAGCGAAGAAGATCAGAGATTGCCCACCGCGTTGGAGGCAACGACGTGGGAGGAGTGTGAGATTGTTGTTGACACTGACACCGAGTCGTCGTCATCTGGATTTTCTCTCGACTTTTACACCGACGATGCATCCTCATCATCATCCATCGCTATTACCGATCGGCGTACGTTGGCGAAGAGATGGCCCTTCTTTCGACACCTCCTCTCGGCGGGACTCTCCGAAGCTCACGAGGGGAGTGCCGATCTCTCCCCCTACTTCTCCACACGCCTCGGCCAATGCCTCGTCGACTACTTCGAGGAGCGACCGATTCGCGTGTCCTTGCTCCAACCACAGGATTGTCTCGATTTTGTCGAACACGCCAACTACTTCGGCCTCGGCGACGTCCTCCTCTTCCACTTCTGTATCGCCAAGCTAAAAAAGGACGGGGCGGTTCGACGCCCCACATCCATCCATGGATAATCGGATTGGATAAGTCTATACATGTACATACACACATCCGCCTCATATAAACAACATGTCAGTTGCTGCTGCCAACGACGATTCATGCGATTGGTTCTCGTTCAGGACACCGCTGCTCGTCGTCGTCGTCGAGTGGCAGCGATACGCGCATTGTCAATGTGCCTCAACTCGTCGAGCTCATCAAGAGCTGTGGTACCGTGAGTAGCGGCGTACTACTTGCTGACTGAAGGTGGAGGAGTGGTGGGTTCTGTTGTGGCGACACGGCCAACAAGGAGACAGCAGCAGTAGGAGCCGCCGATTCCCCCGTGGGTATCGAATCGGTGTTCAACGCCGCTGGGTCGGGTATTATGCCCGAGACATCATCATTGGCGTCGGGGGAGAGGAGGTTGGTCACTGAGCCGGCGGTAACGTCGCCGTCAAAGTGTACTGCAACAACTACAGGTCGAGTGTCCCACGCGCAAACGGCCGCATCCAGTTCAGCCAAGACCGACTCGTACGTGTCCCCCTCTAGTGGAGGAGGCGCTAGCGCCCTCTGGTGCTCATCCGCCTCATCGTATAGCGTCTTGACGCTAATGGGACCCGACAGGCTCGCCATTAAGGCCTTCAACGTTGAGACACTGGGTTCCATCACAGCAGCGAGGCGTCGCGTTAGCGGCACGTATCGATCCGGAACGCGGAACTTGACAATGGCGTAGGTGCAATCAACGTCCCAGTCCTCATCGCTAATGTAGTGGCTCATTGTGGGTACAACATTTGTAATGAAGCATCCAACGCATTGACAGTCCCTTTCCCTGTCGTCGTCGTCACTGTCGCTGTCGTCACTGTCACTGTAACCATCGCTCTTCCTCTTCTTCCCGTAGGTCTCCCAGCACTCGCGATTGCCGCCACCACACCGTCCTCTCGATTCGACGTAATAGCCATCCACCGACAATGTCGTTTCGCGATAGCGTGGTACCTCCGAATCTTGGCGGTCGACCAATTTTGAAAGAATCGTTTCAAGGGAACCCATTTGTTTTTTTTTTCTGTTCTTCTCTTTTTCCTCTTTGCGATTCTCCGAGTAGAGCTTGGACTGAATCCAAGGCAAGGAGAGAAAGCCTGCCTCCTTTCGCAGCCTTTTTTTCCACGTTTCCGCTTCTCATATATTTCTGAACACAAAACCCCCTCTTAGGTGACTGGTTTCCCACACACACGCGCACACACTCATATTTAATCCGGTGTCACCTGGGGTGAGCCAGCAGAACACCCCTCCCTCTCGCTCTGTGACTGGCACGTCGTTTCCGCATCGCTTAACTCTAGTTCCTTCTTTTTCTTCTTGGAAGGAGTCGTCGACTCCTCCCGGGGCCTTTTCATTCATTACTTACATTCACAACGATACATGTATCGTCTTCAGGTGGATCTGTATCAATGCGACAAAGCCTGAACGCCTCGATTTTAAACAGGCCGATCGACGAGGGGGCGCCGGGAAGACATACTGCCACAGTCGCTATATCTAAACAAGATACGGGCATATCGGGTCGGCGGATGTTTGACACCATAACATCTAAACAAGATACGGGCATATCGGGTCGGCGGATGTTTGACACCATAACACCATCGGCGTCTAGACGCCGAGTTGTGGTGTTTTCGGGTGGAGATGGAGGAGATACGCATACTACCACGCCAAATGCCGGCGTCACCAGTGAATCGCGCAAAAATTGAGTACCGGCCCGTGGTCTGACGTCAGATCCAGCAGTACAATCCGAAACGTTTACGCCATCCTCTATAAACGCGTCCAGCAAGCGGTCGATGGCGACGTCGGATTTCCCCTTGGAGCCAATTGATACCAGGCCGCGAGAATCGCAGCTGGCAAAACAAATCATAGTTCCGTTGCTATAGGCAATTACTGCGTCGCTCGTCTGTCCGATAATCGTAGCGAGCGTTTCGCTGCTTGGACTCGCCACGTGAACCACATACACAGGCCCACGCAAAAAGATCTCACTATTAAAAATAGCACTGTCTTTTGCGACAGCGAATTCTCCACTGCAAACGATCGAGTCTTTAGCTAGCACCGCGTCAACGTATCGATGCAGTCGCTTCTTTTGAGCTTCAATTGATCTGGTCTCTTCGGCGGAAGAGACATCATTTCCAGGGCGGGTAAAGCCGCCAAACCACCCGAATATTGATGCCATTTGAATTTGCTGTTTCGAACTTGAACGACAAGAGAAGAGAGACTGGAATGGCCTCGGTGTTGGTTCCCGCGCCGGCTTGTGTGCATATCGCATATATCCATACTTGTCTCATATATTGTCCAGACGGATCAAGAGTACCCTTGACTTATTATTATTCGATTACCCTGCCGTTTCCGTCCTCTTCGATCTCATCATGCGTCGAAGTGGGCACGCAGCGGCTTCCCGCGACACTGGATGCGTGCTACTCCTTTGATGATAGCGACGTGGATATGGATGATGGATTGTTGCCCTCCTCCTTCCCCTTCCCCTCCCCTTCTTCTTCTTCTTCTTCTTCTTCTTTGGCGGCGGCGGCGGTTGACTATACTCTCAATTTCTACATCGACACTGCCGACAGCAACGACGACGACGAAGGTGGAAACAAGGCGGAGATTGTTGTTGTTGACAGGAAGCGTCTGGCGAGGCGGTGGCCCTACTTCCGCCACCTCCTCGACGCCCACCTCTCCGAGGCCTCCTCCGGACACGTCGATCTCTCGGCCTTCTTCTCCCTCCGCCTCGGCCAATGCCTCGTCGATTACTTTGATGGGAACCCCGTTCAACTTTCCTCGCTCTCAACCCAGGATTGTCGTGACCTCATCGAGCACGCCGACTATTTTGACCTCACCCACACTCTTCTCTTCGCCTTTTGCATCACCAAACTCAGGAACATGGAAAATGCCGAAGCCTAAACGAGCGCGCCGAAATAACCTTCCTCTTTCCCAACCTCACATCCTCGTCATCTCCCTTTTCTCCTATATACCCCGCGCTTAAAAAAAGGAAAGGAGGAAGAGGAAGGGCGGGCGCTGGACTATCCCACGAGAGAGGCGGTCTCGGAGTTTTAAACATCATCAGCTCCCTTGTTGGTTTTCTTTCTTTCTTTCTTTCGTGTCGCCCGCCCACACACCCACACACACTTCCACACACACCACACGCCCGTCTCTCTCGTGCATCCAATAAATTTCAGTTCCAGTTCAGGTCCAGTCTTGTATACGAGGTCTGTGTGTGTGCGTGCGCGTAACCAAGCAACAGGCGGTGAAATACGCGTTACATACAATAATACCCACACATGGAATTGCTGCCTCTGGAAGTGGGCATTCGCATCGTCGAATACGCAGGCTTGTCGTATCCCATATGCGCGGCCTCTGGCGTCAACACTGCCCAAGTTGTTGACGCCATCGATGCAGTGGCTCGCACGAATCGCGAGATGCGGCGGTGGCTCGCCGCATCGACTATTCCCGTGACCCTTTTAATGAGGACATATGCGGCCCTGAATGCGGCGAATTACATTGGCACCATCCAGCTTGCGAGGGCAATCGTCCTGATTTTATCCAAGCAATGTCAATGTCAAAGAGTGTGCGAGTGTGAGTATGAATATGATGCGTCGGCGCTCCTCGCAGGAGCACACTACGTCGCCGCTGTTGCGTGGTCCAAGCTCAACGGATACGCCCAAGCCACACGTATGCGAGCCGTTGCACACAATCATCTCTCTGCTCAGCTACGACAACAACGACAGCAGCGACGGCGTCTGGCGCGCGACGATGCACCTGCTGCTGCTGCAGCAGCAGTCCATCGCATGCAAGCGCTGCGCGACGAGATCAGTGCGTTCGACCCAGCCCACTTCCAATATCGCCAGGAACTCTCAGCGTCGACGACGCGAATCTTCAACCTGTATCGCCAGAAACTCTCAGTGTCGACGCGAATCTTCAACTTGGTGACAGCATGCCTCAATCCCTCTGCCGACGCAGATGTCGGCATGCCACTTCGTCACTTCTTGGCCATGTACGAATGCGAGCACTCACATGACAATCGACATTCTCACCACATTGTCGTTGAGGCACGCATGATGTACGACCGGTTGCGCGTCGCTAACGAAACGGCCCAGGCGCAAGTTGATCGCATATGGCAGTTACGTGTAGAGGACGGAGGAGGCGACAACGGCGACGAAGAAGAAGATGATGATGCAATGCGCGACGATGCAATTGTAGCCGATGAGCAACTACTGAATACGATGGCGCTTGTCGAGGAGCGCTGTACGATCATGTTGAACACCAATCCCCACCCGGTCAACACCGAGATCTTTTCCTTGCTCAGCCAATGCGCTGCAACGCCGTCGCTCCGCGCGCACCACGTGGCCATGCACCTTACGCATACCACACCCATTACATCATCCTTGATATTCACCGCTGCAAAACAATTGATCTTCGAGGAGAGGCTGGTGAGTGCGGCGAGAGATTTGATGGGACATCAATTGAGGCAGCTCATGGACGAAGATGGCGACAACGAAGATGGTAACGACCATCATCGCCACATGGCTGGCCGATCGATTTCCGATATGGTGTGTGCTGCCCAGTGTGCACGAATGGCCGCTGTCGCTTGTATTCATCTGGGATCTTTCGAGGAAGCGCGCGCCAATTACTCCCTCTTCGCGAATCTCGACATGGGCGTGCGAGCCCGGTGTCGAGTCATCCGAACGCCAGAAACGACGACAAGAACAAGAGCAGCAAGAACAAGAACAATAACCACCACAACCGAGACATTTTTGCCGTTACTATTGTATCCCCCACCGGATGATGACGGCGACACCGACGATGAGGGCGAGGAGGACCAACAAAAGGAGGAGGAGGAGGAGGAGCAGCAGCAGGAGAGTGGCGGCGAAGGACATACCGATGGCGAACAAGAGGACGACGACGCGACGACCCAGGAGTTGTTATACGATGAGTCGGTATGCAGTAGGATGAGCGTTGATGACGAGGCAGCACTTGTCCTCGAGCGCTACATTGACGCGACGCTCGAGGCATTTGCGGTGAATCCACCACCCCCATTACGTGAAGATGACGACTCCGCGTGCAGTAGCAGCAAAGCCGTAGTACGCGCCACTACGGTCGAAAGAGGAGAGACGACGACGACGACGACGACGAACAACAATAACAATAACAATACCAACAACGATAACAATAACAAGAGGAGACGACGGGTGTGTACGGATCGGATCGATGACAAGGTGGTTAGGATGGTGGCGTTGCTCTGTGACGACTCCTCTGATGAATCTTCGCTGCCTGATCTTATTCTGGACCGCCACTCGATGCTAATGTTGAACCGCGACGAGGCCGAATATGTATTGCTCAGTGTGGGTCATATGTTCATGGGATGTCGACAGGCGCTCGCGCTCGTCAAGGATCGCGATTGGCACGACGAACGGCAGCGGGTTTGTTTACGCGAGATCATTGCGGTGGACGCTTGAAGAGGTAGGGGGGGGGGGTACACCAACAGACAGCGCTACACTGCTGAGAGAAACGGCGACCAGGCGCGCGCACCCGCATAATTACACACCAATGTTAATATATATATAAACCAAAGAGAAATGCCGATGTCGTTTCTTCACCCCCCATCTCACATACACACGCACACGTGGTAATGTACACACACACGCACACAGGTGGGGTTGTTCTCCGCGAAGCCGGAAACTCAGTCTTCCCTAAGCTAAGAAGACCTTACCCGAGCCAGATGGAGTTTCGTGGAACTGGTCGGGTTTATATACATTGCATGTAATGTTGGCTGTCGTACACAAGGGGGAGGGAGAGAGTGTATGTGCGTGCGTGCGCGCGGGAGAAAAGCCCGCCAAAAGCTCCTTTTTAGCGTTTGCGACAGAGGAGAGAAAGAAAAGATGAGGCCATGGGTCCGGGTCGTGCTTTTCTTTCAAAGCGCGCGCGCGCGCCGTCTTCTTCTTCCCTCCCCCTCTCACCTTCAGTACTGCTGCGACTAGTGCGGCATACACGTCGCTCATATACGCTCATATATACGCATACAAACATGTCAGCTGCTGCCGACGGCGACGACAATTCTTCGCACGATTGGTTCTCGTTCAAGACACATCAGCTACCAGGCAACGACGATGACAGCGCGAATACGCGCATTGTCACTGTGCCTCAACTCGTCGAGTTGATCAAGAACTGCGGTACTGTGAGTGACCTCGCGCCTTACAAGGGCACCGTCGCCATTCGTGTACGTGAAAAAGCGGCCCCAACGTTGCCTCAAGACGGCCCTCTTCGCCCCTCCTACATCGAGTTTTTCATTGGACACAACCAAGGTTTGCGTTTCTTGAAGAGGACGCACGCCTCGGATGATATCACCGACAATGATACCGTGCTCGGGTGGGATGACATGGAGGCAAGATCTCGTGGCGTGCCTCATCTCGTGGTGAAAAACGCCGATGCGCGCTACACGGTTAAAAAGATAAGTAATAACCGGAAGTCTGCATTCGACTTTGACGTGGACCTGTACGAGACGCCATACCCGATATGGTGCGATAAGTGCGGTCAAGTCTGCTCTGGCATTTACACCGGCGAGACCGTGTGCATTCCCCTTGTTTAGAGTAAAAAAAAGAAGAAGTTATCCAATTGGTTATCGAATTGTTGTTCAACGTTCACAGTTCACTGGGGTCCGAGTTACCCCCCTCTTGTTTTTTTTGGTCGCCCTTCCTCTTCCCTTGTTTAATTGGAGATATCTCGAGTCTAATTCTGATTTTATTGACGAAATAAATGCGTAGGACAGATAGTGAGATAATAGAGATATAGATAGGAGGTGGAGAAGGGAGAAGAGGAGTCCCGTTTCTTACTGTCACACTACCACCGCCATCGGGGTGTTGGATGTGTAGCGCCGACGATCACACAGTACAGTAGACACGGGCTCGCGAAAGTGGATCCTCTTGCTCTTTTAGTCCTCCCCTGGCGGTTTACACTCCGCATTCGTGGAGACGAGAGGGAGGAGATGTGAGTCGGGCTATCTCAGGAGGGATGCTCGTCAACTGCTGGTTGTCGTGGAGATACAGCGATTGGAGGGACGTGAGGTGGCCTACCTCAGGAGGGATGCTCGTCAAATGGTTGCCGTGGAGATACAGCGATCGGAGGGACGTAAGGCGGCCTATCTCAGGAGGGATGCTCATCAACTTGTTGCGGTGGAGATGCAGCGTTTGGAGAGAAGAGAGATGCCCAATCTCAGGCGGGAGGCTCGTCAGTTGATTGTCACTGAGCTCCAATCGGTGGAGAGAAGAGAGGTGGCCTATCTCAGGAGGGAGGCTCGTCAATTGGTTGTCACGGAGATGCAGCGATTGAAGGGACGTGAGTCGGCCTATCTCAGGAGGGATGCTCGTCAACTTGTTGCGGTGGAGATGCAGAGATTGGAGAGACGAGGGGTGACCTATCTCAGGAGGGATGCTCGTCAACCGGTTGCCGTGGAGATACAGCGATTGGAGGGACATAAGGTGGCCCATCTCAGGAGGGATGATCGTCAACCAGTTGCCGTGGAGATGCAGTGATTGGAGGGGCGTGAGGTGGCCTATCTCAGGAGGGATGCTCGTCAACTTGTTGCGGTGGAGATGCAGCGTTTGGAGAGAAGAGAGGTGACCTATCTCAGGAGGGATGCTCGTCAACTGGTTGTCGTGGAGATATAGCTCTTGGAGCAAAGAGAGGTGGCCTATCTCAGGAGGGATGCTCGTCAACTTGTTGCCGTGGAGATGCAGCTCTTGGAGAGAAGAGAGGTGGCCTATCTCAGGAGGGAGGCTCGTCAACTGGTTGTCGTGGAGATGCA
>JBAZUA010000026.1:0-8776 GCA_041661645.1 Minisyncoccota bacterium | reverse complement strand
ATCGATTATTAGAAGGGGGGGGGGGGAGGCGAGGGATGTTCAGAACAGACTGACTGCTTGACTCGAGACTGAGGACTGATTGCCGGGCAGAAGCGCGCGCAGAAGAAAAGCGCGCCAAAAGTCTCTCGCCTCAGCTTCTGCCTTACCATTTCAGCCATGCCCCCCCCCCCCCATTTCTCTCAAAACCACGTATAATCGTATGTATCTCCACCACACAGCAAGGGGGGTAGCACCCACACTTCATCTTCGCGTATAATATACGCCGTGTTTACATTATTATCTCTAATGCGGCTGTTTTTTGGGGCTCCTCCTCCTCCTGGTCACGCGCGTCGAACTCTCCCCATCGTCAAATTTCCATCCCCATCTGGACTTAGAGAGTCCCCCACACATTATCATCCAGCAGGCGCGGCTCTGCCGATATTGCCCAGTGTCGTCGATTGCTTCTCCTTCTTTTTTGTCGCTTGTTGATTTGATTTGATCGATTGCATATTGCAACATGCCTCTCATTCTCATCCATCCGCCCCTTGCAGTTCTTCAGCAGATGTCGTTGATTCTACTGCTGCTGCTGCTTCTGCTTCTTCTGCTTCTTCTCGAGCCCTACGTTGAACGTCCATCTCGTGCACGACGATGCACTCCAGGCGGTGATTCCATGCAGCGGGTATGCTGAGTGCAGCGGCGGCGGATCCACCGCCCACGGCGTGGAAAAAGTCGTAGCGAGTTGATGAACCGAGAATGGTGAAGCGCACGCTAACGGTGCGCGTGCGCTCTGACGTTGCTAGAGCGAGGTCATCTCCATCGTGGTGGTGTTGACCAGTGGTGGTGGCGGCGGCGGTGGTGTGGCGACCGTGACCACCGCGTGTGCCTCGGCGAAGAACACCAGTCGTCCATCCAGTGCAATAGTCCACGTCATCGGGGTCGGTGATCAATTCCAGATTACCGACGAAGCGACTGAATGGCATCGCTGCTGCCGTGGCGGCAATTCGAGCTGTGGGTGCCAATGGGTATCTCTCGCTAACGAGCGCTGCAGCGGTGCGATAGTTGAGACAATAGCTGATCATGTGGCCAATCGTACTCGCTTTAATGTTGGTCGATAGAAAGTCCACCCATATGCTGGGCACGTGAGCGACAATAGATCTGGCATGTTGAATGGAACGGAAGAAGGCGATCTTCTTGGCCGTCGCGGGTGTCATTCGTCTTGTGGCCAATAGTGAAGAGACACTGTCGATCGCATCGGTAAATTGTTGCACATTCTTTGACGCGGGCTTGCGTGGGTGAGCCCGCGCGGTCTTGGGGCGACGAGGACCGCGTTTAGTTGTAGTTGTAGTTGTAATTGTAGTTGCAGTTGTAGCTGTAGCCGCTGTCGCTGTTGTCATCGATGCCATTGATGTTTTACCGTCGGCGTTGGCACCGGCATCAGAAGGGTCCACGTCCATCCGCATCCAATGGGGCGGCTGCGGCAACGGTAGACGCAGGTGAGGCAAAAAGGAGCAGGACGGTAGCGTTATTCTGCCAGTAGAAGGTAATATGTAGAAGGGGCGGCGGAATTGATGAGACGAGTAGTCCAACCCAGCAGCGGTGGCGTCACCGCTGCGATATGTATCGTGATAGTGCCATTCGTCTCCTTCGCGTGGACTCGTGTAAGTTGAAGTCGAAGTTGAAGAGGGAGTGGCAGTAACGGAGGAAAGAGACGACGACGAAGCAACGCCCGCTGTCATCGTTGTTGTCGCGGCGCCCGGTGACTCACTGAGTGTTTCGTCGTCGCTACTGCAGCTGCCAGCGCAGTCGCTGTTATTGTTATTGTTGTCGTTGTTGTTGTTGTTGTTGTTGTTGTTGTTGTTGTTGTTGTTGTTGTTGTTGTTGTTGTTGTTGTTGTTGTTGTTGTTGTTGTTGTTGTTGTTGTTGTTGTTGTTGTTGTTGTTGTTGTTGTTGTTGTTGTTGTTGTTGTTGTTGTTGTTGTTGTTGTTGTTGTTGTTGTTGTTGTTGTCGTCGTCGTCGACGACATCTATAGACCAACTAGATTCCCCATGTTGCTGCTGCTGCTGATATTGTAGTAGATCCACGTGGTGAGAAATGGTAACGGCGGTCATCGTGTGCGCGGTGGCCATGGGCATACGATCCACTGTCATTGCCGCTGCCGTTCCAGCGCCATCGGATGGCGGAAATGAAGGCGACGTCGAGTCCTGCGTCGGCAGCAACTCGTTGGTCGGGAGGCAATGTTGTTGCTGTTGCTGCTGCAACGTTGACATCGGCTCGTCGAACCCCCAGTCTTCAATGGTTGCCGTTTCGAGCAATGTCCAGGACATTCTCCCTTTCTTTCTTTTTTTTTCCTCCTCTCGTCGTCGTCTTCTTCTCTTTCTTCTTCTTTGAATAGAAAGGAAATGATTGGTCGTGTAGGGGCGATACTCCGTCTATATATCTATGTATATACGACGGTAGGGTGAACACCGCACTCACTCACTCTCACCTCAGCACACCGCGTGATCCTCTTCACCCCGCGCGCGCGAACAGGTGTATGTTGTACACGTGTCAATTTCCTTACTTGGGAGGGGAGGTGGCACAGTATGTAACTTTCCTCGCGCTCGAATCCAATCTGATTTGGGGTTGCTTAGAATATCACCACTTTCTTACTCACCTACGTCGGAAACCGAACCGATTGCGGGGGATGAGAGAAAGGGGGTGGGGGTTGTCGACGCCAAGCGGGTAGAGATGGGAATGGGGCGAGTGAGTACTTTTTTTTTCTGGGGAGGGAGAGGAGAGGGCGAGGGACAGTTCGAGGGCGCGCGAGGAAAAGAAGAGAGAAGCCGAAAGAGAAAAAAAAACAACGCACGGCCCTATAGGGGGGGGGGGGTTCACACTTTCACGTGCATGTACTTCCACCTTCCTCCCCAATTAAAAAAATAAACACACATTAGAGAGAAAGAGAGAGCGCGCGCGCGCGTTCGTATGTCCGTTTTCATTTTTTTTCATTGCATGGGCAAGAAGGACTTGGGCTCGCCGGACTTGATCGTCGATAGATAGATTGGCGAGTGAGGTGGAGAGCCCCAGGAACGAAGGGACGACCTCCCGTCCATTTAAATTCCTAGTGGGGAGGGAGGCACGCCAGCAGATTGTTGTTGTTGTTGTTGTTGTTGTTGTTGTTGTTGTTGATAATGGGCGTGGTGATGGGCCAGGGCTTGTAGGAAAGCATCGGCGAAATCTCGCTTATCTTCGTCGTTCCACATGTGGCGGAAGCGCTGTATCCACCTCTCGCCAATCACATCGCCATTTGCGTGTCGGTCGAATATGAGCTGCGTACGCCGTACGCTCTCTCTCTTGTTCTCAATGCGCTTCAATACTTCATCTGCTGTATTGCTCTGATGTCGAAAGGCATGGCCGAAACGGCGTTTACCACCACCGCCAGAAGGATTGGCAGCTGTGTTATTATTACCACTCTCCTTCCACTTCTTCTTTTTTTTGTCGGGTGGCCTTCCCATCGCCGTCGCGCCTTCCTCCTCCTCTTCGTCTTCGTCGCCGTTGTTGTCGTTGTTGTCGTCGTCGTCGTTGATAATCACAATGGACATGTCACTTGGATTGGCGACGCCGTCACCGTTGTTGTTGTCGTTAATGTCGCCGTCCGCAAGTAGGTCGAGTGGGCGATTGCGTTTCTTGCTCTTCTTACGATGGACGTCAAGCGGACCGGGTGGGAGGCCGTATTCGAGTCTCTTTGACGACTGGTGTACAAAGTCGGGAATGGCTTTGGCGCGCACTTTCATGGTAACGTCCTTTGCTATTGCAATGCGACCCGACGGGCCGATGGTAGCCCAGTCCTTGGCACGCCACGCGTTGTGATCGATGAGCGATTGGATGTCGGCGTCGCTCAATGGGTGAACTCTTAATTTGCATCTCGCGTCAATGTAATCAACCTCCACACCCAGTGTCACGAAGACGGCACCGACAATCGCCTGGTGGAGTACACCCATGGGCGCCACATCGGGCGGCTGCGCCTCGATCACGACACGATCGATCTTGTATGGCAGCACCTCTCTCCAATAGTCGAGGTACGTCGTGAAGGTGCGAACAAATCCCTTGACGAGACTACCACACCCAGTGCCATTCATCGACGTCGCTGCTGCTGTTGCCGTTGTCGTTGTCGCTGTTGCTTTCCCTTTCGCGCCGCTCGTACGGATGCCCGGCTCTGTTGGCTTGCGTTTGATAGCGACCACCGCTGTCTTCTTCTTTCTCGTCGTCGTCGTCTTCTTTGTTGTCTTGCCGATATGACCTTCACTTGGACCTATAATAATATTGCCCTCGGCGGTGGCATCGACTGTTACTGCTGTTGCCCCTCTCTTCGCGACGGCGCTCCTCTTCTTCTCTGCAGCGCGCGCCTTGGCAGTGAGTGTCTCCTTGATGCGTAGTTCCAATTCACCGCGGCACCCCCCGAACATCTCATGGAGCATGGCGTATCGCCGGCGGTTGGCTGGAGTCCATCCCTCGCCGGCTCGATCGAGTTTCACCAATTCGTAGACATCCCTTTGCAAGGGTGTCGTTAGCATCTCCTCCGCCATTGCATCCCTCTGACCGTCAGAGAGATTCTTCTTAGCGAGAATACGTCGTACGATTTCTTCGGCTCGGGTGTAGTCCGCGTGTAGGCGCTCTGCGGTCGTTCGTATATGGTCATCCATGAGAGTGCTTGGCGGTGGAGTGATGACGCTGCGTCTAGTATGATCGGCAGCGGGTCGAAAAGCGTGGGGCAACGGCGACGATGATGATGGGTCTGGTCGCTGCATGTGGTAACACGCGTGAAGTTGTTCACGCGTGTAAGGCACCACGGGAAAGGCCGATATGTTGTCGCCGAATAACAATTCCACGCACGAGTCAACACCCATTTCCTGACTCGTGATGACCGTGCCGATCTTATCCGTGCCAATGTCAATATTAATGGACGTGTATCGATTGCGGTCTATTTGGTCGACAGGATGCGGTGCGTGGTGGTGGTGGTGGTGGTGGTGGTGGTGGTGGTGGTGGTTTCCCAAGTCATCGTCCATTGTAAACGGAATCGACGCCGCATCGTCGTCATCGTCATCATCATCATCATCATCATCATCATCATCATCGCCACTGTCATCGCTATCGCTATCGATGACGATCAAGCGCGAGGAAGAAGGGGGTGTGGACACTGAGGACAGTGGCGCCGATGGTGACGATGATGAAGAAGTATGCCTTAGATGGCCAAACATCTCGTACATACTCATGACCTTGGGGCGACGCACCTCCACCGCTGTCGACTTTTTGTTGTTCTTGTTCTTCCTCTTTTCGCAGAAGGCTATCGGCTTGGGTGGATGGCGATGAGGAGGAGGAGGAGGAGGAGGAGGAGGAGAAGGCAGAGGAAGTGGACCGTCCATTGGTGAATGAACTAAGACCAAAACTAAAATGTCTCTGCTCACTCGCCACCCCCCTTGTGTGAGGTGCGAGTGGTGTGCGCGTGTATGCACGAGAAAGAGAGAGAGAGGGAAAAGAAAATCTTCTGGGGTTTATTCCACTGTTTTTTTTTATAGCCCAAACCCATGAGTTTGGAAAACGGACTGCGTCATGCCAGAAACGGGTCAAAAGGTCGTCACAATGACCACGAGGAGCCGAAGCCGAGCTCCAAAGTTGACACCGAGTTCTCGGAACTGCTGTTCTCCGCCTCGGGGATAGATCAAGGAAGGGTGATGCGATGGGGGGAAGTAAGGGATCGCGGATTACTTGTCCCGGTAAGGGGCTACCCCCTGGCTCTCTCGGAACGGAATCTTCCATACTTTCCCACCCAGGCAGATGAGCACATCGACGTCGTTGTCGTCGACGGCGACTAGCGCGCCCCCAAAAAAAAGCTACCCCCTGGCTCTCTCGGAACGGAATCTTCCATACTTTCCCGCCCAGGTAGATGAGCACATCGACGTCGTTGTCGTCGACGGCGACTAGCGCGCCCCCAAAAAAAAGGTGCGCCTTTTTTTGAGCGCGCTTTTTTGCGAGCAATGAGAAGCCCCCCGCTTCCTTGGTCAGTCTTGTACTCAGTGCTCCTCCCAAACAACCCACACGATGGATATCACCGATGAGCCCTCGATTGACATTGAGCACGTCGAAGACGACGACAATGAGGTGTTGGCCTTGCTGTGGGAAAAATGGAAAGTGCCGCTGCAACAGCGACTGGGTTGGGCGAGTGTTGCCCAATGGGCGGCGTCGGCCTTGGTGCATCGCGATCCCTTACACCCCCGCCGAATCACTCGCCTCAATTTACGCGGCTGTTCTCTGACGGGACCGGTTCCGTCTTCAATCGGCCAGCTATCTTCTCTCCAAGGCTTGGACCTCGGTGACAACCAATTGACGAGCCTCCCTCCCGAGATAGGGCGTCTCTCCTCTCTTCAATGGTTGTACATCAACGGCAACCAATTGGCGAGCCTCCCTCCCGAGATAGGGCATCTCTCTACTCTCAAATGGCTGCATCTCTACGGCAATCAACTGACGAGCCTTCCTTCCGAGATGGGACGTCTCTCCTCGCTCCAAGTGCTGCATCTCTACGGCAATCAATTGACGAGCCTTCCTTCTGAGATGGGACGTCTCTCCTCGCTCCGAGTGCTGCGTCTCAGCGGCAATCAACTGGCGAGTATTCCCCCCGAGATCGGCCAACTCTCTTCTCTCCAGGAGCTGCATCTCGACAACAACCAATTGACAAGCCTTCCTTCCGAGATGGGACGTCTCTCTTCGCTCCAAGTGCTGCGTCTCAGCCACAATCAATTGACGAGCCTCCCTCCCGAGGTGGGCCATCTCTCTTCTCTCCAATCGTTGGACCTCAACGCCAATCTACTAGAGGTCATTCCTCCTGAAATGGGGCTTCTCGCTGCTTCTCTCAAGTGGCTGGACCTCAGCTCCAATCGGCTGGCGAGTCTTCCGCCCGAGTTGAGCCAGCTCCCTTCTCTACAGGAGCTGTATCTCGGCGACAACCAATTGACGAGCCTTCCTCTCGAGGCGGGGTGTCTCACTTCTCTCCGAATATTGGCGCTCCACCGCAATCAATTGACGAGCCTTCCTCCGGAGATAGGCCATCTCTCTTCTCTCAAGTTATTGACACTCGATGACAACCGATTGACGAGCCTCCCGCCCGAGATCGGTCATCTCTCTTCTCTCCAACGATTGACCCTCACCAACAACTGCCTCATTCACGTCCCATCGCTGCCATCGACCGCAACGATAACTGGCGACAACCAGGAAGATCAGAGATTGCCCGCCACGTTGGATGCAACGACGTGGGAGAGGAAGAGTGTCGTTGATGACGACAACGACATTGACACGAAGGACGACAACGGCGGCTTTTCTCTCAACTTTTACGACGATGACGAAGATGTATCCTCGTCGTCATCGTCACCCGTCGCTATTGTCGATCGGCGCTTGTTGGCGAGGAGATGGCCCTTCTTTCGACACCTCCTCTCAGCGGGACTCTCCGAAGCTCACGAGGGGAGCGCCGATCTCTCCCCCTACTTCTCTCACCGCCTCGGCCAGTGCCTCGTCGACTACTTCGAGGAGCGACCGGTTTGCGTGTCTTCTCTCGCCACCCAGGATTGTCACGATCTTGTCGAACACGCCAACTACTTTGGCCTTGGCGACAACACCACCACTCCTCTCCTCTTTCACTTCTGCGCCACCAAGCTAAAAAGGGACGGGGCAGTTCGACGCCCCACGTCCGTCCATGGATAATCGGATTGGATAGTCTAATGCATGTACATACATATATATTGAAACTCCGTCAAGAAAAAAACAGAGCTGCCTCATTCTTCCTTTTCTTCTTTTTCTTCGCACGAACACATGTTGTCTGTCTCATCCTCCTCCGCACCGCGCCCAATCATCAGTCTCCATCTCGCCCATCCTCCCTCCAATCCTCCAAACACACCCACACAATGGAAATCACCGATGAGCCCTCGATCGACACTGAGCAAGTCGACATTGACGACGACGAGGTGTTGGCCTTGCTGTGGGAAGAATGGAAGGTGCCGCTGCAACAGCGACGGGGTTGGACGAGTGTTGCCCAATGGGCGGCCTCAGTGGGTCGCGATCCCTTACACCCCCGCCGAATCACTCGCCTCGATTTGCGCGACTGTCTTCTGACAGGACCGGTTCCCTCTTCAATCGGCCAGCTCTCTTCTCTCCAATTGTTGCTCGTCAGCAGCAACCAATTGACGAGCCTTCCTCCCGAGATTGGCCAGCTCTCTTCTCTCCAATCGTTGTATCTCGCCAACAATCAATTGACGAGCCTTCCTCCCGAGATTGGCCATCTCTCTTCTCTCCAATCGTTGTATCTCAGCAACAATCAACTGACGAGCCTCCCGCCCGAGATCGGCCGTCTCTCTTCTCTTCTTGCGTTAAATCTCGGCAACAACTGCCTTATTCGCGTCCCATCGCTGCCATCGACCGCGATGATACGCGGCGGCAGCCAGGAAGATCAGAGATTGCCCGCCACGTTGGAGGCGACGACATGGGAGAGGAAGATTGTCGTTGACAACGGTGACGACATTAACACGAAGGATGACAACGGCTTTTCTCTCGACTTTTACAACGACGATGCATCCTCATCGTCACCCATCGCTATTACCGATCGGCACTCGTTGGCTCGGAGGTGGCCCTTCTTTCGACACCTCATCTCGGCGGGACTCTCCGAGGCTCACGAGGGGAGCGCCGATCTCTCCCCCTACTTCTCCACGCGCCTTGGCCAATGCCTTGTCGACTACTTTGAGGGGCGACCGGTTCACGTGTCCTTGCTCCAACC
>JBAZUA010000025.1:0-9449 GCA_041661645.1 Minisyncoccota bacterium | reverse complement strand
ACAACTATCTATACCCCCGCTTCTGCCCTGCTTACCCACCGCCACCGTCGCTTGGAAAACAGAAACAGAAACAGAAACAGAAACAGAAACCGAAATCGAAAAGAGAGAGAGAGAGAGAGAGAGAGAGAGAATAAGAAGAAGAAGAAAGGATGGATGACTTGTCGCCCATGGATATTGCCGCGCGCGGTTATATCGGTAAAAAGGTCAAGGCACAGCGCATGAAGTCGAGTGCCAAGAGCAACGCCGAGGAGAACATCAAGACTGCACTTACACGCATCAAAATATGGCTCGTTCAACGCAACGCCCTGTGTTGTCGCGTGCCTCTGGCTGGCATGGAGGGCGAACTTTACCCCACGTTCACGTTTTGCTACGTGTTCAAGCCCCTCGAGGTGGCTGAGTTGGCCGAGGCACTCGCGCGTCAACCTCACTACTACGCCCAGGTCTCCTACCACCGCATGTTACTGGAGAGCTTGGGTGATGAGGTACAGGCACGCATCCCACTTGGCCACGTCCTGTGCCGAATCATCTTCCAGATGATCCGCGCAGATCGGCGCATGCTAAAGGCAAACTTTTCCATCAAAAAGAACCCCCCTGCTCGCAAAGTTCCCAAGTATGTCAACGATAATGCGGCGCGTGATGCCACGGGCTTCCAAGACGAGGACCTCGATGACGGTGGTGGTGGCGACGGTGACGACGACGACGACGACGGAGAAGACGGTGATGGCGAGAACGCGGGCGAGGGAGGAGGAGGAGGAGCCAATGCCATGGCGAATGTTCGTCGCGCGGCGCGGCATGAGGCCATCATATCGAAATTCACAAAAACCGAGGCGTACGGCAAGGCCGGTAAGGCCGGCGGCAAAAATGATGGCATTTCGAGATTTTTCGAACGCCTCAACGCACTCGCTTTTAATCGCGTTCGCCAGGCAAACGAGGACGCTACCTCCCTCCTCACCATCGACATGACCGACTTTGACTCGCTTCTCACGGCCGCCGTGCACTCTGTCACGGATGCGCAATTGAAGGCACACCGCGACTACGTATTGTCGCCATTTGAGAGTTCCGCCGCCGCGCGCAACGGACACGGCATCGAGGGGGTTTTCGTCGACGGAGAGATCACCACCGCGAATGAACAGTGGTCGTGGATCATACAGCAAGTCACCAACTACAAGCTCATGGTGGACAACAGGGAGCGCATCGTCAGTGATATCAAGAAGAGAGTGAACGAGGAGGACTTGGATCCCGAGCGAATATTGGCGAGCGCATTCGTCGCCAAACCAGTGGGTCCCGGTGCGCGAGCCTACTGGCAGTCCCAGTGCACATCGCAGGCAGTCAAGGACGCATCGGAGGCAGCCGTCGACGTCATTCGCGCGCTACCCCACGCACACCTGGACTTTTACGACCAGGGATTCGACAAGCGCATCGTACGCGTTCCATGCGACGACATTAGCCCAGGCATGTCCACTCAAGTCATCTACTCTGGTGCGATGCCAAAGGGCAAGCCCACGGTGATCAAGTGGGATACGCTGGCCGTGGCCATCAAGGATGCGCTGTTTCAGCACTACCCCGACATTGCTGGCCAACCAGCGAGTGTGGCCGGGCTGGCGTTGCTCGATAACGCCATAGTCAACGAGTTGATGCAAAACATCGTGCGACAAGCGACGAGCAAGTGCATCGTCGAGATGCAGACGCCAACGACAAAGTTGTCGTTCAAGACCGACGAGGCAGAGGCGCCCGCCGAGGTTTTGATGGTCAGAGATGGATGAGAGGAGAGTGCGAGAGAGAGAGAGTGTGTGAGAGAGAGAGAGAGAGAGAGGGAGGGGGCAAAATATATACACCCACGCAATCAGATGAAACCCAACCATGCATTGTCCCACCCCACGCATAAGTGTGGGTGCGTCCTTTATTTTACTGATGTGCTGTCGCCTCCTCCTTTATCGGCTCTTTTGAGTTTGGCGGTGCAGAAGTGGAAGAGGAGGGTGTCGGTGAGGCCAAAGTAGTCGGCATGCTCGACGAGGTCGTGGCAATCCTGGGTTCGGAGGGAGGACACCTGAACGGGCTTGCCATCAAAATAGTCGACGAGGCATTGGCCGAGGCGGAGAGAGAAGAAGGGGGAGAGATCGGCATGTCCGGATCGGGCTTCGGAGAGACCGGCCTCAAGGAGACGGCGGAAGTAGGGCCACCGCCTCGCGAGGCGGTTCCTATCAGCGATATCGACGGACGAAGGTAGCATCGACTTCCTTTCAGTTCCACTCTCGTCGTCGTCGCCATTGGTAGATAAATGAAGAGTAAAGCCAACCACCGCCGATGGCTCATTGCTGTCGGTGACGCCCCCGCCACCATCGTTGGTATCGAATGAGCAGAAGCACGCGCTCAGTGTCATGGGCAGTCGCTGCGCGCCGATCGAGACGATAAGAGAGCCCGGATAACGGCGGTGAGGAGGTGGAGCAATCAAGCAATTGTCGACGAGCGACATCCAGCGGAGGAAAGGGAAGTTTATCCTCGCCACGTCGGGAAGGAAGAAAGAGGGGAGGCTCACCAATTGGTTGATGCCGAGATCCAACGCTTGGAGAGAAGAGAGCTGGCTAATTTAACGGGGGAGTCTCGTCAATTGGTTGTCACTGAGATATAACTCTCGGAGGGAAGAGAGATGGCCCATTTCAGGAGGGAGGCTCGTCAATAGGTTGTTGCTGAGATACAACTCCCGAAGAGAAGAGAGATGGCCCATTTCAGGAGGGAGGCTCGTCAATTGATTGTGGCCGATGTCCAAGTAATCGAGAGAAGAGAGATGCCCCATCTCGGGCGGGAGGTCCTTCAACATGTTGCCGTTGAGATTTAGACGCATGAGAGATGTGAGCTGTCCCACCTCGGGTGGACCCGTCAATTCATTGTGGCTGAAATTCAGCCATTTTAGAGAGGAGAGACATCCCAATTGAGAAGGGATGGGACCCTTCAAGCGGCAGCCAGATAGATCGAGGCGAGTGACTCGACGATGAGGGTGAGAGGGATCGAACCCCACCCTCTTTGACGCGATCCATTGATCAAGGCGAGTCCATCCGAAACTCTCCTGCAACGATGTCTTCCACACTTCCCAAAGGGAAGCCAGGACTACTTTGTCGTCGTCGATCGTATCGTCAGCGGGTGTGGTATCCATCAAAATAGCGTGCAACAGGGTGGATGGTGTGGCACTGAACGCGGAAGGAAGGATGGACGGGGAAGCGAGGTACAGAAGCGACTGGGCGAATACTAGCTGAGCGCGCCAAGAAATGGCGCGCTCGGCTTGGTAACCGACAGCCCTTCCTTCTTCTTGGGAGGCGCGGATGGCGTCGCTGTCGATCTCTCCGCGTCCCTCTTCCCTTTCTGCGCGCTACCAAACAGCCACCTCCTCCTCAAGGAGTGGACCACAAATGGGAGGGAGAGGTGCTCGTCAACATGGGTATATATTATTATTATTGGCATTTTACTTACTTATTTTACTGCCATCGCTTCGCTTTCCGTATCTCTCCTTTGAGTTTGGCGATGCAAAAGGTGAGGAGGAGGGTGGTGGAGAGGCTGAAATAGTCGGCGTGTTCGATGAGGTCGATGCAATCATGGGTCGAGAGCGAGGAGACGTGAACGGGCTTTCCCTCAAAGTAATCAATGAGGCACTGGCCGAGGCGGAGGGAAAAGTAGGAAGAGAGATCGGCGTGTCCGGATTGAGCTTCAGAGAGGTCGGCGTCGAGGAGGCGTCGGAAGTAGGGCCATCGCCTCGCCAGACGGTGCCTGTCGGTGATGTGAACGGACGATGGTTGCACGTTCTCCTCTTTCGCGCCTCTGTCGTCGTTGTAGAAATGAAGGATAAAATCAATCGCCGTCGCCGAAGAAGACAACTCACTCTCAGCGCCGTCAGCGGTATCATCAACGTCGATATCAGATGAGCAATATCCATCTAGCGTCACGGGTAGCCGCTGTGCGCCGACCTTGACGATAAAGGAAGAAGGAGGAGGAAGCTTGGTAATCAGGCAATTGTCAACGAGTGACATGTAATTGAGGGCTGGAAAGGATGTTTCCTTCGTCGTGCCAGGGAAGAAGGAGGAAGGAAGGCTCACCAATTGGTTGGCGCTGAGATCCACCGACTTGAGTAAGGGGAGATGTCGCATCTCAAGAGGGATACTTGTCAATCGATTGTTGTGGAGATACAATTCCCGGAGAGAGGAGAGCTGCGCCACTTCGGAAGGGAGGCTCGTTAATTGGTTATCATTGACATTCAAGTACTGGAGAGAAGAGAGGCGACCCATCTCAGGCGGAAGGCTCGTCGTCAACGCGTTGTGATTGAGATCCAAAGCCCAGAGAGAAGAGAGCTGTCCCATTTCGGAAGGGAGGCTCGTCAATTGATTGTGGCCGAGATATAGCTGGCCGAGGGAAGAGAGACATCCCATCTCAGGAGGGAGGCTCGTCAGTTGGTTGTTGCCGAGATTTAACGCAAGAAGAGAAGAGAGATGGCCAATCTCAAGAGGGAGGCTCGTCAGTTGATTACCGTCGAGATTCAACGATCGGAGAGAGGAGAAATGGTCGATCTCAGGCGGCAGGCTCGTCATCTGATTGCAGCTGAGCGTCAATAGCCGGAGAGAAGAGAGACGGCCCATTTCGGGAGGGAGGCTCGTCAATTGATTGTGGCTGAGGTCCAAGTGATCGAGAGAGGAGAGCTGGCCCATATCGGAAGGGAGGCTCGTCAATTGATTGCGACTGAGCGTCAATAGTCGAAGAGAAGTGAGACACCCCATTTCGGGAGGGAGGCTTGTCAATTGGTTGTCGTCGAGATACAACAGCTCGAGGGAAGAGAGCTTACCCAACTCAGGCGGAAGGCTCGTCAATTGGTTGTCGTTAAGATGCAACCGTACGAGAGAAGAGAGACATCCGATCTCAGGCGGTAGGCTTGTCAATTGGGTGTCTCTGAGATACAACATTCGTAGAGACACGAGACGTCCTAGTTGGGGAGGAAGGGGGCCTCCCAGCTGACAGTCGATTAAATCGAGGCTGGCGATGCGGCGGTGGTGAGAGGATGAGGGGTCGCGAACCACCGACGCGTCAGCGGCCCATTGACCGACACTCGTCCAGCCGCGACTCTCCTGCAACGGCGTCTTCCACACTTCCCAAAGGGAAGCCAGCACTTCATCATCACCATCATTATCGTCATTGATTATGGTATCCATCGATTGATTGTGTGCAATGGAAGGAAGGTGGACACACGCAGCACAGAGGGCGAGGAAAGAAAGTTGTTAACGTGTGGATGGAAGCGAGGCGCAAACGGAACTGAATGTTGAACTCGAGATCACACAGCGATTGAGTTGAGTTGAGAGTGTTGATGGCGAAGGAGGGGAGGAGACCTCCTCCTTGACTCGCCTTGAGTTTGGCATATTTAGTTAAACGAGAGGAGGGAGGAGGGAGGAGGGAGGAGGGAGGAGGGAGGATGGAGGAGAGGGAGAAGAGAAGGGGAGATAATCCATCTCCCTACACGACGAACGCCTTTCACGCCGAGTATTAATCTCGGTCGAGCTGGTTTTATCGGTTTTGTATGCTTCCCTTTCCCCTCACCTCTCCCTTCCATCTACTACATGTCAATTAAGGAAGAGAATGAAGAGTCAGTTGGATAGAATTACGGAGGAGGGGAGGGGGATTTCTGTCCCTTTATTTTGGCCACGGGGCATTTACCATCCTCTTGTTGCAACCGCGCGGGAGAGTAGAAGGATTCATTCCTCTCTCGTTCGCGCGCGTGTGCAAGGCACGCATGCCAAGTCAATCAGTCTTGGCCGGCGGGCAACAACGCAACGTAGAGGACGTCGTGCGGATTGGTCACCGCGGCGCAAATGTGCGCCTCTTGAATCGAGTCGTGATCTCTCAATTCTTGAATTGTTTTTGCCAAAATTGTCCTCGCTGGGCCGCGCGCACAAAGGTGGTACCACGGCAAATTGTGATAACTCGGCATGGATTCGGCTGCTGAACTCACGGACGGTGCTGGACCGTGGCTAATGGCAATTGGCAACTGGGCGCCATTAGCCGCTAAATCGGTGATGACGGCCACGCACGTTGTATCGTTCAAGTTGTCCACAATCACAACGTTCTTTGGGAGGACCTTGTCGCATCTAACCAAATCTTGAGGGAATTTGAATTTTACAACAATGGCGCCCCAGAAACTGAAAGCAGTCGTTTCTTCTTCAACCCAATCAGACAATGCATCGATGACGATCTTTGGCATCAAGTCCAACGCGCCGATTGCGCGGAATTGCTTGTCAATTCCGATCGTCGGCGTCGGGAAGGGACCGCTCATCTCGTCCTTCTCATCGTTGGCGTCATCGCGCGCACGTTTCTTACTCACCGAAATATCAACATCAGTGCCTACAACCCGACCATCCAAATCAATAATATCACGTCCCGAACACGCCATGACTCTGTGAAGTACTAAACAAATCGTCGTCATTCAAATAGGGGGCGCTCGTCCCCTTCCTTCCAGATCGAACCCCCCCCCCCACCCCCCTTAAACAACCCCAATCGTAGTATTTAAATGCGTGCAAACCCACGTGCGTCCCTTGACCCAATCAATCCAGTACCCCCGGAGGATAGGAACGGTGTTGCGTGTGTATTCGCTGGGGTTTGGCGCGCATACGTGCGTACGCTTGTGCGGAAAAAAGAAAAGAAAACTTTCCGTTCTCTTTTTATGGACGGGCCATCATTCTGTCGTGCATGTTGCGTCGCCGCCGCCGCTCACTCGGTGTGGTTTTTTTTTCAGCCGCGCGCGCCTGTCGTTTTTCGTTTTCGTTTTCGTTCCTTCCAAATCGGGGGTCCTTTCTTCTTTCCCTCCTTCCCCATTTGTATGGTTTTGGTTGTCTTTTTTTTTCCAGATGAGCCACCACGCACGCACCTCGCCGCCCGTACTCGCATATGTGTGTATCCGAACGGAGGAGGAAGAAGGAAGGTAAAAGAAGAGGGAAGGGAACGGAAAAGGAAAAAAAAGATGAGTCGGGGGGGATTTGGAAAAGGTGTAGTCGCCCGTCGTTTTTCTCTCGCCCTCCGCTGGCCCCTGTTACACCAGCGGTGAGCCTGGTTTTCCCAAGTGGAGACCGTATCGACCCAACCCCCGAATCAATGTCGTCTCACAGGCATAAGCAGCAGCAGCAACAACAACGCGCCGATGACGGCGGCCATTATATGCGACATCAAGCGTCGCCTCTCGACCAAGTATCGCAGTTCTTCAAAACTGGACGCGTGGGTACATTCGAGGTTAGCACGCCCGTGGTCATCGCCGCCGCCACAGCCATCACGGGCGGCGCTCTGATTGCTTCACGCCTCATGGCGAGTGCCGTGAAGAAAAAGCTGGACATTGACATGGACGTCTATCGGCGAAAGTTGGAAATGGCTAATTTGGCAGAGTCCAACACGAGCGCCGGTGTTACAAATTCAACACCTGCTGCTACGTCAACTGTTGGTATAGGCCTGCATGACCAACGCCAGGTGATGAGCGGCGGAGATGATGAGATTCAAGTGGTCATGTTCGTCGACTCGACGACCGAGTCGTGGGAAGAATCGACCCCAACGTCCACAGCGGCCTATCGGGCACGCGAGGCGCTGTCGTGCATCTTTGACCACGCCGAACTACCCAATCGCATCCAATGTCTCGTTGTACATCGAACCAATCCAACGGCCAAGAGGGAGGCGAGGTGCGACGTGAAGGGCGCCAACATTCCGTGCTTGGTGAGATCTCACTACCGCGCCATGGTCGCCCAAAGAAATACTCTCTCGTTTGCTGGCAATATCGAGTGCATGTGTGTCTCGAGCGACACCAATGCAGATTCGGCGTGGTCCGGTCGCAGCGCGATGCGATACGAGGCGCTCAAGCACATTCTATCATCCAACGCCCGTCGCAATACGCGACCACCACCGAGGTATCTGCTCTGGCTCGACGAGCACGTAAGATTGACTCGCCGATGGGACGTGATGTGTGTATCGGCGTGCGATGCACAAGAGGCGATGTCGCGCCCTGACGCCAGTGGAGCCAGAGGGGGAGGAGGAGGAGGAGCGGGAGGAGGAGCGGAGGGTGGCAGCGGCGATGATGGCGGCGATAGTAGTGCAGACGACGACTTGTCCTTTCTCGGTTCACCCAACGGCTACCACGTGATCATCACATGTACACCACCGCGCGCACGCTCCGCCGTCGACTGGTCCAATTCAATGGCCGAGATTCGGTGGCGAGTCTCGTGCGAGGCGCACGTACAACAGAAGGAGAGAGATGCTTTGCACAATAATCTCGACCCTCAACGCCGACATTACAACGTCGGCGTTGATACTTCCACGGGTGGCAGCGCATTCGTACCCGTTAACATGATCGAATCGCGTCCAGCGCCAGTTGACCTGGATACCTTATTGAAATATCCAATGACCTCGTGCACGGGCACGTGGGAGCGACTGGGTGGATGGTGTCCTGTGCTTGGCGTGCCCGTGGGCAAGGCGTACGTGATTGACCCGGATGAGATGGGCGAAGAGGAGGAGGACATCGATATCAATCGCAACTGTCATTACTACCATGACGACGACGACGACGACGACAAGGAGGGAGGACCTGCACGCTGCGAATCATCCTTCTATACAATGGCGACAACAACAATCCCACCAAGTGCTGCACCATCCGATCCTTCACACCAACAACAACAACAACAACAACAGCAGCAGCAGGGACGAAGGGCGCCAATCGTCCCAACCACGTGGTTTTCCTCTCAATTCGCGTTCGGGAGAACCGAAGCGTTCTCGACTGTCCCCTACGACCCCCGCTTCACATCGCCCTCCATGCGAACTCCGCCCAACAACAACCCTAACAGCGGCGGTAGTAGTATTGGAGGAGGAGGAGGAAGAGGAGGATGTACGCCTCGTGTCGACCGCGCTGTCGCTCAGCGGTTGGATTACATATGGGGTGTTCGACTGTGGTGTGGCGGGTGTCGCTTCTTCTCTCCCACTTTTCTGGTGGGTGTACAATGTCCAGACGAATACAGTGCCGAGTATGAGTTGAGCGAGGCGGAAGCGGTGCAGCTGAATGAGACGCTGAGACAGGTTTCGCCCTTGGTGGATCACTATCGAGGTCTATTGGCACAAGGCACGAGTGTAGACTCGTCGTTCTTCTCAACGTCGTCGTCGTCGTCGTCGACCTCCTCCCCTTCATCTCAATCTCGACACCAACCCATGGGTTGGTCGGCATTTATCAATCCGTCGGCGTATGAGAGCCTGGTGGCGTATTCTGGCATCGACTGGGTCGAGTCCAAGGCAACGGCTGACGCTCGCTTGGGCATCTTCTCACATCGCTCTCGATATCGTCGTGACCACGACATTGCCCTCAAACACGCGTCGAAGGACGCCTACCAAACCAAAATCAACTACATAATCCGGCAGTTGTGATAAATAAAAAGACCCCCCTCCCCCCCCCCCCC
>JBAZUA010000024.1:0-9579 GCA_041661645.1 Minisyncoccota bacterium | reverse complement strand
AAACTCCCCCCCCCCCCCAGAACAAAAACGTCGCTCTTCGCCGCGCACATTCACAGCGAGAATCAATTCATTCCACCCGCTCGATCGCCATTTTGGAGAAGGGGGGATAACAAAAAAAAATAAATTAGTCCTCTCCTTCTCTATTCTTCGGCGTGTGTTCAAAGGGAGACAGGCGAACTCTTCAGCTCACGTCCATTTCAAAAGAGGAAAAAAAAAGAGAGAGAAAGAGAGAAACGCGCAACCAAGAGATGGCAGACCGTTTTGATATGATTGGCAATTTTGGTTCGATGAGGACAATGATGATGGGCGAGGCAATCACCGATGTATTGCCGCCCTCCCAGCCATCGTGGTACGATAGTTTCGTGGAGAGTTCAATGGAGACCATTCCCTTCGTTTCGCAGCAGGCCGCTGCCATATTTGCTGCCATCAAGGCATTCGTGGGAGAGAACAATGGCGGCATGGTACTACTCATGAGCGCTACCGCCCTCATGCTCGTGATTGGTGCACTCGTTCTGTACAAGGCCGTCGCATGGGCCTTTTATGGCAAAGGAAAGGGCAAGGGTGTCGGTTCGCATGTTACCCCGCCGTCGTCAGCAGCAGCTGCAGCAGTCGCCGCTGCTGCAATGGGCGACGTCACTACCAACGGGTCGTCCAAGAAGCACGTGAGTTTCACGGCGGCGCCAGCGCCCCCCGTGACTGGGTCCAAAACTCACGTGAGTTTCGCAGCGCTCAAATCGGCCATGAAGCACAAGCAGCACGCCACGGCACCTATGACTACCAGCACTGTCGCCTTTCATGGCGGTTCCGCCGCCGCTGCCGCCACCACCGCCCCCGTCCTCCATAGCAGCGGTGCCATGGCGCACATGAAACGCATGTTCATGTGTGCGATGATCTACACTCGTGTATGGCTGATTCAAGTGAAGTGTGCCGTTATGCATCTTATCCACGTCCTAGTCGCTCCCGTGTACACGATCATGTCCGTGTTGAAGCGAATGGGCAAGTGGCATGCCATGGAGAGTGTTCTCGTCTTCGACGCATGCCAAAGGAGCATTGCCGCACTCCAGGGTGGTCACATTCCCAACACACCCCATCACGTCGAGATTGTTTGCAAGCAAATCGATACGGTGTGCATGGTGTGTAACCTGAGTGATGCACACAAGCTCGAGTTGGTCGAGATTCGAACCATGCTCCGCCGTTCATCGTCCTCCTAGAAACGATGACCCCCCTTCCCCGCGTTCCTCTTCCAAAAAAATATATAAAGACGATTAAAGTACACTCGCTCTTCACACACTGAAAAGTGTGACCCCACACATCTCGCGCGCGCGAAAGGAATAAGATGAAGAATTACGCCTGCACGTTTGGTTTATTGTCGATTCATCGCGGCCGCAGAGTCCATGGCACGTTTCTTATTCATGCCCCTAAAAATGCGCGCCAAGGACTCGGACACGGTGCGGGGTTCACCTCCTCCTCCTCCTCCTCCTCCAGCTGCTGCTGTCGTCGTCGCGGTAGTAGATGTGGGCTGCTGGCGGGGTGGCGAGGGCGCTGGCGCTGGGTGGACCGTCGCAGCTGCTGCCGCCGCCGTTGGAGCGGGAGGGAGGGGGCGGGGAGGGGGCTGAAGAGGATCACACTCTACAAATCCTAGCGGTGGATCCGTTGCATTGTCGTCTGCGTTTACGTACTGCTGTAACGGCGGTTGCTGTTGCCCTCGTTGGTGCTGTTGATATTGCTGTTGCTGCTGCTGCTGCTGCTGCTGCTGAGATGGATATGACGAGGAGGGACGTGGTGCTTGTTTTTGGGGTGAGGGGGGCGGCGGAGTCGATGTTGTTGTTGTTGTCGTCGCAGCAGCAGCCGCCGTTGCGCGCGACGACGTCGCTGTCTTATGTTTTTGCTTTTGTTTTTGATGCTTGTGGTCGCGGAGCTGTTGCAGCTCCGCTTCTCGCTCTTGCTGTCGATCGGCAATGTAGCGATTCGCCTCGTCTTCGGTGAATCCGTTGCGACCGAAGAAGGCGATGCCGCCCATCATTCCCGAGCTCACGTCAACGCCGAGTGTGTTGGAGACGATCTGAGAGCCAAACGATCTGAGGGCGTGTGAACCGATCGCGATCAAAGGATGCGACTCGACGTGCAACGGCGAACCACGCACCGCAACTTGCCTATCGTACAATCGCCTCAGTTCATGTGTAGCATACGACTCGAATTCGGCCATGGTATCTTTGAAGGCATCCTCGTCCGCCTTCTCGTCCACGATGCGGCTCGCAGGGACGGGCGCGAATTTTATGGGACTGCCAATGAAACGATTGCCCTTGTACAACAAGTCGCAAACGAAGCGCATCGTCTTTTTCTTCGAGCTTATGTTCTTGACCTTTAGCATCTCCTCGTTGTTCTTGGTGATGGCCGTTCGAATGCCGTGAGTGGTGTAGGATTCAATCTCGCGCGGAGTGAGAACAATGTGAGGGGTGAAGCCCTCGCATACGAGCGTCCTCAATTGATCCTGATAGTCCTTGGCCGCGACTTGCTTCGCGATCCGTTCCACCTCATCGGCGTGCTGCTTGTTTTTGCGAATCTCCTCGAGATTCACTTCGATGGTTGCCGATGAATCACTCTCGTCGTTGTTGTTGTTCCCATCAGCCGCCTCATCGATATCACTGCCACTGCCACTGCCACTGCCACTGCCACTGTAGGTGCCACTACCGCTATCACTACCGTCGCTCGTTGACGAGCGACGTCGATGGCGAGAAGAGGAAGAAGGAGAGGTCGACTTTTTACCACTACCACTACCGGGCAGTACACCGTATCGATGTTGTTTTTTTGTAATGTCGTCGGCCTTGTCATCTCTGCTTCTCTTCCTCCTCCTCTTCCTTGCACTACTGGTGTCATCGATGTCGTCGGCAGCGGCAGTAACAGTCATTCTCGCATCGGGATACCGATCACGCTCCCTAGGCGCATCGCGATGCTTCGAAGCATCGCGAACGTGGCGAGCATGTGCGACGAGTGCCGCGGCATCTGACGTCGGATGCTTTCGCTCTTTGGCGTGGTCTCTCTGACTACTACGACGATGGCCACGGCCATCGTCGTAGTAGCTCGTAGAAGCAGTAGAGTCGATCGAAGACGACGATCCCCCCCTTCGATGATGTCTATGCCTATGCTTGTCACCATCGCCATCTTTCCTGCTGTGGCGATGGCCATGTTTGGATTTCTTCGATTTTCGAAGGGCGGTGGCTGCTGCAGCAGCGCGTGCGCTTTCCAGCCACGCGTCCTCGGTTGGCGTGGGTAAGAGTGGTTTTTTGAGGCGCTTAAGTGGTGCCGTTGGAATGTTACCTCGATCGAGCTCCTTCGGTATGATGCATGGACCGAGGCGAGGCTCTCGCGTCAGATCGACGCGAGATGAAAGCTTGGCGTGGGCGTAGAAGATGAGCCACTCGGGAGCAATCGCAGACAAGTCGTATTCGTTGAGGTTGATAATGTTGTAGGCCTGCTCGTTGAATTCAGTCCGCGGGCACTGGATCGATCGTGCTTGTTTGATGAAGTCGACGTTGTGAAACAGCGCGTTGTACTCGCCGTCATCGCCTTCCATTTATAATAAATGATGTATGTTACCAAATGAGAATTTATACGCGGTCTCCTCGTTATTTGATTCGTGCGTCGTCGCCTCTCTTCTCTCGCCTGTCTTCCGTGTGTTACGTCCGGCGAGTGGGCATAAAAATGGTAACGCGAGTAGTGTTATGCTACGCGCATGCGCCTCCCAGTGGAGAGTGTATACAGTGTTGTGCGCGTGGGGTTATGTGTGTGTGGGTGTGGGGCGAGTGTCGTAGTCTCCTCGAATGACGAGTCAGACTTGGACTGGTTAGTTATATATATTGATTGATTGCCGTCCACTCCTCCTCCTCCTCCTAATGCTTCCCCGGGTCGTCTCTATTGGCAGAGAAAGAGGAAGCAGATCGAATGGGCAGAGAGAGATAGAGAGGACGCGCGTGCGTTGGGAATGTAGGGGGTGCACACACAGAATGTGGGGTTTTTTCTTCTTCTTCTTCTTTTTTTTTTTGCTCAGATATTTGAGAAGAAGAGCGGGCACCGCGAAAGGCTCCCTGGCCTCTTTTTCCTTCCTTCCGTCTTTCTTTTTTTTATACACCCCGCTGATATGCCTCGCTCGGGACGAGACGCCCAACCTCAAACCACCAAACTCCTCCCCTCCCGCAAAAAAAAAAGAGGGGGGGGGGGGGGGGGGGGGGATGGGGGAAGAGGAGATGACCCTCATCCCGCGATGATGGGTTTGTCCGCCGTTCAGGTGTTGTATTGATAAATGAGAGACATGATATAGTCTCGTCATCTTCGACCACCATCCCTCCCCCTTCCCACCCCTCCCTCGCTTTTTCTTCTTCACCTTCGCCCGGACCGACAACCCTCGATCCAATCGAAAAAAAAAGAGAGAGAGAAGCACACGGAAGCATATAATTCGAAAGACAGGAAACCTCCCTCCCCACCCAGCACACGAAAAAAAAAGAAGAAGAAGAAGAGGATGGACTACGCACTACCCATCGGAGCCGGCGTCGTCTCCGCTTTCCTCACCGTCGGCGGTGTGGTATGCCTGCTCTTCATGGGCCATTTCCTCGACTGCGGTAAGATTGGCGCCGCATGGGGCCTGTGGGCCGGCGCTGCCGTCATCAACGTCCTCGCGTGGTTCTGCGCGCCCTACCAGATCATGGTTGTCTACACTTTCCTTGTATTGCTCAGCTTCGTCCTCCTCATTGCATTGTCTTTCGCCCGCGGCAAGAAGAAGGGTCGTCACGGTCACGGTGATGAATCCTCATCGTGCTGCGGCTGCGATGGCGGATCTAGCTGCTGTGGCTGCGATGGCGGATCTAGCTGCTGCTCAGACGGCAACGAGAACCATCGCCACCGCGGCGGCTCTGGTTCTCGCCATCACAACGGCTCTGGTTCCGGCTACTCGGACAATGGCGACCGCCCTGGTTTGAGATACGAGGCAGGCACGCCTTCGTCCTCATCCTCGTCCTCGTCCTATTCGTCCTATTCGTCAAAGAGCAACCACTAAAACAAACCCCCCTCCATTTCATCACTCTCCTCTCTCCCGTGTGTATGTGCGCGCGCGCGCGCACACCTTTCAGTGTTGTTTTTCCTCTCTCTTTTTTTCGCATACGCCCCCCTCAATCAATACAGGGGGGCGTGATGTATTTACAAGCTGGGGAAGCCTTCTCTGTCCCGCCGTTCTTCTTCCTCTCTTTAACGGTTCTCGGGTGAGCGAGAGGGAGGGCGGATGGGCGGCATCTGTTACGAGTAAAGTACCCCCACTTACCGTCGCCCGTTTGCCCCAACCGTCGCGCTGCGCATAGGGGCGTGTGCGTTAGAGAGGTTATCGGATATGTGTATCACACGTCGTACTCGTACTTTGCGGGGGGGCAAGGGGTGGTGATTGTGAAGGAAGACGAAGAAGAAGAAGAAGAAGAAAGTTTCTCTCCTCTCGTTTCCCCTCAAATAAACAGTTCATTTGGGGTGTTCTATTAAAAAAGGAGTAGTCAGTTGCTAGTCCTCACGTGGATCCAAATGGGCTGCACACGTCAAAGGGATAGCCTAGCCCTAGCTACCACTACCACCACCCCAAATCATCACTCCTTTCGCCGGAGAGCGAATATGGTGTTGCGACCTGCTCGCACACACGTGTACCCCACCTATACCTATACGCACGCGGAGTCGACAAAAAAAATGACGATGATACGGCGCATGCTTTCTCCTTGTTTTCACGCAGTGGCCAGTTGTATTTGCCTCCTCGCGACAATGCTCGTCCCCGTTGCGATCATCGTCGTCCTGGCAACAGCCATTGGAGGGGCGGATGCCCAATACCTGTATCCCGCACCTGCCCAGCGACAATACTACCAACCCGGTGCTGCAATGTCGTACTCCACCGCCAACAACTACAACAACTATGGCGGAAACGGGGGGTCGACAACGACGACGACGGTAGTCTCTGATGAGGGCGCCAATCCCGTACATGGGTTTTGGCTATTCATAGCCGGTGTCCTCATCTTCGCCTTCCTCCTTGGCATTCCGTTTGGGCTGATCGCGTGTTGCAAGGGCGATGCAAACGAGCGCGTTGCGCGATATAAAGAGCACGCCCGTATGCGATCCCGCTACTAAAAAAACAAAAACAAAAACAGACACACGCGTTGTGCGCACACACACATAGCATCCCCCCCCTCCTCACAACAACGCGAGGAGAGAAATGCGCCTTCTCCCTAATGCTGCAGTCGATACATATGTGATGTATTGTGTGTTTTCTATTCGTCAGGGAGGGGCGGGGAGGGGAGGGGGAAGGAAGGAAGCGTGGTTGTTGTGAGGAGGGAGGAAGGGAGGGAGGTGAGTTCGCCGCGCCACCTGTTGCCTTTCTTTTTCTTTTTCTTTTTTTCGTATGCTTATGCAATGAGCGAGTAGATGAAGGCGGTGAAGGCGCTGTCGTCGCTTGGCTCTTGCATCACCTTCACGCCGGTGTAGACCAGGCCGAAGACGAACGAAATGATGCAATCGGTGAGCCAATTGATGCGTAGTGTGTTCATTATCGCGATGGATTGATTAGGCCGAGGAACGAAGGAGGCCATGACAGCGATTCGCGCCTCGTCGAGAATCGCTTGATTGGCTGGAGTTAGCTCCTGTCGAATCAAGTCGCCCATTTGAATGTAGCGGTTTTCGGCGGCGCTGCCGATTGTAGTGGGTTGGCATCGACCTGCGTATGCCATTTTTGGTATCCCGCCTCTTTTCGTGTCTGTTAGAGAAGGCAATGGGGCTGGGATTCGATCAGAAAGAACGCTACTATTTTCTTACCCTTTCCCCCTGCCCCTCTCTCTCCCTCCCTCTGGGGTTTCATACACGCGCCTTATGGGTGTGTATATGGGAAGCGTGTAATAAAAAAAAAGTATGTGCGAGTTTTGGGAGTTTTCATGCCCTTGACAATAATACCAGGGGGGGGGGCATCAGACAGACCCCTGGTTGCGCAGTCGAAACGCATCGGTGCCTTCGTCGCTTGCACATTGAAAAGGACAAAAGTTCGCGCGCGTGCGTGTGGTGTGTGTGTGTGCGTGTAAAAAAAAGAAGATAGCCCCACTCCCGTCACATCATTCCTGAAGGAGGAAAAAAGAAGAAGACCCATGGCCGACGACGATATGAATGCGGGGGCGCCACCGACAGCAGTAACGACGACACCAGCCGCGACATTGAGCGCCAGGCAACACCGGCCGCCGATGTTGCCTTTGCTGAATGGCCCGAGTTCGACGGCGCCGACTCCAGCCACTGCCGCCCCCGCATGCGATCACGCTGCTGTCGACGCCTCCAAGATCGGTATCTGGATGAATTCCGTCAACCAGACGCTCAAGATGACGGAGGCAAAGATTGACATGATTAGGGATGAAATGAGCAAGTTGCAGTCGGTGATCGAGTATAGGATCGAGGTATTGGCTTCCTCGGTAGGACGATTCGTCGATGAGAGCCGTCGCACGCTGAACGTGGTTACTTCCATCCCGCCCTCTCACCCGCATCAACATCAACATCAACATCAACATCAACAGCCAGCAACAACGACAGCGACGCCCACTCCTCCTCCTCCTCCTCCTCCTCCTCCTTCTTCCAGCAACGGCAATGCAACCGTACTCGCCCTGGGGGCGTCCGTACAACACCGGCGCCGCCTTACTCAGCAAGCAGCAGCTCTTCAAACATCCAGAAAGGCGCATGCCCCTCCTCCTCCTCCTCCTCCTTCTTCTCGTCGACAACAACAATACGACAGAGAGGACGATGAAGAGTATGATGAGCGTGACGGCGAATTTGAAACGGATGAAACGGACGACGAGCGCGAATACGAAGGAGAGCGGCGGCTTGTAAGAAGTGTCGGCTATGGATATGGAGGAGGAGGAGGAGGAGGAGGAGAAGGAGGAGGAAGAGGACCAGTGAGTGCCTATGACGATGGGGATATAGGGTACGACGAATTGAACGAGCCAGAGCAGCAACCTGCACCACTGTCGCGCCATCAGTCGAGTCGCCGACCCCGCCAAACCGATCGCAATCAAATAGGATGGGAAACGATGACAACTGCGTCGTCTGCGCCTTCGCATCAACAGCGAAACTTGACACCACACGAACGCCGCGCCCAATCAGAGCGAACACTCAGCATGAGAAGGGCAGCTGCTTTGGCGAGTGAACAACAACATCTACCAATCCAATACGATAGAGCGGTGGACGGTGATACAACATCGCGAGCCGGTGTAGCAGTACCCTCTTCAACATCTCCCCACGCGATGCACTCCTCACTGCCTGCCGGCGTCAACAAAGCCCCCATCGACGGTGGTAGTATGAAGCACTCGTCGCCGTCACATCGAAAGAGTGGCGCTGGCGGCGCAGCAGCAGCAGCAGCAAATGCCAATCAACTTCAACAACATCCGTCTGCTCGCCACCATCGCGACGACGACAACAGCAACAACAACAACGCTTACGCGCCGGGTGGAGGAGTAGATTCGCGTCGATCCTCATCTAAGAGGCGATACATTCCTCCTCCTCCTCCTCCTCCCCCCCGTCATCCACCGCCCTCGGCGTATTCGGATAGTGAAGTGAGTACGGCAAGTGAGGCGTACGATGATGAAGAGGATTATCGTCCAAGGGAAGAGCGACCCCACCGGAGAACAACATCGGCCCGCCGTGACGACCCATCTCCAGTGCGCAACCGCACAAGGAAGCATCCAGCCCCCGCGCCAAGTGGATTCAACATATGATATCGCGTCACACGACAGACACACATACCCAAATTGGTTGACGTAGAAACCCCCCCTTCACCTTAAACGGGAAAGATGAGAGGAAAGGAGAGGGCAGCTGAAATTCATTCATGCCCTCTTCTCTCTCTCTCTCTTTCCTCCGCGACAATATAAAGAAATGATCTCCCGGTCAGCCAATTCAATTCGACTTATTTTTTTCTCGTCGCGTCTTCCGGACGGTGACGATTGAAAAAAAAAGTAGTCAACCAGCCAGGCCTTCCCCTCCTCCTCGCCACACACACACAACACCCATCCCAGAAGGAGAAAAAATGGTTGCCCCCGCACACCGCAAGGAGAGAAAATCCAAATCAGCACTCAGCGATATCAGTCGCACGCGATACCAGCGCAAACCTGCCTTGAAAATGGCGCGTTTGCGTAAGATGGTCCGTGAGGCGTTGGATCACGGCGCCCACAACGGTCCGAGACAGATCAGCCGAAACGGCGTCGGGTTGATTCAGGTGGCCGCCGAGTCCTTCCTCGCCATGCACATTGCCGCCGCAGTTCGCGTTGTATACGCCTCGGGCACGACCAAGGACGGTCGCCCGAAGCGCGTCACAGTGAAGATGCGAGATCTGAGCGCTGCCCATGCATTGTTTGTCATGTAAGAGGGAACCCCCCCCCCCCCGGCGACCACTTGTGTGCGCGATATAAAGAAACAAGTACCCTCCACCCTTGAAAATGACCAAACGTGAACGCGCGCGTGTGGCTATTTCAATCATTGCCATCGCCCCGCGCGCGCGCCTTGCTTGATATTATATATATATATATATATATT
>JBAZUA010000023.1:0-11004 GCA_041661645.1 Minisyncoccota bacterium | reverse complement strand
CATCATCATCATCATCATCGTCATCCCATCCTGTCCGTTCTCTTGTTTGATAATAAATGTATATAATGCAAGGAAGCAATGGAAATGAAATGAATATCGGCGTTGAGGGAGGAGGAGGAGGAGGAGAAAAAATGGAGGGGAGAGCTACTCGAGTGGAATCGAATGGGGGGAGGGGGAAGAGAGAGGGCTATGTTTATATGGGTACAAGTCGCTCGATCACATCAAGAGTCTTCCGCGAGGTTGCTGCCACCATTTGGTATACTGTACTCAGCGGTACGGATGACGACGACGTCGAAGGGGTTATAGTAGTTGCGCTACCGCCCGCGCTTACAATCGATTCAATCTCGCTGGGGATGACAGTGAGGTTGGAGAGCTGGGCAATGTGGCGTACGAGGGCAATGCAACACTCGCCATACCACCGAAGAATCGCTGGCGCACTCGTCGCCTCCCGTACATCATCGGTGTGCTTGACAATTTTGAGCGCCGATCGAAAGGCGCCCTCGAACGGATCACTACCGGACAGCAGCGGCGGCGAGTGCAACGGCGACGTCGACTGTAGAACCATATTACGCTCCATGAAGGACAATACGCACCCTCTCCAGCATTGCAACAGCAAGAGGCATACCACCGACTCTCGTCGAAAGGCAAATCGCACTGCATGCCATGGGTCGGATGTCGATGACGACGATGATGACGATGACGGAGAAGCCGATTCGGGGAAAAAGAGGGACTTCCACATGTTGAGATCAGTTGCACTTGTTGATATGTATGCGGGTGGAATAAGATGAAATTTGATAAACAACCCCGTCAGAATGGCGTACGTGTCGCGGAGTGGGTCATCCGCGACCCCTGGCACTCCAACTTTGGCGCCAGACGACGATGATGTGTGTGCGGCGGTGGATGTTGATGATGTTGATGTCAATGCCGACGTCGGCGGCACTACCGCCGCCAATCGAATCAAGTCTCTCGCAAAAAGTGCAAACACACTGCGCGTATCTTTGCGCTCACATACGATTTTGAACCAAGTATAGTCGTCAAATGCCCAGTCCACGAGACCCGATAAGTGAACAGGCAAGCCATTGTGACGATTGAGTTCATCCGCCACGTTGGCGCTCATTTCAAACACACCGCCCACCAACTTTTCCTGATGGCGTGACGTCTTGGCGTATCGGTGAACGGCGGCGTGTACAAGTGAGCGTTCTCGGCGGGGTACTGGCGCCGGCGCCGCTGCTTCTTCTCCTCGTTCGCTCGCCAATGATGCCGCCATGGCCCCAATGCGCATTTCCAAACCAGTGGGCCATCGCCACCAGCTAAGCGGGTGGTAGTAGGAGATGCTCTGTGTTAAAAAGTACTCCAACGACAGCGCGCTTTGACTTTCCACCACATCGGCCAGAGACACGTATCGCATGTGTGAGCGCCACTCGTGGACGAGCCACTTTTTGGGTATCTGTTCGGTTTCGATTGGCATGGTGCGAAACTCGAGGAGGCGGCGTTTTATGGCACCACTGCCCCCTCCCCCTCCACCACTGCCACTGCCGAACTGGCGGTCATCATGGCTTGACGCGAACGTCAATGTGTCGTCGTCGTCATTGCCGTCTTCGTTGTCGACGACGACGACGACGACGCCGCTGGCATGTGCCGAGCCGGAGGACGATGATGTCCGCGAAGACAGCGTCGCTTCCGTGTTACCGCGTGTTGGCGTAGCAGCAGCAGAGGTAGAGCGAGGCCTTTTTCGTCTCTTACTGGCGTTTAAGAGCGGTGCTCCACCATTCTCGCCATCGGCATCGATAAACGCCCTTCCGTCGAAACCCGGCGAGGAGGAGAGTGATCGTGCTGGCGGTGCCCAGTCCATTGAATCAAAGCGTGTGCGTACGATGCGATACGATAGGGAAGAGGTATATATATGCGCGGTGTTGTGCGTGCGTGTGTGTGTGCGCGTGTGTGGAGAGCGAAGGAGTGAGACTGAGGTTACGGTCCCTCCCACGCCCAGCTTAAGCTTACGTTGCAGTCACGTGTTCGCAATTCGTCTCTGCGTGGGCTACAAGGATATATATCTGCTATACACCCGGATGTGTACATGAAACATGTAAGTGCTGGACTGCTGCCCTCGCCCTGCCAATGAAAAAAAGAGAGAGAGAGAGAGAGGGTCCTCTCAAATCCGTCCTGTTTTCGGTGGCAATCTCCCGGTTTCTCTTAGACCCCGAAATATCCCCAGTAAGAATGCGCGCGCTTTCTTTCTCTCTCTCTCTCTCTCTCTCTCAAAAAAAGGACACCTCGTCTATATATATCGGGACAATGTTATCTCTCTCGTGTTTTGTGTGGTTGCGGGTCTTCCTCTTCTTCTTATTTCGCGTTTTTTTTACCGATGGACCAGTCTGGCGCGCGCCTGTCTCAATGGGCGCCGACTCGCCACGGTATCCTCTATGGCCGCGGTCTTTCTGGGTTTAGGTTTGGGGTTGGGTTTGCGAGACGGTGGCGGCGATAGCGCTTTGCGGATTGGCACCATCCGCCCCCGGGTTGCTGGAGGAGGAGGAGGCGAAGTTCCTTTTCCTCTTCTTCCTCTTAATCTCGTTGCCGGTCCGCCTTCGTCCTCGTCGTCGTTGTTGTTGTTGTTATAATACGGAGATTGGTCTTCCTCCTCGCCGCCGTCGTCGAACAACACTGCATCATCATCATCATCATCATCATCATCGTGGATTTGCAAGCGATGATGATGATGATGCCTCGTTGGCGACCCATTGTCCTCCACTCCTCCTCTTGTCACAAACGAGGCGGATTCGGCAAAGTCCCTGAAAAAGTCAATCGTGGGACGCCACTCGCCCAGTTCCTCGCGAGTCGCGCGTTTCCTTCCGCTGCGCTTGCTGTTTAGAGCATCTCGGGAAATGACCTCCCCAGGGTCACCGCCTGACATTCGCACGGCGTCTGCGGCCAAATCGACAATGTCCGATGGAATGCCCATTGCAGTCCGAGCTAGGTACAACACCGTCATCCCCAGCGCATACACGTCGGTCTCGCCATTCACATAGTCATACCCCACTCTCTCGACAATGGAGTGTCTCACCGAAGGGGGCATGTACGTCTCCGACCCGGCACCCGGTAACCTCGCTCCAATGGGCGCCGTGAACGCCCAGTCGATGATCTTTCCTCTCTTGTTGCGACCACTCGATGGCGACGACGTCACCATCAAGTTGTGGGGCTTGATATCTCGATGAACGTATCCCATGCGGTGGAGTTTTGTCAAACCCTCGGCGGTGTCCGACAAGACGCGTGCCATGTCACGCGTCGATAACTTCCTCTTTCCCTTCGCCACGGCCGACAAGTCAAAATCGAGACGCTCCATCACCACGCCGAGAGTGTTGCCTCGCACGAACCACCCGTGGTACTCGACCATCTGTTCAATTTGGCTGCCGTACTTTACACCATATGCCACTTCAGTGTATGCGCGACTAGCGCGGCTCACATCCTCGTGAGCCAGTCGTCTATCGCCTATCGATCCAATGGCACGACTCGCCATGGTGGTCATCTTCACAGCCACGTGTCTACCGAACTTCCGCCAGTAGACAGTCGCCACCGAGCCGTATGCACCCGCCCCCGAGAACTTGGCCGTGGTCCAATCGGCATCACTCGGATCGAGCACGTAGTCGAAGGTCGGGTATCGGTGGGAGAACATGTGATGCAAGTCCGGGTGGATGTGGCGCAAGTCATATGTCGATCGCGTTGGATGATCGATATATTCTGCGATAGATCGAAGCATGGCGCTGGAGGCGGGATCGTCGTTGTCCAAATGCTGTCGAACGATGGGGAGGGTGTCGGGCGTCCTTCTACTCAATCCAGTCCATTTTCTGTAATCACTCGGCCTACTGTCCTCTTTCCACGGATACGGTACAGTCCACCCGTGTGAGCGAGTGTCCCATCGAACGACGTAGTACGTTCGATTCTCGGGAGGGGCGTTCGGATTCAATTCGAACATGTAGACCTGGTCCTTCGGGTGTAGAGACCCGGTGGGTCTCAGATGCATGGCAGACAGGTTCGCCACGGACTTGCGCATGCTGGACGCATCAGACATGTCCATCCACGTCTCATCGGCGAGGTGCCGTGCATGGGCGGTGGAGATGGGGGCCAACACAAAGTCGACATGCGTGGCCGTCATCCAGGCGTCGGCGTTGGCGTCGGCGTCGGCGTTGCGGTGGCGGTGATGGAGGAGGAGGTGGCGGTGGTGGTGGGAAGGAGAGGAACGACGAGTGGTTGGCGATGACGACAAGGCATAAGGCGACGGCTGTAGCACGCTTAGTTTCTTGATCCACAATCGAACGCCTCCGCTGCCGACTCGATGAGGTGCGGCGTTGACAAAGGGTACGAGCTTGGCAATGGCGGGCGATAGCTGATAATCGTCAGTGCTCACGTCAGAGTAAGATCCGCTGCTGCTCCTGCTGTCATCGCCGTTCTCGCTAGCCGTGTCGCCGTATGACTCATCGAATGAAATGGCCGAATCGATCTCGCTGTTATCGTCGATGTGGCCACCATTGTTGCGCCGACGATGGTGGTGGTATGGTGCTACTAGTCGCGTCGACAATTCGCCTTCGTCGTACGAAATGTCACTCGAGAGGTCACTCGAGCGACCACCACTCCAATCATCGTCATTCTCTCCTCCTCGTCGACGAAGATTGGGAGGCGGCGTCCCATCGTTGCGTCGTCGTCGCCGTTGTTGTTGTTGTTGTTGTTGTTGTGATTGCGGTCGTTTCCGTCCGCTCATCTTTTCCCCTTCGCTGTCGATCCTTCTTCTTCTCTCTTCTCTCTCTCTCTCTTTCGAGAAGAAAACACGCGCGTGTTGGTGTCTATTTTTTTTTTGGGGATGAAGTCCTTTCCGTTCACTTCTTCCTTTCTTTATTCTTCCCCCTTCCCTCCCTCCCTCCCTCGATGGTGTGTTGTACAGTGTGTATGTGTGCGGTGCATGTGTGTATGACGTGTGGTTTCTTTCATCCCTCGTTTACATTCGCGCGTGTATGTGAGGAGGGAGAGGAGAGAGACGGAGGGGGGAGTCTCGTCCCTCCCTCCAAAGGCTCCTCCCTCTTTTTTTTTTCTCTTCTTTTTTTTTATGGGGGAAGACCATTTATCGTCGAGTCGCCCTGTGCGGCGAGCAGCAGTAGCGCCTGGTCGTAATATGCCTCTGGTGAGACGTCGCCCGTGTTGAATTCCGGTACTTGCAGGTAGGATATGGCGCCCATCCAACTCAGTGCAAACGGCGTTTTATCAGTCGTCTCCGCCCACAGCGCCCACCACGTGAAGTACGCGCCAAGTGGATACCCAATCAGAGACTTGATTCCGAGTAGAATCCACACAACCACAGCCGACAACATTTTCTTCTTCTTCTTCTTCTTCCTTTTACTCTTCTTCTAAAATCCCCGATCAACGCGTTGTTCTACGGTGATTGGGATTGAGAAAGAACGGGTGAATGCGCCCTTTTTCGATGAACCTGGGCACGAATAAGACCGCGTCGAGGGAAGGGGGATATGCCAGCGTGATAACGAGCCTTTTACCCTCAGGGTTTCCTTTTTCTTGTAATGCCGGGCGGACGCGTGGTGTGCGCGTATCCGTCAAGAAAGCGAGGGGATGTAGAGAAATTGGATTGCCCTCCTCACCCAAAACTACATCTTTTTTCTGACACGCTTGAAATTTATATATAAACCCCCTTTGTGTTGCATACACACACACACGCACACGAGTGTGCACTTTTTTTTAGATAGAGAGAGAGAAAATGAGCGCGCGCGCGCAGAGAGCGGGCGATTAAAAAAAAACTACCAATCTTCCTTTCTCTCCGCCATTCATGCCTCCTTCCTCCTCCACGGGGTGATTATACGATGGGGAAGCTAACGCCCGATAAGGTTCGATGCGCGCCTTATCTAACTATCCATCGTGTGCACCTGTATGTTGTCGCTTCGTCTTCAAGTGCGTGTGCCTACCTCAGCTTAGCTAAGCTAAACTAAACTAAAACTGAGCTGCTTCATTCCCGCGCGCGCGAACACGACCCCGTCAGAGGTGGTTCTCTATGGCCATGCTGATGGCAATAGAGCCTTTCATCGGTCCATTGGCTGGGTGGAGAGTTATTTATTCGATGCAGCACACAGCAGTTGTCCCCAGGTAGCAAGACCGATATCCAGTCTCTCCTCTTTTTTTTTCAGACTCCGCTTGGAGACCATTATGTACTCTCTCCTCAACAGAACTCGGTCCAATTCCATCGCCAACCTCCGATTGGCTCCTCGTTCAAGCGCCCCCTTCTCTGTCAAAATCACTTGACAGTGAACAAATTCAAAATACACTACATCGGGCTCTCTCTGTGCTTCGCATAACTTTATCCCCAAAGGAGGAAAAAAAAAACCCGCCGGGCGTGAACACATTGCCCAAAATGAATATAGTTGTCTCCCGACGGGTGTGTGTGTGTTGTTGCTGTTGCTGTGAGTTCGACTTCGGCTTCCAGTCGTTCCTCTCCTCCGCTTCCAAAAAGGCAATCAACTACTTCATCCCTTCTCCCTCGCTCTCCTCCGCCAGGGAAGAAAAGAGGCGTGCGTTTGGTTATATACACATTTTTTTTTTCATTGGAGAAGAATAAGCGGCACAACATGAACAGCCGCCCCAGCGTGGTCTATCGACCTGCAATGAGATACGGCGATCCGGGCCGAGGCGTGACGAGTGCGCCGAACGGCTACCAATTCCGCGGCAACTTCAATATCGCCGCGGCGAGACGCGAGAACGCGATCAGAGGGAGAGAGTGGTGGGAGGGATGCACGTGGGCGACTTCCGCCGTCCTCGTTATCAGTACCATCGTCGGGCTTGTCATCATTCTCTACGCGCTATTCGTACCTGCCACAGTCGTCTCAATCACGTCGAAATACCCGGCGAGGCCGGCATCATTCGCTCTTCCTGCCATCGTTCCCACGACAATCGCTACCACCACCATCGTCGGTGGCGGTGGTGGTGGCGGCGGCGGCATCGAAGAGAAAATTGTGATAGAACCGTGGTATGCCCAGAACATACCCGACGCCGAGGTGGCATGCAACGTACTCGTACCCAACCAGTGCATCACCCGATGGGCCAGGGCCGGTGCCATACAACTACCCGCCGGCCTAACTGAGGAGTTCAGGTTTAGGGGCACCTCTTGTAGTGCGCGATGCGAGCGAACGACAGCGTTTGGACTGAGCGGTTCCTGTGTATGCACCACCACACCGCGCGCGTAGGTAGCGCGGACAGAGCCGTCTCTCTCTCAAACCCGATGCTCGCGCTTCTCCCCCCTTTCCTCTCCCCTAAACATATAGAATACAAACAATATATGAACGAACATACAACGCGCGCGCAATGGACGGGAATGGGGGGGGGTATAAAGCCCAATCTTCTTTTAATAATAAAATATCCCTCCAACGGAGGTCAATAGCCATGCGCATCCATGAGTTCCTCCAGATTCTTCGTCTGGGCGTTTATGGCCGTGTTGCAGTTCATGGCGGCAACGATGTTTCTGGCAGAGACTTTCCACAGCGGCGGAGCGTACTTAATGTCCATCAACTGGGAAGCGGTAGCAGGTTTGATGCTTGCCACACGCTTCTTTTTCACCTCTTCTGCAGTTGGCGGTGGTGGTGGTGCCAATGTGGACGCACCGTGCTGTTGTTGTTGCTGCTGCTGCTGCTGCTGAGCTGCTGCGACTTTCTTGGATGCGCGAGGCATGGTCTATCTCGCTTCTACACAACTAGTCGACTAACGCGAGAGGGTGGGGGAGGGAGAGGCGAGAGAAGTGAAGTGAAGTGACGTGACGTGAGGTCGAGAGAGGTGAGTGAGCGGACGGACGTTTCGGTAAACAAAACATTTTTTTTTGCTTCCTCCTTCTCCTCCGCCTTCCTGTTCTTTCTTCCGCTACATATTTAGACTAGACGCCGACCACTCAAATCCCGCGTATCGTATCATCTCACCCTGCTGCCTGTGCACGCGCACGTAAGAGGCGAGAAGGGAAAGGAGAGAGGAGACGACAACGGGAACACATCAAAACTTGACGACGGAAACGATGGAGGCCGATAGCGCGTACGATGCACTCGTCCGTCGGCACACTATCATGCTACAGGAAGCCGCAGAAGCCGCCGCCGTTGCCGCGGCAGTGTTAACGACGACGATAGTGGGTGAAAAGAGGAACAAGGGCGATGTGCCCATACGTGCATGGGAGCCATCGGCGTACTTTCCAGTGAGAGACCATCGATGTAATGCCGTAATTGGTCATTTGGCGTCCAAGACGAGGGAGTTACTGGTGGCGCAGTACGACCACGCATGGTCTTCTTCCTCTTCCTCTTCCTCTTCCTCTTCCTCTTCCTCTTCCTCTTCCTCTTCCAACCTCTCGTCAAACGACGACGACAACAACAACAACAACAACAGCGAAGAGGAAGGGGGCGGCGGCGGCGGTCGCTACTCATATGATTACGATTCTGATGCGGATGACGGTGTGTGTCTATCGTTCAGGCCCTCGTACATGCCCGTGTGGCGGTCGCTATTCAAGGACCCGCGCTCGCGGCAGTGCTGTGCCGCCGCGATCATGGGTGTATATCCTGCTGATGAATACCAGCTCGCGTACGACTCATCCGATGCACGGTTGCCGCCTGACCTCGCGGCTGGATTCAATGAACGCGTGAAGATTAAGAATGGCAAGCGGGGTCACCGACAAGTTGGAACCACCTACAACACCAGCGAAATCGGCGCCACCGTCATTTGAATAAACAATAAACACTCCCCCTCCCCTTCGCATTCTCACGCCATCGAAAAAGAGAATCCACATACGCCACCAACCCAATGCCAGAACATGGAAAGAGAGAGAGAGAGAGAGAGGGGGGGGAGATATATATATATATGCGTGTGTAATGTATTGTATACAATCAGCATCCACGACCTTGCTCGCCGTCTGGGCGCCAATCTGCCGTCGGTTGCATGGATCAAGCGAAATGATATTGCATTGAAGAAGTGGAAGACCTTCGCATACGACGCCAAGCTTGGGCATTGAACGGCATTTCTTCTCCTTCAGCGCGTTCCAACAACAGGGTTGGATCCGCGAGTCGCTACAATGCGATCGCCACTCCGTCGCGCCGCAGCACCGCTGCCCGCTCGGTCCGTGTTCTTCTCTCCCCTCAGAGCAGAACCCGTCTCCTCCTCGTTCAACATTCATCTCCTCCTTCCCCGCGCAACACACCTGAGCTTGTGAGTTTGAGAGCGGATGATCTAATCTCATCGTTTATTGATTAACACATTGCAGAAGGGGAGACGGAGAAGAAGAAGAAGAAAAAAAACGATCTTACATGCGTAGCCTTGAAGGGGCAACGATGGGGAAGGCCGAGTTAACTTGGAAACTTGTGTGAAAGTGAGGGTTGGAGAAGATTCTTCAGAGCGCGGGAAAATAGAGCGCGTTGATTTGTGTTTTTTAGACGGCGAGTTCAACATGCTCGTTCTCGACGATCTTCTCTCTGGCCTTGACAAGGACAGCAGTCTTCCATTCATCCAATAAAGAGTCGTAGTCCTGTACAATGGCAGCAAAGGCGCTTCCATCGAGTCTCTCGGCAGCAGATGCCAACGAGCTGAGGAACTTGGCCTCCCAAGAGTCGGCCCACTTGAAGTAAATGGAAGAACAGTTGTCAAGGGCCCTGCGGACAGCAACGTTGTCACCAGTGGCGAGGAGACAGATGACAGCATTCAAAAGATGGCCGCGCGCTCCAAACTTGCGAAGTTTATCATTTGCACATGCCTGGGCGACCTTCTCGAAAAGCTCGTACGCATCGGTGTACTTGCCCAACAATCCCATAAAGTGGGCCGCCGTCAAAAGGGCGCCATCGCGGTTGCAGTTCTGGCCGTCAGTCTCGTAAAAGTCGGCTGACTTTTGAAAGTGCACAGCAGCCTAGAAACACCCCCCCCCCACAAAAAACACAGACATATCAATCAAATACAGGTCACATGCCGGCGTGAATACGTTAGCAAATGAGCTAGAAATTGAAACAGGCAGGATATATGATGTAGATACTCTTCGTTCCGGCAAGAGAGAGAGAAGAACTCCAAAAAGTGTACACATAACCCGCACTCTCTTTTTCGTCATTTCCCGTCCCTCTCGGCTTAGCGACGACCCCTTACCCCCCCCCCAATTCGTACCTCAGTTAGGTTTCCTTGGGCCTCGTAGATCCTAGCACTGTCATTCTCGGACTTGGCGGCGGCACTGAAGCGACCATTGCTCGCATAGATATCCGAAGCTCGTTGAATTGAACGCACGGCCACTTCATTACAACACCAAACATCATCAGAATTGTCAGACACGCGCCTCATCCCACGTCTTTCACCGTCGTATATCTCTCTCTCTTCTACCTCTCCTGAAAGTAGGCGGGTGTGAAGATATATACAATTTCTGTCACCGTAGACGGACGCACAATCCACATCAGTCTTCTGGTAAGCAATGGCAGCATCATCGAATCGGCGAGCAGCGTCGTGGGTATCCATGGTCTGGATGTAATATTCTCCGGCCTTTACGTAAGCGGCACCTGCCTTGGACCCTACGCATATATTTAGGTCAAGTGTAGGCAGAAGAGGGTACACACAAGGTGGACATGGTCAGACACAGTGGACATTGGCGGTGGTAGGTCAATGTCACAATTTACTGGACTCATGTGGGGGGAGGGGTTCCAGCGAGGGGATTTTCCTTGAAAACAAATGGCGTACACTTCTTGTCGAGCTTGTAATGGACGGCGGCCGCTTCGTAAAGTTCAGCTGCTTCTATGGCAGTGCCCTTTTCGGTGCCAACTCCTCCAGACATCTTCTTCTCAGCCTCCGCAACGAGGGCATCCCCCTTCAATTCGTTATTCGACATGACTGTGGTGGCGGCGGCGGTGGTGGTGGTGGCGGTGGTGGCGGTGGTGGTGGTGGTGGTGGTGGTAGTAGCAGTAGTGATATCCATGGTATAGGCAGATATGTGTATGTTGGGTGGGACTCAGCAAGGCGATC
>JBAZUA010000022.1:0-11304 GCA_041661645.1 Minisyncoccota bacterium | reverse complement strand
TGGGCGTGTTTATTATTTATTCCAATTATGCTCCATTTCACCGTCATTCGATAGAATTTGGACTAATAATAATAAGTCAAGGGTACTCTTGATCCGTCTGGACAATACGCACTTTTTATTATTATTGTGGAGTGCGTCGTTTTCGACAACACAAACACACACACGCGCGCGCACACACACACACTCCACGCGTCGCTCATCTCTCCACCGACTTCGGCTGTCTCTCTGCGTCCGCGAGGCGTTTTGTGATCGATTCGCACCGCAGGGTGAGTTCCCTCGCTTCTTTCAGTGAGTCGAACAGGTCTCTCTGAGTGGTCTGAAGGAGTATGAGGAGAGAATCCATCTCGCGCTGTGCCCTTTCAATCGCTTCCATTGAGCGAATGGCGTGTTCCAGCAAACGGGGCGCTGCCGCCTCCAGCGCCTTCCGCTTTGCCTCCTCGTCGGTGGCACCCTCTCCCATGAGCACACACTCGCCATCGAGAAGTTGGATTCGACGTTCGACCCGAGCGATCGACTGCCATGCTGCCGCAGCAGTCGCCGGTTGTTGATGATGATTATTGAGCGGGAGCATTGGGGTGGGATTGTCGCCGGCAATCGCTATAACGGGTACCGCCACCCCACTCTCGGTAGGAGGAGGAGCAGCGGCAGTAGTAGTAGTGGCTGCAAGGGCCGCCCCTATTACCAAGGGCGGAGTGCTTGCTGCGATGATTTGAGCAAAAATATTGTCATTGTTGGAGAGGACCATGCGCCAGCGACGGTTGAGCTCTGGATGATCCATTAGTTTCAATCTCATCACATTTGTAAGAGCGTAAATGCCGATAATGTCACTATGATGTCGAGTGACCTGCGTGTTAGAACGATAGAGACGGGGCGAGCATTTGGCGGTATGTTCGTGCACGTCAGCCAGTAGGAGTACGTTGCTGCCGCGATAGTCGTTGGAGAAATCGGAGCCGCCAAACGACGGCGGGTGCGATGGCGATGGCGATGAAGGGGGAAGGGCGTGGAGTTCGCTCTCAAGATATTCGTGAATGAGGGCCGACGATTTGTCACCGTCAAGGGAGAGGGCGAATGGAGGGGAGGAGTAGGAGGAGGGCGAGGAGAAGATTCGACCGATCCATGGCGTACCAGCAGGCAATGCCTTTGCAATTCGCGAAATGTCTGATAGGGATTCAGCGCCATTCATCTCACAGCACACTGCCGGCGGAATCGAACGAACCCCGTGATGCTTGGTGAGCCAGTCGACGAAGACGTTGACGAGCGTCTCTCTGGCACGACAATCGACGCCGTGGATGACGTGAATGACGAAGCCAGGGTCGTTAACCACCTCGTTAACAATGGGATCGTGACAGGCCATGATCTATATATATATATATATATGTACCAGATTAATTGACGTGGACGAGTAGAAGGGGTTGAATGGTGCTGCTCTTCTTCTGTTCGACAGTGGAGGGGCTTTTTCACGGGGGGGGGGGGGGGGGCGTTCCCTTCTCTTGTTATTTCATATATATGTATATAATATACACGCGGGAGAGAAGCTGGAGATGCTGTAATCGGTACTGATGACCTTAATCGCGCGGGAAGAAACCGAGCGAAATCATCCTCCCTCTCTCTCTCTCTCTCTCTCGCGAGCGGGCGAAACACTCCTCCCAGCTATCGGGCAAAAAAAATGCCCATTTGATCGTTACATTCATATTACATCATATCCCCATATGCGTTGTCCGGGGAGCAGTCCGGGAAGCACTTTGATGTATGATCGGGGAGCACTTTGATGTGATCGGGGAGTGCCTTGTGAAGCGCGTCACTGCACGCGAAAGGCATGTGAAGTCGAACGACCGATGGCGGTAGTGTGTGTAGCACATTGACGATCTGGTTTTCGTCATAGTTGAGGGTCGGTTCGCGCAAAACAGCGATGGCATATAATCGTGGCGTCAGCGTTCTCAAAAAGGGCGCTATCGCCACGAGTGTGACAGCGAAGCACTTTAGCACCTCCACGCGACCGTCTGTGCATCTCAATATGCGATGGAGCTCCTCAACATCCGCCGATGGCACCGCATAAGACAGATGCGTGAGCGCGGGCAACGTCATCAGATCGGATGGCAGCGGTAGTGAGACCGCCGTCGTCACTTCGGGGGATGGTCGCTCGATCTTCAAGCAGCGTATGTGGTCAGCGTAACCGCCAGGTGTCCAGAACGCATCATATGACATGGCCCACCTAAGCCGAGAGATGTAAAATTCAGGGCCCATCGTCTCCCTTGGGTCCACCCACCTCAGCATGGCATCGATCGATTGATGCGCGCAAAATTCCGCCAGCTCCCGTCGCGTGCGGTACGCACGCGACTCCTTGGACACACTCGCGTCGAACGTATTCAAGAAGGACGACAACGGTCCACTGGGGGGGAGCATCCACCGACGCCTGTTATTGTGGGGAAGTGCAATGTCACATATCGCGTCGTATTCCATTTGCATGAGATGGGCCGCAAGCAGGTGCGCTAGAGAGGGTGGATTGCATCGCCAATGAGCCCGGCCCGCTTTGGTCAATTGCCGTTGATCTGAATGGGAGCACGCCGGCACGGTGCTGGTTTTCGCGTAGAGTGCGTACTGAGTCGCGCGCGCCTCGGATGAGGACAAGTGGGGTGGTGGATGCTCTGCCAATGGTGGGTAGACTGCCTGTGGCACACTAATGTGTTGCATCGCCCCGATCACGGTTGCCGCGTAAGAGGGGTGAGATGGCGGCGGTAGGAGGGGCGGTAGATCAAGGTCATGCGCCAGAGCATACTCGAGGCGAGGACGAACAATCATGTCGAAGCGGTCGTTCAATTCCTTGGGCAAGTGGTCGGTCCGCCAGGAGGGACCTGTGACGGCGATGTGTGTCAAGTGTGCAGGGAATTTGCAAATGTCCAGCCACGGCGGCGCGTATTCATCATGGGACGCTCTAATGTCGATGTGACGTAGGGATGGGTGACGACACAATTGCATCAACCACTCATTCATTGCGTTGCCCGCGTCTGCGGTGCCGCTGAGATTTCGAATGGTCAGTGTGATGCTTTTCATCGCACATGGCCATTTCGTCGATTCGGGGTGACGGGTGCGGTCATATGATGATGATGATGATGAGGCAGCGATGGTGAAACTGGGCGCGCCAAGGTCGAGTCGCTCGAGGTGGGAGGGGAGAAGGGCCTTTCCCGTGTTCACGTCGAACATGCGATCCATGGGGAATGTCCGAATGTATGTGACTAGTTGGGGAGATTGTTTAACCGACAGGGACTTTAGTGTGTCGGGGAGGCTCTGGAAAAACTGACCGAATGTATCGTCGGGCGAGACACTTGTACTTCGTCGTCGTCGCCCAATCAGGTTGTTTCTGCGCGCTAGCATGCCTGTGATAGTGTCGACGAAGCCAATGGACAGCTCCTCGAGGCTCGGCGGACATGTGAATTGCTTCGAGGCGATGAGCTCGATGGCGCCCAGAAAGTCGAGGTGTAACTTTTTGAGCGACGGTAGTAGTTGTCGTTGTTGTTGTTGTTGTTGTTGTTGTTGGCGGTGGGGCGGAGATGGCAGAAACGTGACCGGGTCGTTGTTATCAGGCATGACGGGCACAACAATCGAGAGCGAGGAGAGGCAATGGAATGGAGCGCGCGGGAAAACTAGTAAATGCTTCGCGTTTGATGGTCTCGTATAATCGAGACGCAAGCGCAGTGCAATGTTATTACAGCGTTCGTTCAAATTAGTGACGCGAGCGTCACCAGTGGCAACGAGATTGATGAAGCTGTAGCAGTGACGATTGTCATGGACGAGAGCGGGCACGAAGTGTGATTGCCAGACACTCGCCGGTACATCAGCGAGTGTCTTTTTCATTGGAGAGGAGAGAGAGAGAGAGAGAGAGAGAGAGAGAGAGAGAGAGAGAGAGAGAGAGAGGGGCGGAGGAGGGGGAGTAGTGAAGATGCGACTGAGTTTGTGGAGAAGGCGCGCCGCTCTCTCGGAGATGGGGAAAAAAAAGAAAGGAAAAAGGAAAGGAGACGCGCGCGCGAGCGCGAGGAAACGCCCCAGAGAAGGAAAACGAGATTTGCGCGCGCGCGCACAATCGTGGATTTCACATGGTTTACATCATCTTGTACTTTTTTTGTGGGGGTGAAAAGGTCACATATTCCTGGTCCTCCGACACGGGGGGCGGCGGCGGCGGTGTACCGCCGTGGTAGCCAATGGGATGACAATGGGTTCCCATATTTGGCGTAATTTTGAATCGCTTCTTGTTTACTGCTGCAGCAGCAGTTATATGATGCGGGGCAGGTGAGGAGGGTGGGAGGTGAGGAGGGAGCGGCAACATACTATCGATCAGTTGACTCACGGCAGCAGACTCCATGACTTGCTCGTACGCCGTGGCTTGTTGTTGCTGTCGCCGGTTGACGGCATCGCTGTCATTTTGGATTTGGACCTCCTCTGAATGGCGAAGATTAATCGCCGATGACACGTGGTTCCATTGACACGCTAGCGTGTCAGCCAAGTTGACTGGGTCGGCCATCATCGCAGCGTAGGCGTCAGCCAGTTGATCGCCGACGAGGACTTGCATTGCGTCGGCAGATGACAATTCAGAGGCGTTGGCGATACAATGCAAGTCCTCATCGGTTGTCGTTGAAGCCGATTCAACAGCAGTAGCAATGGCGTCAGTCGAGTTGGTATCGATTGCGTAGAAGCGCCCACGCTCGTCCCGATAAACGTCCCCAGGCGAGTATTGGTACGACTGCTGATGTTGCTGTTGCTGTTGCTGTTGCTGTTGCTGTTGATATTGGTGTCGATGTTGCTGTTGATATTGGTGTTGATGTTGGATTCGACGGTGGGAGGGAGAAAGAAGTTCGTCGGTATGTCGATGTAGGACTTGCCGCGCCGTGGGCATATTGTTCTTGTTATCGTTGTTGCTGTCAATGATTTGACGGAGCAGTTGATTGGTTTGCTGGAGTGCGGCTATTAGACTCTCTCGCTCAGACTCTCTCGATTTCAGTTCCAAGTACATCTCCAGGATTCGCGCCAGAGGCAACAGTTGGCGGTGTTTGGGTGCGCGGCCCTTGGCCGCTGCCGGGTACTCTTGCAGAAACGCCCTGACCGCTGCGTTGCATCCGAGCGATTTTAGGTATTCCTTGACCAAGTACGAGATCTCGTGGGCTCGGATGGAGTGGGCGGGCTTGAACTCGTCGAATGCACACAGTGGTGACTGCTGCTGCTGCTGCTGCTGCTGATGATGACGTTGCTGTACCGTCGTTGCTGAGGTCGGTCTCTTCAACGGCGGTGGACCGGCCATTTTTGATTGAGCGTTGTAGCAGCAGACGGGTGCGTGAGGGTGGTTCAGCCCAAACTGACTCTCACCCCCCTTTTTTTTCTTGCATATACCTAATCACATAAAAGGGCGCGTTGTGCGTCCCTTCCCTCTACGAAAAGGGGGGGGTCGAAGGATTTTAACCTCCCCTTCTTGAACCCCGATCAAGAAAAAAAAGGCGTCTGTCGTTTCCTTTTCGGTGTTTTGCGTTTTGGTAAAGCGAGCGTCCGGGCCGGCCCGGATTATCAAATCTCAGCCCAGCAACCGCACCACCCAGAAGTTTTTTTTTCGTTTTCCTCTTTCCGAACTCCGGCGGACCTTTTATCCTTTCGGTTCATGACGCGGTCACGTTCGCGCCCGAGGCAACACGAACACCAGTTCGTCGGTCGCTCTCGCGAAGAAAAAAAACGAGGAGGAATTACGCAAGGATGTTCCGCACCCACTATAAGGGGGCGCGCCGTAGTAGAGAAGAAAGAGGACATCGCTTCCACAAGGGAGAAACAAACAAACAACAACAACAAATTTCGCGCGCAAACAGAAAAAAAAAAACAAGTCGGCCCCGCCGAAACTTGTCCGCTCGACGTGGGGACCGCCGTTGATGATTGATTAGTGCACACGGGCATCGCATCCAGGATACGAGCGACAGACAACAACACTACGACGCACACACACACACCCCGCGTAGTTACATACATATATGGCAGATAACGACGACGATAACAACAATAACAACAATAACAACAATAACAAGAGACGCAATTCCTCTACAATGAAGGCAAAGTTCTCCACTGCTGTGATTGTATACCTGTGGGCGCTGGTGGCTGTCGCCGCCGCCACGTCGCCGCTCCCGCTCCCCAACGATCCCGTCTCAACCGTCGCAAGCGCGCAGGCATATCTGTTCACCTCCTCCTCCTCCAATTGCACGGGCGTCGCCACAAACCGCACATCAATCACGAACGACTACGGCGCGTGTCAATCGTATTACGGATACTACTTTCGAGTTGAGTGTGTGGTGAACTCGGCAACTGTGCCCGGCCTAGCGACCGGTGCCTTTTGTACTGACATCGCGTGCAGCGAGTGCACCTCATGGGATGTCGCGCCCGATGGTGTCTGGTGGGATGAGGTGAGATGTATCCAAAGCGTCGAAACACCGTCGTTTGGCGTGAGCTGCTCAGCCGATCAAATCCCATCGTCGTCGTCGTCGTCACTGCCCACCGCATACTTGCCAGTCGCGACAATGTCGCCACCGCTCTCTCCTCAAGAGGTTGCCGATCCGGCGCCGATGGCACCACCGCTGCCGACTGTGCACTTTGAGGCGTTTTGGAGAACGGCCGGCTCCTCCTCGTCGAGTTGCGCCCCCGCCGACAACGAAGAGACCCCGTTTTACGCGGGCGAACTCGCTAGCAAGGCGAGTGTGTGTCAAGTCATTTACGAAAACGTGGCGTCCGCTGTGACAATGTGCTCGCTCGCTGGATCGCCTTCTGGACGTGTCTGTGGCGGCAATGGCTGTAATAGCGATTGCGTGTCCATTCCCTCGAACACCAACGCAACGTGGAATGACTTCGTATGCGTATATCTATCGTCTATTCGCGTGCGATTGACATGTGACAACCACACCACCTTCGTTGCTCCTCCCACCAATGTCACTTCATCGCCATCAGAAGAGCAAGAACAACCACCTGCGCCACCTCCAGTTAGTTCCGGCGGCGGTCTCAACTTTACGGCCTACATTGACAGCAAGTGTCAAACCGCACTCCTCCCCTTGCAACTCAAGGCGAACATTAGCGAGTGCCAGCATATAGCCGTCATGGGCTCCTCCTCAGCCTCGTCCTTCTACATGCGCGTCGATTGTTACGCCAACAACATCGTGCATGGCTTCACGTGCGGCACCGACAGCACGTGTACGAGCGGGTGCACCGTTCCACTTCCACCAGCCCCCTCCGGGTTATGCATACCCTACTCGGGATACCCACTCGTCAAGGCCATTAGAATTGCCTGCCCCGTTGTTGCCGCTGCACCACCACCGCCGGGAGAAGCAATTGCGAGTTCAGCGGCGGCTCGTTCTTCCTCCGTAGTAGGAGACCCCATTTGCATTGCCCTACTTCTCCTATTGTCGCATTTGGCGATCAGAAGGGGGGCCGAGTAAAGAAGAGGCGGAGGAGGAGGAGGAGGAGGAGGAGGGGAAGCGCTCCCGCTTTATTTCGGTTTACATGTGGTTAATGGCCACCGCAACGCTTGTATCGTTCTACAACGTTCAAACCGCCAAGTACAACCGCGACGACGATGGCACCGATGATCAGTGTCCACTGAATAAAGACGAACATGATTTTCTGGTGCTCATACAAGTTCAGTGGTTCGGCGGGAATGCAGGCAGAGACAGCGCCGTCCAATGATACGGTTGTGCCATTGATACCCGGCATCGTACTACAGACTAGCAACACTTGGTTGAAAGAAGTCGTCGAGTTTACCTCTGCGGCAGGAAGGATGCCGACGGCGGAACAATTTCCTGTCGTGATCAGCATGGGTGTGGTAGTGGGAGGCGAAGGTGTGGTGGTGGTGGGAGGCGAAGGGACGAGGGTAATCCTCAACATGTATGCCAAGATGAGTACCGTGGTGCACACGACGGTGGTCACCTCCATCGCGCAAGATGATCTCGCCATTGTGTTCCGCTTCGCTTCGCACCAAGGAATGACGAGGTTAGGTAGGTAGGTAGGTAGGTAGGTAGGTAGGTGGGGGGGGGGGTATTGATAGAGAGTACGAAACAAATTGGGTATTGGTTCTTTTCTTTTACATGTTTATTGTATGTACGTGGTTAATCTGGGCCACCACACCACTTCACTCCACCCGTGTATCGTTCTACGATGCTCAAAACGCCAAGTACAACCGCGACGACGATGGTACCGATGATCAGTGTCCACTGAATAAAGACGAACATGATTTTCTGGTGCTCATACAAGTTCAGTGGTTCGGCGGGAATGTGGGCAGAAGAGGCGTCAATGGCGGCGCCGTCCAAGGACACGGTTGTGCCATTGATACCCGGCATCGTACTACAGACTAGCAACACTTGGTTGAAAGAAGTCGTCGAGTTTCCCTCTGCGGTAGGAAGGACGACGGCGGAACAATTTCCTGTCGTGATTAGCGTGGGTGAAGGGACGGAGGCATTATTCAGCTGCATGTATCTCAAAATGAGTACCGTGGTGCACACGACGGCGATTGCCTCCACGTAAGCTGATCTCGACATTGTACTCCGCTTCGCTTCGCACCAAGGAATGACGAGGTTAGGTAGGTAGGTAGGTAGGTGGGGGAGGGGGGGGGGGTATTGAAGAGAGAGTACGAAACAAATTGGGTATTTGTTCTTTTCCTTTTCTTTTACATGTTTATTGTGCGTTCGCGTTGTGCACGCGCGTGTCTGCTGTGAAAGCCCTGTAGGTTAATCGCATCTGCGCCCCATTCCTATACACACATCACACCCCTCCTCTTCCTCCTCCTCCTCCTCATCCCCCCAAAAAAAATGCTCCTTCGGCGGCGAACACTGTGCGATGTCACTGAACGGGTATGGTGCGTGTACCTCACGCAGATGCTCTACCGCCTTGGCCCTCTCGTCGTGGCCAACCTCGCTGCAGTCGGCAGCAACCAGTTGCACGCGCGATTGGCCAATACCGTCGACCCACTCGATCGATCGATGAAACTCGCCGTCGTTAAACGACGGCGAGTTGATGATTTTGATCGCGGGGGAAAAGACAAGGACGACAAGGAGGCAGTGGTGAACATACCCCATTTGTTGGTATTCCCCCCGCGCATGTTCCACCACCTCGTTTCTCTTCATCTTCACGCCACCGGTCGATCTTTGGTGACTACCAGTGCACTCGAGAAGGGAAAAGGCGGCGCTCCCCCGCTACCATCTCTCCGGCGACTCGTACTTCATTTCGCAGGGGCCGTCGAGTTAATTAGCTCGGGTCGGTGGCAATTGCCCCCCACTCTAATCGAACTCTCCGTCGGCATCGGCGATCCATCAGACGCGCGGCGATCGCTACTTGCCGGTATCGTTGCATGTCTCTCAGTCATTCGCACGCAACTCACGCACCTCCGAACCTTCGCCCTCACGCAAACCCATGGAATCCATGTACTACCACTCGCGGGACTCTTCGCGGAAGAAATGGGGGAGAAAGGACACGGTAATAGCACGACGGTCGAAGAAGAAGAAGAAGAAGAAGGAGAAGGAGAAGACCTAAAATCTGCCATGTTTACCTCTCTTTTGCCCCCTTCATTAACCGAGGCGGACTTGCGACCAATTAAGCTATGTGTGAGTTCACGCGCGGGACTCGCAGTACCGTCGGAGATCCGATGGCCATCGCGCCTAAAGCGCCTACGCATTCGACTTGGTGTCGACGCGATACGTGGTCAGGGGTTGGCGACGCGCCGCGTGCATAAGTGGATTTGCGCCATTTTCCGTACTCCATCCTTGCGCAGATTGTCTCTGCTCTTTGATACAACAGTTCACACCCCTGCACTCGTGTTTGACGTGGATGAACTGCCCCTCCAGCTAACCCGCGTGTCGTGCAAATGGGTAAGATTCGATCTTACCACTGCCATCTCCTCCACGCCACCAATGACGTGGGCCAAGGCGTGGATGGAGGCGCGATACGCCGCCGCTCTCGTCGCGGACGATACCGAGGATGAGGAGGACTATGATGCCGTTCGATATTGTCGTCTAAACAACAACGCGCCCTCGATTCTCAACGCACTTCACCGCGTGAAACCGCCACGCGAAATCACGGAAATACTCAATAACGACAGCCACATCGTGGATGCAGCCGTCGCCGCTCTTCAGCAGACGCCTCATCGTTACGATGTGATGATGACGGAGAAGAAGGGCGGCGGTGGTCCTTATTATTACGACTACTACGACTACGACGGCTTCTCTTCATTCGAAGAATACTCGTATTGCATGAAGGCTCTCCTCGAAAGCACCCCCATCACAACCATACTCAACAAGGGCGCGGTAGCATTGCTGTCACGCGCCATCTCTCTGCGTATCCCAAACGTCTTGGCGCGTATCATTGGCTTGACTTCCATCATTGCAATCGTCAATGAGACGTGGAATTTACATGCGGTGACGACGGGGGCGATAGATGAGTTCCACCACCAATTTCCTCCTGGCAGCACGCCAGCGCGACAGCTGCGGTTGGATGTGTTGAGGTTTGTGACGCACCAGTCCATCGATGCGTTGATTCGATGGGTGCCAGCCGACCGATTTAACTACGAAGAAGAATGGAAATGGGCGTGGGCCATGGTATACGATGCCTTTTGGTCGCATGGCTACGCTCGCCCCATCCCAAGTTTCTGTTTTCTGGCTACCGGCCAAATCTCTTGATGGGGTGCGTGCTTAGCTTACACGCGCTAGAAGGGACGAAGCTAAAAAGAGAGAGAAATGCGAGAAGATAATAAATAACATGTGAGGAGGATTCCATTTTATTTGACAATGTAGAGCGTAAGCCATGTGCGTGCGATGCCCACGTAAACACCCCGAATCGCGCCTCGGCGTTTTACTGAGACAACGCGCACCAAGCCCATGTTGTATTCGATTATATCCACATTATTGCCACCACCATCACCGTCACCGCCGCCACCACTCCAGGAGGCCGTGGGCGAATTGCTCGTAGTGAAATCGGCGACGCTTGGCTTGGTCAAGCACAACACCACCGCCATCAACACCCCGATCACAGTCACTGCCAAGGTAGTGAGCAACTCCATTTTGTGTGCACGCGCGCGCGTGATAGATGTGAGTGACGTGTATTGTGGGTGGTGAACAGGTTTTTTTATAGCTTTTAGCGGCGCTTCGTTTTCTTGCGTGCGCGTGGGCGGGCAGCGACAATGATAGGTTCTGGGTCTGGGTTGGGCTAGCCGTGTCGGGTCCTCGAATAAGAACTGAAATGAGAGACGACGTATGTCAAAAAAAAGGAGAGGAGACGGCGCGTAAAAAAAGACGCGAGCCCCCC
>JBAZUA010000021.1:0-12340 GCA_041661645.1 Minisyncoccota bacterium | reverse complement strand
TCTAACACATTCAACAGAAAGAGGCCGGTGCCATGACACAGCTACTGACGGTTGAGGCGTTGTCCGAGGTATTTGAGAAGCTCGCCGCTGAAGTGCGGAAGGCCGGTGATCCGTTCGACAATTCGACCGTGAGGTCTGCGGATGCGATCGCAGATGTTATCGCCAAGATGGCTGTCGACGTGCTCGACATGTTCCCGACACATGATGAGCCGACATGTGGTGTGCCGAACCCATATCGACCGTCGAGGACACCGGCGATCCAGATCGTCGGTGGCGGCGTGAGTGTCGAGTATGGGTTCCACCTCTGTGAACGGTGTAATACGACGTACGTCGACTATCCGAATTACAGGTGTGCAGGCTGCAAGGCCCATGACAACAGAGATGACGACTAGTGAAACTGCATTCATCGCTAACATTTAGGAGGATTTCTGTGAAGGCTGCCGTACTCGTTTTCTTTACCGTCTGGTTAGCAATAGTGATCTCGATATTCTACACAGTTGTTCACTTCGTCATCAAATACTGGTAAAGCTGAACAATTGAAATGGATGATGCACAGCGTCGTGTCGTTGTGTTCGGCGGGCGTGATCTATGGCTCTCCGTCTTTGCACTCGACCACTGGTTAGAGATCTTTGGACTTCTTCCCAACGCATTCGAGATGGTGGAGGGTGAGGCCGCCGGCGTGGACATCTCGGCGAAGCGATGGGCCGAGCACTATGGGATGGAGCCAAGGAAGTTCTTCGCCAGTTGGAAGGCCTATGGGAAAGCGGCGGGACCGATCAGGAACGGTGTTATGGCCGACTACGCCGACTGGGGCATCGGCTTCATCACCGATGGAAGTCGAGGAACAGCCGACATGGATAGACAGATGAAGCACAGGAAGAAGGTGGTGCACATGGTCCGCTATGATTTCATTCCTGATGGATGGGACAATACAGAGGAGACACTGTGAGTAACGATGATTTCGTGTCGATCATGACAGAGAAGGGACGCATCGTGGGACCGCTGCATCTCATAGATCTTTATGAGGGGATCGCCTATGTCAATCATATCTCCTCAGGGTCGATCGTATGCGGACCGGTCAGCTCTGTAAGAGTCCCCACCGACGAAGAGCGAGCAGACGTATGGCATCACGTGAAGCTCGCTGAGACGCTGCATGAATCAGAGAGACAGGTAGCTGAGGTGTTGGCGTCCACGTCTAACGACAGGAGGGTACAAGGGCTCATCTCAAGGGCCAAGGCCCGCGGATTGACGGTGGTGGAGGCCGGAGGATTCTATAAGGTCTTTGTGGAGAAGGGTGAGTCGGTCTACATCTCGAAGAACTGTCGTCGCCTGGACCTCTCCGGTTTCTCGATCTACCATGCTCTAGTGAGACAGATATCAGAGTCTGAGGCCAGTGTTCGGCGCCTCGGTCGTGTGTGCGCACAGGCGATCGACATTCCAGATGAACATCTCGACCAGCTGTGGGATGAGTGCATCGATGCACTCTGTGCTAAGTGATCGTATAATGTCGATGATGTACGCAATTCTCTGAGTGATATTGTAGAAATACACTCGGAGGAAAAAAGCATGGCGAAGCCACCATACGAAGGAACATTCAAAGGGCAACGTTGGTCTCGTCCTGGGACCCAGAAGTCTCGTCCAGTCTCATGGAAAGACAGGATTACCGGTGAACAAAAGTTCGGGCGCATCCTGGGCAAGCCCGCACCTGTTGATGAACACGTCTGGAACGGGAGCGAATGGGTTCCCGTTCCACAGGCGACCAAGAAGAAGAAGGTCGACGCGTGAGCCATTTCTCTAGGACAGACGAGGTACAGAAACTCTCAGACGTAGAGATCCCTGCCTCTTTCTTCAATCGCATCAAAACAGGGTCTGATGCTCTAGACATCGTCCTCGGGGGTGATGACCTTCCGGGTGTGATGCCTGGCAGTGTCTGGCTTGTCACTGGATCTCCCGGTGCTGGGAAATCGACGCTGATGCTCCAGATCATGGAGAGCATCGCGACGGGTGAGGGTCTGAGCTGCCTCTATAGCTCTGGAGAGGAGAGCATCCAACGGGTCGCACACCGCGCCAGGAGGATCGGGATCGACGCCGGATCGTTCTCTGTCGGAGGTTTCTCCACGATCACATCACTCGAAGAGTTCATCCGAAAGAACCGGGTGGATGTGATCGTGGTCGACTCTCTACAGGCACTCGCTGAAGGAGAGGAATCGAACGTCCACGGTCTCATCAAGAGGTTTGTGAACCTCTCAGCTGATACTGGAGCGACGTTCTTCCTCATCGGACACGTGACAAAGTCTGGAGTCTTCTCTGGGAAGAACAAGATGCTCCATGACGTCGACGCGCACCTCAGCATAGATCTCAACAAGGACACTGGAAACCGTGTCATCGAGGTCAAGAAGAACAGGGTTGGACCGTCGCTCATCCCATACGAGTTCACGATGACTGGTACTGGACTAGACCTCCGGAAGCTTGTCCCCAGTGAGGAGCCCGATCGCGGCGGCGCCCGACCTTCACCAGCTGCACAGGAGTTTCTGGAGGAAGTCAAGAGACTTCTACGCGACGGCGAGAAGCTGAGCGGGTACTCTCACAACGAGTTCGAGTCACTGAGGAAGTACAACAGGTCAGGTGGGTTCATGCGAGGCGCCCTACAGAAGGCGACGGCAGAGCTCACACACCAAGGGTTCCAAGTGTTCACGCAGGTCATCGACCGACGCGAACACTTCTATATCGATGTGCCAACAACCAACGACAGGGAATCAAAGTGAACGTGAATGAAACGATCGATCGCGTCAAGCAGCAGGAGGAGTCGAAGAGGCTTCGCACCCTGGGTAGACTTGTCATGGACTACTCATATGAGTCTGGGTCTCTGCTTGTCTTCACGCCGACCTACACGATGAGATTCGTGAATGACCCGACAGCTCAGAACAGCCACCTCGTCGTCCGTAACGCCGATTCTGAGATCGAGGCCTACTCACACTACGCGAACGTTGAGGATGTCGGGCGCGACTTCGAGGAGTTCCTAGAGGACTATTTTCCGCCTGACACTGTGGCCCTCACCCTGTTAAGTCTTTCTGAATTTGATATGTGAGCTGGATGAATGTCAGCAACATTCTGTTGTTCAAAGTGTGGACTGCTTCACACGTCGGAACATACGGTCCTAGACACATACTGCCCCAGATGCCACACTCCGCGTGATGAGCAGCATATTGTCACATGCGTCTCTTGCTGCATGCCCATGTCATTGAAAGAAGATGGGACCGTTGAGTGTGTTGAGAATCATCCTGACGGACCTCGGATGGTACAGCCGACACCAGGGATGTGGGTCAAGACAGATGATCCAAGTGATGGCTGGGGTCGAGTTATATCAGTGGGCATGAACACATGCAAGATCAGGATCGACGGCGTGATACACAACGCCATCCTTCGTCTTCATGAGGGAAGGTTCGTCATCCCGTTCCAAGACAAGACAATTCACTTCTCACAGAGGAAGATGTATGAGAAAAGAAACCGATAGCCTGTTATCGACCGCACCGTATGAGGAAACCTGCGCACAGGTCGGTGACGACGACTATGTCAATGTAGCGAAGGCGGAGGCGTCTCGATTCAGGGACCTCCTCATCACGAAGCTCGGTCCTCCACCACCCGGCTTTGCATTCAAGAACCGATGGCGTGAGCACGACTTCGGCTCATACCTCGAAGTCGAGGTGCAGTGGGAGCCGGACGACCCGGTAGGACGATCCTACGCTCTCGCCTGCATCGATCACGGTCCCTCGACATGGGACGACAAAGAACCGTTTGACTGGAGGTCTGAGTATGGACTCTGATACACGAAAGGCCTTGAAGAGGGCGTGGTCCCTCATCGAGGACGCCGTCGATACCCTTGCATCAGCGCAGGACAAGATGGATGATGTCGGCAGGGATGACCTCGAGGAGAGGCTCAGCGATCTGATCACTGATATCAGGGCCTTCGCAGCTGAGCTTGAGGCTGAGACGGATGACACGAACGACTCAGATGACTGAGGATATTTCACGTATCTGCCCCAGGTGTCTTTCCCGTCCTATAGTTACGGGGTGAGCAATAGGAAGATCGTCCGAGAAGCAGACAGCGAAGATGAGAATCCGCCGGAGAAGGGGCCCGCCCCTCACCCTGGCCACCAGTTCTCTCAGATCAGAAACGTTGGAAAGCCAGGGTCTGAGAATATTCCGAGTATCATCGGAGACGGGCCTGTCTCTGTTCGCGGACCGGATGAACGCAGGACAGCGGAGGACACACAGTATGTCCTCGCTGTCTTTCAGTATAAGGACAAAGATCGTGCACAGCAAGCTAGGAACGATCTTCTGTCAGGAAAATTCGGCATTTCGGTTCCGAAGGTCGACGGTCCGCGTGTAGGATCTATCGGCGGTGATCCAGAGAAGAAGTTCTACTCCCTCTCTGCGACGGTCGATATTCCTGATGATACAGCTCCGAACGAGCTGATCAGAACGCTTAGGGGTCGAAGGGCGGCAGATGTTCGTGGTCCGTTTAAAAGAGCTGGCCACGTTCGATATGAGCTGACTGTTCAGAAGAGGTCTGGAGCCACCGAGACACTCTTCTTCAACTCAAAGGATGAGGCAGAGGCTGGAAAGAAGCAGATCGAGCAGGGTATCAGGGACAACCCTGTTAAGGGTATCGCGGCGAGAAGGGTCGCAGCTGGCCAGAGTGCGCTCACACAGCGTGGTCTGACTAAAGGTCAGTACTTCTCTGACAAAGCATCCCAGGCTCGTGCGCATCTAGCCCTGATGAAATCTGATCCAGAGGGTGCTCGAGCGAAGATCGCCGATCAGCTTGGTCTCACCCTTGCTCTCGACCCAGCTGAGGGTCCTGCCGGTGAGGACGCTCGCATGGAGAGGATGATCCTCCAGCAGAAGCATGGCCAAGAGAAGATGCGAAAGATGGCGGCGAACGCGAAGGAGCAGCTCGACGACTATATCAGAAAGTTGAAGGATCACGCCGGCGGTATGAGCCGCACTACGGCGGAGCTTGATAAGTTGAAGCCGCAGTTTCCTGGTGGTTTTGTCGGGCAAGTCCATACAGTGAAGGGTAGGGCCCAGCGCTACTCACATCGCTATATCGATCCGAAGACTGGTGAAGAGAAGAAGGGCGGAGGGTGGAGGGAGGCGAAGTCGAGCCATGAATTTGTCTGGGACGGTGAGGAGTGGCTCACTCCCGTCGAGTACACCTCAAAGAGGAGAGGTGAGGCTCTCCCGACCCGCCAGGCGAAGAAGGGCGATGAGGGACTACCTGACGTTACCCCAGCTGGCACCCAGGCGGTCGGCGGTGATACGAAAGGGCCAGAGAAACGCCCGTCAGCAAAACGTCTCGACCCGGCACATCCACAGTACGCTGAGCATTATGCTAAGACACTCGAGGCAGTCGGACGTCACTATATGAAGAGTCACCTCACAAAAGACATGGGTGAGGCGATGCTCGCTGTTGTTCGCACTACCCGCAGCAAGGGATCTCCAACAAGGCAGTCTCTGAAGCTCCTATCTGATAAGATCGACGATCTTAAGGAGATGTATGAGACCGGCGGTGAGTCACTCACTCCGCGCGGCAAGGAGAATGTGCAGTACGCCCTCCACGCCGGGTATCTCTGCCTGAGACAGCCTCCGCCAACCCACGACGATTACTCAGACGATTTTGTCGGAGGTCAGGAGGCCGACCCTGATTTCGCCAGGTCTGCCGCCAAGGCCGCCCGGCTCGGGTTTGCTAAGGGCGCGAACCAGCCGAAGTCTATTGGAAAGGATTTCAAGGGAGACCCAAGGCTTCCAGGGAGGAAGCACGTCGCTGTCGCCCCCGGTCTTCCACCTGCCGTGGTCGATAAGATCCCAAGGGAGTATCTGAGGTCAGACTCTGAGGGATGGGAGGAGCTCGACTACATGCTCAGGGGAGCTGACGACAGCGAGTTCTCAGAGCCCAAGGATTCATCAGCGTGGAGCGCCCTGAGGAAGAGCCTTGCAACTCCGAGGAAAGGTGACCCAGCTGACCTGAAGAGGTCGATGGAGCGTCCATGGGGGCCCACCAGACCCCCAAAGAAGGACTCGAAAGGTGTGGGTGGAGACAAACCAAAGGATGTCGGCGCCAACGCAGACACACCCTGGAGGGCACTGGCGAAGCTGAAGGATCCCTCATTCAAGGAGCGTGGTGCCCTTGATGATCCCGACGAAGACGACGACGAAGTGTAATCAAAATGTCGTAATATGGTAGGATGAGACAAATCCTACCAGCGATATTCATCGCCTTCGTCTGCTCATGTGGACCATCAGTTGAGCTTGCGGCAGAGCATGTCGCCGAGCTGTTTGACCTATCAGAGGGAAACATCGAGTGCTCTAAGAGTGGCACTGATTTCAGGTGCCGACATCATATGTCTGGTCGTACTTTCTTCTGCTCAGGCACATCGAGAGGATGTACAGGAGAGATCATCGGTTGTATCGAGACGACTGTTAATCATCAGATGGGTGTTAGATGAGCGATCTGAATGAGACATACGAACTGTTGGTCCAACATCTTGAGGATGAGGCGCATGACTCTGGTGATCCACTCCTGATCGCGCTTGCACAAGCTCATCGCTGTACCCTAGAGAGAATGGACATTCATCCAGCGTCCAACAAATCAGATGAATTTGTTGGACGACATCTCGAGGGTGAGTTTGACAAAAACTACGTCGGCATTCCCATCTCTGCAGCACAGAGGATTGCAGATGAGTTCGACAAGAACCAGGTCATCATCGTTACATGGGATGCGAAACACGGAAAGACGCATGTCACCACCTACGGTAGAACGAAGGAGGAGTGTGAACAAGCTGCCGTCGGTGGCAACCTCGTGAAACGTGCGCTGGGTTGGCCAGAAAATCTCTGTAATGCAAAGCCCGTGAGGACGAAGTGATCGGAAAGATCATCAAGGCAGGAGCGAAGCTCCTGGCTGAGGAGCTGATCAGGGCGAGCGCGAGCAACGCTGGAATCAAGATCGGGTCAGCGATCGGTCATAGGATAGGGCACAAGATCGATCCTACATGGGAGCCTGTCAGAAAAGACGATGAGAAGAAGGAAGATAAAGAAGACTCGAAGCCTGATGTAAAGCACCGCTGATGACGGTGTATCTGATATAATCGATTGTGATAGAATAATAAATGATGTATAGAAAAATCCTTTTTCTCGATGATATGCAGGCGAGGCACAAATCGTTTCGTGAGAACAGCTCAGAGTCACAGAGCCTAGAATTCGGAGGGTGGAAGGTGACGCATGTCAACACCGCCAGCGAGGCAATCGCTGCACTGGGTGATATGTCTCTCTATGAGATCGTCTTCCTTGACCATGATCTCAGTGAGGAAGACATCATGAATGTCCCTGGTCGACCGTCAAAAGTTCCAACCGGAATGGACGTGGTTGACCACATCTGTAAGATGTCAAGGCCACCTGAGTCTATCGTTATTCACAGCTGTAACGCACCAGCCGCAGATGAGATGTCCCGTAGGCTCACACACGACAGACAGCGGTCTGGTGGAACAGCTCTAAACGTCCAGCTGATTCCATTTCCGCACCTCATCGATGCCATGAAAAAAGGGAGATGGTGTGTTGAATAACGACATGCTCCCACTTCGCGGTCAGATCGGAAATGTCATCATCCCTGTAGATCCCTGGCCGGACTACATCATGGATCTCGTTGCTGACTGTGTGAACGTCATCGGGACTATCGATGAGGCATGGCACTGGGCTGAACTAGAGGAGGCCATGGTTGTCGAGACGAACTTCAGGAAGGCGATCGACCCTTGTTGAAGTTGCCGAGGAGGGACACCATCCTATGGAGGATGCTCGTATCATGGGCATGTCGTGATCAGGCTACATTCGGACAGATCGTTGAAATCTACATTAACTCTGGAAGCTTTGCCAGAAGAAGCGGCATTGAGATGAACGTTGGACGCTATATCAAGAGATACGGAAAACGGCACTATGACGCTGCCGGTAAACCATACTGGGTCATTAACCCAGAACTTAAAGATATCATCATCAAGGAGGCGAAGTGAGCGGGTATAGTCCCGATATGATGCGCTCTGTCGGCGCATTATGGAACAGGCTAACAAACCTCTACAGTGATGCTGATATGTGGTTTGATGTAGATCCTGTCACATATTCGTTAGTGTATAATGTGAGAGTATCCATCGATGAGAACTCTGTTGTTGACGATGAGCTGAAAAAACTGTTGGCAGTCGTCAAGGGTGTGCTCGGTGAGGACGGCCTTGGAGCGTACATCCATAGATCATCGAAGGGACGTGGTAGGAAGAAGCGTGGAGGGATAGACCCTGATAGATCGCTTACTCTAAGGATAGATCTGAAAGGGGATATCGCATGATGAAGGTGAATGTTCATGAGAATGGGATCGTTGAGTTCGTCCTCATTGACCCATTGCCCGCTGACAAGAAGCTCAGGGTCGATCCCGAACAGCTTGCTCTCGCCCTCGCTGAGGTAGAGAGATATCTCGTCAAGCTCGAGATCAAGACGAATGCACCTCCAGCGATGTCATTCAGGCCTCTTGGCGATGAATTTGAGATGTATCGGCTGACCGCAGCTGTTCCAGGTACCGTACAGATGAGGCAGGCCCGCAAGGGATGGCCACCAAGGAAGAAGAAGTGAAGATAGACGAACGTGCCCTTCAAGAGTTCATAGTGTTGTTGACAGAGGCTCCTCCCGAGGAGATTGATCCGACGGTCATTACGATGATCGAGGCGCTGGTCGGTGGGTCCACAGAACAGATCAAAGACGGATTGAACGAGGTGATCAGCGTGTGCGTACGCTGCGCGCTCGCATCGCGTGTCGCACTCATGTCAATGAACATGGTGTGGGAAGCTTTGGGCGGACAACCTGAAGATTTCCTTAAACCAGGGACTTTGAGCAGCGATGCAAATTGATGGGCGGCGTCGTAGTTCAACGGTAGAGACCGACATATTTCTTACGGATAACAGATCGCTTTGAATTAGAGATCCTCCCTGCGTTCTTTCCTCTATATGTTGAAGTTTGAGAGTGACAGTTGGGGCAGAGTAACCGAAGGTTCTCTTTTTCATTGTTCTCTGGGTTACCGTCGATGTGGTCTATTTCCAATGTCAATGGAAGACTCATCCATTCAGAAACACGACATATTGAACAAACGTAACCGAACTCAACGATAAGTTTTTGTTTTCTACCGACGTCAGAATTCAGGTTCGGATAGTCTACGTCTCGTAGACGTTCGCATTTGTTGACATGTTGCTTGAATCCAGAAGCGTTCTTGAATTCGCGAGAACAGATTGGACACTTTTTCTTGGATGTGATCTGTTTCTGTACGTGGTTTCTTCTAGAATGTCCAGATACGTGTCCGCCTAATGAAGCTCTGTTTGATGTCGTGAAGTCACAGATACTGCACAGAAACATGCAGTTAGGTAGTTCGTCTAATGCCGGTATAACTCAGCTAGCAGAGTAGGAGATTTGTAATCTTCAAGTCGCGCGTGCAAATCGTGCTACCGGCTCTAAGTGTTAGAGAAATAGAAATAGAAATAGAAAAAGACAGCGAGTCCCTCCGCCGGCTCTGGTAATAGGAGTTTATGATAACCTGTAAGAAGTGCGAAACTAAGCTCAAATACAGCATCAGGCATGATGCTGATTACTGTCCTCAATGCGACGAGTGGCTTGATGGCACCTGTCCTGATAAGAAATGTTTTTTCTGCACAGAACGTCCAAGTAGTCCGTCACAGGAGAAAGAATGACACTCAGGAAGGTGATAGACTCCGGTGCACACATCACACCACCACGTTGGTTGAGGGATAACCTCGCCTACGAGACGATGATGGGCTCTGTCGCCTACGGCGTCTCCAACGATTCGTCTGATATGGACGTCTACGGTGTCGTGATGCCGCCGAAAGAACTGGTGTTCCCACACATCACCGGAGAGATCTCTGGATTCGGACGTCAAATCCAGCGCTTCAGCCAGTGGCAGGAGCATGGAATCAAGGCCCTCGATAAGACATGGGACTTCAGCATCTACGGTATCGTGAACTTCATGCAGCTCGCGATGGACAACAATCCGAACATACTAGACTCGATCTTCACACCGGTACGCTGTGTCATCTCGACAACCGCAGTTGGGACGATGATCAGAGAGAACAGGAGGCTGCTCCTCCATAAGGGAAGCTGGCCGAAGTTCAAAGGGTACGCGTACCAGCAGATGTCGAAGATCAGATCGAAGAAGGCGACAGGCAAGAGGGCCGAGCTGATCGAGAAGCACGGCTACGATACGAAGTTTGCGTACCATGTCGTCAGACTCCTCAACCAAGGAGAGCAGATCCTCGCGACAGGGGACATGGACATCGAGCTCTGTCGCGAGCAGCTGAAGTCTGTTCGTCGGGGCGAGTGGACCCTAGAGCAGCTTGAGGAGTGGGCGAAGACGAAGGAACGTACACTCGATGAGTTGTACACGAAATCAACCCTTCGCCACGGGCCCGATGAACCGGCTGTTCGACAGGTTTTGGTGGACTGTCTCGAACACCACTACGGCAGTCTGTCGACACTTCTGAACACCGTCTCAGACGAGCGGAGGCTCCTCGGCCAGATCGCAGAGATCGTGAAGGGATACTGATGAACATGACATGTCCCGCCTGCGGCGGGCCGATGAGCCCGCTGTTCACCGGCTCGTTCTGCCCGAGGGACTGTGACAGGCCGAGGGCCGTGACGCAGGCTCCGACCGGCAGGTCCGGGCCGTGGGAGAGCTTCGACACCGGCGGGTGCTTCATAGACGGGGATTACAAGTCGTGGTACATCTACGGTTATTCAGCGGGTATGAGTCTCGCTGTCGATGATTTCCCCCCTGAGTCTGATATTCGTGGGTGGATGGTAGATCCAGCTGACAATATCCTTAACTCTCCTATCACCTTACTCTCTTTCTGTAAGAAAGAGTGGGCGGACCATCCGAGTCATGCCGTTGCTTGGAGAGTCAGTGATTACGGCAACATCGAAGATAGCAGGAAAGCAATGGTTAAACTTGTCATGACCAGCGGATTTGACCTCATTGTCCTCCGTCTGGTTGACGAGTGATCTGTATTTTTCCCGGTGATCGATTTTTGATGCGGATCCACGGAGTGTGTCATCGAGAGTTCCACCGTGTGATATTATGAATCCATCGAACAGGAGCCAATCCGGCATCCACGATAGGAAAAACAGGAGAAAGACAAATGAGCGAGAAGACGAAGCAGAACACCATCGAGCGCAAGCGCACCGACGAGATCCTGGATCGCGTCCAGGCGGCCTACCCTGACGCCCTCCTCGTCGAGGACAAGTCGGGCTTCAAGAAGATCACCTCTGTCGCCTCCGGCAACAAGGTGTACGTCCAGCTTCGTGATGATGTCCGTGAGGTCCATCTGAGCGGCTGGGGTGACGGTCTCCCCGGCACCATCCCGCCGCCGAAGAAGAACGGCAAGGTCTTCGCCTGGCTCGACATGAACGGCGATGATCCGTACGCCGCCCTCGAGGCACTCCTCGAGGCGCTCGCGACGCAGGCTGCTCCGACGAAGGCCGTCGCCGCGCCCAAGGTTCCCAAGGAGCCGAAGCCGAAGAAGGCGGAGTCGGATGACGAGCGTCTGACCCGCATCAAGGCCCGTGTCAAGGAGCTCGATCTCGAGTCCACCCCGACGCCCGTCGCTGTTGAGGCTACGGCCGAAGTCGAGGTCGTGGTGGCCGATGAGTCGTCGGTGGACACCACGGCGCTCGACGGTCAGCTCGACGATCTCCTCTCCGACAACACTGCGGGAGAGTGACCGGATGCGCCTGCTCGCCGTAGGCGACCTACACGGGAACGTGGGGGACGCTGAGCGGGCGATCCAACACGCCGTTGACCTGGGTGTCGATGAGATAGTCCAGGTCGGTGACTGGGGCTTCCTTTGGCCTGGTCAAGATAATGTGATGCATCTCCATCTCTCTTTAAAGAGGGCTGGAGTGCATATGCGTTTCATCGATGGAAACCACGATCAGCATCCTCTCCTTCGACAGCTTCTGCCTGAGGAGAGGAACGTGTCAAGCCACCTCACATACATGCATCGTGGAAGCACACATGTGTATGGCGATGGGACAGCTGTCGGTTTCCTCGGAGGAGCTCCAAGCATCGACCGCCGACATCGGATAGAGGGCGTCTCATGGTGGCCAGAGGAGACGATCGAGCAGGACGACGTCGATCGTCTCCTCTCGTCTGTGGAGTCCTTAGGACACGGAATCTCGGTCCTCTTCCCGCATGATGCTCCGGGACTTCCCGACGATATCCCAGCCGTGCGTGAAGCCGCAT
>JBAZUA010000020.1:0-12368 GCA_041661645.1 Minisyncoccota bacterium | reverse complement strand
TTGGAGAGAAGAGAGATGGCCGATCTCGAGAGGAAGGCTCGTCAATTGGTTGTGGCTCAGCCACAACTCGAGGAGAGAAGAGAGAAGGCCGATCTCGGGAGGGAGGCTCGTCAATTGGTTGGCGATGAGATCCAACCGTGTGAGAGAAGAGAGACGGCCCATCTCAGGCGGGAGGCTCGTCAGTCGGCTGTGGTCAATGTCTAGTACTTGAAGAGAAGAGAGACAGCCCACCTCGGGGGGGAGGCTCCTCAATTGATTGCGGCTGAGATATAGCCGTTGGAGGAAAGAGAGACGTCCGATCTCGGGCGGGAGGTCCTTCAACATGTTGCCGCTGAGATTTAGACGTATGAGAGACGTGAGCTGTCCCACCTCGGGTGGAAGACCCGTCAATTCATTGTGGCTGAAATTCAGCTGCGTTAGAGAGGAGAGGCATTCCAATTGAGAAGGGATGGGGCCCTTCAAGCGGCAGCCATATAGATCGAGGCGATTGACTCGATGATGAGGGTGAGAGGGATCGAACCCCACCCTCCCTGACGCGATCCATTGATCAAGGCTCGTCCATCCGTAATAACTCTCCTGCAACGACGTCTTCCATACTTCCCAAAGGGAAGCCAACATTTCATCATCGTCATCATTGGTGACAGGAAGCGTATTAGTGGCATCCATCGCAGTTATGTGTATGTATATATACCAACGCGTGTTATGCTATGAGATTGAGGGTGGTAAAGAGAGGAAGAGACGTGTGTGTCTTGTCTTGTTGATGCGGGCGGGGGAGAGAGAGCAAAAAAAATGCGCCTGAGCTGCGCGATCTTGAGTCGTCGTCAGCAGCGATTGATTTGTCGGCGGGGAGGTGCTTCCCTTTCTTTTGACGCATATGCGCTGTGAAGAAAACGTACTGTATCGTTCCTTCTCTCTCAAAACGACAAACGCTCCTCCCGTTTATTTTCAAACTCCTTTTTGTGTTTGAGGGCGATGGGCAACGAAAAAAAAGAAAGTCACGGCGGTGCGCGCGTGTGTACACCCTCGTGATTAGGAAAGGCGATGAATGTGTACAAAGGGGCAGGCGGTTTCAAAAAAAAAAGCCAATGAAACGTGTGGTGTGCTGTACTATTCGAGTAGCGGCGGTTGATCGAGAGGAGAGAAGAAGAGGGGAGTGTGTCCATACGCGTCATGACGTGTCGCCTTCATCATTCCTTTTTTTTTAATATAGGATTGGATTGGTGTAGGACAACAGCCGTGCTCCGGGCGATGTGCTGCTGCTAGATGAACCAGCCACGCTACAATAGGCGATGACCCATGAGGGGAGGTCGGCCGAGGGCACGTGCTTGAGTGCCGTGCCAATCAAACGGCCCATGCGTGTGCCCTCGCATACGTCGGCCACCGGCAGGAATAAACTGGCGGTGGCACCCGCTTCATACGCGCTCCTGAGAGCCGCTGCATTGAGCGCGCACGCAAAAACGAGCCAGGCAATGTAGATGCCCCATAGGAATGTGGCAAGCGCAGTGCGACGCGCCGCTTCCTCGCTCTCCTTCCGTTTGGGTCGACGTATTTTCATGAAAATGTCAACGGCAACGCAGAGTAACACGAACATTGAAACGAGCGCCAATGCGTAGAGTTTGAATCCGAAGAAGAGGAAGGTCCACGAGTGGAGGAGGATTGCATGGGTGTGATACTCGGCGAGTAGCGGGGGAACGCGGTACTCAGTTAATGCCGAGGTTTGAAGGCGCGAGTTTTTCTTACCGTTGTCGTCGTCGTCGTCGGCGGCAGCGGCATTTTCCATGGTCTTGAGGAGAGGAGGATGGGAGTTTGCCGCCTCCTCTTCCATCACAACACGGTCGATCAATACGGCCTGGGCATAAGCCGTGCCAATGTACAAGAAAGTCCACATGGTGGCGAACACCCACGAGGGCGGGGTGTTCCTTGGCTCAAACGGGAATCGCTCTCCATTCGGACCCCCGGCGCCGTCGTTGTTGTTATCGCGGGTGGGGTGATAAGGCGTGGTCAAATAGCTACCACAGAACCCTGCCACAAGATTGAGTACCGCCAAAGAGAGGATGAAACCAGGCAACAAGTATTTATTTGCTTTCAATTCCATTCCCTTCCCTGCCGCGATTCTTTTCTTCTGCTCTCTGTCCCGTTGCGTTTGCTTAAGCTTCGCCGTTGGTCGCACTGAGCGATACCTTTTATGGAAATAGCAATAACTACCCCGTGCGAGAGACTGACTAATTGACTGACTACTGTAATTGGGAAAAGGCTGTGGATGTGCGTGTGCGTGACCCCCCTCGCACACACACACACCGCCTCTCTCCTCCTTTTCTTTTCATTTGCCATCCGGGCCGATGGGGACATGGAACGCGACGGCAGGTGCACGCTTTCCGTGGCGGTGTGTGTGTGTGTTTGAGTGCGTGAGTGTCGTGTACTCAACGGGAGGGTTTTATGGACAGGATACTTCGCGTCCACAGGTGACTATGGTGGACCATCAGTCCGAGCAATTGCATGCGGTTTCGTAAGTTGAGTCCACCGTGAACAGGGGGCAACAACGATATGTGTCGTTGAATGGACTCTCGAACCGGACTGGCCCGATTGAGTGCAGCGGCGCGCTTCATCTTGGTGCTCTTGGTGGCGTGTTTCCACGCCCACTCGAATCGCAGCGCCTCGATGTTGTTTGTGAAGCCCTCGACCCAACACTGTACGGACCATTGGTGCCCGCGAGTGTACTTGGCACCACCCACAATCTCACCATTGTGCTGCCTCAGCCGTCGCCCCACGTCCAGCGTATATCCAATGTACGTCAATCGCTCACCACTGGACGCCGTAGTACCCAGCAGGTAACACGAGTGGGTTTTGGCCATTTCCCTTTCTGCGGGATCCTGCAAAATAAATGGTGGCGGCGACATTGCGGCGGCAGAATCGCTGTCGTTATCACTACTACGACGACGACGACGACGACGCCTGCCCTTCTTGTTGCCTCGTCGGCGTTGTCGTTTCTTCTTGTCACTCGCCATGGCGAGAAGAGCGCGTGTATGAGGAGGTAGTACAAGAGTCTGTGCGCGTGTCCCTCGTATATGTGTATGTGCACGGTGAGTGAGTGTGTGTGTGTATGTGTACAATTTTATACTCTTTCTTTTCGATTTTATCCTGCTCGCAATAAGGGCATGATGGGTGGGATGAATTGGATGGATGGACCCGACTACGGCCATCCCTTCACTTGACCATTCGGCGCGTTGGCGTCTTTGTGCTGCCACTCGCATGACACTGCCGATGCTGTGATTTCATCTTTGGCGACTGCTGCTGTTTTTGCTGTTTCTGCTGCTGCTGCCGCTGCCTCATCAGCAAGTGGCGGTGAGGTGGAGGGGAAGTGAACAGGGGCGTCAACGTCCCCCTCATGTGTATCTTGCCTCTTTGGGCCAAGAAACGCAAGGATTGTAGTTGCCATTTGTATGGGCGTCTGTAGAACGACATTACTGGCATACGAGGGTTGGTCAGAGCGCCGACGATGTCGCGTTTCAATGCTTCCGACGGATGGGAGACGGATAGAAGGTCGTTGTATTGGAAATAATCCACGCCGTGCTTTCGGCGTGGCCACACACCCGCGCTCGTGCTGAATTTTGAGCCGTGAAGGCGCGCAATGTCGTAGAGGCCCAGTTTGCGAAGAATTGTCTTGGGGCTGGACATGTTCTCTTTGTTGCCGATAGATAAAGGATAAAGCGTGTCGTCTATTCCTTTTTAAAAGGAGGTGGGAGAGAGTGGGAGAGGAGTGGGGAACGAACCCAACTGTGGGTACCTGCTGTGTTGCTGCTGGTGTACTATATTACCTTACCCCCGCACTTGGGCTGTTGTTGGTACGTTGTTTACTCTAAATGTAAGAGAGAAAGAGTTCTCAGGGCGCGGCACGGCACATCACACGCGCGCATGTGTATACACACGTGTACCCCGTAAGCACATGCACAATTTAATTTATATTGTTGTCGGTATTATTATTAGACAAGGGCTTTATCTCTCTCATACCAAATCGCTCGAGGTTAGTGGTGCAAAAGGCGAAGAGGAGGGAGTCAGAAAGGCCAAAGTAGTCGGCGTGTGCGACGAGGTCGCGGCAATCCTGGGTTGAGAGCGAGGAGACTTGAACGGGATTGCCATCAAAGTAATCAACGAGGCAGCGACCGAGGCGGAGGGAAAAGTAGGAAGAGAGATCGACGTGTCCGGAGCGAGCTTCGGAGAGATCGGCATCGAGGAGATGTCGAAAATAGGGCCACCGCGTCGCTAGGCAATCCCTGTTGGCGATATGAATGGACGAGGAGGACAGCAATGGCTTCGCCTCACTTCCCCCTTCTTCGTCGTCACTGTCATCACTGTCGATGTAGAAATGAAGGGTAAATGGAGAGGAGGAGGAGGAGGAGGAGGAGGAGGAGGAGGGAGAGGGAGAGGAGGAGGAGGACGATCCATCCATGGCGCTGTCAAATGAGCACGCATCCAGTGTCGATGGGAGTCGCTGAGTGCCGACGTTGACGGTAAATGAGACAGAGGGGGGAGGCAGGGTAATCAAGCAATTGTCATCGAGCGACATCAATTGGAGGGAAGGGAACCTTCGCTCCTTCGTCGCCGTATCAGTGGTGAAAAGGGAGGAAGGAAGGCTCACCAATTGGTTGCCGCTGAGATCCAACTCTTGGAGAGAAGAGAGCTGGCCTAGTTCAGGAGGGAGACTCGTCAATTGATTGTTGTGTAGCAATAGGCGCAATAGAGGAGAGAGCAGCCCGATCTCGGGCGAGAGACTCGTCAATTGACTGAAACTAAGATCCATGAAATGGAGAGAGGAGAGATTGCCAATCTCAGGAGGGAGACTTGTCAATGGGTTGGCGCCGAGACACATTGTTGAGAGAGACGCAAGTTGTCCTATTTGGGGAGGTATACGCGTCAACTGGTTGTCGTGGAGATCCAGCCAATCGAGAGAAGAGAGATGTCCCAGTTCAGGGGGAAGGCTTGACAATTGGTTGTCGCGGAGATGCAGCGCTTGGAGAGAAGAGAGATGGCCGATTTCAGGAGGGAGGCTTGCCAATTGGTTGTTGTTGAGCTTCAACAATTGAAGAAGAGAGAGGCGTCCAATCTCGGAAGGGAGGCTCGTCAATTGATTGTCGGCGAGAATTAGTCGGCGGAGAGAAGAGAGGTGGCCCATCTCAGGAGGGAGACTCGTCAACCGATTACCATCGAGGTGCAACTCTTGGAGAGAAGAGAGATGCCCCATCTCGGGCGGGAGGCTCGACAGTTGATTGTTTTTGATCCTTACGCAATCGAGAGAAGAGAGTCGTCCGATCTCGGACGGAAGGTTCGTCAATTGGTTGAGGCTGAGATCTATCGATTGGAGAGAGGAGAGATGCCCCACTTCGGGTGGGAGGCTCGACAATCGACAGCGGCTGATAAATAGTATCTGAAGAGACGCGAGCTGTCCCACCTCAGGCGGGAGACTCTCCAGTGGATTTCCGCTGAGATATAGTTGCCGTAGAGAGGAAAGCCCGCCTATCTCGGGAGGGAGACTCGTCAACTGGTTGTCGCTGAGAGTTAACCAGCTGCTGAGAGAAGAGAGACGTCCGATCTCGGGAGGAAGGGTTGTCAGTTGATTGCGCCTGAGGTTCAAATCTCGAAGAGAGGAGAGACGTCCGATTTCAGAAGGGAGACTCGTCAATTGATTGTTGCTGAGATCCAACACCCGGAGAGAGGAGAGGCATCCCAGTTGGGGCGGAAGGGGACCCTTCAACTGGCAACACGATAAATCGAGGCGGGTGACCCGGTGGGGGAGAGAGGGATCGCGTCCCACCCTCCTTGACGCGACCCATTGGTCAAGGCTTGTCCATCCGCGACTCTCCTGCAAGGACGTCTTCCATACTTCCCACAGGGAGGCCAACACGTCGTTGTCCATCAACGTATATTGTATTACAAAGGGGCGGGCGGGCGGTTCAAAAAAAAAAGCCAATGAAACGCGTGGTGTGCTATATATTACCTTACCCTTGCAGTTGGGCTGTTGTTGTGCGTGGTACGTTGTTTACTCTCTAAATGTAAAAGAGGGGGAAGGGAAGGGGAGGGGGGAGTATTTTCCCCTTGTCGTGACGAACAGATCAAGGGAATGACTGCCTAAAGGTAGTCAGTCCTCTGCTGACTTATCACGTCAGTTCTATTTTACAGGCAGCAGCTAGCCGGTACGGTTTTCTTCTTAAGCTTAACCTTACTTGGCTGTTCAGAGCGGTGGTCGTCAGGTTTTACGCCGCCCGACAGCAGCTCGGCAGGAAACTAACAGACAAAATTCGGTGGTGAAACGTCCGCGGGTGTGTTGTATGTCCTCTCAAGTTTTTTTTCACCCTTCCTCCTCTCTTCAATGGCGTGTTCGCATTCGTATCTCCCCTCTGCGCTTGTTGCATTGGATGGAGAAGACGTGTCTGTTTGGAGAGAGCAGCGCCTACCACTAAAGGGCAATGACGAGCCGTCCATTGTCGATGGCGTTACGCCAGCTTCACTCCGTCTTTTTTTCGTCCATACCCCGCTTGAAACCCAAAAAAAGTGTGTCATCGAGACCATGGACAATGGCATCCGCTTCTTCTTTGACCAGACCACGAAGAAGTTGCGCATGCTGGAAATACCAGAACCTCTGCTCTGTTGCCATCTTTCTGACAACGACATTGCGGAGGGTGAGGAGGAGGAGGAGAAGAGGATGAACAACAACGGAAAGAAACACATGTCAATCGAACCTTCATACTTCCCATCGCTGGATGTCCTTTATATTCGGCTTTGCAGAGACATGATCATAGCCCCCACCCTCTCTTACGAGGAGGACCGAGTTCTTTTTGACCTCAACGCAGACAAGCTCATTTTGGGTGTGGAGTTTCCTTCCGTCAAGTCCATTTTACATACCAATTGAAGGGGGTTCAACAAAACCCCTCCCCCCCCCCCTCCTTGTGTTGCACCGGCTCTTACGGCCATAAAAAAGAAGTTGTTGCAAAGTGGCCCTCCTATTCTTTGCAGCCAAATGTGACGTGAAGAGCTTTCACGCTATTACACGACGTGGAAGGGAGAAGGGAAGTCCCATCTCGCGGGCGAGGGAGAAGATGTGTTTTTTATCGTTAAACATTAACGGTGCCGAGGCGTTGCGCAGTAGCCGTCGCCTCCAGATCAATTTCATGCGCCATCGGCGACTCCTCGACAGCGTCCTGGCGCATGCCATTCCCCGTCTTCGCCTTCACCTTCTTTTTATCGTCGCGCGTTGCGACTCTTGCCGCAGAAGGGGAAAAGGCGAACTTTTTGTTACCGATTTCGACCACCGGCTCATCGGGCGACGGCGAACTGCTGCTGCCGCTCGCTTCCTCTTCCTCTTCTTGCGACGGCGAAGACGACGCACTACTAGTAGTTGCGTCGTCGCTGTCACTATCCCTGTCGACAGTGGTTCCACCGATTGTTTCCAGTGCCAGTGAGGTGGTGGTAGTAGTGTGTGTGCGAGTAGCGCGAGGCCACTTCGGTTTACCTCCTCCAGTCCTACTACTTGCGCCACCGCCCCCTTCAACTGCCGTACTACCGCTATTATCGGCTGACGCAGTGCGACGACGACGGCTGCCTCCCTCGGCAGTGGTCTCATTGACGGCCTCCTCGATGGCGTGATCCCACACGTGAGACAGCACAACATCGTCCTCTCCAGGTGCCCACTCGCATCTCAGCACGTGACGGTAGAACAGTTTGACCCACAGCTCAAATGGCATTCGCTCAATGTAGTTGGCGCTGAGGAAGAGGGCGGTGTTGAACAACAGTAGAATCGCACACACCATCATCCACGTCAGTTGTTCGAGTGTATCGGACAAGCTCTTGTCGGAGTGGTACATGCGTTGTGTCAATTGAGCGACGGCAAACGCACACACGAGGAAGGAGACGATGCCCCATACTTGGATGCGCTGATTCATGGTGCGTATGTCCTTGGCGTATTTTGGATTGGCGGCTGTCTTCGCTCGCTGGGACAACTCCAGCACCAGAGGCACCAATCCGAAGAGTAGCGACAATAGACACAGACCGTACGTGGCGACGACCATCCAATTGCCCTTGAGGCCCATCTTGGTGTTGTGATCTTTGGCTACGGCGTCGGCAAGTGCAATGCCGAATCCAGTGTAGCCAATCGTGCCGTACGCCGAGATGAGTGCCATGACCACGAGTGTACCAATCGAGTAGGGCAGGTTGGTCCAACTAGTGCGACGCGGCATGATCACGTACTCGTCTAGGAGTGACAGAGCCACGATGACCACCATGGCGACTGGGATGGTGGCGTAGGAAGCGGAGTGGGTGGCGACGTAGGAGCGCAGATCGTGAATGTTGCCAAATAAACACCATGGATCCATGTGGGCGATGCCTGCCAATATGGGAGCGACAAATCCAAGGAACATGACATATGTGCTGGCGTTGAGCAACAGGTGTCTGGGCATGAAGGTTTGGCGGCGCTTCTTCTGGTGCGCGACCAACACGCGCCGAGCGACAATGTGGCGGTGGAGGTAGTAGAGGAACAAGAGGGAGAAGGTGAAGTAGAGCGTGGGGAATATGACGCGGTAGAGCCACATTTTGTTAAAGGCGCCAGGTATGAAGTGCAGCCACAGGGTACACATGCCACTCTCATCATCGGGATCCTTGGCCCATCCACAGTTAATGGCTGCACCTGCGCGGATTCTCATCTGGTCGTAGATGGCGGCCAGCTTCGCGAGCCGCGTACCAGACCCATACAATGTCCAGTCCATATATTATTATTTGTCTGTTCGTTTGTTTTACTGGCTCGTCTTGCGAGGGGCGGGGCGTGTGTGGAAGCAAAAGCAAAGGCAAGGGGCGGGGCGTTCGTTGGCCAACTGTCTCGCGGTGCGGTGAGGGAGCAATGGCGCTACCCTGGGTGTTGAGCCGGGCGAGAGAGGGGACCGAACAGAAAGGGAAAAAAAAACACGATACGCGCACATACATTTACACCTGGACAGGGGCGAGAAAAGAAAGAATCCCATTCCCCTTTTCTTTTTCTTTTCGGCGAGTAGGCCTCTTCCATCGTCCGCGTGGTGCGGCGCTTGCCCCTCCCTTCTCCGCGCGCAAAGTTCATTTTGCTTTTTCTTTTTCATTTTGCGCGCGCGCCCGAAACTCACTCCGGCCTGCGATGGCGTCATCGGAGTTAGTTGAACCCTTTTATGGCCGCACGTGTGCCGATGATGACTTTTTTTTCTTTTCATGTCCTCGTGGGTCTTGCTTGTTGCCCAACACGCATTTCACTTCCCTCTGGACTTGCTCGTCGACAGTAGGATCAATCTCACGTGAGATTGACACTCACGCGCACGCAAAGAACCCCCAATACTGCGCGCATACAAGACAAAGACACAAGAGAAAATGACAAGACGAGGCTCCCGTTTGGGACACATCGGTCTACTGTTGTCGTGTTGCTGTCTTGCAATCGTCGTCATCGGATTCGTCACTCCGGCGACCGCATCGGTGAGCACCAGCAGCAGCAGCAGCGGTGGCGATGACGACTTTGACTTTGCGGCCATCGGCGGTGGCCACACCTCGGCTTTCGCTCGCCTCCAGCACACGCGAAATCAAGCCAGATACCACTACGCCCAAGAACAGGAGCAACAACAGCAACAGCGGCGCGCGAATAGCCGCGATGTCGACTCTCTCACCGAGGCGGAAGAGATTGCGTACGCGTCTCTCGCTCGACGTGAACGCGTCGAGCGATATGCTCGCAAGATGATGGCGTGCAGCGGCGTACAGAGCCCGGGATTCATGATCGTGGGCGTCACCGGAGCGAGCAATCTGACGCTCTTTGCCGACTCAGAGGGCAAGGCCTCTCTCTCTCCCTCCATCACTGCCGCCCCCTCCACTCAGTGGGCCATCGGTTCGGCGACCAAGTCGCTCACCGCCGTTTTGATCGGCCAACTGGTCGACCAGGGCTTGTTGGCGTGGAATACTCGCGTCGACTCGATCCTCGAGGGCTTCGCCACCAACTCGAGCGATCCCGTCACCATTCGCGATCTGCTCTCCATGGTGAGCGGCGTGCCACGCAACGACATTGCGTGGTTTGCAGGTCGTGCCGGGAACCTAACGGAAATGTCACTCAACTTCAAGTATCTCAAGCCCTCCGCCGCATTCCGCCAGACCTTTTGGTACAACAACTTTGGCTACGCCTTCCTCGGCCTCGTCTTTGAGAAGAAGACGGGCATGTCGTGGGAGCAGGGCATTGCCCAGCGAATTTTCGCACCCCTCGGCATGACCTCGAGTGCCGCCACCGCCGCCCAATCCATCGCATCTGGCAAATATGCGTATCCACACGTGATCGACACCAACGGCATCTCTGTGAATGTGCTACCATTCGACTTGAACGTCGCGACGGTGGATCAGGTCGGTGCGGCCGGGTCGATTGCTCTCACTGCCGGTGACGCAGCCAAGTACTTGAAGGCCATGTTGTCTCCCACCATGGATGGCCTGCTCTCGGAAGCATCGGCCAATTTCTTGCACAAGGCCGGCGTCACGTCTCTCGCCCTACATGACGGCTCCTCGGACTATCTGATCAACTTTGCGAACGATCCCTATCAACCACTGCCCTATCAGATGATCGCGTATGGCGGTGGCTGGATGCATGGTTTGTATCGCAACAAGCACTTCATTGCTCACAATGGCGGTACACTCGGACAGAGCTCGTGGCTGTTTGTCTTCCCCGAGGACGACCTGGCATTCGGCATGGTCTCCAACATGGACGCTCTGGCCGGAATGGGTCGCTACATGTGGGATTGGGCGCTGTACGCCCGTGATCAGTACGTCAGCATCAACCCAGACAGCGACGAGCGCACGTGTGGCATGTCCGTTAGGACTTCGAGTATCTGCGCGCGTTTCAACGCCAAGACCGGCGGACCCAGCTTGGCCAGCGTGGACAACTCCTACATCACCGACTATCAGCTCACCGGCGCATTTGACATTGCGTACATTCAATCCATCGTGGGTGTGTACAATCATCCCTTCTACGGTAATGCGAGTGTGACTGCCACTTCTGCCACTTCTGCTCAGCTTGCCTTTGGCACGCTCAATGGCCCTCTGATGACCGGTCCCTTCACTGGCAACATGTTCTTCACCTCCCCATTCTTCTACCAAGTCCAAGGCCTAGCCGCCGGGTTTGGCGCCTTCCACCCCTCGAGCGGAAAGGCCCAGCAGGTTCAGTTTGGTATTGAGAATCCCGACCCCATCTTTTTGCGCGTCGACTAAGGTCACTCCTCTACACACACACCCACACCCCCATATGCACATGTACGCGCCCTACCACGCACTAAAGAACCCCAAAGAGTCGGAGAGAAGCAAGTAGCAAAGAGGGAGAAGAGAGAGGGGGGGGGCTTTATTATGTTCGTGGGGCCTGTAGGTTGGTTGGGGTGTGATAGGCACTAGGAGGCGTTGTGCGTGTAGAGATTGTATCGTGTGTTTGGCGTGCACGCGTGGGAGTAAAAAAAAGCCGAACACGGACCTCGTCGTGGAAACGAAAAGGAAGAAGGACCCGTGCTCGGCTTTCTTCGCCCTCTCGCTTGTGCGCGTCGTCTTTCTTCCCTGTTTGTTTATCGGAGTTATCAACGGATTCTCTAGATAATATTCTGATTTTATTGACAAGATAGAGAGAGGAGGTAACAGGAAACGAGAAGGAGGGAGGAGTCCACTTCATCTCCTTACTCACCCTAGGGGTAGCAAACATCGCTTCTTTGTGGGCAGTGCCAACTCCTCGTCGTCCTTTCCATTCATTGCTCTCTTCTTCTCTTTTTTACCGCCGTCAACGACAATCTTCCTCTCCCGTGTCGTTGACTCCAACGTGGCGGACAATCTCTGATCTTCCTCGCTGCTGCCGCGTACTGCTGTCGCGTTCAATGGCAGTGGTGGGATGTGAATGAGGCAGTTGTTGCCGAGATACAGACCTTGAAGAGAAAGAGAAGAGAGTTGTCCTATCTCAGGCGGAAGGCTCGTCAGTTGATTGTTGCTGAGCTCCAAGTGTCGGAGAGAAGAGAGCTGTCCTATCTGGGGCGGGAGGCTCGTCAGTTGGTTGTTGCTGAGATCCAAGTATTGGAGAGAAGAGAGATGGCCGATTTCGGGAGGAAGGCTCGTCAATGGGTTGTCGCTGAGGTACAACCGTTGGAGAGAAGAGAGATGGCCGATTTCGGGAGGAAGGCTCGTCAATGGGTTGTGGTCGAGGTCCAATCGTTGGAGAGAAGAGAGATGGCCGATCTCGGGAGGAAGGCTCGTCAATTGGTTGCCACTGAGGTACACCCATTTGAGAGAAGAGAGATGGCCGATATCGGGAGGAAGGCTCGTCAATTGGTTGTCGCGGAGGTCCAAGTGTTGGAGAGAAG
>JBAZUA010000019.1:0-13225 GCA_041661645.1 Minisyncoccota bacterium | reverse complement strand
AGGAAAAGGAAAAGGAAAAGGAAAAGGAAAAGGAAAAGGAAAAGGAAAAGGAAAAGGAAAAGGAAAAGGAAAAGGAAGTGTTTTTGGCCTCGGTGTCTCTCCTAGCCCAATTGTACTGACATTTTTTTCTCTGGCGTGGCGTACCTTGTTCCTGGAGATCATCTCGTCCTGTTTAAGGACTTTCATGGCAAATAGCTTATCCTCTGCTCCCTTGAGCTGAACCAGGTAGACGCGGCCTACATCTCCCTTGCCAAGGACGCGAATCTTTTGGAAGTCCCTGGGGCCCTTGAACCCAAACGTAGCTTTGGTCTCTTTCATCGTTGTTGTTGTCGGTGACCTCCTCCTCCTCTCCAGTGGCAGGGTCGGCTTTCGAGACTCCGCTTCTTCGCTGCTATCCGACTCTGAAGCAGTCCTCTTGTGCTTCTTCTTGGACTCACTATTAGCCTTTTTTGAGCGAGCCGGACTAGCCGAAGCATTCATCCTGCCTACTCTACCTCGGCTTCTCGTTTCCCCCTCCCCCTTTGTCGACGGGTTAGATTCTATGTGCTACTACTATTACCACGACGATCGAAACAGCTCGTCGTGTCTTCATTCCATCCCAATTTTATATATCAAGAAACGCGTGTACTAGTCGTTCTGCGTTCCTGTCGTCGTTCAGAATATATAAGGGACCCATTTATTGATACTCCGCCACGGTCTTAACGAAGAGAAAGAGGGGGAGGGATAAGAGAGGAGGAAGAGGAGAAGGGAACGCGTGGGGAGACTCGGCTTGGACACCATCCCATGCCACTGTTCAAAGCGGCGGTGCCCATGATAGATTCGGCAACACAAAGACGTTGCTGTTCAAGTCGAGTCCACAGTCACGCGGAATCAGCTCGGCCAGACCACTGTAATACTCTGCGTCCGCGTCGGTGAGCGTTCTCACGTCGCCGGCCTCGTCGGATGCAATGAGAGACGGTGTGAATATGAGCATGCTCCACTTTTCGTCCAGGGAATCATCACAGCCGCCGCCTCCGCCTCCTCTCTTGTCATCTCGAGTGAATGTTACTGCCGGTGTCATCGTTACCGAGACGCCGGTGTCCGTACGATCGGTCCTCTTGCCATCGTGACATGCGCGCTCAGCTTTCAAATAAGGCATCCATCCCATCTCAGTCTCTGTCATACACAGCGTAACGACCGTCTCCTTGCTAAATGCGCCCAGCATGCCCAGCATGCGATTGCGATCGACCCTCACCGATAACTTCGAGAGGACCACCGCCGCTGGAGCGGCAGTGGCAGTTTTTGTCGACATACCCGCCGTCGTGTCATCGTACTCGATGCACTCTTTGATCATGGACCACCTTTGACACCCCGGTTTGATGTAGGACGACTCGCGGATCGTGCATGGCACTAGACTACCGTCCAAGAAGAACTGGAAGACCGTATCTTGTCTGCACTGTACCAACGGATGAGTTTCAATGGCGTGCGAGATGCGAATGGACATGGCGCGCTCCTCGACGCTACCGCCACTGTCCTTTTTCTTGCTGCCCCCGCCGCTGCCACCACCAGACTTGCCGCGACCCGCCGACGCGAGCGCGCACGAAATGAATTGTGGGCCCAGTGGAGTGGGAAAGTGTTCGGGCTCGTCTATGGGATCGAGATTGTAATCATAGTTGTGTTGTTGTTTATCTCCGGTGGGAAACGAACCAAAGTCGAGAGGGAGCTCAGCGTATGACACAAAGTGCGTTGCGGTGATGCGCGTGGCCGAATCGGCGGTGGTGTCGCCAATCATCATTTCCGATACCGTGGGCATGGAAAATATGGCAGTGGACTCACCGAGGGTGAGATTAAAGTACTTGCTTTCGATGGAGAGTTTAGACTCGGCGCACAACAAGAAGCGCGCCAAAAACACAGCAGCGTCAAATGCGACCACCAATGGTCGCATGTTCCGCGTTGGCCAGTTCTCGTCGACGTAGCGGACAGGAATAGTCGTCTGGTATATCAATGGATCGCTTCGCACTCCCCTAAGCGTGACGTGACCCTTGCCCCCTGCCAGATCCGTCTCATCTCGGTAGCATGACATGAGAATCACAGCGCTGTTGACTGACTCGGAGTCCAACTCTCGGATGGCCGATCCAATGGGCTTTATACACTCGGCGACTTGAGACGGAAAGGGAAAGAGAATGCGTGCCAAGCATCGCTGTCCAGACGCGCCATCCACCTTGTAGGCAATGTCCTTGACAGTCAATGGTGCGTGATGTTGTTGTTGTTGCTGTTGTTGCTGCTGCTGCTGTGGGTAAACGAGTGAGGCCTTCCTTTTCAAGGACACATCAGTTCCCGAGATGTCATCGTCGCTAGTAGTACCATCGTCGCCATCTACTCTCGCGCGCTTCTTGGGGTTGATGGCGGTTTCCATTTGCATTATACGGCGTTGTTGTCGTTGTTGTTATCTACGCGCGCGCGTGTGAGTGTGTGCACTCAAGGCAGGCGGTGCATTGACTGGCGAGGAGCGAGACAGTCCCAGAGTTTGGGGTGGCCGTGTCATTTTTTCTCCACCACCTCCACCTTTCCACTCCCCTCGCGCGATCGCTCTCGTCTCTCTGCCCGTTGCCGCTGAAAATAGAGAGAAAGAAAAGGTGCGACCCCTCCCCCTCCCGCGCATGTGCATGAGCCCGAATGGGAGGGAGGGAGGGAGGGAGGGGCTTTTCTTTTCTTTCTATTTTCGGTGTTCTGTTTATTTCAATTCGGCATCGTCCGTTGCTGCCGCCGCTGTAGAGGAAGCGATGACGTTTGAAGCGGATAGGAACATGGTCGTGATGGGCTCGCTCAGCTTGAAACTCTCGTTGTGCGGCGTGAGAATGGGCGCCGATGTGCAGAGCTCAGTTGCTGTCATTGCTATCACTGGCATTGCCATGCTGAATGTACTGACGAACACGCACAGGCCTGGCTTGGTGTCACTGAAGAGGTACGACACTGGATGGATTGCGTGGAAAAGATCGCTTCGATTGGGCGATGAAATGTACTCGTCAATGATCGCGATCGATTCGACTATCAACTTGATCAACACGCAGTGACTGCTGCCATTCGCCAACAGCGACCGCCGCTTTGCGTTGAACGGAGCGGCGGCGGCTTCTCCCTCTTCACGAGCGACGGCTTCCATGCCATCGTTGCCAATAGCATCCTCCCTCCTTCTTCGCTGCTGCTTAGCGGCACGTTTCCTCGCCGCTGCCACCGCCGCGGTAACGCCGCCACCAGATGGAGATAGATACGCGTGGATGTCATGGGGTATGGCCAGTCCCATGCGGTAGAGCGTGTAGAGCTCGAACATGAGGCGAGTGTTGTTCGCGCTGTCGGCAAAGAAGAACTTACTTGTGCGCTCCTCGCGTGTATACGCCGGTAGGCTCGACGATCGACGTGACGTGCCGCCGCAGTAATAGGCGAATTCATAATAGAACGACAGGGCAGCCATTACGTACCACACCCACGACACTAGTAGCCACGTCAGAGCCCATGGTACACTGGCGCATACGAATCGACTTGCCATGAGAGCGGGTAGTCCCATGTAGACCACGAGGAAGGCCCGACCTCCGCGAAACGACACGAACATGCCAAGTAGGCCAATGAAAATGGCAACATTGGCCATCACTATGAGTGCATGGAGGCCCATCAAGTACGACGTGGCAATGAACGTGGCGTAGACGAGCGGATAGACAATGGCGTCGATGATGGGTCCACATACGACAATCGAAAGGCGCTTGAGGCTTTCCGTGTCGCTGTCGACCACTGTCGGCGATAGGGCGATGTAAATGGCCCGCCCAACGTTGCCCGGCATGGATAGGAGAGTGATGTAAATGGCGAGGCATTGGTTGAAAAGCGAGAAGAGTCCAATGTTGTGTCCGAGGTGGCGTTTGACCGAATCGTAGAAGCGAGGATGTTGAGAGGCAGCGATGGTGGTGGAGGATGCCGTTCTGCTGGCGTTTGATAAAGACGACGACTTGTTAGCGGCGGCAATGGCGACGGCGGTCGACGAATGGTGGTGAGGTTGTTGCTGCGGTTGTTGTTGTTGTTGTTGTTGTTGTTGTTGTTGTTGTTGCGAACGAGGAGGGGGATTGGAGTCCCCGTGTGTGTACCGAGACTCTCGCGACTCCAATCCAGGCGTCGCGCCAATTGAAGACGAATACGAATACGAAGACGACCCTGTAGTTGTCGCCGTTGCATCCACTGCACCGTTGATGGCCGATGGGTTACGATTACGCGGCTGCGCCGCTGATGCACCGCCCGGCATATTTATCGTGTGGAATTTACCCCCGGGTTCGATTTGAACCGCCGTTTCGGCGGCGTGTTGCGAGGGCGGCGGTTGCTCCGTTGCGTACTTTGGATTCAACCACGGCTTGGCCATCGTCTGCAATATCCTTGTTCGTAATAAGGAGTGAGCGCGTGGGGAGCGGGAGGGGAGGGAGAGAGTGGAGGCGACGCTGGAGTCTGTTGTTGAATTGACAACTGATTGGCGCGCAAAGGCAGAAATGAAATAGGCCTGTACGACCTCCCTCCCCTTCCTCCTCCCCTTCCTCCTCACTGCGTGCTCACTCAACTCAATTAGAATTAACTATCCCCTCTCCTCCTTGTTTTATACTTTTAACAACCAGGAGCGGACGCCATTGTGCCGATACAACTATATATATATATATGAGCACGCGATCTCGATATCCGGGCGTAGCGAGCAAAGGGCTGCACCATTCACCGCCGCCGTCGCCGTCGTCGTCATCGTCGCCCAACAACGACATCATCCACGCCACCGCAAAAAGCCTCGAGCGGACGCACATTCAGCGTCATCATCACCCTGCCACGTCATCGCTCGCGCTCCCCTCCTCTTCTTCATACAACATCAACGTCCATGACGGCGGCGGTAATGTGACGACCAGGGGAGGGATTAAAATATGGAGTCGAGATCGAGCGAAACGCACACGAAACGCTCCCTCGAAAGGTCGCGTCGTGAACGGCAACAAGATTTTCTACGCCGTTGACATGGGATGGACGCAGACGATGAGCGGCACCAAACTACACCCACGTGAGCACTCCGCATTCGACGCCAACGACATCCAGCGCGTCATTTCCGACATGCGCGCCGTCTCGGTTGTCGCCGACCTGGTCGAGGAGAATAACGCCATCGTTCGTTACTCTACTTATCGCAGGCCGAATGACTTGGCCCGAGCCATCTTCATGTCTCGATATGCCTCACCGGAGGACCACGAGGCGAGGGGAAAGACGAGCAGCAACAGCACCTCACTCAAACACTACTGGGCCAGGCTCAACGGAAAGATTGCATTTGTCTGCATATACGACCCATTCGCGAAGCGGTGCATCTTCTACGCAACCACCCTCATCATTGCTCGCGAAACGGAGTACAATGCCAAGCCGCATCTGAAAATGATCACGCCCATCAACCTGCAAGACATGCGTCACGTGGCCAACACCGAGGAGTTTTCCCAGTTGGACGTGATACGCGCCATGAAGCAAAAGGCACGTGCTGCGGCTGCAGCCGCAGCCACCGCTAGTTGAAATTAAAAAAAAAAGAAGAGAAGGAAAGCAAACATCGAGGAGGGAGGAGGAGGGGACCCGTGCGAAGGGAAAGGAAAGGAAAAGGCTAGAGTTTCGTTTTCGTTTTCGTTTTCGTTTTCGTCTTCGTTTTCGTCTTCGTTTTCGTGCGCGCCATATCTTCCCCTCCCTTCGATGCTCGACCCAAAAGAAGAGGCGCATTTCTCTCCTCCCTCTTCATCCCTTTTTTTTTTAGTCCCAAATCAAAACCCCGACGGGAGAGCCATTCTGTCTGCACCCTTCGGGTTTGCGCGCGCGCAAAACACCCCACGCGATATACAACAACGGTCTTCTTCTGGGGAGGGGTTGAAGGTAAACACGACGGCCCGTAGAGAGAGAGGACGGAGAGGGAGAACACAAGAAAAGAAATGGACGCAATTAACGACGACGACGGCGCCGCCCCTGTCAACGAGGGGGGGGAGGCAATGTGCGAAAGCCATCACCAAAGAGAGGAGAAGCGAAGGCGCTCTCAACTCCCCTCGGAGGTGAACAAGAAGAGGGCATTAATAAACGCCCTGAAACGGACGGTCTCACTTGCCATCCTACACGCGCGTGGATTTCTCGACTCTGTACACGAGAGCGATGCCCATGCACTCCAGCGCCTATATCCACGCGCTATCGCCGACACTCCTCCTCTGGAGTGGGAGACCGACAACCTCAAGCACGTCATCCTCATCTCTCCCACGCCTCGATATTCACTGCCCCTGCACAAGGAGCCCGATGGGACGGTCATACCACTGTACCCCGTCGAGGCCGTATTACGCAACTTGAGCTACAACATGGGCATACACGTCGAAATGGTCTACAAGCAGTACGCACGAAATCGACAGACATCGTCATCTGGCCCTCGACGTCGGCAACAAGATAACACCACTTCGTCACTGTCATCGGCGACAACAGCAGCGGCCGAACAACAACAACAACAACAACAATCACATCCCAAAAAAAAATGGCGCCTCCTCTCGGTGGACCGAGAGATGATCCTCGTTTCAAAGGACCCGTGTCAAGTCGGCGGCTTGGCGTGTCGAGCCAAACTCAGTGGCGCGCCTTGTCACGGCGATCCCGAGGACGACGGAGGGTACTACATCGTCGGCGGCAGTACGCGCTTCATACAGAACAGCCTAGACATGAGGACGAACTACCCTCACGTATTTGCCTACAAGAAAGAGACAATAGAAAGGGATAACTTTACGCGCGTCGAGTGTGACTACCGCGCATCGTTCGATCGCACAGGTAAGACCGGCATCGCGTTTCACCTATTTCTGACGGTTGGCAACAAGGCTGCACACGAGCACACGCGTGATCACCTGAAAAGAACCGCGCATATGGCGACAATGGATATGCCCCCACTGACCTCCTCCACCTACACCTCGCCCGCCTCATTCGACATGTTCAATTTCATACCCGCCATGCCGGTTGGCGCGAATAAGACGCAACATACATTTGATCGCCCGGGAGCCTTCTTCTCCTCCATCGCCCACTCATCCACCATACCGAGCATCAACGTCGGGCTACAGAACATCAGCGTCATCAACATCAATCTAGTGGCATTTTTCTTCTTGTTGGGCGCCAACACTCGCGCAGAGATGATGAAGCTGGTGTGTCCATTTCTGGCCACCGTTTGGGACAACGACGATGAAGAAGAAGAAGAAGAGGTCGACGACGGCGAAACTGATACGACCAGAGCGCGCGAGCGTTTCAACGTCGTCGAATCGACCTTGTCGTCGGGCAAGTTCGATGGGAACCAACTCGCAATCGCCCGCACCTGCTACGCACTCATCTACATGCAACCGCTCGTACAACACATGCACTCGATCGACACGAACGAGTTCTCGGCCATGACTCAATGGGCGCGTGCCAACTACCCCATGCCCCCCCATCATCAACCGAACGAGGAGACGTCGCCGCCACGAACAGAAGAAGAAGAAGAGGAAGACGACGACGACGACAAGGAGGACGACCGCGACTACAATGATGGCAGTGATCAGCCGCGCGTTGACGGATGGACAAGGCACGTGTTACTGGGTTACATTACAAAGCTCATGTATGACGATAAGAAGACGTCTGCAGCGATTGCCGCAGCTGCGGCAACAGGAACGTCGGCAGCATCGGCAACAAGAGCGACCGCAAAAAAGGGCGCTACAGCCGCAGCAGCGCCGTCCCCAGTCGCTGGTACCACCGCCACCAATGCAATCGCAATCGAAACGGTGGACAGTGTGGTGATCGGCGATGCCGTGGAAGTTCAGCGCCAGAGGGCGAGCAATCGCGTTGCATTGAATCCAGCCCTCGCACACGCCGTGCCGGCTGCGAGGAAGAGTCAGATCAGGCAGTACAGTGAACGCCCGTGGCAACACAGCTTCGAGCGCGTCAAAAAGTCCATATTCTCAGAGAATATGCCATGCGTCGGCGTCGACAACTCGTTCCGTACGCGTTCCGTTAAACTGAGAATGCTGGGCGCGATCATCCTCAAGATGATTGTATTCCACTTGGAATTGGCACCACAGGAGAACATCGACGACATGAACATGAAGCGCATCACGATGGGCGGACAGGTCAAGGCCGAGTTGTTACGCATGTCACTCCAATCGGGATTGGCCGCGCTGAAGGACGACATTTCCCAGCAGTGCGAGGAGGGCAAGACCTTTTCGTTCAAGGCCATGGCTGAGAAGCACTTCCACAAGACCTACATGGATACGACTCAGCACGTGATGGCCACCGGAAAGTGGCCGCGCACCACCAGTACAATTGAACTCGACGGCGTGAGCCAGCTGCTGACCTACGCGTCACCCGCGTCACGTGTCGAACAACTTCGCAAAGTGACCAACACCAACCTGCACCCCCAGTCCAAGACAGAGGCAGCTCACCAATTGCGCCCCGACAGCAAGGGCATTCTATGTACTCACCACACGCCATCCGACATCCGCGCCGGCCTAAGCACGTACCTCGCCCAGGGCATGCAACGACGACACGGCTACGAGAATGCAGAGCTGTCCGCTCTGATTTTACCGTGTAAGAGACACGGTATCATCCCTGTGTTGGATGTGGCGAGCTTGTTAAGCGGCGGCGGCGGCGGCGGCGGCAGCAGCCATTCATCTCGCCGTCATCGCCATCAGCATCGTCGTCGTCTTCACGACGAGATCATTGCCAATTGCGTCCAGGTCTACATCAATGATGAATTGGTGGGCTACACGAGAGATCCTCACCGTACGTGCACCGAGCTCAGACGAACTCGCGCAGAGTCTTCGGGCGCGATTCCCATCGACGTGAGCATCACTTGGGTTGGCGGACCCGCATACCACGGCGGACCACTCGCCCTGCCCTACTCCAACTCCGTGAGAATATGTGGCGACAGTGGCGGACAGGTTAGACCGGTGTATCGCCTGTCGGAATTATGGCGGCTGCCGAAACTCGCCGCTCTACACGGACACAACTCGGCGCTATTGCACCGAGAACTCATCCACCAGGGTGTGGTGCAGTACGTGGACGTGGAAGAGGGTGCTTCTCTTCGCATCGCCTCCTCCATATACGCCGTGGACGAGGAGGAGAACGAGGACCACGGGCGTAAGAGAGAGTTTCTCGACGACGACGGCAACGTGAGACCAAACGACGACCCCGTTGATGCGGCTGCCGCATCGTTGAATGACGCGTCCCGAGAGGACATTGAAGCGCGCGTCCGCGCGAGAGTCGAGTGTGCCGAGCGCATGCTATTCATTCCGGGATTTCAGGCGGCGAGGGAGGCGCGACAATTGGCAGCACGCAAAAGATACATTCCCCAATCATCGACGACGACGACGACGACTATGAACTACAGCCTATCTGATCACATTGCCTTCACCGAGAGCATGGGCATGGCGTTTAGGCACTCGGTGTATGCTCGCGGCTTCTTCACCCACGCCGAGGTCACGGGAGAGTTCCTAACGGGCGTCATATCGGGCACCATTCCTCACATCAACCACAGTGACGCGAATCGAGGTGTGTTCGGCTCGGCCATGAAGGAGCAGTTGATTGGCGTGCGACCGCTCGACGCAGAATACCGCAAAAAGAACTACGCGTTTACCATGATGATTCCGCGAAAGACACTGGCCCCGACGCTCGCGAATCCAGTGCTATCGATGGGCGGATCGGTGGGCATGGTCGAGCGCCTGATTGCACTAAAATCCCACCCACTGGACGCAGAGGACGGCACGGCACAGCGAAGATGTGACCACGGACAGAGCACGTTTATACAGCGCGTCGTCACGAGCAGCGCAATCAAACCCACCAGTATCGCGAATGGCGGTGTAAAGGACAAGGAACCCACTGCGTTTGAGAAACCCGACGTGGATACGTGCCTCGGCCTGAGGTCGGAGTACTACGATGCGATTGGAGAGGACGGCATGCCCATGATTGGCGCCGTGGTGGACGTGGACGAGGCGCTGATCGGCAAGACGTTCACTGCCAAAATCGGCGATGCCATCGTCAAGAGGGACAAGTCCGATGTGAACCACGCCAAGGTACCTCAAGTGGTGGTGGGTGTGATTAGTACGTCAAATGCGAATGGAGGATCGCTCGTGCACGTCATCACGGAGGCGGCACGCGGATCAGAGATTGCCAATAAGGGCACGACTCATCCGGGTCAGAAGGGCGTCATCAACGGCATTGTTGAACAAGTCGACATGGACTACATCATGGATGGCGGACGCGCCGTGTCCGTGGATGTCATAATGAATCCGCACGCCATGCCGAGTAGAACCACGGTGGGTCAACACGTGGAATCGCAGCAATCGCACATTGTCCTCGGTGTGACCGGGCGCATCGATCCCGTGGACCAGTGGGATGCACTGGACATGGCAGATCAGATGGAGTTGCTGAAGCGCTCCGGTATGAACTACACGGGAGAGAGTCTCATCTATGACGGAGTGACGGGTGAGCCCACGCAAGCGCACATTTTCCGTGGCTACCTGGACTACGCCTTCCTCCACCACTTGGCGCACGAGAAGTTCAAGAGCAGAAACACGGGCGGCGTCGACGCTGTGACGAAGCAACCGGCCGGAGGAAAGTTGGCGGGTAACATTGACGGAACCATGGAGGTCTCCAACAAGAACGGACAAGGCGGATCGTTCGTCGTCAACGAGTCGCTCAACACGACGAGTGACCCCACGAAGATTGTGGTTTGCGCCAACTGCGGCATATTCGCCACGCCGCACCGACGGTACTTGTCAGGCAGCTTCCTTTCGGCCTCGTCGCAGCAACGGCAACAGCAACAGCCGTCGTCGTCGTCGTCGCATATGGGAGGAGTGGAGGAAGCGGCGGCGACGACGGCCGAGAAGGACAGGAGAGAAAAGGCGACCCGTCGTCAGGACGAACTGTTAACATCGGTCATTACGCGCGGCGTCGGCGGCACGTGTGGCGCGTGCGGAGAGTGGCAGTCGTTGAGACAAGTCGACTTGACTATGACGATGGTGGTGACGACGAGCGAGGTGAACGCCGAGGGCATTGCATGGCGCCTGCGCCTTTCCGAGCCGAGCAACCAACGCCTGATGATGAGCGAACATCAAATGGCCGATACTATCATTGGCAAGCGCATCGCAAAACTCGCTGTCGATCGACAAATGGCGGCAGCGGCAGTGGCGTACGATCCGGAGGAGCCTAGTTACTACTTGCCGCCATCAGATCTGGCCACTGCCGGAGGAGGAGGAGGAGGAGGAGGAGGATACGATCCATTTGACGACATGATGAGGCCCGGTGGTGGCCATCAGTGGGAAACATAATTTCAAAGGCCCTCGCGTCATTTTAGAGAAAATTGAAAACACCCTCCTTGATTCAAGGCCCCGCTCCTGCTAGAACCCCCTTCACATACTCACGCACTCTCTCTTTTTTTTGTTGGTCGCCTAGCCCGCGCTCCTTCCAATAAAGAATACATTTACTTTTTTTTTTTCTTCGCGCACGAGAAGTAAAGTTTTCCCTCCCTGGTACCAAACTCTGGTGTCGCTGCTTGGGCTTTGCCCCGCCCCGCCCCGCACGCACGCACGCGCATGCAAAAAAAGTGGAATGGGGGAATGGTGGAGAAAGCAAATAGTTTCGTCGGTCGTCCCAGTGACTCCCCTTCTTCTTTAAAAAGGGAATCTTTTTTTGGTGTCCAGTCCAAGCCTCGACGTCGACTTGCAAATACACACATACACACACCCCGGCAAAAAAATCAAAATGGCTGAGAACTTAGACGGACAGGTGACTGCGATCATGGCCGCTGCCAACAGCAACGGGCCCGCCTTGGACATGGCGCGCCAACTCGCAAAGTATCGCGTTGATTACGCGGTGCTTACCAAACCCGGTGACAATAACATGTCCCCTCCTGCCCTCGAATCCCAGGTCTACGACAAGTTGGGCTACATCAAGGGACTGGCCATCAAAACCTATCTTGCCACATCGGGCGTTGGCGAGGCCATTGTCAACACGGGCATGGGCGTTCGCAATGTCATTGCCGCGAATCCTGTCAAGGCAGGCATCGGTGCTGCAGCCGCCGCTGCAGCGGCAGGTGGAGCCTACTTGTTGGGAGCCAACGTTATCAATGCCGCCGTGGATGCCGGCACACCCATGGCCACCGAGCAAGTGGCAACCGCCGCGACACTCTTGGATCCATCCGTGGTGGGCAAGTTGGGTGCGACCGCTCAGGACGTGCTGGCTGGCATTGGTGCACGCGCTGCTGATGCCGGCACTGAGGCAGCCCGCTTGATTGCAGAGAACCCTGGCACGGCGGCCGCCATTGGAGGCGCCGTCATTGGAGGCGCCGGCGTCGCTACTGCTGCCTACAAGCGGTATGGACCCGACGCCGCCCGTGCACTCGCCGTCAAGTACGCCCAGATTGCCGAGGTGGTCGCTGCCAAGTCCGCCAACGACGTTGCGCGTTCCATGCGATCGGTGAGCGTGAGGCAGAGCAACGGCACCGCGCCACCCCAATTGGACCCCGCCCTTCAGGCGGCCGTGCTCGCTGACACGGCAGCGCTCGACGAGGCCAACCAGCTATCGCTGCGCTCGATTGAGCAATTCCAAGACGACCCCACGTTGGATCACGAGGCTCAGGTGCAAACGGCCATTGAGAGACAGAGTCGCGCCTCCGTCGCTGTTCACAGCGTCTCAAACGCCGCCCTCAGGTCAAGCAACTGGGGTTCCATGGCGGCGGCCGCCACGCCACCTCGCCGTCCTCGCCCTCATCGTCGCGCATCGACATCCGAGATGAAAACCCCCCGTGGTCGCGGTCGCGGTCGGGCTGGACCTACGCCCAGCAGCCGCAGCCGTAGCCGTACGCCCAGCCCCGGCCGTCGTCGTCGCGATGCGTCGTTGGCGTATGAGATGTTCGAAACCTCGCCCCGTCGCCGCCGTTCACCCAGTCCCAGCAGCCGCCGTCGTGGTACCAACCGACGCGCCGCGTCAGCCGTGTACGAGTTTGAGACGACGTCGCCCCGCAGCAGAAAACCCAACAAGAGGAGCCCGAGAAAGAGACTCTCCCCCACCCGTCGAACCTCGCCACGCGCACAGACTGTTCTCTATTCCAGATAAACCCCACAACATCTCCCTCTCCCTCTCCCTCTCCCTCTCCCTCCTCCTCATCCTCATCCTCATCCTCATCCTCATCCTCATCCTCATCCTCATCCTCATCCTCTTGCCCTTGCCC
>JBAZUA010000018.1:0-14173 GCA_041661645.1 Minisyncoccota bacterium | reverse complement strand
CGAGGCCGAAGTAATCGGCGTGTTCGACAAGATCGAGACAATCCTGTGTTTGGAGCAAGGACACACGAACGGGTCGCTCCTCAAAGGTGTCGACGAGGCATTGGCCAAGGCGTGTGGAGAAGTAGGGAGAGAGATCGGCACTCCCCTCGTGAGCCTCGGAGAGTCCCGCCGAGAGGAGGTGTCGAAAGAAGGGCCACCTCCTCGCCAACGAGTGCCGATCGACAATGGCGATGGATGACGATGAGGATGCATCACCGTAAAAGTTGAGAGAAAAGCCAGATGGCGACGACTCGGTGTTAATGTCGTCGCTGTTATCAACGACAATCTTCCTCTCCCATGTCGTTGCCTCCAACGTGGTGGGCAATCTATGATCTTCCTGGTTGCCGCCCCTTATCTCTGCGGTCGATGGCAGCGATGGGATGCGAATGAGGCAGTTGTCGGCGAGATATAACCTTTGGAGAGATGAGAGCTGTCCCATTTCAGGAGGAAGGCTTGTCAGTTGATTGTCGCCGAGATCCAACCATACGAGAGAAGAGAGATGGCCGATCTCGCGAGGGAGGCTCGTCAATTGGTTGTGGTCGAGATCCAACCGTTGGAGGGAAGAGAGCTGGCCGATCTCGGGCGGGAGGCTCGTCAATTGATTGTCATTGAGCCACAACTCGAGGAGAGAAGAGAGCTGGCCGATCGAAGGTGGAACCGGTCCCGTCAAGAGACAGTCGCATAAATGGAGGCGAGTGATTCGGCGGGGGTGTAAGGGATCGCGACTCACTGAGGTCGACGCCGCCCACTGGGCAACACTCGTCCATCCGCAACTCTGAAGCGACACCTTCCATTCTTCCCACAACAAGGCCAACACCTCGTCGTCGTCGTTGTCGACGTGCTCAGTGTCGATCGGGGGCTCATCGGTGATTTCCATTGCGTGGGGTGTTTGGAGGGGGAGGTGGGTGAGATGGAGACTGATTGTGCGCAGGGTGAGACAGACAACAACAGTATTCGCGCGCGCGCGGGTGGCAAGCACTCCAAGAAGAAAGCGCGCCAAATCTTACCGGGGGTAAGAGGCACGCGCGCACAAGGGGAGCGCATAGAGGGAAATGGGAGGATTTTGGCGCGCATGGGGGTAGTAATTTTTTGGCGCGCTCCCCTTCTTGGTTTTGCCGCCCTTTTTATCATCCCCAGGCTGGGCGCGGCTTCCCACATTCAGTCCACACATCACCCACCGCGTGAGAACAAACATGGACACGACACCACTGCCTGCGCCGACGACGACACGTCGTCGCCGTCCAAGAGCAGCCTCCTCATCGCCAACGATGGCTCCGCCGGCATTTTCAGCCCCTCACCATTCGAGTACCCTCTACAGCATCGAGGGTCTCCCTTTCCAAACGATCATCGACTACTTGCCACCAGACGAACAACACATCACCGTGATACGTCTGTACGAAACGGGGGACCGACGCATTCAAATGGCCATGGCTTCGTATCTGACCCACCTCCGCGTGTTCAAATGTCCAGCTTGCTTTCGAGAAGATGCGGATGCATGGCTCGGCCGCAATAGTGCCGATAAGATGCTCGCGTATGGCGTCGAGGAAGAAGAGGAGGAGGATGAGGAGGAGGAGGAAGAAGAAGAAGAAGAAGAAGAAGAAGAAGAAGAAGAAGAAGAAGTCGGAAACACGGCGAACTCACATGTAGCACCACCTCGATGCTTTCATCCTCCTCCTCCTCGTCCGCCGAAGCAACGAAAAAGAAGACGCTGTTGTCGGCGGTGTATCACACTGGGTCCCTATGTCAGCGATCGTCTCCAGACGCTCACAATGAACATGTACTCGCCTCGTCGCGTCTACCACGTGTCCGCCGTTCGAGAGAAATTCCTCTCGAGGCGCGCCATCGAACGACTCCCACCCACCCTTCGGCAATTGCAACTAACGGGGCAACCAATAAGCCGTTGCCCCGTGATGTTCGATATTCGCAAGTTGTCTACCCTACCGTGTCGTGCCTCTCTCGTATACTTGGACATACCACTGAGCGCGCAGGTCGAGACGAACAACGACAAGGATGACACTGAAATCACGTGCGATTTTACTGCGTTCGTCAACCTCACGACACTGCGTATCAATCAGATCGTCACGTGCCAAGAGTCAGTGATCCTCGCCCTCCCTCCGTCCTCCCTCACCGCGCTCGACATTTATCAATATTACGCGCGCAACGAAAACACACAGAATTGGCCCGCGACGCTCACCGCCATCCGCGTCGACTCGTGGAACGTCACTCAGTCCACGGCAGCCGCTCGCTTTCCCAACCTATCGCACCTATCCGCCGACGCCAACGTCAACGACTTACCCGCCACACTAATAACACTCAAACTACCTAATTTTAAGTTGTACACAATGGACTACGACTATGCTGGCGGCACCGTCGGCGCCGCCAATTCGACCAACACGATCCCCCCCACCACGGCATGGCCCTCTGGACTGACGCGTCTTGACTGCAGGATCGTAGAGCTGCCCGCCGCACGACAACCTGTTGTACTACAAAGGCGCCCGACGACGGAACGACACTCACTGCTCTCACTGCTACCGCACTCGCTAACGTGTTTGGCTGGCGAATGGGAGAAGATCGGCGTGCGCTCGTACGGGCTTGCATCGTTTGTGCTGAGAGAACCATGTGCGCCCAACCTCACTTCCTTGTCAATTTCGTTTGGCTGGGACACGAGTATCAACGATTCCGAGACTGTCGCCACGATCAACCCGTACCTCCGCGTGTTGGTGAACCTGGAGAGGCTGCGGCTTTCGCGCGTCTCCTTGCGTGGATACAAAACCGATGTCATCCTATGCCCGCCGCGCTTAAAGGTGATCCAGTACGATGCGCACTCAGACGGATACATGGAGCAATATCCAATGTGTTTGCGACTGATCTCTGCAGAAACCAACGACGGTCCCCTGCCTCCGCACTCTCCTCTGCAAAGGGTACATGTCACAGTGAGACGATATTCTCGTCTCATGTTGCTCGGCCTGGGTGAAGCGCCGTGTGCGACAGTATCGCTCGTGATTGAGAATCCTTTGAGGGGGAGTGGTGACCCCAGTGTCGCAATTGAAGTTGCCCCGCGATTGTTTAGCTACGGAAACACAAAGAGAAACACAGACGACAACGACGACGACGGTGATGACCACTACGCCGGTATAAGGCATCGCGCGGACGAACGCATTGAAACGCCCCAGGTTTGCCGAATGGCCAGTCACAGACGCAAGAGCATCGAGGCATCGGCAATCAACGTCGCAGTCTACGCCACGCTCACCTGGTGGCATGCGCCTTCTCGCACGCGTCGCACACAGCGACTCGACTACATACCCACGTTCAATTACATACCCACCACGTTCAAGTTTAATGGCGATGACGGCAGCGGTGACGATCCATGGCGAATGCCAGGACAAGTATAAAGGTGGAATTAAAAAAAAAAAGTGGGCCCGCGTTAGGTGTATAGATTGAAACAGAAAATCGGTCCAGGTTCGAGCCAGGCAATTCCTTGATTAGTTCCACCATGCGCGCCAATGAAAGGTGGGGTCTATTCTCCTCAAAAATGAGCAAACCGATTGGATCCTGTCGCTTATGTATGATTTTGTGGTCCACTTGCACAGAATTGTAAGGATCTTGCAAGGAAAGAAGGGGCAATGGCAGGAGATCCCCAGAGGGATGGTGCTCGCGGGCGATGGAGATGGGGAGGGGGGAGCCATCGTTTAATTAGGACCTTTTTTTTATTGGCGTTTCCGTTTCTTGAGGTTGGTGGGTTTCTTCTTGAGTTTGGTGGTGCAGAAGGCGAAGAGGAGGGTGTCGGTGAGGCCAAAGTAGTCGGCGTGCGCGACAAGGTCGCGGCAATCTTGGGGAGTGAGGGAGGAGACTTGAATGGGTCGCTCCTCAAAGGTGTCGACGAGACATTGGCCGAGGCGGAGAGAGAAGTAGGCCGAGAGATCGGCGTTTCCGGAGTGAGCCTCGGAGAGTCCCGCATCGAGGAGGTGGCGGAAGTAGGGCCATCGCCTTGCCAGAGAGTGCCGATCCGCAATAGGGATGGGAGACGATGGTTTCTGTCGTGGGGATTTGTTGCTATAGAAGTAAAGAGAAAATCCAGATGGGGTGTCGTCCGCAGCCATATCCACCGCACCTGTAGTACCGACATCGGTGTCGTCGGGGAGACGACGATGGAACGTCGTTGCTTCCAGCACAATGGGCAATCGTTGATTTTTGCCACATATAATCACCACGTCCGATGCCATCGACGGGGTGTGAATGAGGCAGTTGTCGTCGAAATCCAACATTGTGAGAGAAGAAGAAGAGAGAAGGGCGATCTCGGGAGGAATGCTCGTCAATAGGTTGGAGTTGAGATTCAACTGTTGGAGAGAAGAGAGGTGGCCCATCTCAGACGGAAGGCTTGTTAATCGGTTGTCGCTGAGATTCAACCACTTGAGAGAAGAGAGAAGGCCGATTTCGGGAGGAAGGCTCTCCAATCGGTTGACGTCGAGATAGAGCACCTGGAGCAGAGGGAGATGGCCGATCTGAGGAGGAATGCTCGCTAATCGGTTGTCGTCGAGATATAACCGTTGGAGAGAAGAGAGAAGGCCCATTTCGGGAGGGAGGCTCGTCAATCGGTTGCTGTTGAGATATAACCATTGAAGAGAAGAAGAAAGACGACCCATCTCAGGAGGAAGGCTCGTCAATTGGTTGGCGCTGAGGTACAACCTTTGGAGAGAAGTGAGACAGCCCATTTCGGGTGGGAGGCTCGTCAATTGGTTGGCGTTGAGGTACAACTCTTGGAGAGAAGTGAGACAGCCCATTTCGGGCGGGAGGCTCGTCAATTGGTTGGCGTTGAGATATAACCATTGGAGGGAAGAGAGTTGGCCCATTTCGGGAGGGAGGCTCGTCAATCGGTTGTCACTGAGATCCAACCCTTGGAGGGAAGAGAGATGGCCTATCTCAGGCGGGAGACGTGTCAATTGGTTGTGCTCGAGACTAAACTCACGGAGAGAAGAGAGAAAGCCCATCTCGGGAAGGAGACTTGTCAATGAGTTACGGTCGAGATTCAATATCCGGAGAGAAAAGAGATGGCATATTTGAGGAGGAAGGCTCGTCAATTGGTTGTCATCGAGATATAACTCTTGGAGGGAAGAGAGTTGGCCCATCTCGGACGGGAGGGTCGTCAATTGGTTGTCGTTGAGATACAACTCTCGGAGAGAAGAGAGAAGGCCCATCTCAGGAGGAAGGTTTGTCAACTGGTTGTCACTGAGACGCAACTCTTGGAGGGAAGAGAGACGGCCAATCACGGGCGGAAGACTCGTCAATTGACAAGCTGACACATCGAGGGTAGTAATACGATGAGGAGGCAAAGGATCGCGAACGACTCGGCCGGGTGAGGTTATCCATTGGTTGAAGCGAGTCCAACCCCGACTCGCTTGAAACGAAATCTTCCATGCTTCCCACAGGGAGGCGAGCACTTTATCGTCGTTGTCGCTGGCGTCAACGTTGATGTCCATTGGGGGAAGAGGTGAGAATGAGAATGAGAGGAGGGCGGAGACAACACCCGGCTCCCACTCCAAGGTCTATCCCCCCTTTTTCCGTGTGCTGGGGATGGGAAGTGTTTTCAATGTCTTTCGAATCTATGTATTGTCCAGACCAAGAGTACCTTTGACTTATTATTAGTCCAAATTCTATCGAATTACGTTGAAATGGAGCATTTGGGAATAAACATGTTTATGCGCTCTTGATCCGTACAGTATGCATTCATTTTGTTGTTTTGAGTTTGGTGGCGCAGAAGTGGAAGAGGAGAGTGTCGGCGAGGCCAAAGTAGTCGGCGTGCGTGACGAGGTCATGGCAATCCTGGATTGAGAGCAAGGAGACGTGAACGGGCTTACCCTCAAAGGTGTCGATGAGGCATTGACCAATGCGGATGGAAAAGTAGGCAGATAAATCAGCACTTCCCTCGTTGGCCTCGGAGAGTCCCGCATCAAGAAGGTGTCGGAAGAAGGGCCATCTCTTTGCGAGAAAGTGTCGATTTGCGACAAGGATGGAGACATGAGACGATAATTGTTGATGTGGGGGTTCATCGTTGCTATAAAAGCGAAGAGAAAAGTCAGACGAGTTGTCATCCGCTACCATATCCGTATCCACACTAGCATCGTCGTCTTTGAGAAGAGGGAACGTCGTTGCGTCCAGTACGGTGGGTAATCGCTCTCTACCACCATATATATTCGCGTTCAATGGCATCGATGGAAGATAAGCGAGGCAGTTGTCGTACAAAAACAACCATAAGAGGGAGGAGAGATGGGCCGCCTCAAGGGGAAGACTTGCCAACTGGTTGGATCTGAGGTTCAAATACCGGAGAGAGGAGAGTTGACCGATCTCAGGAGGGAGGCTCGTCAATTGGTTGCCCCTGAGATTCAGGTATGTGAGAGAAGAGAGGCGCCCTATTTCGGGAGGGAGGCTCGTCAATTGATTGTCTCTGGCGTCCAGCCGGTGGACCTGACGAAGACACACAAAAATGTTAATGTTTGCGCACACGTGGATTCCTCGACCGATCCTTTTTCGGGGGGTAACAGTGCTGAGAACGGAATGCATCTGTCGAATAGTGGCAGCGCGCTGTTGTTGTGTCAATCGAGGCATTATGGGCCGTGTCACTTGTTCTTAAATAGAGAAATTAAAATGCGCGTTTTCGGCTTACATTTTGCTTGCATTGCCCTAATCTAATTGTCTAGATGTAAATACATCCATTGTTCAAGTTATCAACCTATTGGAGATCGGAAAGAGATGTGCAGACGATACAAGGAGGAGCACAAATTGGATTGCTTAAACAGCCAACATCAGTACTCTTTGTCTTGAGAGGATAAAAATAGTAGGTTTTAGACAGCCTTTATCACTGTGCTGCTACCTGTCATAGGAATGGGCTCACAACATCTCTACACGGTTGATTTGCGTGAAGAAAATGGAGGTTGACCAGGCCGTTAACCAAGAATCAGTCGGAGTTTCTGCTCGCCTAGCATCCATACAATGGGTCACATTGGAATCCATTCAGGACTTTTGCAAAGGTCATCCCACTCAGTATAAAACGGCATTGCAAATTTTGCAAAGTGGAGAAGTACGGTCACTTGTTCTAGCAGCGGCGACCGACCGAACAAGAGGCACACAATCCGCGAATTGTCTCATTAGATTCCGCCAGTCCTGTCTGGGCTCCGTTGCCATCTATGTGTGGAGGTGATTTCGTTCTTCCTTTGCTATCAGTTGGGTTCTTGTTCTGAGGAAGGGTACAAAATACTACTAAAGAAAATGCAGACCGAAGCCTGACCCTCCCCGTCCGGTCTCCACCCTCGTTTTTAGCGATGGCGAATCTGTAGCATTCAATCAAGTGTCAACGCCCTTCTAGGATGCAATAGGGGTTTTAATCCGAGGAGACGACGAGAAGGCAAAGCGGTTACATGACATTGGGGGGAGGTGAAGCCGAGCTGCCGATATCGATGAGAGTCTAATTCAAGTAAATCTATACTTTAACTATTTCAGGATTTTCAAAAACCAAATTTCCTCAGGAAAGCGACGTTGTCGCGGGTACTGAGAGTATATCTGTTTTGTAATTTTCTGAAGTTCTCTTATTGAATGTATATCTCATCTATAGTTCTTATATACTTATTACTCTTCTCCTATGTAGGTTGTGTAGTTGTTATAGTAATAGAGTGCAGTAGTGCAGTGTAGGAGTGTAGGAGATGGGAATTTGAAAATGTAGGGAAAAATGGGTACTGGTGTAGGCCGTGTAGGGAATGTAGGGTATTTTGAGATTTTGATTTGTATAAAAGTCAAGTTGAAGCTGGAAAGATTTTGGCTGATTTTGCCTACACTACATACACTTTTGTCACCTTCACCCGTTTTCCAAAATGTAGGGCTGTTTCAAGCCTACATAACGGGTCTTGTTAAGCAATGTCAAAAGTGTGATGCCAAAGTCATAGTACTTGGACCAATGATCGGACAGGGAGGAACGAAAAGGATTGCAGGGGAATCAATTCAGGTAGGTGTACATTCTTACAGCGCCCGAATAGAGGAGGCCAAATGAAGTTTAAAAAGTGACGGGGTACGTCACTAGAGGTCTAACTGCTCCGCCAGCGCGTGTTGAGAAGTAAGCTCAGTATCACTTGGTGTTTTGGTGTCCACCAGTGCTTCTAGGTGGTGCAGAGGGAGCAGCGTCTTCCTCGTCCTCCACGTTGATTTGGTTGGCTATCAATCGGATGGAGGGATTTGGGTCGATCCTGAAAGCGTCTTTAAGGAACTTAAACATGTGTGCCAATTGCACTCCTTGAGCTATCAGTTTAAGCGCGCCTTGGGTAAATTCAAGTTTGGACGCCCAGTACTTTTCCTGAATCACCTTCTCCAGTTCGGCAGTAACAGACTCAGCCTCTACGCTTAGCACAAATTTCTGCTCGCTCACCCATGCATAGAATGATTCCAATTCCGAATCCGCTCTATGAGCGTCATAAAAGACGACGAAGGCAGTGAAGTTCGACATGGACAACAGCTCGGCTCGGAGTCTCTTGGGAAATGGAGGCGATTTGGAAGCGTCCTTTAAGCTTTTCAAAAACTTTGTAGTGAATGCGCTTTTCCACTTCGTCAGGGAGGTATGCTGAAGACTCTCTATCTTCGTAATAAGCGAATTGAAATCGCACAAATCAAGCTCGGTGTTGACGAGCTCCAAGCAGCCAAATATCGCATCTAGGCGCGCAGATGGGTTACCACCATAAGGGTCCAATGATTGCAACACGAATTGCCCTTGTAGCTGTTGCTGTTGTTTCGAGCTCATGACAAAAGGAACTGATTCCTTCTTTTTCCACCCCTATTAACTCACACAAACGTACACACCTTACTGTCAGTGTGTCTGTGTATGTGTTGGGTTGGCAATCCGCCGTTCCTGTTCAGTTAGGATTGCTGAGCCCGCATGACGGACCAGAACATTTATCTGTGGTATCGCTGGAACAATAGCGTGCATTACATCAACATAATACATAACGAATACGGGCTGTTATTCAAAAAAAATGAAGAAAACAACCATGTATTCGTCAACAGGCCCCAAGGGAACTGCTACGTTATGGTGATCGGTCGCCTAAATGGTCATTTGGTTTTCTATACCCACTATCTTTGTCACTCTACCTTCCAGGATATTCCTGACGACAACTACGAAGCGCTGGGCTGGAGCTACGACGACCTGCAGACCCAAGCAACGGAGAATCATGGTCAGGTCTGGAGATCGAACCAGACCGCGATGAGGAGGCAAGGGATCGCGGACTATTCGGCCGGATGAGGCCATCCATTGGTCCATGCTCGTCCACCCTCGGCTCTCTTGAAACGAAATCTTCCATGCTTCCCACAGGGAGGCGAGCACTTTATCGTCGTTGTCATTGATGGCATCGACGTTGATGAGAATGAGAGGAGGTCGGAGACAACGCCCGGCTCCCATGGGTAGTGCATAGTCCATTCCCCCCCCCCCCCCCTTTTTTCCGTGTGCTGGGTGGGAAGTGTTTTCCCGTGTCTTTCGAATTTATATATATAACAAGGAGTCTCGCAGTTTTACGGAAAATGCTCTTTATCCCTCTTTATCTCTCTTTATCTATCTCTCTCTCTCTCTCTCTCTCTCTCTCCTCTCAATGGCAAACGAGCATGAGTGGCACGATTGGCTCGACAGATGAGTAGTTGGTGGGTGAAAAGGTCCACGCCATCGAACATTGATCAATGCTCTCAATGAGCCAGATCAACGCCGACGTTCCCTGTTCGATCGTCACGTAGTCGCCCACGCGTACACTCCTCGTGTATACTACTCTGTCCTCGCCGCGACCACCACATGTATCCGCCGCAACACTACTGTCTTCGATGACGTTGATGCGTTCGAGGACGTAGGACGGTGAGGACGCGCCTGGCCACGGCAAGCCAACAAGCATGTAGGCGCCATTGAACGCCTCCGCCTCATTCGCATTGCCGAGGTTGGCAATCACCACAATGTCTCCCCTCACCGGCAAGACCGGACTGGCGAACCCAAGCGCCGCTTCCAATTGACCGATCGTGCCGGTCAACGTGGGCTCCAGTACGACTTGGTAGGGTCGGCATCGATTAGTGCCATATCGGATGAGGAATGGCCTCGGCACGAGTGGATCCTCCACGTAACCAAAGTGAGACTCCAGGCGCAGTCGGCAGAGTCCAGCGGTACACGCCGAGTCATCTGCGCCGTCGATGACACCCACGGGCCAAATGGGTAAACTTGCAGTGGTGCCGCCGCCGCACGAACAACCCCCCAACCCAACGCCTGCGCAGCCGACGCATATGTGAGTCTGAGCGATGGCGAGCATGAACGAGAGCACCGAGGTTGTTGGTGCTGTAGCTGCTGCTACAGTCGTCGGTCGTGATGGCAAATGTGATGATGATGATGATTGATTGTCCTCATCATCACTCGCCGTCCTCTCATTGCCATCTGAGTGATGGTCATCGCCGTCGGTGGCGGCTACCGCTATAATACCAGTAGTAGAGTTGCCGCGAATGGCGGCAGCACAGTGATGACGATGATGATTTCTCGGAGGAGTAAAAGCTGCTTGCCGCCTCATTACCTCGCGGTTAATGTTGTTGAAAGACGTGGTGCTGCTGCCCGTGCGTTGCCCACTCCCCGTCGTCTGTATCTTCGTCGCAACAACCGATCGATTCATCGTCGATCGAGATCGCGAGTGTGAAAACAAAGACATTGCCTTTTTTCTTGCCGCCTCCGCTGTCGCTGTTGTTGTCGTTGCTGCTGTTGTTGCTGTTGCTGTTGTTGTTGTTGTTACTGGATCAGAGGCAACATGTATCGTCTTCTTACTCCTCGTGCCGTCCAGCGGCGGTTCTCTGATGTCGCCGTTCTCCTCTTTGGCGTCAGCAGATAGCGACTGTTGTTGAAAGCGCGTCTTTTGTCGATTGACGACGTGCGCGAACGAGGCAGTACGCAACTTGAGCACAGTCATGTTGGTAGGCCCCTGGTAAGTAGCCTCCATTTTCCCGATGGCCCGCGCCTATCCTCCCCGCGTAAAAGAGCGCACGCACACCAGGCACAGACAGATACTATTTATTCGCCCGCGCGCTGTTTCTTTTTTTTCTCTCCTCTCTTTTTTTTTGGCGCGCGCTCCTCACATTTCCTTTTTATTCCTCCCTCCCGCGCGCTCGTCCTCAATACACCAAACCTCCCTTCGCACGTTAACGTATCACATATATATATATTATCTGCTCTCTCTCGCTCTCTTGCTTTCCCCTCCCCTCTCCCCTCTTACATTTCGCCGTACGAGCCGCAGCTGGGTGGACAGGAAATGAAGAGACGACAGCGCGACTATCCTTCACGTACTCCCAATTCTAAACGAGGAGGAGGAGGAGGAGGAGGAGGAGGAGGAGGAGGTGGAAGAGGAGGAAAGTCATCGTTCTGGCCAGGCAGAAAAGTGCACGCCCGTCAAGTATGTGCTGGGTTGATCGGCGAAAATGGTAGTAGTGCTGGCGAGTGCGTGAGTGCTGGCGCACTACTCCACGCAGACGAGAGGGAGAGTGCAATTGCTTCAATGCGCGCCTTCATGCAACTCTCTGGTGTGTTTGATTTATTCGGCGAGTCGTCCATCGCGAGCAGCGGTGGCGGCGCCGTCGTCGTCGATGACGATCGTAGCAGGTCATTGGTGGAGGGAGAAGGCGACGAACGGCGAATGTCATCGTATAACACTGGTGGCGGCCCTCCACGCGCAGCAGTGTCAATTCCGCATCATCCTTCGGCAGTGCCTTCTCTCATGCAACGTCGCCTCGATTCTCAGAATACACGCCGTGACCAGCAGCAATCTCAATTGAGACGCCAGTGCGATCAACTCGAGGCGTCCATTTCATCCGTTGGCGGTGGCGGCGAAGCCACTGGCTACCGACGCGGTAATTGTGTCTACTTTGACGGCGAAGTGAACAAGAAGCTACAATCGGCGCTATTAAATCCACTTCGAGCGTATTGTCAATCGGTGAGACTCGCCGTCGCCGGCGAGCAGCAACAGCGACAGCAAACAGAAGGCTCTTCCACCATCCAACAGTCGTGGGCAGACTCGTATAATCGTCTCGCAACTAGTAATGGCAGTGGCAGTGGTAGTAGTAGCGGCAACGACAAGGGTGCACTCGCCACATGGGCACTCGTCGGACCGACGAGCTCCGGTAAACGTACTACCCTTCGTAGGGTGTTCGAGTTGCTGGGAGATGCCGCCGCCGCTTCATCATCGAGCTACAGCGAGTGGCATATGGGCATGCTCAACACCATCACAACCGAAGGCATCATTTCCAAATTAAGGGGATTCATTCGGACGCAGCTGACGACAATGAGCGCTTCCAGTCTCGTTGGGAGGAAGAAGAAGGAGGAGAAGAGGATTGCAATCGTGCGGTGCATTCTGGTGAGCGACATTGACCACTTGTTCTCTCTCGCATCGCCCTTTGTCGACAATCAACAAGTGCTCGACTTTTTGATTGGAGAAGTATTGGCACCTCATACGGGCACGATGGCTCGTCATTGCCACTCCATTGCTGCAAGTTCAGGGTCGGCGGCGGCTGCAGCGAAGACGGCATTGTCGTCAGCCAAGGCATTGCTCTTCTTTCGCATCGACAATACCGATAGCTTTCATACCCGCGCGCTCTTGCACGCCATCTCATCCGATCGAATCATTCGCACGACACCCCTGTTTTTTTTCAACAACAAATACAAGAGTGGTGATCAGCAACACGCAGAGCGCGTGAATTGGCTCGTTGCCAACGCTCAAACAATGGCTGATCATTTGGCGAAGGAGGACATGCCTCGTCTGTCTCGTCTCCTTTCTTCGTCGCTGTCGTCGTCGTTAGCCACCCCTTCCACTTCCACGATCACGATCGGAGATAACAACGAAGAGACGAGGCGACAACGCGTCCGCGCCCTCTCAGCATTGCTACTCGACCATTGCGCACTCTACGACGCACTTGCGAGGGGGTCGACGACGCTGCCATTTGGTAGTTGGCTTCGGCAATTGGACTTTGCACTCATATCGGCAGCGGGCAATGGTGTTGTTGGTAGTGGCGGCGGTGTACTCCCCTTGTCAAAGAAGTCAAAGTCCTCCTCCTCCTCCGCCTACTGCAACGGTGGAGATGGACTCGATGCGTTTGATACAGCGTCTTCGTCGATATGGCAGTTGATGAATGCATTTGCGGGTCAAGGCGATCCAACCAAGTCCGGCGTGGAACAGTTGACTCGCCGCGTGCAACGTTGGCAAGCACTGAGGCTCAGGCTCGAATCCAGCTCGCTAATCACCCAAATGGCCCAGCGCATATACAATTCAGCCTCATCGCTCTACCGCCATCAATCACTCCTATCGACGCTCTCCACGGGGATTGGTCTATGTGCCCTCGCATCGAACATGCGTTCTGATGTATGCGTCGACGTCGCCAATGCCCATTATGATTTGCGCGATGAGTACGCCCCACTCATGATCGGGCTATTCTTCCATTTGAATGGTTCTCTCGAGTCGAACAGCTGGCAGTCATCCTCCTTTTCGTCTTCTTCTTCTTCTTCTTCCTCCTCCTCCTCCTCCTCCTCCTCCTTATATCCCCGCTCCTCGCCACCCACCGCCTTCAGCACTGCTCAGCCAAGCGCCGTCGGCTCAATATCGAACACACACTACGCCAACGAAGAGCTTGACTACGACAGAGATACACCGCGTCTGTTGCATTCGCCCGATCTTCGTACGCGTCACGATTATGACGAGTTTGCGCAATGTGGTCCGAAACTGGGGTGGACGAAAGGGAGTTCGGTCAGATGAGAATTGCGACGGGACTTTCCTCTCTCCCGTCTGTTGCCCCTTTTTCCTTCCTCTTTCAACCCTCCATCGCCCATCTCTCTCTCTCGCTCCACCCCCTCTCCCTCGTCTCTCCTCCTTGCGCCAACAAAAAAAATAGTACCGCCACTTGCCACCACACAGACAGACGTAGGCCATCGCGCAACCCACCACACGCACGCGCGAAAAAAAAAGAAAGCAACATTATTGTACGGACGGACCAAGAGCGCATTGGCGTGTTTATTATTTATTCCAATTATGCTCCATTTCACCGTCATTCGATAGAATTTGGACTAATAATAATAAGTCAAGGGTACTCTTGATCCGTCTGG
>JBAZUA010000017.1:0-14272 GCA_041661645.1 Minisyncoccota bacterium | reverse complement strand
CCCCCCCCCCCCCCCCCCCCCCTCTCCATCAAATATATTGCGCGCCGGCCACTTATCTCGTTCCAATCGATCCATCCCCATGCTCCGATGAAGGAGGAGAAGGGGAAACACGTGGGTTTTCAATGTGTAATAGATCCAAAGTTCAAATTTAAAAAAAAAGAGGAGAGAGACGCAAATGAGGTCTGGTGTTGTGGGTTCGCGAAAAGTGGAGGGGGGGGGGGGGTGTACGAAAAACTCAAACGTGCAGTACAGTCCAACCTCAGGTCCAGAACGCTACACGCGCGCCTGAGACGACACCCGAGGAAAGGAATTCGCAATCGCGACCTGAGAGACCAACACCCGTGCGTTCCGTCCCCTTCCTTCTTTCTTTCCGCCGCACTGGATAGTGGTGTGACGTGCGTGTGTGTGTGCGCGCGCGTGTGTGCATATTCTAAAAAGAAGGGCTCGTTTCTTTTCTCTTGCTGCGTGCGTGCCTGTGTGTGCGTGTTGTGTTTTTAGAAAAGGCAGACAGGCAAGGAAGGGGGAAAAAAATGGTGTCGGTCGACATGAGTGTTCACGGCCAGCCCATCTGGGACTATCTAACCGCGATGTTCGCCATCGCACGCAATGCCGAGACGTTTTCCATGCGACTCGAACGCACTCACGCTGCGTTCGCCAGCCTGACACCTGAACAACTCGCTGGCACGTCATTTGCAGACGTGGAGATTGATCGATCACCGCGATGCAGTTGTTGTTGTCACAACAATGGGGGACCTCCGTCATACGCTAGTCGCTATTGTCGCACACACGTCTTCTCCTCTCTCGACTTGATCAACGAAGCGCGAGAAGAGGAAGGAATGGGTAGATTTGAATGGCGAAAGGCGGAAGGTCGCGAATTCAAGGGCAGAGAAGGAGAGGAGGAGGAGGAGGAGAGGCGGAGAGGCGGTGGTACAAAAAAAAACGGAGGAGCCGCAGCGACAGCTTCTTCCTCTTCCTCTACTGCTGACGACGATGACAACAACGGCGACGACTACGACATTAATAGCCGATTTGGTGCCGATGCTGCCGGCGCTACTAAGGAAGGAGTCGACGACGGCGGTGACGACGACGACACCATGGACAAAAGGGGCGACAGCAGTGATGGGTTCTATCTCGTCGATACGCTCACCGGTGAGCGTTTCTACCTTGTCGTCTGCCACGCCGCTATCACCGATGGCCTTGGCGTGGACGGGTCTGATATTCCCACGTACGAGACGGCTCAGATGCGCACTGCCATTGGTAATAACACAGCCCACGCCAATTGCAAGTACTGCTTTGAGAACACGGGTCGCGTACCCGAGGCAGAGATGGGTGCCAGTGGTGTCAACGTTGCCCACTGTGGTACGCTCACGCAATTTGCAAATGAACTACTGCGCGCGTTCTGTCCTCTCACGCCATGCAGCTCATGCCGTCCCCACTTTTCTATCGCAGCACGAGGATTTCTGGCAGGTAGTGTCCACGCCGCCCTACTATCGCCTCAGCGACCTTACCTCGGTAGTAGCATGCCAGGCGGTAGTGGCGGCGCCGGTATACCCATTGTCGATTTGAGACCGCCTCCTCTCCTTCCCCCGCTTAATTCTGCGACGACGACGACGACGACGACGACGCGTCCTTCTCCATTGCTATCTTCGAAATACCCAAATGTTGTCAGATCGTCGCTGGAGAGTGTACTGCAATCCAAACGTCAGGCCGCGTCAGCACAACGACTTAGCGGTATACCCGTCACTGTCGCCGCCCCATCGCCGTCTCAATTCCCTTCCCCGCCACTCTACCCACGCCTTCCGGAAGGCGTGATGCCCATTCACGCACATAACATAACCAATAACGGCGTCGTCTTTGCCACGGCAAACCCTGACATGGACCAAGCGTCCATTATCAAGGCATTGTCGCCCTTTATGGCATGTCCCATTCCTGCCAACTGGCCCATTCATCGCATTGTCTTTCGCGTTCACCCATCGCTGTTATCCATCGAAACCATGCCCGACAACAGCGGCACGCGATGTGTATTGGACCCGAGACTCGTCAATGTGTTGAGTTACGTGGCAAACGAGATTGACTCTCGTCTCGTCAACATTCACAGCATCGATGAGTTTGTCTATGAGATGCGCGCCTTGGTGGACAAACAAAAGAAGAACAGGTTCGCTATTATCGACGCGAACAAGGCGGCGGCAGGCAGCAGCAGCAGCACGCCCAAGGATGCCGAGAAGAGACTCGCTGCTGCCGCAGCCGAATCAGCGTCGACGTTCACGCCTCTAGAGTGGTGGTACCCAGAGATGATCCGCTTGAACTACATTTCGCGATGCACGCCATCGTCCATGTGGACCGTGTTGATTGTCATCGCTCTGACCATACCAATGGGACCGAGGTGGGCCACCCCCGATACCGGCGTGAGCGAAGACTCATTGAAGAATCTGACCAAGTACATGTCGTCGTCGAGGGAGGCCGCTCGAAAGTGGCGACGCGAAAAGTCGCACCTCGCCGATAAGTCGCATGCCGACCGCCTTGAACGCATGATCTACACGTGGATATGTGACGAGGAGCGGTGTAGCGGTAGCGGCGATGTGGCATCTGGCGAGGCGTGGCGAGAGTTTGAGACGGCGGGTGCGAAACGACGTGCATTTTATGCCATGTTGGAAAAGGTGGCTGTGCTATGTCGTGCCTCGTCCACGTTCAGAACCATGTCGGCATACGTCTGGCCTGTGCCAACGTGGGTGAACGACAATGGCATGCTAGTCTCGTGGCTCATTCAACAGGAATTGCATTGGACGGTGAAAAACACGACGGCCACGCTGGGGCTGCTGGATCGGCTGTTGAGCAACTCCATTACCAGTCTCGTCTCGGTGGACAACGTGAGGCGCGTCGGACCGGACGAGGCCACTGCCATTCAAACGACATACGACGTGAACGGACGTGACGCGTGGGTTCGATCGCTCTTCAAGGACAAGTGTCCATTACTTGCTCGCGATGCGTGGGTGGTTCGATATGTGAGAGCCACTCGCATGCACTACGAGTCGATCAACTTGGAGTTTGCCTCCACCATGGAACCCATGGCCACACCCGCTCTCATGCCACACGACGACAAGGCAGCATCGAGCGCGATCGAGGCGAAAATGAGGGAGGCGGCGGCAGCAGCGGCCTCGTCGTCGAAGGGCGACGGCAAGTAAACTCCTTTTCCCCTCTCCTCCTCCTTATACCCCCCCCCCACGACACTCTTTCCCCTCCTCCTCCTCCTCCTCCTCCTCTAGCAGCACCCTTTCATTCCTTCCTCGCGACTTGATGAAAACATAAAGCAAAGCAAATGAACGAGTAAAAAAAATAAATAGCCCCCTCCATTCCCTATCGTCATCTAACGCGATCAGGAAAAAAAAAAGAGAGAGAAAAGAAGAAAGGCATGATAACTATCGCCAAGACCACGCGCATATTCGATGCCACCATCGCGGGCGACATTGTCGCGAGCGGTGCGCTGCGTGTGCCCATTGGAAAGACGCTGGCTTTCGAGGGTGACATTGATTTCTCCAATGCCACCATATCGGGCTTCCCTCCACTGCCTCCGCTCGACTTGGATGACGCCACGCTCACTGGCATCACCACCATAGCCGTCTCTCCCACGAACCCCTTGATCGGGTCGCTGGACGTTCAGGTGCCCATGACGGTGAGTGCAACGACCCAGAGTACATTCAATGGCCGCATCCACGCAAACGACATGTTGACAGCCGCCAAGGCCGTTGTGATTACACCATCGGCGACCAATCCCACCACGACGTTGACATCACTGCCGGCGCCGACTGGCGCCGAGATTGGCGGGACGGTGTGGATGGACTCGGCGGACGGGAATCGCTTACGCGTGGGATCGGCGGACAAGTATGCCACACTGGCCGACCTCAGCGACGACTCGGCTACGTTCGTGTTCAGCAACGCCGGGGGTGAATTTGCTGCCGGCAACAGTGTGTTGGTGAGTGTGAGAAAGTTCAGAGGCCAGGTGACATTGACTGCAGAGGGTGTGCTCACTCTCTCCAATGGCATTCCCATCCTAAACGTGCCCCTCATCGTCATCGGTACCATCCCCGTGGGGTTCCGTCCCCTTCACGACGTGACACAATTGGTCATGATGAACTTGGTGCCGAGTGGTGGCGCACAAGCCCTTTGTCTCTACTTGGTCGCAGCCACAGGTCAAGTACAGGTGTTCAAGTCCAATCTCTCGCCGTGGATTTCCGGCGACAATCTCAGTTTCGTCGGGCCAACCATTGCCTACAACACCGCCGTTTGAGAGAGAGAGAGACATGAGAGTGGGAAGAGGCGCGCGCATCGCATATCAAGAGAGAGTGATAAAGAAGAACCAAAAGGGTTGAAATTGAAAATAGAAATAAGGAAGGTGAAGGTGGGGGAAAATCCCGGGCGCAGCATCAATCGTTGATATTATATGCATTCATTTTGTTGTTTTGAGTTTGGTGGTGCAGAAGTGAAAGAGGAGGGTGTCGCCGAGGCCAAAGTAGTCGGCATGCGCGACAAAGTCGCGACAATCCTGGATTTGGAGGAGAGACACTTGGACGGGCTTGCCATCAAAGTAATCGACGAGGCATTGACCGATGCGGACGGAAAAGTAGGCCGAGAGATCGGCGCTTCCCTCGTTGGCCTCGGAGAGTCCCGCGTCGAGGAGGTGTCGGAAGTAGGGCCATCTCTTTGCTAGAGAGCGCCGATCCGCGACAGGGATAGGGGACGATAACAATGGTTGCTGACGTGGGGACTCATCGCTATAAAAGTAGAGAGAAAATTCAGATGGGTTGTCGTCTGCTACCATATCCATATCGTTGTCGTTGAGAAGAGGGAACGTCGTTGTTTCCAGTACAGTGGGTAGTCGCTGATTCTCTCTGCCACATATCGTTGCTTCAATGGCATCAATGAATGGGATGTGAATGAGCCGATTGTTGTTGATGTGCAAACGTCGGAGGAAAGAGAGGCGGTCCATCTCGAGGGGAAGGCTTGTTAATTGATTGTCGTCGAGATCCAGCCATTGGAGAGAAGAGAGACAGCCCATTTCAGGCGGGATACTTTTCAATTGGTTGTCTTTGAGATACAACCATTGGAGAGAAGAGAGAAGGCCGACATCGGGAGGAAGGCTCGTCAATTGGTTGTGGCTGAGATACAACTCTCGGAGAGAAGAGAGCTGGCCGATTTCAGGGGGAAGACTCGTTAATTGGTTGTGGCTGAGATACAACATTTGGAGGGAAGAGAGAAGACCGATCTCAGGAGGGAGACTCGTCAATTGATTGTTTCGGAGATACAATCGTTGGAGAGAAGAGAGAAGGCCTATCTCAGGAGGGAGGCTCGTCAAACGATTGCCCTCGAGATATAACCCCTGGAGAGAAGAGAGTCGGCCCATCACAGGAGGAAGGCTCGTCAATTGGTTGTCGCCGAGATACAGCCCTTGGAGGGAAGAGAGACGCCCGATTTCAGGAGGAAGGCTCTTCAATTGGTTATGGCTGAGATTCAACGATTGGAGGGAAGAGAGTTGGCCCATCTCGGACGGGAGGCACGCCAATTGGTTGGAGTCGAGATGCAACCCTCGAAGACGAGAGAGATGGCCTATCTCGGGAGGAAGACTCGTCAGATGACAATCCGACACAGCGAGGACAGTAATACGATGGGGAGACAAGGGATCGCGGACGACTCGGCCGGGTGAGGCCATCCATTGGTTCATGCTCGTCCAACCCTGGCTCTTTTGAATCGGGATCTTCCACGCTTCCCACAGGGAGGCGAGCACGGTATCGTCATCGTCGTCGTTGTCATTGGTGGCATCAGCGTTGATGTCGTCCATTTGGAAGGAGGTGAGAATGGGAGGAGGGGGGGGACAACGCCCGGCTCTCATGGAGCGGTGGGAACTTGTTTTTTTTTTCGTGTCTTTCGAATTTATTACATTTTACACGGCTGAGCCCAAATGGGAAAGGGCAGTAAAATAAATTTCTCTCCCTTTTTTTTTAGGGTATCTCGTACGTGAGCGAGAATGGGCGAATGGACAGCGACTCTCCTAGCAACCACGCCGTGGTAGGATTGGGCTTGGTGAGGAGAATCTCACCCAGAGGTGTGAGTGTGAGAACCATGAGGTGATTGCTGCCCAGTCCTTGTGTCCACAACAACTTGGTGACGGCATTGGACGGACGGAAGCCCACCGGTACCGTGCCCAATAGAATGGGCGTTGCTGTTATCTGACTCGAGCCTATCAAATCTTGGTGTATCTGCGACTGAAACAACACGACGCGAGGCACGACTCGCCTGAGATCCACCGTGGATGGGGTACTGACGCTGAAGATGACGTTCACGTCTGACATGACGGTGGTGGCGGTGACAACTGGGGGCACTTCCGACTCCCTCACGTAGCTCGCATCGGGTATCGCCGCGACGCCGCCCACCACCAATCGATTTCCATCCGTCGATTTGAGCCACGCCGTCGACGCAATTTGTGCCGCAGTGGCAGCGGGGAGGGACGTGAGCACTGGGGTGGGGTTGACCGCAGAGGGAGTAATGACCAGCGCCTTGATTGCGCTCATCATGTCATTCACTAGCAACCTAGCGTTTACTGCAAAGTCGGCGGTTGATGCCCATGTCGCTCCGAGTGTCTCGACGGCGAGAGAGGCGCCTGACCCGCCCGACGTGATGACGGTGTTACCGGTCAGGGTCACATCGACGAGTGGCGGGTCCACCGGAATCGTTACGATCGCGGCGGAAAAGTCAAACACTCCATCGAACTTGAAGTCCTCTCCATGGGGGGCAGTGAACACGCCCCAGGCGATACTCGAGTTGCCGACGAGCAACACATCACCCAGCCAATCGACATGCCCCGCAGAAACGACCGCTGACATTTTTCTCTCTTCTTCTTCTTCTTCTTCTTCTCTTTTCTTTGAGAAACTCACAAGCGCTGCGCGCCGCGCGTGTCTTGTGTAAGGGGGGGGGGGAGGAGGGAGGAGGAGGGAACTAAATCAATTCCAAATGTATATATATAAACAAATCGGAACACGCGACCAGCGTGCGGGAGCCCCTCTTTGCTCTAAGGGATGATGTGTTCAGTTGTGGCTTCGATGGTGGGTATCAATTTATACGTGTATAATATGAATAAGGTAAGAAGAAGACCCCCTTTGCGTAAGGCGCATAGTGTAGAGAAAGGGGGGGGCGCGACCTCGCTTGTCGCTAAACATTTTCTGTTTCCTTTTGAAGAGAAGAGACGTGGTCAAATGAGGCGGGCGCGCTTGTTCGTCTCCCCTCGGCGTTCTTCGTCTTCTTCCTCCTCCCCCCTTTCTTTTGCCAGTATCTGATTCAGCACCGGATCCATGTAGACGTCTACGCCAACGTCCATCGCAAGCCAAGCGAGCACGTCCTCGGCCATACGTGATACGGGGGGCAAAACAGAGGGCCTAGGCTCGGCTCGACCTCGCTTCTTCGAGACTATTGATGATGACATTGACTCTCCTCCCCCTCCTTCCCCGCCGTCGCCGTCCTCCCTCGCATCTCCGCCCCCTCCTCCTCCTCCTCCTCCTCCTCCTCGTCCTCCCATCGTCTTCCGTGCCATCGTTGAACGTGTCGTCTCGTTAGTGGCGTCGACGGCGGGTGCCGGCCGAGGTTCGACAAGCACGCCGAGTGCCTTGAGCAGCGTACACGGCCACAGATATTTCCAATAGTAGTTTTGAATGATACTTGTTTCCGCGGCCCATAGCTCCGCATTGAAATCGAACACCTCGATGGAGATGGACTCGGCGCTGTGACATGCAAACACGTACTCGTCCATGCCCAGCACACCCATGGTGTGCTGAATCTGATCGTAGTAGCTCGGTTTGATTTGCTCGTACGGCTGCATGCCCTCGTCCGGGCGGCACTTCATCTCCAATCCCCATCGCAACTTGGTGGCCGAGTCCGGGTCGTAAATGTCAATGATACCGTCGGGCGATGCCGCTTGGTAGGGATAGGCACAGCACACTTGTAGACCCACTTCGCGAATGGTGACGATCGCTCGAGGCCATTTGCGTCGAACCATGTCCTCGATGAAAATCCTCACCTCCTCCATGATCATTGGCTCGCACGCCGTACCGCGCTGCATGGCCAGTAGTCCGAATGTGTTGGCCGCTTCCCTCAGCGACCATACCTGGTTGGTCAGCACCTTGGACTTGTCCTTGTCGCTCTTGTAGGCATCACTGTGACTCAGTATGTCACCGGCGACGGACGACGAGACGAGTGGCGCGCGGACGATGGTGGCGGTGGCGGTGGCGGTGGCGGTGGCGAGTGATCTTTCAACTCCTTCTCGCTCTTCTTTCATTTCGCCCGCCAGATCGACCCAGCCATTGCGAATACGAAGCCACTCTGTCGATCGCTGGGGTAACATTGCGATTCGCCTGAATTCGGCATCGTCGACGTGATAACTGTCGTAGATGACTCGCGCCGTCTTCGCGAGTGACCACGAGAACGCTGGGTAGTACTTGCGTACGGATTGCCATGCGATAAGCGCGGCTGATTGTACCCATGACGGGTAGCACTCGCCGACAATGGACAAGTCACTCAAATCTTCAATCAACTTCACGTGCGACTGCAGTGACCGCGATGGGGTGACTGCAGTCGTGAGTTTATCGCGGCTAGTCTTCTCTTCGTCGGTCTCACCGTCGGCATCATCCATCTTGATGGTGATAATGCCGCCCCTATCAACTGAGCACTGCATGATATATGGAAATGCTTTGCTTTGCGTAAAAAGGAATGGATGGAAGGGGATGAGGGACAGCGTATGGGAAGGCGTGCGTTTCGCAGAAGAGACTGGTCCTTTGTGGAGAGTGATATGAGGGGAAAGGGAGAAAGGGGCGTGGGGGAGAGGGTTGGGTAGGACATTGGCCGGTTCGACGGCGACAGCTTGTTTATTTTCTCCGAAAGAGGAACGGAAAAGAGAAAAAAAAAGAGAGGGACCAACGCGCGCGCGCGGTTGACGTTTTTCTTCGTCGCGGTTTTTGGTCGGTCGTGTCTCGCTCGCCGCCGCCACCGCCGCTCGCCGCGTACAAAAGAAGTTTACCAGTACGCGCGCCTTTCTTTTCCACGCGCGTACACACACCTCAAACTTTCTTTTCAAATATGTATTTCAAAAAGGGGGGTTGGCTGGCTTGGCTCGGCTGACGACGCCCCCCTGCTTTTTCCCTCGTTCGCTCGTTTCTTTCTTTGTCGGGTTTCCTCCAGCGGACGAGTGGGGGTGATGAAAATGCTGGCGTAGTGAAAAAAAAGTAGCCCCAACCCACCCTCCTGTGCGTGGTCATTTTTTTTTCCTTCTCGCGCGAGGGGTGTTATTACTCTCCCTTTTAACATCGCCGGCGCACGCACGCATATATAGAGACACGCGTGTTTTACAGGAGAGAGGGTACTAAGCGGGAAGAAAGAGCGAGAGATAAAATGGCGAGTTATCCAATGACGGAAGCCCAGCGACGTGCCAACAACACAAGAGGAAGACAGCATCGACGTCTCGCCGACATTGGCGATGAACTCCGGGCGATTCTGACCGAGGCCGATCAACAACAGTATGAGTTACAGGTACAGCGCATCGCCAACATTGAGCAACTCAAACGACTCGTGCTATTGCAACAAGTCACACTCGAGAACTTTGCGCACACCCTGAGGCGAAATGCACAACACGTGCGCGTCGTCATGGGTGGCATCGCACAGCGCACCACCCTGTCAACTGTGTTGCTGGGCGATAAACTAGTGAATGCGTATGTGGATAGACGCGACGACATCAAACAGGATCTGCCACCCGTCGCTGTGGCAGCGGCAGCAGCACCATCCGCCGCCGCCACCGTGCCGCCACTGCCCATGTTGCGAACCCAAGACACACCACGTAGCCCACAAAACAACGCCATGCCCACTGTCATTGCATTTGACGACATGGCCACGCCGATGCGAACCACCGACGCGAAAAGGCGTGCGCCCTTTGGCGGTCGCCTGGCGATGGAGCCCATCGCCGAAACAAGCCAAGGCTACACACCCATGCAGGCTGAACGCCGCGGCGCCATACCAACTCGACTGTTCGGGCCCGGTCCCACCGCCACCACGACAGCAGCAGCAGCAGCGGCGGCGGCGGCGGCGGCGAAACAGCGGCCATCCATCGTGGTCACTGATGCGAGGGCTCCGACCCCATCGCCCCTGTTGATGCGCCCCTCGCCACTCAAACCCGTCGCGCCCTCCGGTTTCCACCAACCAATGAACACGTTCGCCCAGGCACAGAAGGAGAAGCAACGAGGTGACAAGCAGGTAATCGCCGGCCTCGCGGGCGCCGATCTCGACATGATCGCCATCTCGATCGCAGGGACGTTGAGAGAGACACAGGACGCCTATCAAGAAGCCGCTCAAGAATTAATATCATACGAGTTGTATCAATACGCCAAGAGTGCTGGCATTAGCATTGCGCGACGACCTACTGCTGCATCGCCATCGCCGACGCCAAGTCGAAGGCAGGGTGGTGGCGGCGGCGGCGGCGGTGGTAGGTCGGCGCGCAACTACAAGGAGGGAGACGCCATCATCGCCATTAGACGACAACCTCGTCGGGTGGTGGACCGCGCGATAGAATCGGCGGTGCGTGTACTCGAATGGATGGGCGTCGACACGAACGTGACGAGTGCGACGAGTCGCAGTAATGGACGCGGATTGCTACAGATGGCGCTCAATTTTGGTGAGAATGTTCCCTACGCTGTAATGTTCGCCATGCTGGCTGTCTTCGCGCGAACCAATCTCAACATTGCACTCTCCACGGTGAAAACGGCCAGAGCAGCCACGTCGCTCACGCTGCCCCTCGTTTTCGCCGCCCTCACCACACTCGCCGTCTTTAGACAGAGCGTGGCTCGAGTCGGATCTTTCGTGTTGAACATGAGCGGCGATCGAGGTCATCGCATTGTCACCGCGATGCGAGATCCCGAGAGCGTGAACGCAACGGCAGGTGCGTGGAACACGGTGAAGCGCATATTTGGAAGACTTTATTATGGCGTGGATTACATTGGTGGCGTGGGTGGCGCATACCAGTCACCCCAGCAACAGCAGCAACAACAGCAACAACAACGTGAAGGAGTCGGTGACTTACAAATGCCATTGGATTGGTTCGAGAGAAACACATTCGAGACGCCCACGTTCAGTCCGCCTCCCGACGACTCCGTCGACCCGGCCCTCGTGCTATACACACTCGTCAAGACATCGGCCGACGTGACACTCTACCTCTATGAGATACAGAGGCGCGCGCCTCGCTTCACGAACAAGGCGGTGGAGGGTGGGCGACATCCCATGCGCCTGATGACCAACCTGTATTACTCGTGCGTGCAATTCACACACGTCATTGTCGACACGATGATCCAGCTCGATATCATCAAGTACGCCTCTGCAAGTGCAAGACAGCAGCAGCAACAGCAGCAACAACAACAACAAGTCCATCTAGTGACTGAAGATGAATTCGTGGCACGTCGCTTGTTGGAGGATGTTCACCTCTTGTCCATCGCCTTTCGCGACCAAACCATCCACACGCTACCGCTACTCATTGCCTCCGCTGGACTTCCCACATGGGCCGACAGGGATGTATCGCGAAACAAGACTCTGGTGCGGGCATTCAGCACCTACCTCACGTCATTCCAGGTCTACGTCAACGTCTACGCTACCAAGCTACAATCCGATGTGTTGCAGAGCATCTACAATTTCAAGCCCAGTGGCGGCAAGTATCAACAGGAGGCGAGAGAGGCAGCCAGGCCCAGGGGATTTGCCCTTCCACCACCACCCGCTCCAAACTAAAAACTATAAAAAAAAAAAGCAAGCTTAAAAGAGGGGGGTGTATTATGACAGCCTCTCGGCTCCTCTTTCCCGCCCCTCACACCACCCTGTGAACACATACACACACACACACACCAACTATCAAACGAAGAGATGCAACGAGAGGAAGATGCAACAATAGCGAAGCTGTTGTCAAATGTGGTGACAGTCGTCGTCTTCGTGGGCGTCATGTTGACACAACTCATGTGGTTTCCGTGTTATTACGACGACACATCCCCTTACAACAAATCTGCGTGTCTCATCGCCAAAACCGGACTGGTCGCGGGTATCGCTTTCGTAACAATACTCATCGGGGTTCTTGCTGTGGCGGTGTACATGACTCATCTCATTTTGTATGGTACCATTCATGCATTCTGCACCGTGCTTAACAAAATCGGCGGCGTTAAGCGCGATGTCGATAACGAGGCGCTCAAGGAGTGCTTGCGATCGGTCCTGCACCCCAACCCCGCATCACCATCGCCCCCTGAAATTGTAAAGGCCGAGTGCGAACGCATATTCATGCACATGTACCATAAAAAAAAAGTGGATTGAGTGTTGTCCAGACGGATCAAGAGCGCATAAACGTGTTTATTATTTACTCCAAATATATGCTCCCTTTTCAACGTCATTCGACAGAATTTTGGAATATTACTAAGTCAAAGTACGCTTTAATCCGTCTGGGACAATATGACAGCACGTTTTGGGGGTTTATGCACAATCAATCCTCCTTTTTAAGTTTGGCGGTACAGAAGGAGAGGAGGAGAATGTCACCGAGGCTGAAGTAGTCGGCGTGCGCAACGAGGTCGTGGCAATCTTGGGTTGAGAGCGAGGAGACATGAACGGGCTTGCCCTCAAAGTAGTCGACGAGACATTGGCCGAGGCGGACGGAGAAGTAGGCCGAGAGATCGGCGTACCCTGATTGGGCCTCAAAGAGGTCGGCGTCGAGGAGACGGCGGAAGTAGGGCCATCTCTCTGCCAGACGATTCCTATTGGCGACACGAACATAACTGCAAGAAGGTCGCGTCTTCCTCCTCCTCCCCTCGGTTTCACCCTTGTCGCCGCTGTCGCCATCGGTGTAGAAACGAAGAGTGAATTCATCCTCCACTGAAGGGAGGGAGGGCGGCGGCGATCCATCTGTGGTGGTGGTGGTGGTGGTGGCGGTATCATCAAAGGAGCACGCGTCCAGCGTCGCGGGGAGTCGCTGCGTGCCAATCGTGCCAATCGAGACGAGGCGGTCGCACTGCCCCGTGGATGGTATGGCAATGAAGAAGTTGCCGGTGAGCGGAAACTCTTTCGCGGTAGTGAAGAAGGAAGGAATGCTCACCAGTTGATTATGGTCGAGATCCAACCACCTGAGAGAAGTGAGATGGGTCATTTCAAGAGGAAGGCTCGTCAATTGGTTGCGGCGAAGAAGGATAGCTTCGAGAGAAGAGAGGCGTCCTATTGCAGGGGGAAGGCTCGTCAATTGGTTGGCGCTGAGATCCAGGTATGTGAGAGAGGAGAGTGATTCGAGCTTAGGCGGAAGACTCGTCAATTGATTCTCGGCGAGATCCAACCGGCTGAGAGAAGAGAGATGGCCCATCTCAGGAGGAAGTCTCGTCAATTGATTGTGGCTGAGATTCAAGAATTGGAGAGAAGAGAGATGGCCCATTTCGGGAGGGAGGCTCGTCAATTGGTTGTCGTCGAGATGTAATGTACGTAGCGACACGAGCTGTCCCATTTCGAGAGGAATACTCGTCAAGCGGTTGGCGCTGAGAACCAGCACTCGGAGAGACAGCAGACGTCCCATTTCAGGAGGGAGGCTCGTCAATTGGTTGGCGTCGAGTCTCAAGTACTCGAGAGAAGAGAGTTTGCCGATTTCAGGAGGGAGGCTCGTCAACTGGTTCTGGTCGAGATCCAACCGTCGGAGAGGCGTGAGAAGTCCTATCTGGGAAGGGACGGGACCTTTCAACCGGCAATCCGATAAACCGAGGCGAGTGACTCGGTAGGGGGGCGAAGGATTCATTAGCACTGGCTTGAACATGGCCCATGTGCAAGAGTCCTTCGGCCATGGCTTCCATACTTCCCACAGGGAAGCCAGCGCTTTTTCGTCTTCAACGACGCCGACGCTGTCGTCTTCAAGCATAGGAAGCACGTCGTCGGTGTTGTTGTCGCATTTGAGCGTGGGAACCGCGTCGGTAATATCCATCGGTGTGCTGGTGCGGTGCGGTGCTATCGCGTGCGTTGTGTGTACGAATGAAACGGAAAAATGCGCGTTTCGTCCTTTCTGCACGCAGCTAATGGCGCGACTGGAAACAGCCCCAGGTGATGTGGAGGGAGGAGGGACGGCGAGACGCGCGCGCGTGAAAAAAAAAGAGGCCCGCGCGCGCGAAAAAACAGAGACCCCGCGCGCGCGCACACCTGTTGTTGTCTGTCACCCTGCGCACGATCAGTCTCCATCTTACCCCCCCCC
>JBAZUA010000016.1:0-14335 GCA_041661645.1 Minisyncoccota bacterium | reverse complement strand
TTTTTTCCTCGCCTGCCCCTTCGCGGGGGGGGGGGGGGGGGAGGAGGCGGACGACTTCTTTGATTCAGTCGCCCTCTCACCTACACACGAGTTGCTGTCATTCATACCAATCCCTCCTGCCCTCAAAGACTCGCAAGCGTTTCGCCCGCCACTCAGAGTTGACTACCCATACACACCCACATCTAAAGAAATGGCACGCGTAAAGCAGGCACTCCGACGTAACGTGGCTGGAAAGATCCCTCGTTCTTCCAAGAAGGGCAAAAAGATACCACGGAGCGGCGCCACACCTACCGCACCCGGCGGTGAGACCACCAAGCGCAGGCACCGCTTCAGACCCGGCACTGTCGCCCTTCGCGAGATTAGACGCTACCAAAAATCAACAGATCTGTTGATCCGAAAGTTGCCATTCCAGCGTCTGGTGAGAGAGATCGCTGCGACTTTCCGAACCGACATTCGCTTTCAGCTGTCGGCCATGGCTGCGCTTCAGGAATCGGCAGAAAACTACATGGTAGGCCTTTTCGAGGACAGCAACTTATGCACGATCCACGCGAAGCGCATCACGCTCGGACCGGCCGACATTGCATTGGCTCGCCGCATTCGCAATGACTCCGTCTAAAAGAAGGCGCCGCACGCCTTTTTCATCTCTTTCCTCCGCGAATCCTCGCTTGTTTTGGCCCCTTGTTGTCCCTTCTCCCCTCCTCCTCTTCAGCTTCGTCCTCCCACTGTAACCTTGAAGCGCGCCCTTTTTTTTCAAAGGCAAAGGGGCTCGCCAACCGATAATATATTACCCTTTCGCGCGCAATTGCTCCACAGAGGACGGCTCGGGTCATTTTAATTTATTTTTAGTTGTATATGACAACCGTGTCGAGCTGCTTGAGCTGCTCCTCGCTCAGCGGTCGATTGTTTCGCTCAGCTTGATCAATAATCTTCTGTGAGGCGGCGGTGTATACCGTTCGTTTGGTGGGACCGCCGCCGCCAGACGAAGCGGCCCTGGCCTTGGCATCGGCGGCGTCTTCCATTTCTTTCGCGCTCTTGGGTGTACGATTCGCTAGTGCGTCGGCGTACGATTTGACATCCATCATGGTTGAGGTGCCCGTAATGTGAACGCCGCGAAGCGACGCGACAGGCGATTCTTTATCAGTGGCAGCGGCGGCGATGCCCTTGCCACCAATCCCTCCCCTTCTTGTCTTCTTTTCCTTGAGTTCGGCCTCTGTTGGTCCCATGTGCGCGCTCGATTCGAGTTGATTAGGAAGCAACTCGGTGCTGTACATGTGCTTGAGGATCCAATTGTCGCGCGTACCCAACGTAAATGGCAACAATTCGCTGATGGGCTTTGCGTGGATGTAGTACATCTGGCCCGTGGTGGTGTCGAGAACGAGAGCTTGATTGGGCTCGTAGCACAGTCGATCGTACTGCTCCAGGAAATCCTCCTTTGATTTGAAGTAGCCGGAGAAGTACGCATTATAGGCCTCTGTTTTCAATTCAGGTATAACCGTGTAGCAAAACACGATGATGCCGATGCTACCACGAGCGGTGTTTTTGATGTCTGTGGGGTGGTGAGTGGCGAAGAATGTGGTGAGGCCGCTGTTGTGGCCTTGCTTGATAATGCTACTCCATACGGGGCTGTTCTTGTTCGCCTCCTCGGACAACAAGTCGTCACACACGAGCATCAGGTTGAGTTTCGTGCCGAGAATACTCGTCACGGCGTTGATACCGTCGAGTATGCTCGTGACGACGTACGGATACAAGTTGTCCAACACGTCCACGCCGTGGACGTGAGTCTGGAACATCTTCCTCGTCGTCGGATTGCACGACATGACAATCATACCATCGAATCGATCTTGCATCGCAGCGGCCATGTTCATGATGACCGTGGTCTTGCCAGATTTTTTCGCGCCAATCATTAGGATGGATTGAGGTGTTACAATCTCAGAAAAGTCGATGGGTCGAATGTCGATGCAATTACCACCACCACCACCACCACCACCACCACCACCACCACCACCTGCCTTGTTATGGTTATGACCGTGTGTTGTCGTTGAAGCGGCAGGCCCACCTGCCGCCGCTCCCGTTGAAGTCACGTGATGACGCTTGCTGTACGTGCCATCCAATACGCTATGTGCCAATTTGCGATGAGCTTCGTTCCTATACGGCGGGTCGTTTGACGACGACGACGACGATGAAGAGGAAGAGGAAGAGGATGAAGATATCGAAGAAGAGCTATTGCTCAAGCCGCCGTCACTACTGCCAGTCGAATCGCTGCCGGCACTGTCTGTCGTATCTGACGAGCGGCTGCTTGCATCGTCGGTGCTAGAGTTTAAGCTGCTACTCTCATCGTCACTTATACCATCATCGCTACTGATGCTGCTGCTGCTGCTGCTGCCACTGTCACCACTGTCACTCGTATCATCCGACGAGTCGCCATCGAGTATGCGATCGATTTGTCGAGAAGAGAGGGCCCCTGACTCTCCTCGCCACGACTTACTCGCATCCAACCGACCGACTTCGCTGTATTGCTTGGAACGAGTGGGTAGGAACGAAAACGACGACATTTCTTATATTCCTTTCCCTGGTAAGCGTGCGTATGTGCGTGGCCTGGATGGGCGCGCACCAGTAAGGGACAAAAAGAGTTTAAACACCCTAATATTGCGTCAAAAAAAAACCCCAGCTCCTGGGTTTTCTTTCCCTTCTCCCCCAATGCCCCCCCTCCTCCCTCTCCCCTCCCTGCAGGCGATCCAAAACCCGTCCTCCCTTTTTTTTTTGCCCGCGCGCGCGTATAATATAATATTATTTATTCCGATGTATTGTACGGACGGACCAAGAGCGCATTGGCGTGTTTATTATTTATTCCAATTATGCTCCATTTCACCGTCATTCGATAGAATTTGGACTAATAATAATAAGTCAAGGGTACTCTTGATCCGTCTGGACAATATCTCTTCTCTCCGACGGTTGAATCTCGATCGCAATCGACTGACGAGCCTCCCTCCTGAAATGGCCCATCTCTCTTCTCTCCAAGAGGTTGAATCTCTCTAACAGTCAATTGGTGACTCTTCCTCCTGAGATATACCCTCTCCTCTCCCTTGTGTGCTGTGAGTGTATAACGACGACCTCCGTTAGATTTTGGCGCGCGCTCAGAGAAAAGCGCGCGCCTTCCAAATCTCTCAAGCTCAGTCAGGAGCGCAGTTGGTTCTACACCTCGCTCCTATCCACATCAACAACGACGACTCCTTGGGTCGCCTCTCTAGTTGCGCCCATCCTCCGCCCCCCCATCGCACGACGATGGACATTACCGACACGCCTCCCGTGCTCAAGGACGATGACGACGCTGTCAACGACGAAAAAGTGCTGGCTTCTCTGTGGGAGGTGTGGAAGACGTCGCTGAAAGAGAGTTGCAGATGGGTGAGCCTTGACCAATGGGTCGCGTCCGATCACGTGGCAAGGCATCCCTCGCCCCCTTACCGAGTCACTCACCTCAAGTTAAACTGCTGTTGCTTGAAGGGTCCCCTCCCTCCTCAAATAGGACAGCTCGCGTCTCTTCAATCGCTGAGCCTCAGCCGCAATGAATTGACAAGTATTCCGCCTGAGATTGGCCTGCTCTCTTCTCTCCGAGAGTTGCATCTCGACCAGAACCAGTTGAAGAGCCTCCCCCCTGAGATGGGTAATCTCTCTTCCCTCGCAACATTGGATCTTAGCAACAACCGACTGACGAGTCTCAGCCTCCCCCCCCAAATAGGACAGCTCGCGTCTTCCCTCCAAGAGCTGTCTCTTAGCTACAATCAATTGACAAGTCTCCCCTTCGCGATATGCCACCTCTCTTCTCTCAGAGAGCTGTACCTCAGCCACAACAAATTGGTGACCATCCCTCCCGAAGTGGAGCTCCTCTCTTCTCTTCAAACGTTGGGTCTCGATGACAATCGATTGACGAGCCTCCCCACTGAGATCGGCCGTCTCTCTTCTCTGACGTACTTAAATCTTGTCAACAATCAATTGACGATCCTTCCGCTCGAGCTGGGGCTCCTCTCTTCTCTCCGAATGCTATATCTCAGCTGCAACTCATTGACAAGCCTCCCTCCCGAGATGGGATGTCTCGCTCTTCTTCAAGAGGCGGGTCTCGACTCCAACCAACTGACGAGCCTCCCTCCTGAGATGGGCCTGCTCTCATCTCTACATACATTATATCTCACCTACAACCAACTGACGAGCCTCCCTCCTGAGATGGGCCAATTGTCTTCTCTCCGACACTTGAATCTCGGCTACAATCAATTGACAAGCCTCCCTCCTGAAATGGCCCGTCTCTCTTCTCTCCGAGAGCTGTATCTCCGCTCCAACCAATTGACAAATCTCCCTTTCTCCTTCTTCCCAACCGGGAAGTTCCCTTTCTCTTCCCTCCATCGGATGTCGCTCGTTGACAATTGTTTGATTGTCCTGCCTCCTCCTTGCGACTGCGTCACGATTGACATTCAGCGACTTCCCGTAACACTGGATGCGTGTTCATTTGATAGCGATATCGATATCACCGACGACGACGACGGATCGCCCTCCCCCTCCTCTTCGGAGACGGCTGGCTTTGATCTTCAATTCTACACCACCACCACCACCACCACCACCGACGAAGGGGGAGAGGATAGTTGTCCCCCATCCATCATCCATATCGCCGATAAGGACTGCCTCGCGAGGCGATGGCCCTACTTCCGACGCCTCCTCGACGCCGATCTCTCTGAGGCCCGCTCCGGACACGTCGATCTCTCCCCTTACTTCTCCCTCCGCCTCGGCCGATGTCTCGTCGACTACTTTGAGGGCAACCCCGTTCAAGTGTCCTCCCTCCGAACCCAGGATTGCCGCGATTTCGTCGCTCACGCCGACTACTTCGGCCTCCGCGATACCCTCCTCCTCGCCTTCTGCGCCACCAAACTTGAAAGAGGAGAGAGTTAATCGTGGAATCCCGTGTATTATATATAATATAATATCCACCCGCGAATCTGTGTGCTTTGTGGTTTATTGTTGTTATATTCGCTAGTTACTAACTGCCGTTGTTGCTGCTGCTGCTGCTGCTCGCCGCCGTGGGCCAATTGCGCCACTGTACGTGCACGTCCATCATGTCCTTGACACGCTCCGGAGACGACGCAAGGCGCTCGTCGTAATAGCGCTTCAAGTAGCCCATCTCCGATAGGCGCTGTAGGATCATCATTTGACTCCACATCATGTTTTGAACCCTCGCGTCTAGACGGCGCTTCGGCGCCATTAGCAGCGATTTTATGCGGTTCATTTCAATCTCTCTCGTGGGCAAGTACGACGCATCGTACACGGTGGGCTTAAACCCAGCCCACGGGCTCTTAATCACGTCCATTAGACCCTCGGTCGCCACTCGCTCCTTCCAGAATTTGAATTGAGTGATGAAACTATCGTCAATGCTGGGGCGCGCCAACTTGTTGTCGGCACCAGCACCGCCACCGCCACCACCTTTTCTCTTGCCCTTGATTGCACCAAGGGCCGCCGCGGCCACACCACCGCCACCTTCGCTAGGGTCGTGGAACGAGTAGCCCGGAGTAATGCCTGACTTGTCGCCCATCATACTGCCGCCCTTGGGAACAAACCCCCATTGCGTTTGTTGCTGTTGTTGTTGCTGTTGCTGTTGCTGTTGCTGTTGCTGTTGCTGTTGCTGTTGTTGTTGTTGACGGCGACGCTTACCACCGCCGGTGTGGAACACGGTAGCGGGCCAGCCCAAGTATTCCGACGTACATTTCATCGTGGGGAGAAATGCAGTGTGCGTGGACAGCCACCACTTGATGTAGCCGCGCGTCACATCCGTCTCGTCGAGGTCCTTGACACGCTCGGGTAATAGTCCTTCCATCAACGCACCAGACACGATGGCATTCTTCTCGCGAATGCACTTTTCTGCCGCCTGGGGCTGCATCATCGATGGGTCGGAGAACAGATAGGGCCCAAATTGGACAATGTAGTAATTGAATAACCTCATCACATCGCACAGCTCACCGCTCAGACCGGAGACGATGGCGCGCGACCGCAACGCTTGCTTCAACAACTCGGTCGACTCGTCCAAATACCTGCTAATCTCATCAAAGGCAGTCGACGCCCTTTCCCGTCGGTCGGCATACTTTCGCACGCTGGCCTCCACCGTCTTGTCCGACTCGAACATGGCCACGAATGTGGAGGTGAATTGTTCGATCGACGCCAAGTAGTGATCAAAGTCTCCTCCTCCGCCACCACCACCGCCAGCAGATACATCACTGTTGTTGATCTCGCCCACGATCTTTTCAATGGCACGCGTCATGGAGGACATGCGATCGCTGGCACTACACAGTAACTCCAAGTGACCGCACGCCAACGGCATCCAATTGGGCGTGACAGGCACTGTAAAAATGGCGAGTTGTGTGACTGCGTCGACAATCGACGCATCTCTCTTCATGTACGGATATTGCTCAAATGATTTCTTCTTGCTCTCCGTGTCGTGATCGGTGAACATCATGGCGACCTTGAGACCGAGGCCCAGCACGGCGCCGATGGCCATGAAGGGCACGGCGGCCTTGATCACGCCGCCGACCTTCTCGCCCACCGAAGGAATGGCATCTTCTTCGTTATGGAATACACCACCACCGCCACCGCCACCGCCACCGCCACCACCACCGCCGATATTTCGCCGTGGCGCAGCCATCCTTTCACTCTTTACTCTCTTCCTTCTTCCTTTTTTTCTTTCCTCGTTTTCCACTCAAGAGTGGTGGGTAATTGGAATCAGATCAGCCCCCAGGCGATGCTCGCGTTCTGTTCGTTCTCTCCCCTCCCCCCGCAGCGGCAGGTTGTTGGTTGTCGGGGAAAGGACGAAGGCGCAAGAGGAAATGAGATGATATGCGCGAATTTCCCCTGTTTGTCGCGGGCAGGGAAAATTGGGCCCGGGCGGCGTTGCGCGCATTAAACTAGTTTTAAACATCCAAGAAAAAAAAAAAAGAGTGCGAGTCAGAGGAGAGAGAAGGGGAGAGAGAGAGAGAGAGAGAGAGAGATATAGGAGGCAGCTATTTTGAACAATGTAGGAAAGAAAAGAAAAAACACCCTACCGTCCTCCCCCCCTGGTGGTAACTCTCCATTCCGCGTCTCTTTCTCCCAGTGCAGCGTCCCCCGTCCTCTTGTCGACACCGAAAAAAAAGAATGGCGACGATCGATGTACCCAGCGGCGGTGGCGGCGATGTATACGCCTCGTCTCGCCATCATCCCACCAACATGTCGTACGAGTTTAGCGAGATGGTGTGCGCGACGCCCATGTCATGCCCCGACCTGATGCGCTACTTTTCAATCGCCACCGCTGATAATGGTGACGGCGGCGACGATGCATCCGCGGTATCCGCCTCCAAACCCAACACCACCTTTGCGCTTCGATTGAGACGCGATCGCATCGACGCCTTCGTCGATCTAGTGAATCGCCACGTCCCCAGTGCCGCCAGTAACGACGCACTCAACGCCAGCGCCACAGCCACGTACGCCATGTCGGCCGGTCTCGACACCCGAACGGCCACTCTAATGCACATGTACGCCACTGATTTGCATCCTTGGCGACATTTGTCCAAGGAGGAGATGTTGCGCCTTCGCTACTTCTACAAGGCCAGGAGCGCCATGACAATCTCACCACCGCTGCCGGCCATGCGCAGTAAAGGCGGTGACAACGATGACGTGTGCATCTACAATGCGAACGAGTCCGCTCCGTTGGTTGTACCAGGCGCGCTGGACCATCAAAAGGCGGCCCAGGGAGCCGGAGGAAGAAGACGAGGAAGAAGAAGAAGAGAAAGAAGAGGAAACAAAACAAGTGACAACCACGACACCGCTACTGCACTCATGACCGAAATCGTGGGCTATAACCGAGCCGCCACCGCTTGGATAGAATCGCGCAAACTCCAAGTCACTCGGGATATTCAATCTCGAGCTGCTGCTGCTGCTGCTGCAGATGCTCCCTCCGCATCCGAGGCCTCGTCTACCAATCTCATCAACACCCTCAAGTACTACCCGTTTGCACAACTGCTCGCCGTCGACACGACTACATCGGGTGGCATACGAGGCATCGTCCTCGTCATGCACGCCGATGAGTACGACGATCACGAGAACGATAGAAGACTAGACATGCTTAGTCGCATGCCGCTGCCCACGGTCGACGCCCTTCGACCCTTCCACCGCGCCGCACAGCAAGCCAGTCAAATCGGCCTCGGCCTCGCCAATCTCCACGCGTGTGGCATGGCGCATCTAGATGTCAAGGGCGCTAACATTCTATCGGCATCCGACAATGCCGTCGCCCTGATCTATCGCGCCAAAAAGATGGACGCATACGACAGGGCACACGAGTCGCACGATCAGCGCCAGGCGCGTCGCATCGCCTCTCAATCCATGGGCACGAACAACGTGGAGAAACTCATTGATTTGAATAGCGCGCGTTTCGTCAGCCACACTCCCATGTGGGTGGTTAACACGGATTCGAGTTCGAGTGTGGTGGCCGTGCGTGGTAGTGGTAGCGGCGGTGGTGGTGGTAGCATGCATAAGCATAGGCATCGTCGCGATAAGCAACCATCGTCATCGTTGTCGTCGTCGTCACCCCTCCTCTCGTTCGTCACGAAACCGTCGGTGCAGCGCCACCAACACATTGCCCAGTCCAAGGCGCCATTCGGCACGCGTGGTTGCGAGGCGCCCGAGCAGTGCATTCACGACAGTGAGGTTTTCAACGCTCATGCTGCCGACATTTATGCACTCGGCGTGATGCTAGGCACGCAATTGACCAATACCGCTGGTTCGTTCCTGTGGAGTCCTGTCGCCACGGGTGACCAATGGCAGGCGCTGGTTAATATCTTCAACTTTTCCGGTGAGACTGAGTGGCCACTGAGGTGGAGGCTTGGCCACATTGCCAACGCCATTGCGTCGCGATCCTTGGCGGATGCAGATACCGCCCCCGCTACTGGCACTGATAACAATAGCGAGGAAAACGAGGAGGCGATGCGTGTGATGAGCGAGTTGTTGCATAAGATGGCCAATCCGTGCTTCTACTGTCAGGAGTGCATTCGTTCTGCCATTGCTGCCACGGAAGAAAGTCGTCGTCATCAGCAGTCGCAGCCAATTGACGATGCAATGACCAAGAGTATGCTGCTGCCTGCGCTTCGAATTGATGACCCGGGCATGTCCACACTGCATCGCTTCGTGGCACTGAACGAGCATCGTCAGATCGCGACCGAGGGTGCGGGCATGTTCTTCGAGTCAGTTCCGCGTATCGAGGCACGTTACGTGTCCGTTGACATCAACGACGACGACGGCGGCGAATCGTCGCTCGCGCAGGACGGTGGCAGTGGTAGCTCATCGATGGAACGGACGGACGCGATGACAGTCATGTGTCCTGGGTGTAACATGTATACGCGAGGGCCGATGCGTTTCTGGGAGTCCAAGGTCTTCACGAACCTATTGCTCGAATTCCCCGTGTACATGTTGGACACGGTGCGCACGTCGGCCGACTTGAATGCCGTGATCGAGGCGAATGTATTGGGCCCCATGGGCGAAGATATCGCAGCAGTGGATCATCACAACACATCGGCGGCATTCTTCAATGGCGGCGGTGTCGGCGGCGGCGGCGGCGATTACAACATTGAGGCGTTCCCCTCCCTTCCACGATTCATGAAGCGCTACATTAGCTTGCTGCGTTCCTTCTTCGGGGCACACCGCCGTAATTACCACGCGGGCATCGACGATCCACTCACGTTGAGAGACTTTGACTGGCCTACGTTCATCTCCATGGACCAACTCATCTCTGGCTGGTCTTCCGAGTACACGCAATGGTGGTCATCGTTGTGTGAGTTTGTAGCGGCGTACGAGAGGCAGATTGACGAGAATGCTTCTTCCACCTCCTCCTCCACCTCCTCCTCCTCCACCTCCTCCTCCTCTGCCAATAGCAGGAGGAAAGCAGCCTCGATTGACGCCTCCGCCGCCGCAAGTACGGCGGACGTTTATGACCCAGTTCATCGATTTGCCTACCGAATCGCAAAGGCCACGTGTTGTGCATCGAGGTTGGTGAGGCACATGATGAATTATGACTTGAGGGCACGCCCCGACGCTATCCAGTGCATCGTCCAGGACTGTTTCGAGCTCATTTCCGCGTCGGCGCCCATGTACGTGAGAGACGACATTCTGGCCAGCACAGCGACGCCTATTGGCGACATCGATAGTGATAGCGACAATTTGAATGTCTTTTCCGAGCGTTCAATCGTGGACATTAGTCGCTACTCGGTGAAAGTCGCCGAGGCATACCAGTCGGTCGGCGACTACGGATTCTACAAGTGCATCTCCAGCAAGGACACGCTCAGAGTGTTGATGCCAAGTGAGGCCATGATCAAAACGTATGGCAGTGTCAACAACAAGAAGCACATCTCTGCCAGCGACAGCGGCGATAACAACAACGGCAGCGGCGATGGCGAAACGACGATTAAGGCGATGCGAGAGTGTGCCTTGAGATTCGTACCCGAGCACGTCATTGGCGAGTTTTGGACGTTTGTCAACAATCTACCCGACGAGTTCTACATGAGTATATTCGGTGCACATCGCACGCAAGTGATGGACGCGAATCACCTACAACCGGCCATCCTCTATGGCTTTGAGACGTTCAAGTCGCTGTGGGCTGAAGAGTTTGAGATGCATGTGTGGCCAACGTGCATCGATGAGTTGACGCACTGGCACCACCCCGGTGCGTCTCATTCCGTGTCGTCGTCGTCTTCATCTTCGTCTTCTATAGGCGACGGCGACGACGTCATGGACGTCGTATGGCGCTCGTTGGCATTGAGAGAGGCCACGACCAATTTCGCCTTCTTACTGGGCAGCTGCATCGTTCACGCGGCGCAAATTTTCTCGCCCGAGGTTGGTGCACACATCAAAACCATGTGCTTCATCGTTCAGCAATACCTAGTTCGCGCCGTCGACGCTCCCTTTGTGGCGTACGTCGATGATGTCAAGCAACGCCAACAACGGCAGCAGCAGCAACAACAGATTGAGCCATTTACAGCAGCAGAATTCAAAACGGGTCATCTCACGCTACAAAAGACCCACTTGGTACGGCAGCATGCTCTCGTGCCATTGCATTCGAACGGCGGTGGCGGTGGCGACGACAACGGCGACGACGCTGCCATCATGCGCCAGCTCATGGACACCACGTGCGACTCCTTCTGGGTCTACGAGAAGGATATCCGATCTCCACCTTCTTCCTCCTCGTCATCCGCATCCGCATCGCGCCCACTCGCGGCAACAACCACACCTTGTATTCTCTTTGGCGAGAACGGTGTGGAAGAGAATGCGGATAATGTCATTCGAACGCTCTCTTCGCTGCCATTGACGAGTATCTTCCAAAAGTCTGACAGCGCGGTCCACGAGGCATCCTCGCTCCAGCGGCTGCTGTTGAGCAAATCGTCAAGCTCCCCTTCCCGCGAGCGACATGGCATTGATTCCGACGACTCATCGTCGTCAGATTCTGACGACGATGATGGCGCCGCCGAAAAGAAGCGAGTCGACGTGATCGCGTCAATGGCCTCCTCTTCCGCCGCCTCTCTCCCTTCACTCGACGGTGAAGTCGATGTTACATCGCGTCCTCGTGTGTTATTTTCATGGGCTCGCGACGACAGCGACAACAATGGCGGCGACAAGCGCGGTCGTCGTTGGCGGCAACAACAAGAAGGGAAGGAGAGCGATGACAGTGGGAGAAAGCAGCGGCGAGTCGGCGGTGGCGGTTCTGTCGATGCGACGGCGGTGGATGAGGCACTTGACAGCGAGTATTTCAACGAGGACTATCCCGTAGACGCCATCAAGATCGGCCCGATCAAAGCGTGGAGCATGTCGCATCTCATCATTGACAACGAAGAGCCATTGTTCACGCCTGGTCACAGTGGCAGAGTCGTTGGTGACGGCAGTAGCAGCAACGGTAGCGGCGACGACAGTGGGGGTAGCGACGACGACGACGACGACGATCCACCGGAAGAGGCTCCCGATTCCATCGACAACCACAATCTGTGGGACATGCGCACTCGTGCCATCCAATCGTTCCAGGGTGACCAGTACTTCTTCCTCTCCAATCTACTGGACTGTGCCATTGGCAAGCGATGTTCGGGTGCATACCCTGTGCCTCAGCTGTTGATTTGGTACGAGGGTCTAATGGGATCGCTCATCGACATACTTCCCACCCTCGATACCGAGATGGTGTGTAACTTGATCAACCGCTGGTATTGCGTGTCCTTGTCCAGCGATACCGAGTACGCATCCACGGCGACCGCGGTGAAGGACGCCGTTGATGCGCCCTCCACTACAATTTCAACGACAACCGCGACCGCTGCCCGGGGTAATATATTCGGTCTGGTCTTTTTCACCATTATCCACGTCGCTACTACGATTGGCGGCGGCGGCGGCGCAACTACGGCGGCGATAGCAGCAACAACTGCAGACCCCGATGTATTCATCGACTGGTTGAGGCAGATCATTGCAACGCTGCTAGTCAGAGAGCGTTGCAAGTCACAAGAGGCCATGTTCGACGAGATTAACGTCTCACTCACTGCGGACGTTGTGGCCTTCATCGTCCCCGACCGGCATCGCGTGGGGGTAGTGGGCAGCATTATTCGCGAATTGCTGCTCATTGGCGAGGATGCCTAAAAGAGAAACCCCTTCCCTTCCCTTTCTACCCTTCCCTTTCCCCCCTCTACCACCCCGCACGAAAATCAAAAAAAAACGGCGTGCATTCCTTGTCTGTCTCTCTATCTTTATATACATACAAGTAATAATATAACTCTCATTACAGTAGAGACCGTCCTCTCCTGGGGGTTGTTCGTCGTCTTGAAGGCGTTGCGCGCTTCTTGGCGGTGACAGCAGGACGGCGTTGTCGTTGTTGTTGTCGCCGCTGTTGCTGCTGCCGACGTGCATGTGCACGCGCGTACGGGGGCGTTCGCGTGGGAGACGATGCCATTCGCCGATTCTGTCGTGGGGGGAGGGGGGGGGGGGGGGGGGGGGGGACATTTGCAAGGGACGGGGAGAAGGGGAGGAGGGGGAAGAAGGAGCGGATACAAGGGCGGTCACGGCAACTGCCGTACTTTTACCGACATCTCTCAAAATCGACGCGAGTTCGGACGTCGTCGTTGTCGTCGGAGCCTCTTTGTCGCCTTGAACAACGGACATTAGCTCACGGCGTGTCAGGCGCTCGCTCGCCCTAGCCTCGCCGTCAATGGATTGCTGGACGAGGGCTTCGTTCTTTGCGCGGGGCTCCGATTCGAATGCCGAAATGGCATCCAATGTCGTCTGGTGCGCATAGTCCATACTGGCGCTTAGCTTGAGCAGGAGGGCGAGGTGCTTAATGGAGGCCATGCTCCTGGCCTCCATGATGAACGTCGCCAGGTTACTCACCGTCTTGCGGTAGATCAATTCAGACGCCGCCATGTAGGACTCGGCTAAGCGTCTCGCCCTTCGATCGCTGTACCTTTTCAATCCATACGCTGCCAATGCCACCGTACCGATCACAGCGCCTGCGATTGCGGTTGTCGCTCCTGGATTGTTCTTCAACGCGCCGACCACGTCAACAACCCTCTCGTTGTTTACTACGGCTCCGTACGCGTCGCGTGCATATCGAGCCACTGAGCCAAGGGCGTGTTTCGCGTAATCTGTCAGTCGTGCCATCACTCCCGGGTCAATGGCCGCTGCAGCGGCCTGGGCGGTTGCCTGCTCGGTCGCGGCGATCGTTGCCTCCATGGTGAGTGGACCGATGAACGATGCCGCCACCAAGTCTAGAGGAGGAGCCGACGACGACGCTGCAGCAGCCGCTGCTCGTACCACCTCCGGCACTACGCTACCGGGGTTGGCGCGAATGAACGACGAGAGTATGTCGATTTGGTCCGCGAATCTCCCCGCAATGTTGGTTGGATTTTTGAGCACGGCCGTCACGAGCACGGCGGCCAGTGTCGTAGCGGCGATCGCACGATGTCGCCCATTCGTGTCGCTGCCTTTGCCCTTGCGGTTGATGTAGCGGCGGTGCGCGTGTGCAGGTTCAATGAGACGATTTTCTCGCAAGGCCACCGATCGTAAATACGCCAGCCCCGTCAATCCACCCACGCGTTCTAGTGCGACCGTGTGTTGGCGTTGACGGCGACCCGCGGTGATGCTAATGATAATGTTACGATCGAGCAGCATATCGACTGAACGCTGGAGAGTCCGGTCGTCGACGATTGCAAAAGGCGCGTAGACGACGGCGTCGATTCGCTTCCTTCTCTTCTGCTGCTGCTGCTGTTGTCGGTGTCGCTGGTCTCCTCCTCCTCCTCCTCCTCCTCCTCCTCCT
>JBAZUA010000015.1:0-14948 GCA_041661645.1 Minisyncoccota bacterium | reverse complement strand
TTTTTTTGCCCCCCCCCCCCCCCCCCATCCACCCTCCCTTTTGCTTATAAATTAAAAAAACATGTGACTGTATTCGTGGTATATACGTTATGGGTAGCGGGGAGGGGGTTGTATGTCGTTCATGGGAAGGCGTTGGATGGCAAGGCATATCTGCGCGCCTCGCCCGCTCCACTGACAGCAGTAGTGCACCAAGGGGGAGGTGGGAGAAAATATGTCTCGTCCGTCGTCACCATCATCGCCGAGCAGCGCACCGCCGCCCTTCTCCATAACCAAGCCTCCTGCACCGGCGAGTGTCAGCGGTGGTGCTCGCGGCATTGCCGGTGTCGCGGCTCCCGTTCGTTCTGCGATGCCCCCGATAATGTCCTATCCTCATCAACAACATCAACATCAACATCAACAATTGCACTCAAGGGACACCAGTGTCCCGCCGATGGGATTCGCAAATGTGGTATACAACAATCCACCTGCGCCGCCCTCCACCGACATGAACCTTTCCGATCTCATCGACGTCGGCAGCATCATTCGGGTATTCGAATTGTTTTGCGAAAACAACATCTCTTGCCGATCACTCATCGTTGCCGAGCGAATGTTTGACCATATCATCGGTAGTCAGTCACACGTCAATGTGGATACGCTCTTTTCACACCATCATCAGCAGCAGCAGCAGCAGCAGCAGCGTCATCAAGGGCAACGGCAATATGCCGCTGATACTGCAGCACTCTACCGGACCCAGGGCGATCTGAAGCTGGCATACCAACAAATGGGCATATATCCAGTGCCCATCTTTGACCCACATTCCGACGGGTCGTGTCTATTTAGCGCCGCAATTGCGGGCATCTCCTCCAAAATACCTTCGCTCGCGAACGAGTGGCACGACCACCAACAACGCGTACTCGGACTGAGAAAGGAGATTGCACTGGCCATATTGGATGAATTTGACGCATGTGAGACGCACGCATCGAAGATCGACTTTCTCCAGCTATTCTACACGTCCCTCACATCAGTGGCAACTGCCTCCTCTCGCCGTCGCATCCCATCAATGCTATCACCACAACAACACCAACAACAGGGATATCAGCAGCAGGGGCAGCAACAACATCACCACCGGAATTACCAATTGTCAAGGACATCATTATCGCCGCCGCCGCCGCCGCCGCCGTCGCCGTCGAGTAGTGGCGGCGGCAACAACACGGACAACAAGTTCGAGCAGGGTGAATTTGCGAGAGAGTTGAAGGACGTGTTCTTCAACAACCACATTGAGGTATTTAGAACGTGGCTCACCACTCGATACGCGTCAGACGTGAGTATATGTGGCGGTGAGATGGAGTTGCGTCTCATCGCCAAGACCGCCGGTGTGAACATTGTGGTGGTGATGGGCAACACATCGCGACCCACGCTACTGGAAGACACGTGCCGCTTGCTGCCGGGCAGTCTAATGGGTCACTTGTTGGCACTCAATTTCTACTGCGACCCGAGAGAAACGTCGGTGGTGGAACGATCGCGTGAAATGACACGCCGAGCGCAGCATTACCGCATGCCCGAGCGCACCATGCTCACCATTGCCGACACGGTATCGGCATCGGCGAGATTTGCGACGACCTCAATGGACGATTATTATTATCACGGAGAAGCAGGCGACGAGCATGTGGAGAAGGAGGAGAAGAAGAAAAAGAAGATTAAGATGTGCGAAGAAAATAGGACCATTGTGTTGCAACACATGGGCGATCATTACCAGCTCCTCGGCGTCGCCGACGCATCCCAATGGGAGTGGATTATTTGCATGAGCGCACTCGTGCGCCACGTCTTGGCCTTGAGAGCAGACCGTGCCAGTATTACGAATCGACTAGACTCGACATCAGTGGTAACAGCAACAGCAACGACGACGTCTCCGACGGCTGATAATGCCGATGACATGTCGGAGATTGAGGCACGATTGATTTCGATTGACGAGGCTTTGCAGCTACCCACACTTGCGTTTCTCTCATTCTGGAGTCTCGCGACGAGCATGCATCGCGCGAGCGATTGACTGGATGAAGGGAGGGGAGGGTGAGGGACACGGAGAAGGAAGAAAAAAAATATACACCCCAAGGCAATCGCGTGTGTATATATTTCCCTCGCTCGAGAAGGAGAGAGAGAGAGAGAGAAGAGAGAAAGAGGGAGAGAGAGTATTATCTCCTCGCGCGCACGCGTACACATACCCTCCCCACACACACCCATCCACACACACCCACCCACACCCACCCACACGTCCCCGATCCCACTCAGTTTACGCTTCACGACCATGGCAGCTACATCATCGTCACCCACGCCAACAGCACCAGGAAATATGATCGCCCTTTCGATGAGTAAGTGGTTTGCAACACTCGATAGACCACCCAAGCGCAGCAGCAACAACAACAACAACAACAACAATAACAACAACAACAAGGCATATCCGATGGATACGCCAGGTGAAGGTGATGGCGACGGTAATGACGATGACGAGTGCGAGTGTGCGATTTGCCTCACAGGCGACGATGCCAGCAGTGGCCCACTCAAGTCACTGCCCTGTCACCCGTTACACGCGATGCACGAACAATGTGCGCTAAAGTGGATGGCATCAATGGCGCGGCGACGTGGCGATGGACGATTGGATCGCGTCAAATGTCCAACATGCGGTACCATTGTTGCCATCCACCTTGGCGCACCACTAAGAGAAAACTCATCATCCCCATCAAAGGCGAGTCATTCAAGAGGCGATACCAACGAAAACGAGATCATATATCGTCTTCTCGCCATGGACGCGGCCATCTGCGCGCATTATCACGGCTAACCAAAAGAGGGAGAGGGAGAGGGAGAGGGAGCGTTGTGCAAGGAAAAAAAAATATACACACACACACGCCCCGAATATACCCAAACGAATAAAAAAAAGGTGGTGATGTATACCCCGGCTGGCTTCCGCTCCTCGTTCTTCTGGTTGGCGCACCTCGCGACACGACGCGCGGCTGGCGCGCGAAAAAGAAAAACACACATGCCACTTTTCTTTTTTGTTTTCACCAAGGAGGGGGGGGGGGGGGCTGGGCCGCGATAAAAATAAATTTCGCGAACACATTGCGTCGACAATCGAGCGGCACGCACACACATCACGGCTTACTCTCTGCCGAGGCGGACGGTGCGTGCGGCTGGCGGGGGTCTCTCTTTTCTTTTCTTTTTGCCGGCACCCCACCCCACACCCCACACCCCCTCCCCCCTCCCCGAGGTAGACAAAGATGGAGCAGGCCGCCACTTGCCCCGTTGCTCCATCGCCCTCATTCCATCCTTCTTCTTCTCCTTCTTCGCCTTCTTCTCCTTCATCCCCTCCTCTCTCCGATGTCGGGACGATACATCGGCCATCCAATAGCACGCTAGCCAGCGACGTCGCTGGCGTTGCAACGTCACAGAAACGAGTGGCAGTGGTGTCGCCGTCGACGACAACTACAGCAACAGCTACAGCAGCGACGCCAACAGCGGCACCAACACCGACACCGACACCGGCGGTGACACTCGCGGCGGCGACGCCGATGACCGTGACCAAACCTCCACTTGCGGCTCCTGCCAAGAAAAAGGCGCCTTCGATCCCGCGGTCCACCGCCGTTGCATATACTATTCCTACCGCAACAACACCGCAGTCATCATCGCCATCAATAGCGTCACCGTTAGACAACGCTGAAAGTAGCCATAGTATGGACGCAAGGTCGTTCGATTCGTTCATATCGTCGGCCGACGACGACGAATCTAACGACAACGAGGAGGCGACGACACCGCCGTCATTGGTAACCAAACCACGTGCTCCCACGCCCACTACTCGCGGCGACCATAACATACTCAGTTTGCACCTAAGCCAAGAACGCATCAACGCGTTTGAAAGGTCGGCATTGCCCCCTGGCGCTTATGACGTGGGCTACTTGAGACAACAGCGCCGGAACGAACTCGAACTCGAAAGACTACAGCGAGAGCAACAGGCTCCGTTGCAGGCCACCGCACCGTCACTACCGCAAATGCAAAAAGAAGGAGTGGGTGAAAAGGAGGAGAACAACTCCTCCTCCTCCTCCTCCTCCTCCCCCTCCACGGTAGTGGCGATGGTCGGAGCTGAAAGGGGAGAAGAGCAACAAGAACAAGGACGACTGCGACCTCGCCCTCTTCTCTCCGATGGGATGCCCCCGTTCACCGATTCTATGCCCACTTCACCTGGTGCGATTGTTCAATCTACTGCTGCAGCGGCGGCGACTACGACGAACGAATCAAGCGCAGCGGTGGGGGTGGGGGTTAACCCCCACCCCACGCCTCATCGGCGAGTCGATCGCTTTTCGAGGATACATACGATTGCCAACAATACCCACCATCCTCCTCCTCCTTCTCCTTCTCCTTCTCCTTCTCCACTCCCCCCTTCTTCCTCTCCGTCAGTAAATGTACCGGCTGCTGTTGCGTCGTCATCGCCACAACCACATCAACCTCCGGCACTTCATCATCATCCTCCTCCTCCTCTTCCTCCTTCTCCTCTTCCTCCTCACGCCACGGCGAAGAGAACGTCGCCTCCCACGCAGCACTACTTTAGCGGCAAAGAAGACGATGAAGACGATGAAGTTGTTGCCCCTGCGACCCCCTTGAAAGCGGCACCATCACCGTCGACACAACATGCAGCACCAGACGCTACACACCGCACCATGGAATATGCCTCGTTCATACCCACCACCGCCACCGCCACTGAAACTGTCACTGCCCCCATTAATCGCGACCCTCGATTTGCGTCGGCGACATTGGGCACACAAACTGCCCGAGCGGCCGCCATTGCAGTGTCGAATCGCACGACGGCAACGGCAACCGCTACGATGCCACTTGCCTCCTCTCCTTATTCGCCTTCTTCTTCGCATTCTTCTCTGCAGACAATGGAAGCAATGGAGTACGACCAGTCTCTACATGACCATTCGCATTCATCGGCATCAATCGCACCACACGACAGTGCCGATGACCGCCATCGCCGACATCATCAACAACCATCGCGCGTCTCTGCCAGCACCATGGTCGACAGCGATCGCATGTTCAAGCCCAAGAAGCGCGGTGAGGATATGACCGCACCTTCGCAGCCAACCCAGCTGCAGCAGCAGCAACAACAGCAGCAACAACAGCAACGACAACGGCAACAACAACAGCAACAACATGAGCCGTCGTCGATCGACGACGTCGATAGTATATGTGCGCGAATGATTAGTGATGCTGCCGCTGCAGCGGCGTTTGTGACGCGACTGAACGACATTTACCACTACATGTCAAACAATCCCGAGGCGTTCTTGAAACCTGAACGCAGCAATGTCAAGGCCATGCGAGATGCTCAGAAGCGAAAGGTGCGCGAGAAGTTGGAGATGGCCAAGACGATTATCGGCGCTGCCGATACGATCAAAAAGCGCGCTGCCATCTACAACAACTTTGGCGATCTCTTCAATCGCTTCCCCGCGATGGGCGACATATTCGAACGCGCCAACGCAAATGCCAACGATGTGATGGGCATTGCAATTGCATCGACACACCCGCCACCGCCACCCGCCGCCGTCGCCGCCGCCAGTGACACCACGACGACATCACCGACAAAAGTAAGAGGGAAAAGGGACGGCGGTGACGACAACGACGACGACGCACACCACCGCCATTCCTCAAAGCGAAGGCATAAACAGAACAAAAAAAAACACCGCGAAAAGTAAAATAAACAAAGAGGAGATGATGCGTGCTGGGTGTACCAGCGCAACCACTGCAAATCATTGTTCACGTTAGCGTGCATTCGCGCGCGCGCACACACACATTTAGTTTCAGTCCCGGCGAGCGGCGGAAAGGGAAAACAGAAAAACCCCCTCCCCACGGAGAGTGCGCGCTATATATATATAATGGAAGAGGACGTTCATGCGCCCCCTGTGAACACGCCATGTGATGACGATCACAGTTGCACTGCAATCAACCGCAACTTGTATCGTAAATTACAGACGCTCGAGGGGTGTTTGGAAGTATCGGATCCACTCGCGGTTGAGATCCAAGGCCTCGTCAACAAGGCCTACCCCGATTTACTCTTTTCCGCCATCGTCGCCAATGATTTGCCCCCGTCGTCGTCCGCATCTGACAAGGGATTACCACCACCTACACTCCACTCCAAACTCATGGTGCATCCTTCGAGCATGTCGACCGCTGTTGCCATCTCACGCGTCATTCCCCACATGAACCGATTCTACATCGGCGATAAGAACGACGGGATTAGGTGCTGGCTCTTCTTCTTTCAAATTGGTCAGCCACTTGACGATTTCAACCGAGATAAGGGCCAATTGCAACAGCAACAATCGGCATTGTACGAAAGAAGAAGAAAAAGAATGTCCAAATGGACCGAGGAGTCAGTGGCGCCCGAGAATGCGTGTGTCATGATCAATCGTTCGGGGCGAATATGGCCCATCGAACTATGCGAGGAGGAGATGACGGCAGCTGCTGCCACCACTAGAGGCAATCGCTTTCTCCCGCCTCACTTCTTCCGCGGTACCCTGCTGGATGGCGAACTAATGGATGGAGAGCCCGGTAGTGGCCGCTCGACGTATATGATCTTTGACTTTATTTGTCTGTTCGGTCTCACGGAGTGGTCGATGAGGACGAGCTGGCTGGCGCGACAGCGCGTGATTGAAACCATTTCATCGAGAATTCGATTTGCGCGCGTGTCAGCTGACACGCATGAGAGTAGAAGAGGGGGGAGGATGGACGACGACGACGAGACCATCTTGGTGTGTCACAAAGAGTGGACGCGATTAGATGAATTCATCGGTCGGATTGCGAACGATCGTATCCGCTCTCTCTTCTTCTCCTCCTCCTTGTCTTCCTTGTCGTCCTCCTCCTCCTCCTCCTCTGACGGATGGATCATCCAATCCGACAATTTGATGCCGTTCAAAACGCCCAGGCAAATGATCGACGACTTGATCGACGCTTCGTCGTCACAAGCACAAGCACACCGCCAATCGATGACGCTGAGCTATCGCATGCACGCGGGTGACGACCTCGTGTTCAAAATCAAACCCACACATACCTTGGATTTGAACGTTCGCCTGGAGTGGCGACGACGACAAGAAGTCGAATTTGATGATCGTCGCGGCGAAGGCGAGGGCGGTCACGATGTGTTTTCACACCGTTACTTTGCATGCATTTCGTTTGCATCGAATGATGACGGTGGTCGCTATAATATTGCCGATCCCATATTCCCACATCTGCTATTCGACGACGACGACAGCGGCGATGCAGCGGTGTTGTTGCCGCTGATGCAATCGACGTGCGTGTGGCGAAGCGACCAATGTTGTCTGTTCATGGAGTGCGAAGACCTAGCTCTATTGGATCAGTTCGCATCGCCACCACCGTCGCCATGCGACCCGGCGACTGCATCGGCGACGACGACGACGACGACAGGCGCTGCCGTGGTGGAGTTTCAACTCACTCGGTGCACCAATGGCGGAGAGTGCGCGTATATCAGACCTATTAAGCGACGACTTGACAAGCCCACCGCCAACGCAAAGCGTGTCATCGCACGAACACTAAGAGATGCACACGAGTTCGACGTTGAAGCGTTCTTCGGCGCCGCTGTCCATCATCAACGTGCCACCCAACAACAACAGCAACGACAACAATCGACGCACTTGAATTGATATTTTAAACCGTCGTTCAGCAAGCGGCGTCTTTATTATATATATATTCGGCAGCGCGCTAACCTCTCAAGTAAAGCAAGCATAAAGCCCATGTGCATCGCGAAAAGAAACGCGGAGTCCGAGAGGAGAGAAGAAGTGGAATTGTGAGCGAGTCAAATGAAGAAAAAGGCATGCATAGAGAGAAATCGGCCCGTGGGGTGTTTGGGGTGACGCGACGACGTGATGATCGGGTGGCTGGGGGAAAAAAAGAAAGAGAGTGTGAGGGGGGTAGAGAAACTGGCTGTGCACTTTTGTGACCGATTGGATTTGATTTGGCGCGAAAAAAAAAGTCGAGCCCTTTTGCGTGGGGGGTACCCCAGTCAGTCATTCTCCAGCTTTGCTACGCATCAAGTCAATCGAACTCCATGTCTGGCCGCGGAAAAGGAGGTAAGGGTCTCGGAAAGGGAGGAGCTGAGCGTCACCGTAAGTCTTTCAAGGAGGCCATCACTGGAGTCACCAAGCCTGCTCTTCGCCGCCTCGCCCGTCGTGGTGGTGTGAAGCGCATCTCTGGACAGATTTACACCGAGGGCCGTGCTGCCCTTCGCCAGTTCCTCGAGAAGGTCCTTCGCGACGCTACCACCTACACTGAGCACGCCCATCGCAAGACTGTTACCGCCATGGACGTCGTCTATGCCCTCAAGCGCCACGGTCGTACCATCTACGGTTTCGGTAGCCATTAAGAGAGAGAGAGAGAGATAGACCGGTCCTCGGCACCACACAGGGGTATATACACAATAAAGGATTTTGGTTTATTTTTTTTTGTTGAATATACAACCAACGCCAGCCCAATCCGTTTATTTGGAACCAAATATGTATCCAATTCGATGGTTCATGTGTGTTGCGCGAGAATTTTCAAGGGTCGGTGGTCAATGGATTGAGGATTAGAGGGCGCATGGGGTTTTCCTTTTCCTTTTCAAGCGAAACGTGCAACGCCTGGTTCCTACCTCTGGGATCGCTTGACAAGGAAGAGCGAGTCGTCCTCGTCAATGTCTCCAGAGCTTGAAATGATGGTACCGTCGCGCAAAGTCAAATCAAAGTCGTCGTCGTCATTGTCCTTCCTCTTAGGATAGCATACAAGATCAAAGTCGCCGTCGCCGCCTTCGTCCTTCATCTTAGGATAGCATACGAGTTTCGCTCGTGCAATAGTCTCTTCCAGGGTTGCGCATGGGTTCACCCTGAAGGAGAAGGGACGGCTTCGTTTGGAATGAGGCGCTTGAAGCTTGGTTTTGATATGCTCTCCAACTTCTACCCAATTATTTCGGTACGTGTCCTTCTTTACGGGTGCATTGTCGCTGGAACGCCACTTCCCATCAACGACGAACTTGTATTCGTAGTATCCTGGCACCAGATCTTGCTCAAGCACGAAATTCGAGCCGTGCCTTCGCATGCGGTGTTCAACTTCCCACTCCGACCACGAACCCATCACAATGACATTATTTTCCCCACCACCACCACCAGAACCATACCAAGTCAGTAATACGGGGGAGCCCTGAGGTCGAAAGGACATTTGAACGGAAGAGACGTCAACCCGATACTTGTCATGATCCCCCTCCCGCGCGCGTGAATTGCAAAGCAAGCCACGGGCCACTGCACTGTGCCTGCCAAGGGAGAGCGCTCATTGAAATTAATTTATATGGGGGGAAGGTCCCCCCGTCCCCCCCCCCCCCCCCCCTCGCTTCTTCAATGGTGGTGATGGACATGCATGTGGTATTATTATTTTTTACTCTGTTGATGCCGTCGGCGCTACGGGCGTGGTAGTAGTGGCAGTAGCAGTAGCAGTAGCAGTAGCAGTAGCAGTGGCGGCGGTGTGTGGTTTCGTGACATGCGCAGCATAATCGAGCATAAAAGAGCGGATTAAGCATTCGCGCTTCATCACAATCGTGTCAGTTGAAATATGTGCTGCCGATTGTAGGCAAACGCGGTCAAATATGTCGGGCCTGTCGATGAACATGGTGGTTGCTGCGGCAGATCCACCACCAGAGGGACGAGGCGTCAACGATGCATAGTTATGCCAATCGCGTATAAATGCAGTCGCTGCAGATGTGAGCGACATCTCCGGTGCGCCGCCCATACGCGCATCGTCCACTTTTTGATCATTGGCAACGTAGGAGGATGAAGAAGAGGAAGAACCCACACCCACCTCGATGCGAGAGGACTCTTGATCTTCCTCCCTTTTGTCGTCGTCCTCGTTGTTGTCGTCCTCGTCATCATTGTTGTCGTCTTCGATGATTTCAAAGAGCACACGCTGCCGTGTTGTCGTCTCCTTTTTGCCCACGGTGGTAGGTGGCGCAGTTGTTGTACCCAGTGGCTCGAGCACGTGCTCTGAGTTCTTGACGCGCCAATTGAGGCCCCCTTGTTTCACGAGCGTAGCGCTGAACGGAAGAGATTCGAGCGCAATGGGTCGAGTACGCGATGTACTCTCAAGGAAGAGAGCTATAGACGAGTGGCGCACGTCACTCGTGGCGCTGTACTCGACCCAATGTCGGTGCCACGCGATGACGTGCGCCGAAAGCATGCACATTCCAAGCGGCAAACGATCGTCCTTGTGGACGCGGATGCGAAGCGGCGAGTCTCGATTCCTTTTGCGATCGCCGCTAAAGGGCGACAAGTCCAAGAGGTCCTCATCCCACGACTGAAATTCAAAGCCGCCGCCGCCGCCGCCCCGGTCGCTGCTCGATATCATCGATGTTTGCCCGTCAGCAGAGTCGTCGTCGTCGTCCGTGAACAGTACATCATACGCCATCATCGCTGCACTGTCAACGTGCTCATTGACGGTAGTACGAGCGGCGCGAGGTGCGGGCGGGGGTAGGCACATTGACCTCGCTGTGAGCTCAAACAGCTGCCACGTCGTCTCATCCACCTCAACCGTTGTCGCAAGTAGCCCGCCGCCGCCGCCAATGTCATCTCCGCCATCGCCGGCCGGCGACGACGCGTACTTCAATAGTCCCATTATGCGTAACAACTGTATAAACTTCCAGTGAATGGAAGGACATGTATGGTCCGCCAATGAACACGAGATCCACGTGGAATGTGGTACACCGCTGGCGCGTTGTTGCGGTTGCTGTTGATGTTGCGGTTGTTGATGATGCTGCTGTTGTTGTTGTATTGAACTGTCGCTACACCCCATGGCGTATCCATTTTGATGTGATGCGTACATGGTCTGGGCGGCACGGCGTATGGACTGTTGAAAGGCAAGATGCGCGTGTGTTGTGTCGGGGGAGATGAAGAATGCGGCGGACGCCGAGGGTAGGGTCTCCTCGAGTACTCGCGAAAACCGACTGATCCAACATGGGAGGGTATATTCGTTCTCGACGTGCGTCTCCCACCACTCCTTGTCGCTCATCAATGTCGAGGCGATGTCGTGCAATCCCATGTGTAGCCACGCGTCGCTCACGAATGCGGGATTGACAGGGGCGACGGTGATGCCGTCTCCTCCTCCGTCTCCTCCTCCTCCTCGTTGTCTATCGGCGGTGGCGGCGGTGAGCAACGAGGGCATCCCGTAGTCTACACTCAACGTACGTACCAACAAGTCTGAGTAGGCAATCGCCCACGTCACGTGGTGTCGACTCATCACTGCGGCGGTACATGGAAACCGCACCGCACCGCCAATTGGAGTAGCAGTGGTAGTGGTGGAAGGGAGGGAAAGAGGTGGGGAGAGAGGGGGAGGAAGGGACGACGACGATGATGATGTAAAGTCGAAAAGAGACGGCGATAGGTGGGAGGCGATAATGTCAATGCCGTCGTTCTCGTCGTCATCATTTCGAATCTGCTGGCGTTTGCACTGTAGGACGGCGCGATCGGCAGCGTTTGACATTAAGTGATGCCGATGCCATGTCCAGCTCGACTCGCGAACGACGCTCGTCGTCGAGAGAATGGCGAAAGACTTGAAAGCAGCGCGAGCGCCCTTGACAACCGATCGCTGGCTAAAGTGAGAGGCCATTGGTGCGGGCGTACTACCTGCCGTACTCGTGTGGATGAACAATCGCCACGTCGAGTCCGTTTTATCGGCCACGCCATCACCACCCCTGCCCGCTGGCGGCGGCGGTGGTGGTGGTGGTAGTGTCGACCGAGTAACGCGGAACAATTGGCTGAACTTGGCCATCCACGGATGGAGCGCCGGATTCTGCCAAAAGGCAGAATGTAATAAAGCCTCAACCAGCGTATCTTCCTCTTCGGATAACTCAACGAGTTGCCGCTGCTCCGGCTTGATGTGAACCACGAATAGCACAGCGGAGGTAGTCGCATGTGATGGCGACGACGACGACGACGCGCCACCCTCATGTGTGCTGCGTATCAATGCATCCACGAACCACGCGGGTGAATCCAACGACGATGGTGGCGATGGTGGCGGTAAATACGGCGAATCTGGCTGGCGTGGGTCGGCGATAGAAGGGAGTGTCTCCAGTGTCACCACGATACTCAGTGTATCGCGCGAGTACGTCCGTGCAGTGTCAGTGGCATGGTATGACCACGACGAGGAGGCGTCGATTTGATGCGTCGCGCGCGTTTGAATGTCCAGTGACGATGTTGTCGCTGTCGTCGCCTCCGTAAAACCGGGCAGTGCATCAGTAACGATAATGCTAAACCGAGCGGGTAGGCGACGGTGTTCGCCGTCGTCGTCGTCGTCGTCGTCGTGACTGTGGTGGTGGTCGTGACTGTGGTGGTATTGTTGGTGTCGTTTCAATACCTCGATCGGATTGCCCACGACAATCGTGTGGGTTTTCACGGAGACCCGAGTCACGCCACCGCCGCCCCTCCCCATTGTCATCCCATCATCGCCGTTCGCCCTTAGGCGAACAATGTAGTCGCGTTTGGTGAGTGCACACGTATCCTCGTCATGGAGTGAAAGACGACGTTGATTGTCCAACGTCCACCGTGCGTAAAGGGCCGATGCGACTGCATCGTCCTCCACGAGCGCTGTAGTAGTTGTGGTGGTGGTAGTAGTTGCTGCTGTAGTGGTAGTAGCAGTAGCAGGTGGTGTCGATGACGATATGGGAGAAGACTTTTTTTGCATGGCGACAAGATGGGGCTTGGCGGCGTCATCGCCGCCGTCGCCGCCCGCTATCCAATCGCCAGCGAGTAAGTCTCCGTGTTGTTGCCGTCGTTGCAGCAATGTCATCTCTTTTCGGCGACGATCCTCGGCCGCGTTTACGCCGCTAATCTTAGCGGTATCGGCTATGTAAGCGACGATGTTAAGGGGCGACACGCGTGAGAGTACGACGCGTGTCTGCGCATAAATGAAGCAATGCGAAACGAGGAATGTACGTTTTAGCGAGGAGCTGAGGGGCGATTTTGTGGCGATGGCGGTGTCGGTGCTGCAATGCCAACCAATGAGTGAAGCGATCCATAGTCGGCATTGATCTTCGGCACCCCTAAACACCTTGTTTGTCGTGTGTATACTCTGAGTCGCGTCCAGTAAGAACGCGGCGCGGGATGTGTCCCATTCGCATGCATCCGTGTTGCCGTTGACCATAAACGCGATGGCAGTGATGGAGACACTGCAGTAGAGAAGAACGATGACCACGAGTACGAGGATGCGCCACCGGCTTGGCGATGGCGATGGCGATGGTGGTGGGAGTTGCGGAATGGGAGGCATCGCAGTGCCCTCCATTCTCATCGTCATCGTGCGTGTTCGTCTCTATGTATGGCGTGTGGGCGTGAGTGAATGGGGGTGTGCCCTCGAATGAGGTTAGAGGTGGTGGGCAATGGAGGGGAGGGAGGGGGGAAGGATGGTGAGTAAGCGAGAAAGCAAGAGCAGGCAGTAGAAAAGGACAGATCGAGCACGCACGGATAGGTCAATCTTTTCTTTTCTTTTTTTCCTTCCTTGAAACCACCGCACCGTCGATGCCTACACCCGGGCACGCGCCCTCTCTTCGACGGCGTTGTCCGCGCGCGCGCCTGAGAAATCGAAAAACAACACAGTAGATGAAAAGGGAGATACACGTGTGGGGTCTTTTCTTTTCTTTTATAATATATATACATTGCTCCGTCCATCCGTTTATTCCTTCTTCTTCTTCTTCAATCACGAAACAGGTAATCGCGCATCGCCTCCAACTCGCCCTCCAACTTGGCCGAGGGCACGTTGAACTTTCCGTAGACCTGGTCGTATGGGTCGTAGACCACGTAAGTGGGGAATGTGGTGACAGTCTGGGCAATAGAATCAGGTAACTCTGTTTCGTGCAGCGCGCAAAATGCAATACGGCGCCGTAAAACAGGCTCGTTGGCCGCTTGCTGCATCCGCCTCTCCATCATCTCGAATTTTCTCGCCGCCGAGGCGAACACTTCGGCGCCAGCAATTGATTCGGGACATCGATGGCGGTAGATCATGATAAACATGGCCATTGGAGGGTTACTGTTGATCTGCTGCGCGTGTCGAATCAACTCGTCGCTGGGCAGTATATCGCCATCGGGCGTGCCAGCCATCAAATACTCGGCACCTCTCTTTTCCAGTCTCGCCACCGCGTCATAGTGGGCGTAGAAGGCGTCGTCAACGACGCCTTTCGTCGGCGACGCTGTATTCGGCGTCAATGTGCTACTACTGCCAGTGTTTTTAGGCTCAGTCGCTCTATTGATATCGATTCCGTCCATGTTAGCACGGAACGATGTGGTTGCAGCGGTAGGTTGCGCGAGCGCTCGCGCAAGCTCCTTCTCCTCCATTTTACGTGACCGGAATTCCTCCACCATCCCCTTGATAAACGCACCGACCGCTACTATCGCTAATATTACGACAGAAATAACGACAGCGATGGTCGCGTTATCAAGACGCCTTTCACGTCGACGCTCATATTGCAATTGTTCGCGAGTGTCGTCATTTGTTTCAGTCGAAACCAATTTCAGTGACGATGCTGCCATCCGTAATTGACTGCGGAGAGAGGCGGAGGGGGAGGGTCGATTCGAGACGATTACTATTTCTTACACACAAAGGCATAATAAAAAGGCGCGTGGCTCACTCTCCTTCTTCTCCCCTCCCTCACCCCCCCCACCCCTCCCCCCCAAACGGTTGACTGTCACTTTTTTCCCTTCTCCCCTTGCTGATGAAAATGGAAATGGAAATGCGAAGAGGGCGGGTGATGGAAAAAAAGGCGAATAAGTGGTGGTTGTGTGGCTGACAGGAAGAAGAAGAAACCAGCAAGGCGGGCCCGCTTGGCCGAAGGGAAACGAAAAACAAAAAAAAAAAGCACGCACTGCATGACTTTTTTTCCTCGCCTGCTCCTTCGCGGGGGGGGGGGGGGG
>JBAZUA010000014.1:0-17265 GCA_041661645.1 Minisyncoccota bacterium | reverse complement strand
TTATTATTTATTCCAATTATGCTCCATTTCACCGTCATTCGATAGAATTTGGACTAATAATAATAAGTCAAGGGTACTCTTGATCCGTCTGGACAATATTTTATCGCCCTATAAATATATTTCCTCCCCCTTTTTTTACAGTCACAAATGCGATGAGCAGTGATAGCGCCGCGCTGCCATCTCGAATGCGTCCCTTCTCCGGTGTCTACCCTGGTCATGCTCGCCCGGGTGCGTTAAAAAAAGGAGAGACACGCCGTAGTCGTCGTCGACGACCAGCGAGCGCGTCAACAGCTGCGGTAGTCAAGTTCAATACAGCAAAGAACGCTGAGCTCATCTACGACCCAAATGAATCCCCTATGCACACCATCGCCAACCGCCATCGTCGTCGCAGTCATCACAAGCGCCAGCGTCGGCATTCAACGACGGCGGTGATGCCAACGACAACGACAACGAGAAGAACATCGATAACGCCACCACTGTCACCGTCCCTATCCAGAGAGAAGCAACACGCACACGATAGCGCCAAGATCGAGAGAGACTTGTACGCACCGAGTGCCAGCAGCAAACACGCGACGGGCAGCAAGGTGAAACGCGATGTCTACCACATGGGAGACGAGGTGAACGACGTTGCATCTCGATACACGCCATCGCAACTCGCCTATAGTAAACGCGGCGCTCGTGTACTGGACGATCTGGCGGTAGTGCAAAAACACGAGCGCATCAACCACGTGCTCGCGGAACAGATTGTATCTCTGAGGGGTGCGCGCCACATATCTTACCGCAACGGATTACGCGGCAGCGGCGGTAATCCCGATCACCATTTCCTACCCGACGTTCACACCAAGGCCGGTGGTGCGCCTCGCCCGCGCACACAGTACATGGCGAGCGGCAATGGACGCCACTATACACTGAGGGCGTCGGGAATCAAACAGTACGCACATCGTTCCAGTACCGATCGTAATCCTCGTATCAATGCCGTCAGAAGACGAGAGCGACATCGACTACTGCACCGCCGACGAGACACTCCCACGCGAAGAAGCAGCAGCGGCAGCCATCGTCGTTATCATCGGCGCCATCGCCGTGATTAAATCCCCCCCCCCCCCCCCCTTCCCCCCCCCCCCCCCTTTCTCCCTCCCCATAACATAAACCGAGCGAGCACGAAGCGTGCGTGTGTATGTCCTCTTTTTTTTTGGGCGCGCCTTCCCGCCCACTTACGTGCACACAAGTCGTTCCTTTTTTTTGGCGCGCTTTTCTGTCTCCCCGCTCCACGCGAACCTGATCCTCGCCCGGATCAGTCCATTCACACCACCCCTCCCTGTCAACTGCACGTTATATCTCTCCAATCTCCAATGGATACCACCGTCGAGCATTCGATTGCAAATGACAACGACGACGATACCGTGCTCGCCTCCCTGTGGGAAGCGTGGAAGATTCCGTTTCAAAAGAGCCAGGGTTGGACGAGCATGGACCAGTGGATGGCCTCACCCGGCCGAATAGTCCGCGATCCCTTACCTCCTCATCGTGTTATCACCCTTGATTTAAGAATGTGTCAATTAACGAGTATTCCGCCCAAGATAGGCCTACTCTCTTCTCTCCGAAGGTTGTATCTCGACCACAACCAATTGACGAGCCTCCCTCCTGAAATGGGCCGTCTCTCTTCTCTTCGGGGGTTGCATCTCGGCTTCAATCAACTGACGAGCCTTCCGCCCGAGATAGGCCATCTCTCTTCTCTTCAATGGTTAAATCTCGACAGCAACCAATTGACGAGCCTCCCGCCCGAAATCGGCCACCTCTCTTCTCTCCAAGAGTTGGATCTCACCAACAATCAATTGACGAGTCTTCCTCGCGAGATCGGCCGTCTTTCCTCTCTCGTAGAGTTGAATCTCGAAGCCAACCAATTGGCGAGCCTTCCTCCTGAAATGGGACAGCTCTCATCTCTCCAACGGTTATATCTCGACCACAACCAACTGACGAGCCTTCCTCCCGAGATCGGCCATCTCTCTTCTCTCCAATGGTTGAATCTCAGCAGCAATCAATTGACGAGCCTCCCGCCCGAGATCGGCCATCTCTCTTCCCTCCAATGGGTGTACATCGAGAACAATTGCTTCATTCGCATCCCATTCACTGATGCCATTAAAGCGATGATATATGGCAGAGAGCGTCAGCGACTACCCACCGTACTGGAAACAACGACGTTCCATCTTCTCAAAGACGACGACGACGACGCTGCTAGTATGGATATGGATATGGATATTGTAGCGGACGACAACTCGTCTGACTTTTCCCTTCGCTTTTATAGCAATGAGCTCCCACATCAGCAATTATCGCCTCCTGTCCCCATCCTTGTCGCAAATCGACACTTCCTAGCGAGGAGATGGCCCTACTTCCGACACCTCCTCGATGCGGGATTATCTGAAGCCCAGGAGAGAAGCGCCGATCTCTCTGCCTACTTCTCCGTCCGCCTCGGCAAATGTCTCATCGATTACTTTGAGGAGCGACCCGTCCAAGTGTCCTCGTTGCAGATCCAGGATTGCCGCGACCTCGTCGCGCACGCCGACTACTTTGGCCTCTCCACCGCCCTCCTCTTCCACTTCTGCACCACCAAACTCAAAGGAAGAGAGAGTTAATTGCATTTGCGTGTATACATATATATATATAGCCGCTCAATCCCAAATGGTCGGTCTCCTCCTCGGCCCAATGCGGACATCCGGACACGTCTATCTCTCTCTCTATCTCTCTCCCTCCCTCCTTCTCTTCTCCGATACCGCCTCCTCTTCTCCTTTTGCGTCGCCAGTCTCAAAAGAGGAGAGAGAGGGATTGGAATGTGTATGCGCATATAGGGTTACATGTGTGATATGCGCGCCAAACTCTTCTCCTCTTTTTTTTTTGGCGCGCTCCTCTCTTCTCTCCTCTCCTCTCCTCTCCCGAGCCGGGCAGTCGAGTCTGCGCCTCGCTCCCATCCGCGTCAACAACAATTGATTGCTACAACCTTATATACACACTGATGGATATCACTGCTGCGCGTCCAATCGCTAGTAGTAGCAGCACCGACGACGACGATACCGTGCTCGCCTCCTTGTGGGAAGCATGGAAGATTTCGTTTCAAGAGAGCCAAGGGTGGACGAGCATGGACCAATGGATGGCCTCACCCGGCCGAATAATCCGCGATTCCTTGCCTCCTCATCGCGTTATCACTCTCGATGCGGAGAATTGTCGATTGACGAGTCTTCCTCGCGAGATCGGCCGTCTCTCTTCTCTCCAGGGGTTATATCTCGAGGGCAATCGTTTGACGAGCCTCCCTCCTGAGATAGGCCAACTCTCTTCCCTCCAAGAGTTGGGCCTCAGTGACAACCAATTGACGAGCCTTCCTCCTGAGATGGGACAGCTCTCTTCTCTCCAATGGTTGGCCCTCGGCCGCAACCAATTAACGAGCCTGCCTCCCCAAATCGGCCAACTCTCTTCTCTCAAAACGTTGTACCTCTCCCACAACCAATTGACGAGCCTCCCTCTTGAAATGGGCCATCTCACTTCTCTCCAAGAGTTGGCTATCATCCACAACCAATTGACAAGTCTTCCCATTGAGATGGCCAATCTCTCCTCCCTCATATGGTTGTTTTTGAACGACAACTGCCTCGTTTATCTTCCTTCGATGCCATTGAAATTGAATTATGGTGGTAGAGAGGATCAGCGATTACCCACCGTACTGGACGCAACGACGTTCCCTCTTCTCAAAGACAGTGATGCTAGTGTGGATATGAATATGGATATGGTAGCGGACGACACCCCATCTGAATTTTCTCTCTACTTTTATAGCGATGAGTCCCCACATCAGCAATTATCGTCTCCTGTCCCCGCCCTTGTCGCAAATCGACACTCTCTCGCGAAGAGATGGCCCTACTTCCGATACCTCCTCGACGCGGGACTCTCTGAAGCCCAGGAGGGAGGTGCTGATTTATCTGCCTACTTCTCCCTACGCCTCGGCCGGTGCCTCATCGATTATTTTGAGGGTAAGTCCGTTCACGTCTCCTCGCTCTCGACCCAGGATTGCCGCGACCTCGTCGCCCACGCCGACTACTTTGGCCTCACCGACACCCTCCTCTTTCACTTCTGCACCACCAAACTCAAAACAAAATGAATGCATATTATCTCTCACTGGATCATTTATCGTGGTCTCTTTAGCGTTTGCCGGCGCTCCTGTATCGAGATTGCTTGGGTGAGGTGTGCGTCGCAGCTACCTCATCCTCGAGGGTGATCGCCATTGAAGGAGCCGAAGTTGCGGACTTGGCTCCACCGCCCAAATTGGGCTTGGGTCGGGGTCGGTTGGTTCCCGACGAAGACGACGCGCTCGCGTTCGAGGAGGAGGAGGAGGAAGAGGAGGAAGACCCACGCGGAGGCGGGAGCCTAGGCACAGCAGAGATCGATGACGATGACGGCGACGGTGCTGCCATCGACAGTGAATACGATGGAGAAAATAGCGACGATGACGATGATGGCGACGCGAAGGACAAGGGGGCGGGGGCGGCGGCCATGTGTGCGTGACTCTCACCCGACATCCACCCACTGGCTATCGCCATCGACGACGTGGCCGCTAGTTGAGAAACAAACGGCAATGACGATGCCTGAGAGTGTGGCCCTCGGCGCATCACCACCAGCGGCTGTGGCGCCGATGAACTTTCATCGGCCTCGTCGCCAAACTGAATGCGCCGAATGCTAGCACTGCCAAATCGACTGCTGCTGTCTCTCGATGGGCTACTATAGACGGCAGACGACGACGCTGCGGATGGAGAGAAGAAGGAGGAGAAGGAGGAGGAGGAGGAAGAGGGAAGGGTCGACATCGACATTACAGACGACGATGACGCTGTGTGAAGCAGCGCCATTGGCTCGGCAAACAATCCATCGACGGCGCGATCTCGCTTCGACTCCTTGTATCGCTGTGCATAAATGTCGGAGCCGTAGAAGATGGCCTGGAGCGCCGGTGAGATGCTCATTAGGTAGAGCATGACTTTGATGAAACGATATTGAGCAAATGTATAAACCATTCGGTGTCGGCGTCTAGATCGCATCGCCACGATCACTTGGTCTACGAGCGCGGGGACGGGATCTTGCGGGAGCATGCATCGCCACAGTGTCAAGAAGACGCCCGTGCGGCCAATGCCAGCCGCACAGTGTACCAACATGTGGCGCATGCTGCTCGCTTGGAAGCCGCGACTCGGATCGGCCTGTACCAACGATTGCATGGATTCGACATTGGGTGGGACTCGATTAAGTGGCTGGCTCTGTAGCATGTAGATGAAGTAAAGCATGTCCAGCAAATCGGCCGGATACGTGGGTGTACCGTTGTCTGGCCAGTATCGGTAGATGATGTGTACGAAGCGGTGCTTGCTTGGCGGCAGAGATGGTGACGATGATCCGACGACGCTACCGCCGCTCTTCTTCCTCCTCCTCCACCTCTCCTCGTCGGCCACCACGACAACGTCGATCAATCGAACCAGTACTGATTTGTTCAACGCCATCGTGACACGAGGCTCATCCCCCATCATTGCACCGCCTGGTCCATCGGCGCTCGATGCCGACGCCACCATGCCGCCGCCACCACTGGCGAAAACAGGTTTGCCAAAGGGCCAGTCAGGCGCGTATTGTGTCAGATTGTCAATGAATTCGTCGTCGGCAATGCGATCTTCGTTGTAGGTCAGACTCGGTCCGTCGAGCCACGTGGGTGCGATGAGATTGTTTTCCAGTCCGACGACGATACCGATGCGCTCGCGGGAGACCATGTCAAGGAAGGCAAACCTCTTCTCGATCGTTTGCTTGTCGCCCACACATGAAGAAGCCCACACGCGAAAGTCGCTCGCGTCACTCGCCACCAATTGTGTCGCATCGATCGCGGGCTGGGGTCCGCTGTCGAGTCGTTTCGGCGGCGACCACAAAGCGTCATAATCGGCGCGACGTACGCGTGCTGCCTCAAGAGTCGTCGGATCCGACGACGATGCGCTCTCGTCGAACCTCTCACCAATGAGTGGCAGCGCTGCGCCCTGATAAACGATGAGCGAGTTACCGGCGCTGTCGCGCGTCGTCGGTGTAAACATTATTATTTTTTGCCCCCCCACCCTCTTGGTATGTTTGCCCTGTCCTTGTCTCCCTTGTTTGCTGCCGCGCGTGCAGAAATTTAACGCGGGGAGGGAAGGGATCGGCCTACTCTTATTACACGACACACACTTGTTGTGCTTGTTGTTTTATTGGGGGAGGGGATAAGAGGGGCACATGCGAGAGGATGTATGCCTGTGCTATCCGCGCGCGCCAAGGCGGCATTTCCATTCCATTCCATACACCGCGCCAAGAAATGAGAAGAAGAAGAAGAAGAGGAGAAAGGGAGGGAGAGAGGCAGTGGTATTCGGTGCATTTCATTTTTTTTTGTATCGCAGCCCGGGAGGAAGAGGTTCCCTTCTCTGCCTGCCTGTTAGTTATTTGACCTTGACGCTTTTCATTTGCCTCGCCGATGTCGCCGCTGCCGCGCTCTTCTTTGATTGGCGAAGTGCCGTCGATTTTCGCGTTTGCGTGAGTCGCGATGACTTGATTGACGTGGCGGATGAACGGCCTCCTCTTCCTGTCACGCTGCTGCCGTTGTTGCCAATGGCCGTCGCTGGTAAGGCGGCTGCTGCTGTTGTAGTAGAAACACGAGCAGTGGCGACTGACTCACGCGACGACAGCGGCTTGGCGATCGATGTCTTTGATCTCAACCTGTATGGGGGAGATGATGATGATGATCCGGGTGTCTTCGTCGATCCGAGCAACCCGCTCGCCAGCGCTGCCACGCTCGTGTTTGCCAAGCGCGAGACAACTGATGCTGACGATGGCGCCTTTCCGGTGGCTGATTGCGTCGCCGCCGCCGCCGCTTGTAAACCACTGCGAATGAGTGATTGATAACGCGCGCGGAATATCGACGGGTCGGTGTAGAACGATGCGGCGAGTGGTTGGTTCTCGTCAACCAACAACAGGATGGCTCTCAAAAATTCGTACTGCACCAAGGAGGAAACCATGGGCTGCGCGGTCGTCGTCCTCATCGACATGATAATGGCGTCGATCGACTGAGGCGCCGGGTTTCTGGGCAACATGCATCTCCACAACGCCAAGAGAGTACCTGGACGACCCACGCCCCGATCGCCTTGGATCAGAATGTTCCTCAAATTGACCTTGTTGCTGCCGTGTCGGTGGTGGTGGTGCTGGTGCTGCTGTCCTCCCCCTCCCACTCCTCCGCGCGCACTGTCAATGGCCAGTTGCGCAATGGTGCTAATCGCGTCGCCACCACCGCCTCCACCCATTTTCTCGCCTTGCAACTGATAGATGAGGTACAGCATCTCCATGAGATCATCCGCGTACGTAGGTGCCTTATTCGGTTGCCAATATCGATAGATGATCTGAATGAAGGCGCCACGACGAATGTCGTCGTGATGGCTAGCGTCCACCGTGGTGCGAATCACTCTAACCAGCACAGACTTGTTCAACACCCAGCCAGTGATGACTTGTCCCAACTCTTCGGCGGGCGCGCGCACCACGCTCGCCTTTGCGTACTTGGCCACTTGACCGCTCTCGTCGAGCACACCCGCCGATTCCACGCTCTCGTCACCGTAGGGCCACGCCGGCGCGTACTGGGTCACATCCTCGTCGACCTCGCCAAGAGGGTGCACTTGTGGACCGTCCAGCCACGGCGACGCAATGTGGTTGTTCTCGAGCGATACGACCAGACCAATGTCGTTTGAGGTGACGAGGTCGAGGAAGTCGTATCGCTGCTGAAGTAGCATTTGAGTTTGAGGGCCGGCGGCGGCGGTGGTGGTGGCGGTGGCGGTGGCGCGAGATACACCCGATGAGCACCACACGCGAAACTCACTGTCCTCGTTCACGATCAACTGAGTCGCGTTAATAGTGCCCGTTGGATCGGTTGCAATCTGGGGTCGCTCATAGGGCAGCAGTAGCGACGACGATAGAGAGGCGGCAGACCACGCCTGCTTTTCGCTATCGGGCGTCGCATCCTCGAACGCTTGAATGGTTCTGTTCAGATTCGAGGAGAAGTCCGAGGGGATGGGCAGGGCCGGTTGGAGGTCGATCTTGGCCAGCGAAGGCTGATTGACAATGTGGGCAACACCTTCGCTATCGTAAATGAGAGGCAGTTCGGCGTCGCCTCCACCTCCGCCGGTATCGAGTGTGGCCAATTGGACGGGTCCGCCGATCTCACTCTCATCGTACAGCAAGTACGAATCGGCGTCAAGGTTGAGCATCTGTGACGACGATGGGTTATAACGAGCATCGCCATCATAGTAGCCATAGTCATCGGCGTACATTCTTTTTTTTTTCCTCCCTCTTTTCTTCTTCTCCGCCAAGCGGCGACGTGAGGGGATTGGAATGTGTAAACGAAAGAAAGGATCGCGAAGAGAATAAAAGCCCGGTCTCCTTGCTTGTGGTCTCTCCCTCCCTCCTTTTCTTTTTTTGATCGGGGTGGCCTATCCCTTTTTTCTCCCATCCGCGCCGCGCCCCCTCCACCGCCGAGAGGCAAAAAAAAAAAAAAGAGTAAACAAACAAACAGCAACGCTGGGGTTGCCAACAAATCAAATCGAGGGATGGAGAATCGCGATCATCCAAAAAAACACACGAGCGCGCGGGCTCGCGTGTTGGGGTGTCGTCGGTTTAGTTTTTTTTTTTGGGGGAGAGGAGGGTTTGTCGAGGGCGAGAGGCTTCCCCGCTTCTCTCTTTTTTTTTTGGGGGGGCTTCACTTTCATCTTCGTCTAGCAGAAGAGTTCATCGCAGGTGATGTACACGGGGATGGCCACGTTGACGGACTCGACCGAAGTGGGCGTCAACTCGACGGCGAGCGAACACGCGTTAATGGCAGTGAATTGGTACACACCAATGGACAGGCCGTGGCGAATGCGAGCGTAGTCGCCGACGATGGGTGCGTAGCACGGGGCGTCCAGCAAGTTGTAGGGCTGGAGTAGGTACGAGCCGTTGGAGTCGGCGGGCAGGCCCACGATGGTGTACGTGGTGTTGAAGGAGGCGTCGGTCAATCCGGCGAAAATCAAGTTCTGACCAATGCGCGCAGAATTGACAGTGCCCTCGACAATGCCCAATTGCAACTCGGCGTCCAGCAGAGTGTTGGCGGGAAGCGCACTCAGACGCACCCAGTTGTTCTCGGCGGCCGACAGCACGAAGAGTGGCGGCGCGGCCTCGGCCGTGTATCCATACATGTAGTTGTACATGTAGTTGGAGGAGCACTTACTCCATCCGTCATCGCCGTATACACCCCTATCGCCACATTTGCATCCCGATGATACGGGCTGGTGGCAGCCGGAGCAAAAGGCGACCTGCTCAACGGCGGGAGCGGCAGTATCGACACCACGCTTGTTCTTCTTATTGTGGCGGTGAGAAGAAGAGGGGGGAACGGCGGCCTCTGCGGCGAGCGCCTTCCTTTCACTCTTCAAGGTTGCCTTCTTCTGCCTGCGGCGGCTCACTGGATCGGAGACGTCCTCTCGAGCAGTCTCGGCGAAGACTCTTCGACGGTTACTGGTAGGTGTGGTGGTGGCGGCAGTGGCGGCAGGTGCGACAACGACGGGAGGTGATCGTCGGGGGGGAGCTCCTCTCGCCGCGGCCATCATCTCAAAGCCGAGCGGGTCGCGACGTCCCGAGCCAAGCAGAGCATTTCCGCCAATACCGAGCATATTTTTTTTCCGTGGAACGAAGCCCTTGTGCTTTTTTTTTCGCGCGTGCGCGATTAATGAGGAGGCGGAGCTACTATTCCATTTTCTACACGGACGACAAATAAACAGAGGACGAGAGCGGACCCGATCCCAACAACTAAGAAGAGGCGAGCGACGAGCCGGGAGGGTACAAAAAAAAAGAAGGGAGGGGAGGGGTCACAAGAGGGATCGGCGGGCGAGAAATGTACGCATCAATGTGCGGGGAGGGGCTCTTTTTTTTTTATGGTAAAATCTCCGGTTTGCTGCTGCTGGGCGCGTGGTCGTATGAGAGAAGAGGCGAGTGGAGTGTTGTTTACGGCGGGCGTCTCTCTCAGGGTCATATTAACGGGCTGCTTGAAGCACCCGCGCCGCGAGGTTTTCCCCCCACCTGCGGTGCCAGAGTTCTCACGCGCGGTAACTCAACGAGTCATCGTCGTTGTTGTCACCGTCGCTGTCGCTGTGGTGGCGATGGTGATGGTGGCGATGACGATGCTGATCCTCGTCATAGCGGCGTCGTCTACGGCGTTCGGTTTCGGTCTCGTCGGCGGCGTTGCCACACTTCTTAACAGGCGCGCAGATCTTGTAGTACTTGCGGGGCTTGCATGCAACAACAGGACAGAGCAGCTCGACGTCCTCCATGTTGGTGGGACTCAACACCCACGTGCCGGTGTCATAGTTCGCGTCAGTGATCTCCCACACCAGCTTACTATCGCCGTACTTGACGCGGACATAGTCGCCAATCAACAGGCCGCCGCGAGAAGACTTGAATGGATTGTAGATCTTGAGCGTGTACACGGGAGCGGCAGCCGATGGCAGGCCCACGATCATGAAGAGGGCGTTGTATGCATCGAGAGGCGGCAGCAAACCCGCGATAGCTAGGCTGTCACCGATCTTCGGCTCGTACGTGGTACCCGCCATGGCCAATGTCACGGCGTCGATGGAGCCCGCAGTCACACCGAGTGAAAAGTACTCGGTAGAGGCGGCACCGTTGATCATGAGAGGCAGGATGGACAGGGGCAAACCAGGCAGTGGTGTCTGGTTGATTATGCCGAGCTTGGCGCCCGAGTAGTAGCGAGGAACGTCCTCTCGCCATCCATCGTCAATGGCCAAGACAATGAGGCGGTAGTCGCTGTTGTCGCAGCCACATTGATTCCTATCGCCACCGCATGAGCCGCACAATTCGGGGTCAACGTTGTTGCTTCCATGTCGATGGTGCTGTTGCTGTTGCTGTTTCTGCTGCTGCTGCTGATGATGATGATGATGATGGTGATGGCGATGAGACGATTCAACGGGGGGTGAAGCAAACTCCTCAGCGTGAGTGGTGCGACGTTTAGGCGCTTCTTCCTGACGGGGAGGGCGATGGTGAGCATGACGATGGCGAGACGCTGCTTCGGGTCTGGGCTGACGCGCGTGTTCACTGTTGATCAGAGAGGGCCCAAAGAGACCGCCCAGCATTTTTTTTTCTGGTTGTATTTTTTTTAATGCAGGCGCTTGCGGGACTGTGTGTGTGTGTGTCGAAGGAAAAAAAAACCACGAGACGAAACAGGGGTGGACTACCCCTTTTCATTATACATTTTTCATGCACAGCGCCCCCTTCCATCCATTCCTTTGACAATCGAACGCGTGCTGTTGTCACCTCATTCACTTGAGGTGGGGATGTAATGGATCGGACAAATGCGCGCGCGCGCGCGATTTTTGGAACCAGCCTCCAAAAAAGGGGTCGTGACTTTCTTTTTTTTTCTCCATTCCTTTATTCCTCTTTTTGGAAGATCCCCGCTCGCTCCCTTTCATTCGACACTACAGGAGAGTCTCCTCTACACGCATATCGCCCTACCACCCCTTTCCACGTCGCACGCACGACGCACTCACGACGCACACGTGGATAAGATTAACATGGATGTCGATCCGATGGAGGACGATGACGAACGTGTTCGTTATGACTGGAAGTTGTTAATGGCGCCAAAGTTCATGGCAACTGATGGGGATTATGGCTGTTGGCGACAAACCGTCACACGCGTGCCCATGTTGAAATTACCGCTCATCGGCACCACCAGAGGTGTCAGTAGTGGCAGTAGTAGCGGCGGTGGCGGCGGTGGTGGTGCAATCAGGCGCCAGCTACAAATGTGTGTCACGCATATCCATCCGTGGCATATCAGTAAAGCTCCCAGCAGGTCTGTCCCATTCGAAATGGATCGCCTGTTGATACACCGCCGACCGATACAACCACCCGCGAATGGTGCCTCTGTTGCCGTTGCTACACCAGCACTCGATGAGATGTACGATACGGCGGAATGGCAACGGACAATTGCAATTACACATTCAACGATCCCCTCCTCTTCTCCCTTCTCCTTATCCTCCTCGTTGCCGCCCGCGCCGCACCGGCCGTCGCCCTTGTCATCTCCCGCAGCAGTGGTGGCGGCAACGACAACAGCGACGGCAACGACATCGTCGACAACGGCAGGAACACCGAGAGATGTAATGTCAACTGTTATTAACCCCGCCTATCGCATCACTCTGTTTGGATGCATTGTCGCGACTGGTGAGTCAATCGCGGTGCACTTGGTCGATTTTTTTCCATGCATTCACCTGTCCATTCGACCGGCCGACGCCGATGATCCAACGTGCACTACGGGTTCAATACGATCGCCCTCTCCCTCTGACCGAGCTCTGATACAATCGGCATTTGCGTCAGTGATGAAAAGGGCTCCTCCCCATTGCCACTACAGACCATCGAGAATGCCCGAGCTCATGCGCTTGAAACACTTGTTTGGCTTTTTACCTCACTCGACACAGGAACCACTCCGCGCTCGAACTCACGCCGTGTGGCGTGTGCACATGCCATCGATCAGCAGTGACGCGGTCAGGCGCCTCATTCAAGATCTCACGGCACACCTACCCATTCACACTGTCATTCGCCAAGAGGACAGCGAGAAGCTCAACGCGTCTCAGGCCGCGTGCAACGACACGATGCGCATGCAGTGGATGAAACGCACGCGTGTTTCTCCAGGCGATACGGTGACGATGGACGAAGGTGGACTGAGTGAGTGTACATTGTCATTCACGTCGTCTGCGTCCTCCTCTTCGTCCTCATCCGCATCCTCGTCCTCGTCATTCTACTCGCCATTTGTCGCCACCACCCAAGTAGAGCTGATGTGTACGGGGTTTGAATCGATGAACAATGGGTTTCCCAAAGTAGGAGATTACGGGGAGAAACCCGATGGCGGCGATGCTGTACCTAGCGACGGTGCTGCAGCAGTGGGCATGTCACCATTAACGACGTTGAGTTGGCATGCCATGTCCGAGTCACTGTTGTTGGATCAGCCATATCCGTGCGATCGAGTGAGTTTGATGCGAGAGGACGACGCGGTTGCAGCCATTTCAGTTGTCTTGTTCCGAAAGCGCCCACTCTTCTCGTCGTTGTTGACGGCAAGGGAGCAACTAGAGGTCGAAGGAAGAGGAGAAGTAGAAGGAACCGATAAACAAGACGACGACGAAGAAGAAGACGATGACGACCCTCTCTTAGCTCGCATACGACAATTGGACCAGTCGCGAAATACAGCAGTGTTCCAGTCGGACAATGGCGACAATAGCGTAGAATCTCGGCGCATCACTCTTGTTGTCGGCCATACCGGTCTTGGACATAATAAGCAACAACAGCAACAACAACAACAGCGGCGGCGGCAACGTGCTAACAGCAACGACAACGCCGACAACAATACAGACATTTACTTGTACTATTCAACCGAGATTGAATGCCTCATGGCGTTTAGAAATTTGGTGGTGGCTTCTTCGCCTGATGTGCTTCTCGGGTGTGGATCGACGAGCGATCAATGGCGGTGGATGTGGAGCCGAATAGGTCGATTGACTTCGTCGTGCATGCCGTACATTGCACCGTCCTCGTCCTCCTTCTTTTCATCGCCATCGTCGTTCTCCGCCATTGGATCCAAGAAGCGACAAGCTGGCGGTGGTGGTGTTGCCGGCGTCAGTACACCCGACCCACTGTATTCGTCATATTCGCCCCATTGGCTCACCTATGTGGAAAAGGGCGCTGGCGCTCAGTATGCTGCCGTGTCCTCCTCGGCGAGACTCCATCCACTGGCGCGCGCCTGGCTCCACATGTCTCGCATGACGCACGAGTTCACAGTTGTCTGCCGAACCATTCGCGTTGGCACGGATGCGTCGCACCTCCCCCCCATGGACTACTTCCAACCGCGTTTAGTTGGCATCGCCGATCTCGACGTGTCACTCTTCGAACGACTATCGGATAAGAAGGCAATATCGTGTGGCCTTGAATCGCTCGTGGAAAAGTACATTGTCAAGACTCGGTCGCAACATGGCCATCGCCCTCTACTGGACGACGTCCAACTCTCCGCATCTCTTTTAGCAGCATCAGCAACTCTACCTCTACCTCCCCTTCCCTCCCCCTCCTCCGTCGGCGGCAGTACGACGGAGATTCTTGCTGCGCTTGCTGCCTACCTCTCGTCGGCCGTGGTGGAGGTGGCGATGAGGGGTGAGATGGTTGAGCAGATATTCGAGCTCGGTCGATCTAATTGGATGACGATGGAGGAGATATTGCAAACGGGCCAACAAAAGCGATACATTCGTCACATGACCATCGAGGCGTGGTCGTCGGGGTACTTGGTCAATCGCAAGAACCCGGCGCCCGACGCGTCGCCCTTCGTGCGGCCCAATCCAGGCGCGCGTGTCTTTGAGAATGACACGGGCGTATGGCCGTGCCCGGTGTTGGAGTTGGATTTTTCGCGTTTCTTTCCCTCCATACTCATTCAACAGAACTTCTGCATGTCCACTCGAGTGGACATGTTCGACGACGAGCTGAGACCAATGGCGCCAAATTACGCCGACAAGAAGGCGTACGAGCAACAGACGACTCAATTTTCTCAGCGCCTACGTCGCCTGTATGGATCGGCGCGTGTGGACGGAGAGGAGGTATCAGTGGGTGCCATGCCTGCCTCCTCGGACGCAACGTGGCTCATCGATCCTCCCTTGGCGAACGGCGACTACAAGAACGCCTCGAAACTGCCACAGACATGTCATTTCATGCGTCGGTCTCATCAATGTGAGAGTGTGACGTCGCGTGTCTTGAAACGATACGGCGAAGAGAGAGTGGCAATTCAGCGCGCTGCACGCGCCATCAAGGACAATCGCGCGTACTACGACCAGGCGTCCGGCCAGTGGTTATCGAATGTGGCGCGCGACCACCATCGATCGCTCACTGTTCGCGACACAATCAAAAAGAGAACGGCCAACTCCATCTACGGTAGCTTCGCCGCGCCTGGCTTCATGTCATGCTTCTACGTGCAGGTTGCCGTCGCCTACACCTCGCAGATGCTGATCGAACGATCGAATCGCGTGCTCTTGGAATGGCATCCCTCGTTTGGCGCACCACAACACGTGGTGGGCGCATTGGCGTCGGAACGCGCGATAACACTCGCCACTGGCGTTACAGCTACTATTACTACTACTACGACTACTACTACTACTACTACTACTACTACTACTACTACCAATAATACCATCGACGATCCGGAATCGCCGAGTCATCGACAAGCACCACTCACTAATAATCCCATTGTCCAATGGCACGTGCGCCGATTCCAAATCAAACACCAACGATGCGCGCCGATCGACGAGAAGTGGAACAGCGATACTAACACTACGGCTACGACTGCTGCTGCTACTACTACTACTACTACTACTACTACGACGACTACTACCGCCGCCTCCAATGGCCACAGCAACCCATTTGGCATTGTACGAGTCGAAGGAGATTCGGACTCGCTCTTTCTCGCCATAACATGCATACTGCCGCGTAACGGTGCGCATGTGATTGACCGCGAGCAGCGTAAGCTGGGCATGGAGATTGGGAGGGACATGTCTCGATGGATCACGTCCTACTTTGCTCACGTGCTTCAAATGCCTCACGTCGAGATGGAGTTTAAACAAATGATGTCGCCGTTTATCGCACCCGAACAAAAGAAGCGATACTCGGCGCTCTCCTGGTCCACCGTGGATCAGGATAAGTACGTATCGAAGGGCATGTGCGGCAAGGACACGGCGTCCATTGTGAATGACATTGGCGAGGCGTGTACAGAACACGTGTTACGCACGCTCTCATTGGATGGCATCATCTCCGATGTGGCCGTGAAGCTACTCGATCAGCACGTGGGTCACTTGCAACGCGTCCTCTTTTCGCCAGACCGGCGCGGTCCTCCTCCTCATCCGCTATCGACGACAGCTTCTCAACCGCTGCCATCGGATGTGTTCTTGGGTGACAACACCGACACCAACAAGGCCAATACCGTTAGCGTGAAAATGGAAAAGATGTTGTCGGATGCCGTGCGACGCGATAACATCGCCCACGCGCTCATGCCCTTCACCCGTCACATCATATTGAACAGACCCCCGTCGTCATCATCGTCATCCGGTCCTCGCTCGAGCAGCGGCAACACCACGGGCAATGAAACAACGATGCAATACATTGCTGCTGCTTCGCTTGCACATAAATATCCGAATTGTGCCCATCGACTTGGTGACTGCATCGGCATCATCAACGTTCCATGGACCTCGAACGACTTGACGCGCAACCATCGCCAACAACTTGAATACGCATCTATGCGCATCGTGGCATGTGATGACGCGAATGACGGTAGCAACGGCAGCGATCCGTCTCTTCCTACCACCGCCGCCGTCGTCGTTCCTGATATGTCGCACTACGTTCAAGCATGCTACGATCGAATATTGGCATTGGCAATGATCGTGAGGGATTGTACTGCAGCCTCCTCCTTTGACCTGGCAACACCCTTAACTGCCACGGCCTCGTCCATCATTGCCAGAAGGAAACGCAACGTCACATCCAATGGCGATGCGCATCATCATCATCATCAACAACAACAACACACCATTAGTGCAAATGGGCTCTACCAGTCACCGCCGATGGCGAAATGGCAGGAAGCAATCGCGTCCCTCGCCCATCACCATCGCCAACGGCTACCGACAGCGCCCGTCGCAATGGAAGAAGATGAACGCCGCGACGACGGCGATGACCAAGAACGGAAGAAGGAAGAAGGCGATACAGCAGCGGCTATGCTCCTGCCAAAGAAACGTCATATTTTCCATGGATTCTTCAAAAAGAAGGGAGCAACGGCGAAGAAATGAACTCAAGCAGCACCGCGGCGCATGGAATCAATTGGGAATGTAGTATATATACACAATCGCATTGCCTGAAAGGAAGCGAGGAGGAGGCGAGGAAGGGGAAGGAAGGGGGACGTGTCTCCTTTATGGAATAATACGGGCGAAATCCGCGTGGTATTAGAATAAGAAGGGGAGGCGGGGGAAAGAGAGGGACGAGGAGCGCGACAAGAAGATGAAGGGTAAATCCCGTGCGCGTGCGTGCGGAGAGGAGAGGAGAGGAGAGGAGAGGAGAAGGATAGGATAGGATAATCAAAAAACAAAACAAAACATCCGAACAGCATTTCTTCTTTTTTTTTAGACCATGGGCACGCCTGCAGCGGCCGCCTTG
>JBAZUA010000013.1:0-19717 GCA_041661645.1 Minisyncoccota bacterium | reverse complement strand
GGATTAAGGGGGGGGGGGGGGGGGCGTGCTGCAGTCGCCTGGAAATTGAAGCAGAGATGACATGCACGCACCCAGTCTAGGTTTGAGTACGGTCCTATCTATATATATCTATAATAGCATCGTCACATTGCAGCGGTACACGCGCCACACGCATACGTACCGCATCATCCTCAATTGGTGTGTGTGTGTGCAATGTCAGAGCCGCTCCTTAGACGCACCCCGATGAGTCCACCACCAGAAGGGGCGGCTGAACAGTTGGGATCTCTCGCTTTCCTGCCCCCCGACCCCTCCTTCGAAACCAGCAACAACCAAGTCTCTCTTTCGCCCACGCGAGTGCAGAATGGAAGTAGATTCTTCCAACCAACGTCTCTATGGGAGCTCTTATCGGACGACCCGCGAGGGTCCGACAACGAAAATGTCTCTTTTAACACCATCACCATCCAGCCGCCCTCCTCGAGTGCCGCCACCCCAGACCACCACCACCACCACCACCATTGTCCGACAGCGACATGCAATGCGAGATACCGTACTCATTTTAGCTTTTTGACTGAGGAGGATATGCTCGCGTTCATGGGGAGGCTCGAAAGTCGCGGCACTCATGCCGTTGTTAGCGTCTTCCTGGACACGTTCCTGGACACGCCCTCGATGACCTTGACCGGTAACGAGATGCGTGTGCGGGATCGGGACGGTAAGCTGTCAATGTCAATATCCATCTCTCATCATCCACTGCCGCCACTCGATTATTACCTCACGACGGACGTGCCAGGCATTGTAGAGGCCATTCGAAATGCAATCGACCCACTGGGTGAAAGTTCGCTTTCTTCACCACTACGTGGTGGAGGGGATGGTGGTGAAAGGCGCGAGAAGAAGCGCTTGAGGCAGTGGATAGAAACGAACTTACCGAAGACTATTGCTTCTCTTCCGACGCTGCGCTACAGCTACTCCCTTGGCGACGACGACGACGACGACGGCAACAACAGCGACGACAGCATTACCGTCAACGTCGACACACTCGTTATTGGCGATCAAATGAAGATGACCATCGGCGCCATTTGCGGCCGCGACCCAGCCAAGATGCAAAATCTCATTTCAAGCGCAGGCTTGGCCGATCTGATCGTGCGGCCCGTCCCCGACAAGCTCACTACCATCTTCCGGCATTATGAAGACGATGCCGAAGAAGAAGAAGAAGAAGTGCTGCAATCGTCAGCCACATCCGAACCCTTCCTCGTACCGGAGGAGAGGAGGACTCTCGGCGATTGCATCTTGGCCAGCGGAAGGGAGGACGCCAACTTTCCGTGGGTCGCTTTTCCTGCGGCCGTCGAATTGGCCGTGGGGGCATGTATACCGCTGCGCATGGCATTTCAATACTGCCGAGATCTCGTAGATATATAACCTAAACGGGAACGTAGGTGTTTCATTCACCAGAGAGAGAAGAGAGAGAGGGCGATCAGATGGATCGAAAAAATCCGAGTGAAGAACTGGAGGCTGTGTTTTTATACATACAATATATATATATATACACACACGCGCGAATACACACACACCGCGTTCTTCTCTCCTTTTCATTCTCATTCTCATTCTCGCTGCAGAGAGAGTGATTGCGATGGAGGCGGTGGCAAATGTATGTGATACATTTGCTTGTAGGGGAATAGATTTCCACCGCCCGGGATCGTTAGGGACACGGTGATGAGGTCGGGAGTTATCTTCCACATGCGCACCGTACTCGTGTCACTCTCGAAGCACAAGTAATCGCCCACTGGTACGCGCAATACCTTATCCAACCTGTACGGATCGCCTTCCATCCTGCCGTTCACCACAAAGTAGCCATGATAGGTGTCCTTGTCGTAGTCGAATGCAAAATGGAACGAGGCGACGACTTGGCACGACTCGTCCTCTTGGTCTTCGCCGCCGCCGCCACTACCATTGCTGTCGATACCCGTGTACATTGACGGGTGTAGTGACGACGACGTGTTACGATCGCCCGGCGCCGAAGGAGACAACACACCAGAAGAGGGACCGCCGTTGCCGAGTCTACGAGGCGTCGCCACATCAACCACTACGCCCGGTGCAATCTCCTCCTGGGTGGTGATATTATTAATGCGACCGATCTTTCTCTTTCCACGTCGATTGTCACGCGACGTTGACGTCGTTTCTAGTGAAGTGGCATCTGCTGCACCGGATGTAGCGCGTGTGGCAGTTGTCGTCGGCGAGGAAAAGGGTGGAGGCGACAGTTGGTCTTCGCCCCAAGCCAATCCATATCTTCGCACGTCCTCCGATGAGTCGGTCGCTCGCGACAATTCCACGGTTTCGTTCCAGGGGAAGGCGTCCAAAATCTCGGTACTCTCCAACAACGAGGCCCATTGAGCGCCATTGGACTTTATCGTAAATTTACCGCGGCGACGATGACGTCGACAGCGAGTCGACTCGCGCGAGCTACAGATACCCATGGATGTACACACTCGACCCCGAACAGCAATAAATAGACAAGGCGTGTCCTCAGCGTCCACCTACCACTGACGTGGGTGCCTCCCGAGGTGATCGGGAAATAAACACAGTGTGTACGTGTGTGTGCATCCTGCTCTCCCGGACGGAGTGAAATTTAATTGAGATTGAGATTGAGAGCGAGAGAGTGAGAGAGTGAGAGTGTGTGGAGAGAACCGACCCCGATCACGCGAGGGGGAGATGTGCGGAGATGTGTATGGAGATGATGTGTTTTACAGGGTACATTGGGGGTGTGTGTGTGCGTGCGTGGTATATCGGGAGATTTCAAACGCGGGCGTCCATCAGGCGGCGAGTGAGATCAGTAGTGGCAACTGTCGCGCTGGTAATATCGCTTGAATTGCTAGCAACGTCAGAGGAGAGAGGAGTGGCGACGACGGCGGTGCCCAGTGGTGGCGATGGATTGATATTATCGATGGGCATTGCCAATGGCGACGAAGCGCGGTCCGCCTCCCGTTGCATGACGGCGCGCATGCTCCGCGTCAACGATGTTCGATTCAACTTGGATAGCGGCAGTAGGTTGAGTGAAAAGACGCCATTGGACATGTCGATTGAATCCACGTACTCCAAGAAGAGGTGGTCACCCAGCGCCGATCCACGGTTCGTCATCCTTCGCCAATTGGCGGCGTCGTCGTCACCGCCGCGTCCATTGCTACTACTACTGCTGACAGGTACAAACCCATTGGCCCACAAGTCTCGGCGATACTGGCCATCCATGGGCTGGCGCATGAACGATTCCATCGCAAACACAGCCTGTTGTAGTGTGACCGCGCGCTTCATCGATGGGTCGGACTCGTCGACAAACTCGAGCCACGCGTTGATAAAGTGCGATTGGAAGAAGCGATGTCGGTGATCGCTTGGAAAGGCCGCTCGCGCCATCAGACACGTCACGACGGGTGTGGGATTATTCAAGTGTATCGATAGGTCATCGGGGTGCTTCTTGTTGGGTCGAACGCGCACAAAGTGACTGAATCGCTCATGTACGATGTTTTCGCTCGCTGGGGGCCGGACGGACGGAGAGGATGACGACGACGAGCTCAAGGCTGCATCTGCCTCAAATGACTTGGTCACTCGCACGATGCATCGAAAAGCACAGGACTCGAATGTGTATGGAATTGAACGAGGGGCGGCACCGCCGTTGTTGCTCTTGTTGCTCTTACCCATGCGTACAGTGTATGACCAACAAGGCGGCTGCAGAGGAGGCAGCGGCGACGTGAAGGGCAGAGGCGATTGACGGTGAATTGTTGTCGTTGCTGTAGTCATATCCGTCCCACTGCTGCCACTTGCCGATTCGACGACAGCGGCGACGGCGAGCGTCGCCGCTGAGACAAATGGAGAGGGACGTTTCGGTGACATGGGATGGGTTGCGGTCGAAGTCGAGTGACCTCCCGATGGCGCTGCGCGCTTGGCGGTGGCGAACCGCCGAGCACCGTCATCAGCACTAGCAGTGGGGGTATCAACGCTATGCGGCAGCGAAAAGTCGATCCCAGTCGTTGCAATCGCAGCGGCGGCGTGTCGCCGAATGTCGATGGGGCGTGATGGGATGGGCAAAATGACGCGAGACATTTCGCGGTGAATGTAGGAGGAGGCAAGAGGAGAGGGGATCGAATGGCTAGGGGCGCGCGGTGTATACGGCAAAACAACCCGGTGTGGCGTGTGGGTACGCGTCGGCCGTCAAACCTCAACTGAGGGGAGAGGAGAGGGAGGGAGGGAGGGAGGGAGGGAAAGCGGGCGCGAGCAAAAGGAGCAGCGAATGGCGCGCGAAACTTTAGCGCGCGCGCTTTTCTCCCCCTTTTTTTTTCTACCCCCAAGCGCGCCATCTTCCCGGCCCGAGTTGTTGCGCGAATCCTTTTTAGCTCAAGCATAAGCCAATGGAACATTATATATACAATTGTACCCATCGCCAATTCATCCCTGAGCCCGGAGAGACCCCTGCACTGCAGGTGTAGGTGGGAGGACCTCTTAACCTCTTGGGTGTTGGGGGTGGTTATTGGGAGGACACAAGGACGATGAGGACGACGAGGACTAGGAGTAGGAAGAGGGGAAGAGAGAAAGGGAAGAAGACGACGGAGAAGAGAAGAAGAGAAAGGGGGAGGAAAACGTATACGGAGAAGAGAGCAGAGCGGAGGAAAGAAGAGAGAAGGGGACAGTTTGTTATTAGAGTGAAACGCCACGTTAACGACCATCCCTCGCGGTACTTGATCTCGCTGGCGTGTTCGCGCCACGGCCCTTTGAGAATCGTCCTCGGAGAACGGAGGTGTTTGGTATTATCAGCAGAGTGAGAGGCGGCCTGCAGGCAGTGAACGTAGCGGTGTAGTTGGGCGGGGGACATTTGCAGGATTCGCTCGTAGGTGAGTTGTTGCTGCCCGTGACTGCTGCCGTTGAGGAGTAGTAGCATTCGAATTGCGGTGCCGTATACGGTGAGGCCGGCGATGCACCCCAATAACAAGCATACAGCTACATAATCGAATAAGGGAGCAGCAGTAGTGTGGTAGTAGTGGGGCAATAAATGAGGCGCGACGAAATTTGCGGTCAGGAATGAGACTAGACCAGAAGTGACAGCGATGGCGGCGCGGACCCAGGCATTGAAATCATTGACTCTGTTGGCAATGAAGCGTGCATGTGACACCAATTCGAGTTGCATGGCGTCCAGAAGGGGGCCTATTGCCTATCAGAGCCGCCACGCCAACGCGTCGTCGGTGTTGGGACTTTCCGTGGAGAATGGGGTATGACCCCGCCGCACGGAAGCCTAAGAGGGAAACGGTTTATATTCCCCTCCCCTCTCTCGTGTGCTTGTTTTTCCTTTTACAGACAGAGACTTTTAGTCCTTTCTTTTTATTCACGAATGAATGTGTGTGTGTATACGCGTAATGCGCGAGGGGGGGGAAGGGGGAATTAGGCGCGAGCCGCTCTCGTTAACAGTAACTTTTGCACGTAGCGCTCAATGTAGAGACAGGCGGCGCACTTTCGCGATGATGACAATTGCCGTTGTGACACGTCCACCAGGGGTGAGTGTGACAACTGTCCACTTTTCGATGCATCGCACGCGCCGCTAGCAAGCCGTATGAAGCGCACACATGAGAAGATCAACGGGTCAATGGCATCCAATTGGGTCTCCATTTCCTTGCCACACGCAACCAAGTCATTCAACTGAGGTCGAACGAGCTCGGGGCGAAGGTGAGCATAGTGATGGGGGCACACCTTAGTGCGAAGTTTAGCCAGATGCAGTGCATATGCAACGGGGTTAGACTCAGCGTGAGGTGCGAGTCCGGCGACAACCGCGCCGCCATCGTCGCTGTTGCCGCAGCTGTCGATGATATTGGAAATGGCAGGAGGAGACCAGTCGTAGGCGAGTGCGCGCGTTGTGAGTCTAGCACCAAAGCATCTAATTTCCACGAGGGCGTATATGGAGACGATGGTAGTTGAATCGCCATCATCCTCGTTTTCATCGCCATCATCTTCCTCCTTATTGGAGGCATCGTCATTAGTAAGGGGGATGAAGAAGCCGTCGACGGGCGGGTATACCATGTGATCCACCATGGCGTAGACCTGACGCGTCGAAGTCACGCCAAGTCGCACATGAGAGTTGGTGCTACATGGCGCAGTATATGGCGTCGCTGTCCACTGGCGTGCGCTCGAGTTCCAATACCTAATCACGCCTGTCGCCAGCGACAGTGTGATCGTGCTGAGGTCACCATCATCGTCGCTGCCATCCCAGTGGATGATTGATGTCGATTTTGGGGATTTTCTCGTCGTCGTCGTCGTCGTCTTCCACGTGAGGCCGACGCCCAAATCGTTGGTATCACCGCTATCTGAAACCATCACTTCGAGCATTCCGATCGTACCGCCACCCACCGCCGAAACACTACTACTTGACGACGGCGGCGATCGGAGTTGACACAGGTGGTGATTGTCTCCCACCAAACGGACGGGTGTAAATGCCATGGGCACGAAGGAGGCAGATTGAGACGCCCATTCCAACTCGGTCACCGACCGCACCGTATTACTACAGTGGCGGCGGTGGTGTTGATGTTCACGCGGGCGAGCAACCGTGACGGGGCTCTCAGCATCCCCCCTTTGCTGTTTACCGGCGTAGACAACGGTGCGACATGTATGGGGGATGGTAAGGAAACACATGTCCGATGACGTGGGCGCGGCACCCATCACACCCCTGGGTGTGAGCAAATCGAGGTGGGAGAGTCCCATCACGGGTTCTCCGTTTCTCTGTGCCGCGTCAATCATCGATGCCACCTCGGTAGTGGACAATGGCTCAAACGTGCACCTGAATTCCGTCGCCGCCGCCGCCGCCGCCACCGCTGAGAAGGGAAGAGGAGGAGGACGTCGTCTATCATCGCCGTCGTCATCATCATTGTCGTCATTGTTGTTGAATTTAGCTGTGAGGGCCGCAAATTGTTTCGCGCCCGTATTTTCCACAAGATATGTGGCGCGGAACATGACAGTGGATGCTTCCTGTTGTTGCGACAACGACGACCGCCTGCTGTCGTTCTTCGCTGCTGAAAGGGTAGGCGCGGAACAGCGCTTGATGCTGCAAACGGAAGAAGATAAGTCTTCTTCGCCGTCGCCGTCTCTTCGCGCGCTTCTCCGAGACGACAAGGGATGAGGGAGAAGCTGCGGTTGTTGTACGCTCTTTACATCGAGATGATGATTGAGTGCCGTGTGGAAGCGAGGTATGATGGAAGTTGCTCTCAGTGAAGGCACGGGTTTGATGGCGGCGACGACGACGGGAGGATGATGATGAGGCGGAGAGGGAGGCGGAGAATGAGGAGGGGAGGAGAAGGAGGATGGCGACGACGACGATCCCGTCGGCGATTCATGAAACGTGCCCTTCCCTTTTCTCGTCGTTCTCGCCGTTCTTGTCGCGGCAAGCGCGGCAAACGATGAGGGCGATGGAAAAGCAGGCGTCCCCCTTTCAGTGTTCGCCTCGACGCGGGCGAGAGAAGAAGACGAGTGAAGACGAGTGGTGTATGGCAGCGGCGCTGCCACCACAAGCGGCAACCCTCTTACTCTAAAAATGTGGGCATAGATACGACTGGCCAACAATGAATGACCCGATGCAGCTTGGATCTGTTCCTCTCCGTGCCAAGCGATGGACGCCAACATGCTGAGGGCCATTTCTAATTGAGACTTGAGCCGTCTGAATCCGGCGTGGCGAATGGCAGATGCACCACCCACGATCAACTCGCGCTCTTCGATCAACAACTGAGCCGTATCGAGAACCATGTCCTCCAGCATGGACACTACCGCAAACGTGGTCTGGGCTGACGATGCCATCGAAGGGTTGGCAGAGTGAGAAAGGCACGGCACCACGTTTCTCAGGAATAACTCCTTGTCCCGAGAGGCCCTCCGCCAGATGGTCAAAATGGAACTGTCCTTGTCGACAGTTGCGTCTCTCGTTCCACACCACCGACCGAAATCAGACATGACCAATATCATCGCCATCATTCGATCACGCTCCGCATAATCAATCGCTCCCTTCAGTGTTGCATTCATCAAAAAGTCACACATTGTTCGCGCCGTGTGAGAGTCGCCCGTCATGAATTTGACGGCCATGGTTGAGAAGCGGAAGCACATGAGTACCACCACTCGAATGATGGCAATGGCCGCTGCTATGGAGTGGAGTCGACTGGCGCTCTTACGACGCATGCTATTCAACTGGCCCTTGATGCCACACGCCATGAGATCGCATTGAAGCCTCCTCATCCTCGCCCAGTCACCCGTCCTCTCCACCTCGTGTAACACCTTGGCCACAATGTACATGCGCTGCATCCAAATGTCGGCGTGGGCAAGCATGCCCGTTGGAGTGATGGTCACCAGAGAGACGGAGGGAGGTGAGTGGTCGCCCGCGTTACTATTCGTCGCCGCCGTCGCCGTCGCTCTCGAGTGTCCGCTGCCAGTGGCGTCGAAAAAGGGCGGCATAGGGGTAGACCACGGGTAGCCAGGTCGGGGTGCGATGCATCGAATGTGATCGGCGAGCACCCGAAAGATGCGTTCGTGTTGTGCGAGGATCGTCTTTGAGGACAACACCCCCCACAGTGTGTCAACCGCGGCGTGCTCTAGATCGGGGCACATCATGCTCGTCAACAGCGCCGGCAAGTGCGACAGGAGTGTGTCGGACAGGTGATGGTGTTGGACGTATTGTTGTCCCCCCGAGTCGCCGCTGGCAATGGCCGCGCTCCACTTCAAGTCAAACATCATCCTCAGAGACAGAGCGGCGGCACATATGGGCAGAGCGCGATTATTATTGATATTGACGTTGTTGCCGTTTCTGCTGTTGCTGCTACTGCCAGTAGCAGCAGTTTCATCGATGCGGACAGCTAATGCAGTAGACGAAGACACCGACCACAGTTTCCGACACGCGCGCCATAGTCCAGGCGATATGTAATTGCAATGCATGTCGTCGCCTCTCACATAAACGCTCAAATCGTCGTGTGTTGTTGTTGTTGTGCGAGTCAACAGCTGAAAAATTAAGACGGCCATTTGTCGGTAGTGAACATGATGACGCGCTAGCCCGTCGGGCAATTCATTCTCCAGTGACAGTGCCGTGGGACACAGCCGGAAGAATAGGTGACGACGGGGCTTGCCCAAGTCGGAGGGGTTGAGGATGTAGATGCTAGACGCGGTGGAGCAAAATACAGTTGACTTGTCCAGCGCATCCATCTCAGACGCCACGTTCATCACAAGGCTCACCAATTGAGCATGGGTCATGGCCGGCCACGGACTATCTCGGCGAATCACATCGGCCAGGGAAACTGGAAAGGCGTCGTCGTCGCGACCATCATCGCTACAGCAGTGATGTCTGCTCTTGGCGCGGCAGTGTTGGCGGTCGCAATCACGCCAGTTCACAATCATGTGAACGAGGCTGGACGTGTCCTCAGTCCTCAATAGTGGCAATCCTCCTTGCCGGTGCTGTTGGTGGGGCGGTAGGGCTTGGGTGAGGCTGGCGTGCATGTATGCGTCAGACCGCCTTTGAGCCGCCATCGCCGCCGCTGAATCGACGGCATCGGTCACATCGTCATCATCGTCATTGTCATCATCGGTGGCCAGTTTACCGTCATTTTTCGAAGCGCCACCCCTCTTTTGGTCATCATCATCGTCATCATCATCATCATCACCATCGTTGAATTCGAGCGGCACGCTAGGCACCCACGCTACGACGGGTTGCAAAAAGACGCGGGGTAAGGGCTTCAGTGGAAACTGCGATTGGGTTGCGACAAAATAGGGCCTGTCCTCTTCGATCGTGCGATAGCATGCGTATATGCCGCGCGTGGGAGTGTTGTCGCATCGCCGCAGATGAACCTTGTGAGGACCGACGTGGATGCAAACGATCGGTCCGATCAGCAACGAAGACGCGATGGCGGCTGTAGCAATTTTACCAATCGTGTGAGATCGCTCGATGGCGTTTACGACGCCATCGACGAGCGAAGGTATGTCGTTAGTATTACTACTAGGAGGGGGAAATGAAAGGATGAGATGTGGCTGACGACGCCTTCCCTCCTTCTCCTCGGCGCGACGTCTCGCCAGCGCCATGCGTTCCAGAAACGCAGGCATGGGCATGAGTGTTCCAGTGGGAAGATCGACGAGAAAGCGAGGGGCATTGTTATTGAAGGGCGGTCGATTGAGTTGATAGACACGCTGAAAAAACGCCGGCCCCACCATGTATGGCGCCACCGCGCCGATTTCGGCGCTGTCGGTTGCGTCTTGATCAGCGCGTCTTTGTCGCTCCGCTTCGTTCGGTGTGAAGATACCGGCCTTGACAAGGGCTCGACGAAGCGGCTCGTCAATATCGCGAACCTGATGTCGCGGCGGTTGCTGTAGATGTAACGGCGGAGGTTTGCGCTGTTTGGGGGTGGTGGTGGCGGTGGCGGCGGCTCTCTCCTCTCTGTCGTTCATCGCGCGTGAGTTTTTTTCTTTTTATACACGCAATATATATATGTGTTTCTTTCTTCCCCTCTCTATATGTGTGAGCGGCGTCGTCCCTTTTGCTTGTGTGTTCGAGTCGGAACTGACGACTGGAATGCAAATGAAGAGGCACTGACGCCAGCGCTCGCTCCCATCCACATACATAAACACAACACAAAAAAAAGAAGAAGCGCGGGTCCTACAAAAAAACCCCCGCCAAAAAAAAACGCGCGCCTTTTCATTGTGGCGCTCGAGTGTGTGCGCGCGCGCGCTCCACCAGGGCAGGGGTGATATTTGCCATGGCCACTTCATTCTGCGGTGAGTGCTCTTGCTGGTCGCACCCCCCCCCCTCACATACAAACACTCGCGTAAAAGACCCGTGGGGTGTGTGTGTGTTGTGTGCGTACGTACGCGCGCGTGGAAAGGAAGGAGAGAAAGAATGTGGCGGCGTAGTTTGTCCGCTGTTCGAGTGAGAGAGTCGGCGCGAACCCGAAGAAACGTCGCATCGTCTGCTGCTACTGCCACCAATGGCCGACAACAACAACAACAACAATGGGGTCATCTCTCATCATCGTCGCCATCGTCGTCGTCACTGTCACGGTCAATGCAAGTGAAGCCAATGTGCATGCTTGAGGAAATGCCGTGCGAGATATTGACGCGGATACTAAAGTATGCCTGCACGCGGACACGTCCATGCGGCAACGTGCTGGGCGCTGGTTTGGATCTTAACGATCACACGTCGCTCATTATAGATGTGTTTGTGTCAGTGGCGAGAACGAGTCGAGTGTTACGCGGGGTTGTCAAACAGTTCTCGTCCTACGTGCTGACCAAGGCCTACATGGCCTTCCACCTTGCCGACTTGGAATCCACCATTCGATTCGCCTCTCTCGTCGCTCAACTGTCCCCCCCCGTCCTCTCTTCCTACTCCTCCTCCTCCTCCTCCTCCTCCTCGATGGACACGGACGATGTGCCGCCGCCGCCGCTTGCCAACACGGCGCTCATATTATCCACCATCGCGTGGATTGACGTGGGTCGATACGATATGGCTCGACGAGACTGCAATGCTGCAACTGAGAACGTGAATGCGATATTTGCACGCTGTCAAGAGCAGACAGCGGTTCGCTCAACGTCCCCATCCCCATCATCCCCCGTTGTTACATTCTTCAAGATTTCGGACGACATGTTGGCTAGAGCCAGCGCAGAACGTCGAGAGTTACGCATACTACGGCGTATCATCGATGATATGCCTCTCATGAGGCTGCGGTCGTTCACCTTGAACGCAGTCAGTCAACTTGTCGCGAGGGGGTTGATTGAAGATCCACGGGTGCATGCCGATGCGTGTGAGTGTCCCTACGACTACGACGATATGGATACGAATACGACAGCAACGACGACGACGACACCACCACCACCAGTGTGTTGTAATCAACTCAGAGCATTTGGCCGAGGCCCGGTAACGCTCATCGCTAGCCGCTCCATGATTCTGTCGGATCGCTTGAGGGAATATTTGGAGAGGTTGATCGTTGTTGAGCCAGAGGACGAAGTGCCGTTGCGACTGCTACAGCACGATGTATTGCGCGAGTGCATTGCCATGCTAAAGATCAACCCACGCCCGATCAATACTGACATTTTTACGATCATACACGAGTGTGGTCGCACAAGGCACGACCGCGTCTTTGCCCTGCTCCAACAGTTCGATACAACCTTCCCGCTCATGCCCAGTAAAATCGAGTCGCTCTCCCGCGTCATGTTGATCGACGAAAGAGCAACGAGCGCCGTGGCGGCCGCGCTGGACAAGTGTGCAGCCCGAATGTCGCGTTCAAGGCAGGTGGTGGCAACGCGTGCCTTCCACAATAACACGGATCGGATTCACGCGGTCGCAGATGAGATTAGAGAATCGCCGCGTCGTCGACATCCATTGGCGTTTGAGTTTAGAGAGTACTACCGATATGTGCGATGCGTCCGTATGGCATTTAAGTACTCGACGACAGCGTATATGATATTGGGTCAGTTTTTATCGGCGAAGGTGCACTACGACGTGTTCAATCGAAACACGCACACGCTTGCGCAGCTAGCCCCTCATGTAGACACCCTGGCGGTTGTCCACATCGACCGCCCCATTGTGATCAATGTCAATGCCGTTGACAATTTACTACAACAGCAGCAACAACAGCAACAACAAGGCCATTTGCTGCTGCCGCCTCCCGTAGTACATGGACCACTCGCAGGACTCGCGGGAGAAGGGAGGGAAGAGGAAGAGGAAGAGGAAGAAGATGAAGCGGACGTACAACAAATACTGAATGTTTACTGTGAGGCGCACAAGCCTTATTATGAGGACGATGAGGCGGAAAATGGCATGGCAACTGTCATGACCGATGGGTTCTTTTGGAACAACAGCAGCAGCAGTAACAATAATAATCATCTCACGCGTTCCAGACCATCGCTTAGTCCCTATCGCATCGACGTGCGCCTTTTGCGTCCGGAGGTGGGCGAGATGGTCGCTTCGGCGTGGGCCTCGAGTGATCTATCCGTTGGACTATCGAGCGCTCGAGCCAACTCCTTGCCTCTCAACACCGATGAACAGATTTACGTGGGCGCCACCCTTGGCCTGTTTCTATTCCGGTCGATGAACTCAATACAACGCGTGAACTTCTTCAAATTCCTGCGCCTCGGTGCGTCTTCCTACGCGCCTCGGCATCGAACACTGGAGCAGCTACTCCAATGTTTCGACAGCCATGTTTACCAATTTCGCGAAGGCGCCGTTGCCATTGCTCCGCCTCCTCCATTGGCGGCAGTGATGAGGAGAGTGGAAGAAGACGACGACGACGACGACGACAATGATGCGGTTATCGTCATCAGCGATGGCGATGAAGATGAAGGAGAGGAAGATGACGGCGACTCTGGCGACGATGGTGAAGACGAGCAAGAGGAGGAGCAGGCCTCTGCATATGGTGATGAATAAATAAAATGGAAACCCCACAATCAAAGAACCCCGAAGAGCCACAGGACGAAACCACCCGCGCGTTCATTTTCTTCCCCCTCGCAAACGAAGGAGGCCGAGGAGAGAGGAGGGGGTAACATAAAACCCCCCATTTAGGAACAACTTGGCATTTTTCTTCTTCCTTGTATGCTTTTTTTTATTCTGCCGATTGCGGCGACGGAGGCAGCGTTATACGCGTCAGTTCACCCATCCAAAGGACTTGCTGTTCCGCAGACAATTCCTTGCACTTGCCGATAAGTGAGTTGCGCTTCGCCTCGTCTTTGATGGAGGCAGCCAGTAAGACACAACCAGCATGCGCTGGTATCACTGAAGCAGCAGAAGAAACGGAAGACGACGACAACGACTTGAGTATACTGCTGGCAGAAAGAAACGCGCGTGTGAGTGCGAGTGTCGCCTTTCGCTCGTACTTTTCTCTCACGCCAATCGAATAGTGGTAATACCAGGCGAAGGAGTATAGACTAAATGCGTTCAAGTGGTGGTTGATGGCCAGTTCAGGCACGAGCGTCCATATCTTGTCGCGCTGCGCACCGCTCTCTCCGCCGCCGTCATCATCATCATCGGCTTCAAATGCAATCGCCATGTCCTCCAGTAGCTCTACCGCGGCACGGTATATTGGAGTGCGGCGATGGGAGAAGGAGGGCATCAACAGCTTCCTAAAGTACGCGTTCAACTCTAGCGTGCCTCCTGGGTCGATGAGGCTCAAGGCGGACTGGGCCAATGTGTTGGCAAGCTTCAATCTAACTGCGCGGGCAATGGTCGCGACAGCGGCTGTTGTCGTGCAGTGGCTGCTCGATGTAGTAAGGCTGCTGAGACCGGCCAGTAGAGCGGTAAAGGTTTCGTGCTCCAGCTCCAGCTTCCGTTGAATCTCTCGCGACAGCACCTGCAAGTCAGCCAAGCGCGGTCGGTGCGATGGAACGACGAACCGTATCACATGCATCGACATGGTCGTTCCGTTCTCCAAAGCGTCACGCGCCCTAGTAAAATCATAGACCATGATGGTGCGTGTTCTCGCTGCGGCAATGCGCATTGCATATGCAATCGCATCCGACTCATCTATCGCCGGTAACCGGCGATAAACGTCGTCCCCCTTGCTGTCGTCGCGTACGCCAACGACAGTCGGGTCGAAGTGTGCAGTTGCAGTGGCTGGAGAGGAGGAGAAGGAGAAGGAGGAAGGAGAAGAGAAAGAATCCATTTCGATCTCCGTGTCGTTGGTGTTGTTGTTACCATCCGCCGTTGCGCCGAGGCTGGTCATAGCGCGGAAGAGGTGCGTATGTGCCGTTTAACGGGGAGGAATAAGGACTGGTGTACGCGTGTGCGCGCGCATGACCCCCCAAAAAAAAAGGGACACCAGCACCGCGCCAAAAGAAAAGAGTGGTTTGCGCGCTAGTTTCCCGTGCGTCAAAAAAATAAATAACATTGCCCCGGAACGATCGACCTGCAAAAGGAGGGTGTAATTGACGTCCAGTTCAGCCAAAACCAAAACCAGAAAAAAACAACCCCAAACGTGGAATAGAAAAAGAAAAGGAGAAAGAACGAAAGAGAATGTGTTGTCCTTCTTTTCTATTTGCCAGGGGACCGAGATATACACTCGCGTCGGACCTCCCATCCCATTCGCACGGGACGAGAAAATGATATTCGGTGACGACGAGGAAGTGATACTACTTGCTGCTGCCGGTGATGATGCCACGCCGCCATCTCCAACAACCGCTTCTTCTCCCCTTCCCATGCCCATAAACTTGCTTCAATGTGCATTCGAGGATTTACTCTTCTTACTCGCTATGGCTATCACTCTGACCATCGCTTGCCTGATAGGGCCGAACGGCCAGTCTGCCAAGCACCGCGCGGAGAATCGCTTTCAGCCAGCACCGGCCACTTGGCCGCAGCGATACGGCGAATCATATTGACCGAGCAAGAATGACGGACATTCGCATCCGTGATGCGTGTGTAATATTAATAATGTTATTATATATACAATAAACGCCACTCAGTTATCGGAGATGCGCCTCTTCCTCTTCTCCTTTCTAAGACTGTTCTTCTCTTTTCTAAGTTTGGCGGTGCAAAAGGCGAGGAGAGTGGTGGTGGCGGTGGTGAGGCCAAAGTAGTCGGCGTGCGCGACGAGGTCGCGGCAATCCTGAGTTGAGAGCGAGGAGACGTGAACGGCCCTCCCTTCAAAATAATCGACGAGGCAACGGCCGAGGCAGAGGGAGAAGAAGGGAGAGAGATCGGCGTTTCCAGAGTGAGCCTCGGAGAGTCCCGCGTCGAGGAGGTGTCGGAAGAAGGGCCACCGCTTGGCTAGGCGATGTCTGTCGGTGATAATGACAATGCTCATCTCCTTTTTGTCCTCGTCGCTGTCGACGTCGAAATGAAGGGTGAAATTAACCAGTGGAGAGGAAGAGGAGGAGGAGGAGGAGGAGAAAGACGACTCGCTCTCACCGCCATCGGCGGTATCGACATCTGTGTCAAATGAAGAGTACGCGTCCAGTATGACGGGAAGTCGCTGTATGCCAATCTCGACGTGGCAGAGGGAGATGGAAGAAGGAGGCACATCCGTAATCAAGCAATTGTCATCGAGCGACATCGAATTGAGGGAAGGGAAGCTTCCATTCGAGACGGCGCCGGGGAAGAAGGAGGGAGGGAGGCTCGTCAATTGGTTAGAGTCAAGGCGAAGCTCTACGAGAGAAGGGAGTCGCGCCATTTCAGGAGGGAGACTCGCCAGCCGATTTGAGCGGAGATCCAACCGCCGGAGAGAAGAGAGGTCACCCACTTCTGGCGGAAGGCTCGTCAATTGGTTGTCATTGAGGCACAGCTGCTGGAGGGAAGAGAGAAGGCCGATTTCAGGCGGAAGGCTCGCCAATTGGTTGCGGGTGAGATTCAACCATTGAAGGGAAGAGAGGCGTCCCATCTCAGGAGGGAGACTCGTCAATTCGTTGTTACTAAGATGCAGCGTCTGGAGGGAAGAGAGACATCCCATCTCGGGAGGGAGGCTCGTCAGTTGGTTGCCGTATAGATCCAACTGTTGGAGAGATGCGAGCTCTCCCATCTCAAGAGGGAGGCTCGTCAGTTGACAATGGCTGAGATCCAACCGCTGGAGAGAAGAGAGAAGGCCGATTTCGGAAGGGAGGCTCGTTAATTGGTTATGGGTGAGATATAGATACTGGAGAGAAGAGAGTCCTCCTATGTCGGATGGGAGACTCGTCAATTGGTTGGAGTCGAGACCCAATATTCGGAGAGAAGAGAGTTGACCCACTTCGGGAGGAAGGGTAGCCAGTCGATTAGCGCTGAGATCCAACACATTGAGAGAAGAGAGGCGCCCCATTTCGGGCGGGAGGCTCGTCAATTGGTTGTTACCGAGATACAGCGCCTGGAGGGATGTGAGGCGTCCTATTTGTGGGGGGAGGGGACCTTCCAGCTGACAGTCGATTAAATCGAGGCTGATAATGCGGCGGTGAGGGACCAGGGGATCGAAATCCGCCCTCTCTGACGCTAACCATTGGTCAATGTACGTCCATCCCCGGCTCTCCCCAAACGATGTCTTCCATACTTCCCACAGGGAGGCCAGCACTTCGTCGTCGCCGGCACAGCTAGCGATCGGACGCGCGGCAGTGATCTCCATCGAGTCAAGTATGTGTATATATATGTATAGCAGCAAGCGATGTTGTTGATGTGCGGATAGGAGTGATGTGCAGAACCGACTGCCCGGCTTGGGGAAGAGGGGGAGGTGTGCCAAAAAAAGAGAGAAAGGGTTCAGGGGCGCGGCACATCACGCGCACGCATGTATATACACACATGTAACCCGTACGCACGTGCACAATTTAGATTGTTGGTATTATATTAGACAGGCGGCTTTATCTCTCATACCAAATCGCTCGAGTTTGGCGGTGCAGAAGGCGAAGAGGAGGGTGGAGGAGAGGCCAAAGTAGTCGGCGTGTTCGACGAGGTCGCGGCAATCCTGGGTTGAGAGCGAGGATACTTGGACGGACTTGCCATCAAAGTAGTCGACGAGGCACTGTCCGAGTCGGTGGGAGAAGTAAGGGGAGAGATCGACGTTTCCCGATCGGGCTTCGGAGAGATCGGCGTCGAGGAGACGATGGAAGTAGGGCCACCGCCTCGCCAAACGATCCCTGTCAGCGATACGAATGGGCGAGGAGGACAGCAATGGCTTCGCCTCACTTCCCCTTCCTTCGTCACTGTCATCGCCGTCGATGTAGAAATGAAGGGTAAATGGAGAGGAGGAGGAGGAGGAGGAGGAGGAGGAGGAGGAGGATCCATCCATGGCGTTGTCAAATGAACACGCATCCAGCGTCGCTGGGAGTCGCTGAGCGCCGACATTGACGGTAAATGAGACAGAAGGGGGAGGTAGAGTAATCAAGCAATTGTCATCGAGTGACATCAATTGGAGGGAAGGGAACCTTCGCTCCTTCGTCGCCGTATCAGTGGTGAAAAGGGAGGAAGGAAGGCTCACCAATTGATTGCCGGTGAGAATTAGTCGGTAGAGAGAAGAGAGGTGGCCCATCTCAGGAGGGAGACTCGTCAACCAATTACCGTTGAGGTGCAACTCTTGGAGAGAAGAGAGGAGGCCCATCTCAGGAGGAATGCTCGCCAAACGGTTGTTAATGAGATGAAGCACGTGGAGAGGAGAAGAAGAGAGATCACCGATCTCGGGAGGGAGGCTCGTCAATTGGTTGCCACTGAGGTCCAAAGCCCAGAGAGAAGAGAGACGCCCGATTTCGGGAGGGAGGCTCGACAGTTGATTATGTTTGATCGTTAAGTGCTCGAGAGAAGAGAGACGTCCTATCTCAGACGGGAGGTTCGTCAATTGGTTGTCATTGAGATACAACTCTTCGAGGGAAGAGAGATGGCCCATCTCAGGAGGGAGACTCGTCAATTGGTTGTCGTTGAGATACAACAGGTGGAGAGAAGAGAGACGGCCGATCTCGGGAGGGAGGCTCGTCAGGTGGTTGCCGCTGAGGTACAATCGTTGGAGAGAAGAGAGATGGCCGATCTCGAGAGGAAGGCTCGTCAATTGGTTGTGGCTCAGCCACAACTCGAGGAGAGAAGAGAGAAGGCCGATCTCGGGAGGGAGGCTCGTCAATTGGTTGCCATTGAGGTACAGCTCTTGGAGAGAAGAGAGATGACCTATCTCGGGAGGAAGGCTCGTCAATTGGTTGTTGCCGAGGTACAACCATCGGAGAGAAGAGAGATGGCCGATTTCAGGCGGGAGGCTCGTCAATTTGTTGGCGTCGAGGTCCAACCGTTGGAGGGAAGAGAGATGGCCAATCTCGGGCGGAAGGCTCGTCAGTTGGTTATTGTTGAGATTTAACACTCGAAGAGAAGAGAGCTGACTGATCTCACGAGGGAGGCTCTTCAATTGGTTGTTGCTGAGATACAAGTATTGGAGAGAAGAGAGATGGCCAATCTCAGAAGGAAGGCTCGTCAATTGGGTGGAGCTGAGGTCCAACTCTTGGAGGGATGAGAGAGAGCCCAACCCAGGCGGAAGGCTTATTAATTGATTGTCACTGAGATACAACCATACGAGAGAAGAGAGCTGGCCGATCTCAGGAGGAAGGCTCGTCAATTGATTGTCGGTGAGATCCAAGTGTTGGAGAGAAGAGAGCTGGCCGATTGAAGATGGAACCGGTCCCGTCAGAAGACAGCCGCGTAAATTGAGGCGAGTGATTCGGCGGGGGTGTAAGGGATCGCGGCGATGCACTGAGGCCGACGTCGCCCATTGGGCAACACTCGTCCATCCGCGACTCTTCTGAAGCGACACCTTCCATTCTTCCCACAACAAGGCCAACACCTCGTCGTCGTCGTCGTCGTCGTCGTCGTCGTTGTTGTCGATGTGCTCATCAGTGATATCCATTGTGGGTTGTTGGAGGAGGAGGAGGGGTAAGATGAGAACTGACTGGGTGCGGGATGAGACAGACGACAACAGGTGTTCGCGCGAAGAAAGAAGAAAAAGAATGAGGCGACTCTGGTTTTTTTTGACGGGGTTTCAATATGTATATACGGCCCAAATCCTCCCTCGAAGGCAAACCCTCCTTCCTCGCGTCGCAGCAGTACGCGACGCGGAAAAGACACCGACGACCGATCGATGACATGCGCACCTACATTCCATGGTGGTGGGTCGACCTTTGACATTGGTGCACATCCACCTGGCCTACCTGGGCAGCACCAGCAAGAAGAGCAGTGCCTTCAAGGCCATTCATCGACGCATCGCCGGCCACAAGAACAGATAATGAACCCTCCCCATTCGACGTTCGATTCCTTACACCTCGTCACCCCCCCCCCCCCTTT
>JBAZUA010000012.1:0-20046 GCA_041661645.1 Minisyncoccota bacterium | reverse complement strand
AACGGCCCCGTTTCAGAAACAGGTCAACTTTTTTTCTGAAAAATGAATGGGTCATCCGCACAGGTCAACTTTTTTTTTGAGAAATGAATGGGCCCTTCAATACAGGTCAACTTTTTCCGTGCAAAGTGGATGCACAACCCACAACCACACCCCACCCAATCATCATATCCCACATCCGCGCACGGCCCAGCCCGCGCACGGCCCAGCCCGCTGGGATGCGGTAGTCCACCCACTCCACATTCCATGAATGAATTAGCCCTCCTTTTTGGAACTGCCCAAAGCTGCCACCACGAGCAACGCACCAACCGACACACACATTTCGACCAGGGGCTCCAAACATGCAGGACTCTGCTACTGGGGGTCAAATCCAAATTACGAGAGAGAAAAGAAGGAAACTAGCTCGTCGTGTATCACCGGTACGTGTCACATGAGCAACAACTAAGGACAGAAATAAATTTCACCGTTTCTTCCATTCTTCCGTCTGTTTCTCTCTTACTGCATTACGCGCGTTTCACCCATCGGTAGGTCCTTAAACGCCACATAGCAGCTCGTTTCAATCGACGAGGCAACCGCCGCGCCTAAACATTGAGAGAATAGGACGACCAAATAATATATAACTGACCACTTCCTCCCCTTTATTTCAATGTAGTGGCATCAGCACGAAGAACATCGAGTGACAACTCGCTATCCTACAATCGACATGGAAACATTACAAGATCATTTTCATCTACCAATCAACGGTACGAACCCCACTGCCCTATCTGCCAAATCGCAGACCAATTGACTAACTAGATCTACGACGATAGAGGTGGCAAGAAAGCTTGGGGTGTGTACTACCGATTTGAAAAAGATATGCAGAAAGTACGTGAATGAATTGGCTTGGAACGCGCATTCAAACTCAAAACAAATCTAACATATTCTTTCTTCCTCTCAATTACTAGGAATGGGGTCTTTCGATGGCCATATCGAAAGATTAAGAGCATGGACAAGACAATTGCAACCTTGCAGGGGATACAAAGCAGCGACCCACGACAAATGACAAGAATCCAAGAAACATTGGAAAGGACGCTGATGGCCAAGGAGCAACTGGTGATGAATCCAGGCACTTATTCAACGTCTACTAACAAAAAACTTATTCGCTGTCGCATAAATCAACAGCCACTATTGAGAGACAACGACGTCAATCCATACACGATCCAACGACAGCAACAGTGGAGGAAGGGCAAAGCATACCCTGCGACCCTCCTCTCTGAATCCCCCAAATCGTCCTCGCCCATTGTATTTATCCCTTCCTCTCCTTCCCCCCTTCTCCTTGCCAAAATTCCAAGAGTTTCAAGGCTCAGCAACAAGCCGCCCACCCCAATACAACAAGGAGACGCATGTTGTTTGCATCGTCCGCACGAAGACGGCGGCGAAGAAATCGATGCACTGCTGAAGCTGGCAACTGCCAGCTTCAGCTTCGGCTAAATGACAACTAAATAAACGGAAATTTCAATGGCCATTGGGCAGCCGAAACAAACTCGCCGCTCGGGTAGGATCCGTCCAAGTCGCCAGCCGAAAAAAAAGCCGGTAGAAAGAGTGAAAAGAGATCTCCGTATCAAATGTATTCCCGTTTTTTTGTAGCTATATGCTCAAAGTGGGGCGATCGGCTCCGACTTGGCTCTCCTGTTTTCGCGTCCCCTTCCTCCCACTCCTTCTTGTACCACACGTATGTTTCACACATACAAGGATGAAGCTCGCAATCATCGTCCTTCTTCTCGTCGTCGCAGGTATAGCTGCCGCCGATGTCGAGGCATCGGCGTGCTCAATGTACTCTCTTCACTGCCCATTGATAGGTTCAACCCCAAATCTGTGGTAGGTACATCAATTGGCTCGCTCGTTGGCGCCATCTAACCTCTGGTAGATGGCCTCTTGTATGCAAAAACTATGCCAGTCGGCATTCGAGACACAGAGACCGTCCTCACGGTCGCTGACGCCCAAGCCATCTACACCGCTGGTGTGGTCGCTGGAAAAAAATAAACGCGACGACTGACAAAAAAGTGTGACCTCGCAAGAAAAAAAAAGCAAGGAGAAGGACCGATTTCATTGCCATGTTTGATCAAATCGATCAGAGGAGAGGAAGATCATTACCTCTCAAACTGGCAAGTCCGTTCAAGTGTTGCGCCGGAAGGTCCGGAGAAGGAGGCTACTGAATATTGATGAATGACGGTTTTTTTTTATTGTTGGTTCTGCCCTGTGGATCTGAGGGGGAGAAGACCACGGACTGAGCGGGTAGCGGTGCCGCGGCGCGACGGAGTGGCGGTTGCATTGTAGCGACTCGCAGATCTAACCCTGTTGTTGGAACGCGTTGGCGATGGAGAAGAAATGCCGTTCAATGCCCGAACCTGGCGTCGTATGCGAGAGTCTTCCATTCGCTCCTTCTTCAATGCAATATCATTTCGCTTGATCCATGCAACCGACGGCAGATTGACGCCCAGACGGCGAGCAAGGTCGTGGATGCTGATTGTATCTTGCAAAGGCGAACTTGTCGCGTCGTTCGTCACCAGGAAATCGGCTGCATCGATATTCTTAATGACATGATCGCCATTGCGGCGAAGGGCGCGGATGATGGTCGATTTGGGATAGTCGTACACGCTCGGTGAGAAGGCATACAATTTGGCCGACCGCACTTTGTCACCGGGCCGTGTTTGCTCTGGCCGCTTTTCATTCAAAAACCTGAATTCGTCGTACAAGTCCTTTGCATCGACGAGTGGAATGCCCATTCGAAACGCGTCATCCATGACACGCCTCACAGGATTGCTCCCCACGATGAGCATATCGACGCCCTTTTGTAATCTTGAATGCACTCTACCGCGACCAATGCGAATCAACCGCTTGACTGTTTCAATCGGTTTATCAAACCTGCCCGTCAGAACAATATCCTTGTATTGGAAACCTCTACTCATGATGTTAAGCTTAATACAAGGCGGCTACGGCTATTATATTTTTGGGCGTTTATTTCTTGTAAGGGGGGAGGGGGAGGCTACTGAATATCGAACGGGCACTCGCCCGCAGGGAGGGGACTTGCTCTCCCAGGGGGGTCGGTTTAGGTCCATTTTTTTCTGAGGCTATGACGCGATCGCTCCCTCGATCCTTTTGGTATTTACCACTCCCATTCCTTGTTACACCCGCCGCGTTTCACTCACACTCGGATGAAGGGACTTCTCATCGCCATCTTCAGCGTGTTCGCTATCATTTCCACCGCAAATGCGTCTACGTCGAACAAGAAGGTGGCTACGGTATGGTCAATAGCGCCGCCATCCAACCCCTGATCGACGGTCTCCTGTACGCAAAGTGGGGTGTCTTCGGAGCGACGCTCGCTCAACTCAAGGCCTTCACCAACATCTCATTCACTGCAGTCGCTTACGACTTGAACGAGCGCGCACTCTCGCCTACCTCAACGCCGAAACAGCGCCATCGACGAAGGTCAGTCAAGCCGTCCAATTCAGCTCGACCGTTCCCTTGTTGTATACCGCCGAGCACAATACATACGACGGCCCACGTCTACATAGACGGCGGTGTCCGCAACGTCTACGCGTTTGACTACTTCGCCGACCAGGGCAGCGAAGTGGTGAAGCACACGATCGGCTCCAACTTCATTTCCCGCGCCAACACCACCAAAATCGACAATGTAGATGACTATGCCAGCTCCTTGCTCCTAGTCATGCAAGAGAACAATCTGCCCAAGATCACCAACAGGGCCGCACGTCACACCATCGGCAGCGAAATGCCGACCGGCATTCGGGACACAGAGGCCATCCTCACAGCCGCTGACGCCCAAGCCATCTACACCGCTGGCGTGGTCGCCACCCAGGCCTTTCTGAACTCTGCCGATTGTCCTTTCTAGGAGAAAAAAATAAACGATGACCGATGAAAAAAAAATGACTACAAGAAAAAAACAAGCGAGGGTAGACTTGTTGTATCCCTCCACCCTCGCTGGAGGGGTCTCGCATCTGGAAAGGTGCGGCGCAAGTCGCCGTGGTTGGGAAGTGAGATAGTTTTCGAACGAACGTCACCTCTTTTTTTTTCGATACCATTTTCGAGAGAGAAACGTCACGACAAAAAATGTCATCGTCATTTGCCATCATCCAAGCCCCAATCCCTGCCAAGAGGAGGCGCCGCGCGAATGCACCCAATACTGTTCAGAAGAAGCAGCTACGCGCAATCGCCCAAGCCTTGAGCAGAGAGTTCACCGCCAGTCGCGGCGAGTCCTACCGCACCGGTCTCCATGAAATCCGCGATGCCAGGAGATTGCACATTGGAGACATCAAGAAGGACTACCTGGGGCGTCTGCACGACGCCAAGGGTCACTACATCTCCGCCCGCAAGAAGTACGTCCACGACGAGCTCAAGACTCACCGCCGCAAGATGGGATACGCCATCCGCGCAACTCCCACTCGCCGTAGAGCCGCCCCTAGGGTCGTCGAAGTTGTCGTTGAATCGCCCAGATCCCCTCATCGCATGCGCCCAGCCTCACCCTCCAGGGTCCTCGAGGTCGTCGTCGCATCCCCACCCAGGCAACGCCCCCTCACTCCCCGTCCTCGTCCGGCTCGCGCCGCAGCGGCTCGCGCCATTGCCCGCTTCGCTCGCGCTCGCTAAATGACACAGAAAATCATCGGCCGTATTGAAATAAACGTACTCACCGCAACTCCACATCCCTCCATCTTTCCCCCCTCGATTCCATTTTGAAAGACCCATAGAGCGTTACAATGAATTCCATTTCCACATCCCTCCTTCATCTTCGCTGTGTACTCTCCTTAAAAGTACGCGAGTCATTTTTGGCATCGTCGTTAGAACACGACGAACGCTTCGGATATGTGGGGAGGGGGAGAGAGAGTAAAAGGGGAGGTAGAAAAAATAGAGGCGCTTGCCGCGTTTGTTTGTGACCTCGGCTCAAGTGTGTCCATCGACGAGAGAGCGAGTGCGTCCGTCTGTGTGCCTTTGTTTAAAGTTGAGTGAACATAGTATATTATTTTTTTCGAAATCGAAAACATGAGCGCGCGTGACGAAAAGTGCAGCTGCGGCGAAGAGTCCTGCTCCTCGTGCAATGGAAAGGGCAAATTTAGAGGCGGCGGCGGCGTGGTATTTGGATTGCCAACCCTCCGCACAAACGGTCTCATAACGACGCTTGTTATCGGACCAACGATAACCGGCCCACCCGGATCGAACGCGTCTGTTGTGAACGTTGGAACGCCGACCGCAGCTGATCTCATCTTTACCATTCCCCAGGGAGCCGACGGAATCGATGGCATCGACGGCACGAACGGATTGAATGGCGTCTCTGATTTCGCGGGTTTCTACGCCGTCATGCCAGGTGACAATACAGCCACCGTAGCCCCCGGAACAGCTGTACAATTTCCAAACGATGGGCCCGCGGCTGTCGCCACCGGCATTACTCGTGTACCTGCCAGTCCCAGTGCGTTCAATCTGGCTGCGATTGGAACGTATCAAATTTCGTTCCAGGTGAGCGTGTCCGAGGCAGGACAACTGGTGTTGAATGGCACTCCCGGAGGTCAATACCCACCGTCCGTTGCAGGTCGCGCGACCGGCACGTCCCAAATCGTCAACACATTCCTCTTCACCACTACAATCCCCAACACTGTGATCAGTATCCATAACCCAGTCGGCAATCCAGTGGCACTTACGATTACGCCGACCGCGGGAGGTAGTACCGCGGTGGGTGCACAGTTGACCATTCTACGCGTGGCCTAGGCGCGCACAATTGGGGGGGGGGGGGGGGGGGGGGCGTGGGGGGTGTGGTACAACGCATAGCATACACTACATGACCCTTCGCCCACGCACCCTCCTCGACGACGGGTTCCTCCTTTTCAAATATAAACCCGAATCCAACCAAAGAGAAGAATATGTTCCGATCCGTGAGGAAGATTTGGCTTGTTCGCGTCTTCTCTTCTCGCCTCCCCTCCCATCCCATTCAATCCAATCCACGTCAACAGCACAGTCACGCGACGGCCGCACTCTTTCCTTCTGCCGCCCCCCAACCACATCATGGAAATCGCCGCCAGTGACTACAAAGTGCTGACTTCCCTTTGGAAAGGATGGAGGGTGCCGTTGCAGGACTGCGGCTGGGCGAGCGTTGACCAATGGGTCGCGTCAAGTGAATTGCATTTCGATTCCTCTCCACCCCACCGAGTCACTCGTCTTGATTTATCCCATTCCCAATTGGGGGGGCCCCTTCCTCCCCAGATAGGAGAGCTCGCATCTCTCCAACAGTTGGATCTATACGACAACCAACTGACGAGCCTCCCACCCGAGGTGGGATGTCTCTCTTTGCTCCAAGAGTTGCACCTCGGCCACAGCCAATTGACGAGCCTTCCTCCTGAGATCGGCCTTCTCTCTTCTCTCAGTTGGTTGCGTCTCGACCACAACCAACTGACGAGTCTTCCGCCCGAGGTGGGGCAGCTCTCTGAGCTCCAACAATTGGAGCTCAACGCCAATCTACTAGAGGTCATTCCTCCTGAACTGGGGCTTCTCTCTGCTTCTCTCAGGTGGTTGGACCTCAGCTCCAATCGGCTGGCGAGTCTTCCGCCTGAGATGATGCGTCTCTCTTCTCTCCAGGTGCTGCGTCTTGCCCACAACCAATTGACGAGCCTCCCGCCTGAGATGGCCCATCTCTCTTCTCTCCAAGAGCTGCATCTCAACAACAACCAATTGACAAGCGTTCCTCATGTGGTAGGACGCCTCCCTTCTCTTGAAGGGCTGTATCTCGACCACAATCAACTGACGAGCCTCCCTCCTGAGATCGGCCGCCTCACTTCCCTCCGAGTGCTGAACCTCGCCTCCAACCAGCTGGTAAGCCTTCCTTCCTCCCTTTTCACCACCGACATGGTGACGAAGGAGAGAATGCTCCCTTCCCTCCAATTGATGTCGCTCGGTGACAATTGCTTGATTACTCTGCCTCCCCCCTCTGTCTCATTTACCAATGTCGGCACTCAGCGACTCCCCGTGACACTGAACGCATGCTCATTTGATGCCACTACCACTACGGATGGATCGCCGCCGCCCTCCCTCCCTTCAGTGGAGGATGAATTCACTCTTCGTTTCTACACCGACAGTGACGGGAGAGGGGAAAGCGAGGCAAAGCCGGTGTCATCGCCAGGTTACATTCGTGTCACTGATAGGAATCGCCTTGCAGAGAGGTGGCCCTACTTCCGACGCCTCCTCGAGGCTGGTCTCTCGGAAGCCCGCTCCGGACACGCTGATCTTTCTCCCTACTTCTCCCTCCGACTCGGCCAATGCCTCGTCGACACCTTTGAGGGGAAATCCATCCACGTCTCCCCGCTCTCGACCCAGGATTGTCGCGATCTCGTCGCGCACGCCGACTACTTTGGCCTTTCTGACACCCTCCTCGCCGCCTTCTGCACCACCAAACTCAAAGAAGAGATCGAAGTAAGAGAGAGCACCACCAGTACATTCAATTAAGGAGAAAAGGGGGGGGTTCTTTTTGGCGCGCTTTCTTTTCTCCCCCGCGAGCGCGCGCGCGCCAAGAAAATGGTCGTTCCTCCTCCCTCTGCCCAACACTCAACACGGCGCCAGACGTTATTCCAGCCTACATCTCGCTTCCGTCCACATCGACATTTTCGCCCTTCTCCATCCATAATATATATATACAAATCTATATTGTACGGACGGACCAAGAGCGCATGGGCGTGTTTATTATTTATTCCAATTATGCTCCATTTCACCGTCATTCGATAGAATTTGGACTAATAATAATAAGTCAAGGGTACTCTTGATCCGTCTGGACAATACTCGTACTCAGACCTGATGGATATCACTCGTAGTACCTTCGGCGAAGATAATAAAGAAGCGCTGGTTTCCCTGCTATGGGAAGCGGTGTGGACGCCATCGCTGCAGGAGAGTCACGGATGGACAAGCGTCGACGCATTCATCAAGTCCGGTCGATGTCTTGTCACTCGATCACCTCCATATCGAGTCACTCGCCTTAGTTTGTCGGGTTGCCAGTTGAAGGGTCCCCTCACTCCCCAGATAGGGTGGCTCACATCTCTCCACACGCTCGACCTCGGATGCAATCAACTGACGAGTCTCCCTCCCGAGATTGCCAATCTCTCTTCTCTCGTGTGGTTGAATCTCGACTCAAACCTACTCGCGAGTATACCTCCCCAGATAGGACAGCTCGCGTCTCTCCAAACGCTATTTTTAAGCTACAATCAACTAACGGGCCTCCCAAGAGAGATAAGACATCTCTCGTCTCTCCGGGAGCTGTTTCTCCACGGTAATCGATTGACGAGTATGCCACCTGAAATCGGGCAGATCGCGTCCCTACGGAGACTGTATCTCGGCGAAAATCAATTGACGTATCTTCCGCCTGAACTGGGGTTGCTATCCTCTCTAGAGTACCTAAATCTCAGCGACAACCAATTGGCGAGCCTCACCCCTGCAATGACCGGCCTCTCTTCGCTCCAAGAGTTGCATCTCCGCGGCAACCAACTGACGAGTTTCCCTTCTGATGTCTGCCGTCTCACTTCTCTCCGGTCGTTGTATCTCAGCGCCAACCAGTTGACGAGCCTTCCTTCCTTCTTCTTCCCCCCACCCACGACGAAAGGTAACTTCCCTTCTTCCCTTCGCTATATCTCTCTCGCAGACAATTGCTTGATTACCCCCCAACCTCCTCCCTCTGTTCCCTTTACCGTCCTAATTGACACGCAACGACTGCCCGCGACACTGGACGCATGTTCCTTTGATGACACTGCCATGAATATGGATGTATTCTTATCCTCCTCCTCTTCTTCGACAGAAGCTGACTTTGCCCTTCATTTCTATTGCGAAGGAGATGGAAACGAGGAGAAGACGACGACAATGTCCTCGCCCGGCAGTATTCGCATTGCCGACAGGCATCGCCTCGCCAGGCGATGGCCCTTCTTCCGCCACCTCCTCGACGCTGATCTCTCCGAGGCCCGCTCGGGAAACGTCGACCTCTCTCGCTACTTTTCCCTCCGACTCGGCCAATGCCTCGTCGACTACTTTGAGGGCAACCCCATTCAAGTTTCCCCCCTCCAAACTCAAGATTGTCGCGACTTCGTCGAGCACGCCGACTACTTTGGCCTTTCTGATACCCTCCTTCTCGCCTTCTGCATCGCCAAACTCAAAAGAGAGGCGAGATATTAATGGAGACTTTGCGTACGCAACCCTACATTCCACACAGTACATATACATATATACACGCACGCCTAGTCCAGTCAACCCATCATTTCCACAATGGACTGAACACGAGGGCGTCGGTGTAGGTCCCCGTGCTCTCAGGGTGACTGTGGGGGAGCGGAGACATCGACAGCTGACATTACTGTCGCCGTCGTCTCACATTCTCTCATGTTCATCTCTCCTTTGAGTTTGGTGGTGCAGAAGGCGAGAAGGAGGGTATCGCGGAGGCCGAAGTAGTCGGCGTGCTCGACGAGATCGCGGCAATCCTGGGTTTGGAGGGAGGACACCTGAACATCCTTCCCGTCAAAGTAATCGACGAGGCATTGGCCGAGGCGGCAGGAGAAGTAAGGGGAGAGATCGGCGCATCCGGAGTGGGCCTCGGAGAGACCGGCGTCGATGAGATGTCGGAAGAAGGGCCATCGCCTCGCCAGGCGCTCCCTATCGACGATAACAATCGCTGCCTTGTTTTCCTCGCCGGTATCGTTGTAGAAATGGAGGGTATAGGCAACCACCGCCGTCGTCGCCGCCGCCGCCGCCGCACCCACTGCCACCATCGCCGAAGAAGAAGAAGAAGAAGAAGAAGAAGAAGAAGAAGAAGAAGAAGAAGAAGAAGAAGAAGAAGAAGAAGAAGAAGAAGAAGAAGAAGAAGAAGAAGAGGGGTGGGAGGAGGAAGAGGAGGGCAATCCATCCATACCCATGTCGCTATCATCAAAGAAGCAGCGCGCATCCAGTGTCGCGGGAAGTCGCTGCGCGCCAATTTCAATGGTGTCGTTGGCGGAGAGTAAAGAGGCAGGGAGGCTCACCAGTTGGTTGGCAGTGAGATCTAGTCTAACGAGAGAAGAGAGACGTCCGATCTCGGACGGGATGCTCTTCAGTCGATTGCTGCTGAGATTCAGCACTCGGAGGGAAGAGAGGCGGCCCATCTCGGGAGGGAGACCCGTCAGTCGGTTGTCGTTGAGAGACAACTCTTCAAGAGAAGAGAGGCGTCCTATTTCAAGGGGAAGGCTCGCCAATTGGTTGCCTTTGAGGTATAACTCTTGGAGAGACGATAACTGCCCCACCTCAGGAGGGAGACTCGTCAATTGGTTGTCGCCGAGATACAGCCATTGGAGAAGAGAGAGTGTGGGGATCTCAGGAGGGAAGTTCGTCAATTGGTTGCAGTCAAGATCTAAACATCGAAGAGAGGGGGGGAGCGCCGTCTCTGACGGAAGGCTCGTCAGTTGGTTGCAGTCAAGATCTAAACATCGAAGAGAGGGGGGGAGCGCCGTCTCTGACGGAAGGCTCGTCAGTTGATTGGAGGAGAGATCCAACACCTGAAGAGAAGAGAGTCCTCCTATCTCGGAAGGAAGGCTTGTCAATCGATTGTCGCTGAGATGCAACACTCGGAGAGAAGGAGAGAGGAGGCTCACCTCAGGTGGAAGGCTCGTCAATTGGTTGTGGTCGAGATCCAACAATCGGAGGGAGGAGGTAAACGTCACCCCCCTCGCCGTTGTGAAGAGAGAGGACGGAAGGCTCGTCAATTGGCAATCGGAGAGATGCAGTACCCAGAGAGACGCGAAGCGGGACAGAGACAGCTCAGGCGGAAAAGTCGCCAGCGGATTGCCGCTGAGATGCAACCGCTGGAGAGAGGAAAGACACGTCGCATCGGGCATAGTTGTCAATCGATTATAGCCGATATCCAACTCTTGGAGAGGGGAAGAGAGATGCCATGTCTGAGGAGGGAGGCTCGTCAATTGATTGTGGCTGATAGATAGCACTTGAAGAGAAGGGAGATGTCCCACTTCAGGCGGAAGACTCGTCAATTGATTGTGATCAAGAATTAACAGCTCGAGAAAAGAGAGATTGCATATTGCAGGCGGAAGACTCGTCAATTGATTGTGGCTGAGATTCAAACGTCGGAGCGAAGAGAGACGTCCGATCTCAAGGGGGAGGCTCGCCAATTGATTGTTGCTTAGAATTAATGCCAGGAGAGAAGGGAGACCGCATATATCGGAAGGGAGGCTCGGCAATTGATTGTTGCTGAGAGTCAAGACCATAAGAGAAGAGAGACGTCCCATTTCAGGAGGGAGACTCGTCAATTGGTTACCGTTGAGGTCGAGCGATCGGAGGGACGTGAGCTTTCCCAATTGAGGCGGCAGAGGGCTTTCCAATTGACAATGGGATAAATCAAGGTGGGTGACTCGATGAGGCGATCGGTACATTGCCACTCGGTTAGACGCGATCCATTGATCGGCGCTCGTCCATCCGTGACTCTCCTGAAGCGAGACCTTCCATACCTCCCAAAGAGAAGCCAGCACGCCATCGTCATCGTCGTTGGCGTCGTCGGTGGGCACGTCGGTAATATCCATCGATGTGCGTGGGACAGGGTGGTGGAAAAGAAGAGAAGAAGGAGCAACACCCGCCGTGTGGTGTGTTTGCCGACGTGGATGGGGGAGTGGGGTGCAGAGCCGACTGCCGCTTCGAGATTGCGCAGAGTGAGTGAGTGAGTGAATGTGGGTGGGGCAGGCGGAGGGTGCCTGGAAAAGCGAGGGCGAATGCCACGAAGAAAAAAAGGAGAGGACACGCGTGCCGAGCGGCTGGACTATTTTTTCGCGCTTTCATGTCTTGCGGGCTCTCGTTCGACCCCTGCCCTCCCTCCCCCAAAAAGGGATACAGAAAACAGAAAAGAAAAGTGCACCCCCTCTTTTTTTTTTAAAGAAAGCGGCGCTTGAAGGCAACTCACCTTGCGCGCGAGGAGGGCCGCGCGCCCATCCTCCTCTCTTTCAAAAAGAAAAGAGAAGAGAAAAGAAAAGAAAAGGGGGTGGGGTGCACTTTTCTTTTCTGTTTTCCCTTGTCCCCCTCACGCACATCCATATGCATATTCCCCACGCGCACGAAAGGAAGGAAAGGAAAGGAGGGGGGGGGGGGACGCGTTACGAGTTTCGTTGATCGTAAAAGAAGAAAAAGTTCCAATGTACATCATTTTTTGGCTTGCCTGGGGGAAGGTGGTTTCTCCCAGTATCCTCTTCGGTTTGTATTCGACACGTAAAATCGTAAAATGCGTCGCGTATGGGAGCTCGAGGCGGTCCACTCGCCACAGAAATATCAGCGCTTTTGGGAGGACCCACCAAAAAGGAAGCCCAGTCCCCGTGAGGTCGCCGCTTTTTTGTCGCCCACCCGTAGTGTCGCGACAACATCAATGACAACGGCGACGGGCATTGCAATGAGGTTGGATGACGACGACGAGGAGGGATTTCGCGGGCAAATCCCATTGGCAGAAAACGGAGATGAGGCGTCGTCGTCGCCATCGCCGTTGCAATTGGCCGCCGATGAGAAGCGGCGCACTGATGAGGCGGTGAAAATGCTGATTGTCTACTCTCTCGATAATAGTCAATCCACAAAGATCGACCCGGTGAGGGCGGTGTGTAGCATGGCGCAAGTGCTAGGCGTGGAGGAGTGCTTCTTCGTGGTTCGGTCTCCCCTCGCGGAGAAGTCGAAAAAAACGGTGAGTAGTCAGTTTCCCGAGATTAAGACGCACTACTGGCTTGAACAGGACTTGCTGTATCACTGGTTCGGCAATGTCTACGTCAACCCGATGGCGGCAGTCAAGCGCACGGACAGCATCAGCATCGGCATCGCCGGGGACTCGGCACACAAGGGCGATAATCTCGGGCCGTGCATGACACCCGTGTTCTGGCAGTGCAAGGAGTCACATACCCGTGCGATCGGCGACGTGTGGATGTTACAGACGTGGTCGAACTTGTTCGACATGCTGTACAGACAGGGTAACTACGCCGAGCCTACGCCGCCGCCAGAATCTTGCCCGTGTACGCACGAAGCCTGCCAAGAGGCCGGCTACAACGCCATATATGCAAAGCTGGTGCGCGACTCACCCGCGCTCACCCCGGAGCGACAATCGAAGCTGTTCAACAGCTTCCGCTCACTCAAGGGCGTCATCGCATTCGCTGCGCTCATCCAATTGGAAGGACCGACGCGGATCAAACGCACGGCGACAGGTGCTGAGGCAGAAACCCATCATCCATCAGGACTGAGCCAGCCTCAATTGAATTTGCTAGGCGATTATGTTTCCAGTGCGTCCAATCTGGTCGGGCTCTTACCTGGCAATGCCATTGCACAGCGATTTGACATGCGCGTAGGTGACCTATTGCATTCGCAGCGATTCTTGCCCAAGGCAACACGCGTGATACGCATTGTCACCGATAGGAAGAGCGATAACGCGGCGTTGGATGCCGTAACGACTGCCGCAACGACGACAGCGACATTGTCGTCTGCTGCCGAGTAAGAGAGAGGAGGGAGGGGTGGGCAATAGTGTGGCGAGTGCGCTAATTGAAAAAGAAAAGGGAAAGACCCCTTTTAACGCGCCTATCCCCGCGCGCCAGAGCCCATCTTCCGTCACTTTCCCCTCCCCTCCCTTCCTCCTCTCACGTAGTATATATATACACTATCTTGTGATGGAGGATATCACCACATCCGATGAAGTGCCGATGTCTTCCCTGTGGGAAATATGGAAGGCATCGTTACGGACGAGTCGTAAATGGACTCGCATTAACCAATGGTTAGCGTCAGAGAGAGTGAACCGCTATTTCTCGCCTCCTCACCAAGTCCTTCGCCTTGATTTGTCTCGTTGCTGTTTGAAGGGTCATGTCCCATCTCAACTGGGACATCTCTCTTTGCTCCAAGAATTGGCTCTCGACAACAACGAATTGACAAGCCTCCCTCCCGAGATAGGACATCTCTCTTTGCTCAGAGAACTACGCCTCGATCACAACGATTTGACAAGACTCCCTCCCGAGATAGGACGCCTCTCTTTTCTTCAATGGCTGCCTCTTGACCACAACGAATTGAGGAGCCTCCCTCCCGAGATAGGACGCCTCTCTTCTCTCGAAAGGTTGACTCTCGACGGCAACGAATTGAGGAGCCTCCCTCCCGAGATAGGACGCATCTCTTCTCTCCAAGGGTTGACTCTCGACGACAACGAATTGACGAGCCTCCCGCCCGAGATAGGCCATCTCTCTTCTCTCCAGTGGTTGACTCTTGGCAGCAATCGATTGACGAGCCTCCCTCCCGAAATAGGGCGCCTCTCTTCTCTCGCGTACTTGAACCTCGGCCACAATCAATTGACGAGCCTTCCGCCCGAGATGAGTCGACTCTCTTCTCTCGAACAACTACATCTCCGCTCCAACCAACTGGTGAGCTATCCCTCCGCTTCCTTCCCACCTACTGCAGAGAGTTTAGCCTCCCTTCGTTTGATATCGCTCGTGGACAATTGCTTGATTACTCTCCCTCCTCCCTCCCTTATCTCCTCCTGCGTCAAGATTTACACCGACACGCAGCGATTACCCACCACACTCGATGCATTTGCATTTGATACCGCCGTGGATGACGATTCCTGCTCCTGCTCCTCCTCCTCCTCCTCCTCCTCCTCCACTACCCAAGAGGAGGCGATTGAATTTGCCCTTCGTTTCTACACCAACGACACCGAAGGTGAAACCGATAGGGACACGACAGCGTCTTCTTCTGGTTGCATTCATATCGCCAACAGGGAGCGTCTGGCAAGGCGGTGGCCCTACTTCCAGCGCCTCCTCGACGCTGATCTCTCCGAAGCTCGCTCCGGACACGTCGATCTCTCGGCCTACTTCTCTCTCCGTCTCGGCCAATGCCTCGTCGATTATTTTGATGGGGAACCCGTTCACGTCTCCTCGCTCTCGACCCAGGATTGTCGCGATCTCGTCGAACACGCCGACTACTTTGAACTCACCTCTGACATCCTCCTCCACGCCTTTTGCACCACCAAACTCGCATCGCTCTCGAGAAATGGCATCGCCGGCGAAGAAGACAAGGGAGAGGCGTGAAGGGGGATTCTCCTTGTAGCAGCCTCCGTGTATTTGATCTGCCCTCCTACAAGCAAAAACAAAACAAAACGAAAACTCGCCTCCTGCCGTCCGACGACACTCAATCGTGCACGGATCTCTCGAGCCAAGTCAGAGTGGGTTAGAGGGGGGTTTGGATCTGCGCCTCGCTCCTGCCCCCAATCGATGGATATCGATGACACTATCAATGACAATGAAGTGCTGGATTACCTGTTGAGATGGAAGGCATCGGTTCAGGAGGAGGGGAGACTCGGCCAATGGATCACTCCCCTTCGAGTAGTAAAGAATACATGGCCTCCCCCCTACCGAGCCATTCACCTTGATTTATCGTGTTGTCATCTGGAGGGTCCTGTGCCCTCCCAATTGGCACGGCTCACATCTCTCCAGACGTTGCATCTCAATCATAACCAATTGACGAGCCTCCCTCCTGAGATCGGTCGCCTCTCTTCTCTCGTGGGATTGGAGATGAGAGACAATCGATTGACGAGCCTCCCGCCCGAGATAGGCCATCTCTCTTTGCTCGAAGAGTTGACTCTCAGCAGCAACCAATTGACGAGTATCCCTCGCGAGATAGGACAGCTCGCGTCTATCCGGACACTAGTTTTCAGCTACAATCGATTGACGGATCTCCCATCGGGAGAAATAGGACGCCTCTCGTCTCTCCAACAGCTGGATCTCAGTGACAATCAATTGTCGAGCCTTCCCTCCGAAGTGGGTTCACTCTCTTCCCTCCGATCGCTGAATCTCAGCTCCAATCGATTGACAAATCTTCCGCCCGAGGTGGGTAATCTCTCTTCCCTCGAGCATTTGGATCTCGACGACAACCAATTGACGGTCCTCCCTCCCGAGATCGGACGTCTCTCTTCTCTCCTGACATTGGATCTCAGACACAATGCACTGACGAGCCTTCCGCCTGAGGTGGGCCATCTCTCTTCTCTCTTGGCATTGAATACCGGCCACAATCAGTTGACTAGCCTCCCGCCTGAAATAGGACACCTCTCTTCTCTCCGATGGCTGGGGCTGAGCTTCAACCAATTGACGAACCTCCCTCCTGAGATGGGACGGCTCTCTTCCCTCCAAGAGTTGGATATTAGCTCCAACCAATTAACGAGCTTTCCTTCCTCCTACCTTTTCCCTACGCCGGCGAAGGAGAGACTGTTCTCTTCCCTCCGTTGCATGTCGCTCGTCAACAATTGCTTGATTACTCTACCTCCTCCTCCTTATTATTCTTCCGCTTCCTTTACTGTCGATATCGGCACTCAGCGACTCCCTGTGACGCTGAGTGCGTGTTCGTTTGATTCCGATATTGCTGACGACAGCGCATCATCTTCCTCTTCCTCAACGACGGTTAACTTTATCCTTCATTTCTCCACCGACGAGGAGAAGGAGGAGGAAGAAGAAGAAGAAGAAGAAGAAGAAGAAGAAGAAGAAGAAGAAGAAGAAGAAGAAGAAGAGGGTGGAAACAACGAGAGGAAGACGCGCCACTCCCCCTCCTCCAGTTCCATTCATATCGCCAACAGGGACCGTCTGGCAAGGCGGTGGCCCTACTTCCAGCGCCTCCTCGACGCTGATCTCTCCGAAGCCCGCTCCGGGCACGCTGATCTCTCTCCCTACTTCTCCCTCCGACTCGGCCAGTGCCTCGTCGATTATTTTGATGGGGAACCCGTTCACGTCTCCTCGCTCTCGACCCAGGATTGTCGCGATCTCGTCGCGCACGCCGACTACTTCGGCCTCCGTGATACTCTCCTCCTCGCCTTTTGCGTCGCCAAACTCGAAAGAGGAGAGAATTGATTGGAACACGCGTGTATATATATATCTCTCTCTCTGTACTACCCGCTGGCCCCATTAGAGAAGCGCGCCAAAAAAAAGGGAAGGATTTTGGCGCGCTTTTAGCAATCCTCCCTCCGCCCCTACCTACCCGCACGCTCAGTCAGTCGCTCACTCACTCTGCGCAATCTCGAGGCAGGTAGTTTGGCTCTGCACCCCGCCCCACTCACAACACACGTCGGTCAACACCCATCGACACGCGTCGTGCTCCTTCTCCACCACCCCGCCCCGTGTACATCGATGGATATCACCGACGCGCTTCCGATCACCACCACCGACGACGCCAACGACGATGACGACGGCGTGCTGGCTTTTCTTTGGGAGGTGTGGAAGGTTTCACTTCAGGAGAGTCACGGATGGACGAGCGCCGATGAATGGATCGCGTCCTATCGAGTGGCAAAGCACCCATCGCCTCCTCATCGAGTCACCCACCTTGATTTATCCCATTGTCGATTGGAAGGCCCTCTGCCGCCTCAATTGGGAAAGCTCACGTCCCTCCAATCGATCAGCCTCAGCCACAACCGATTGACGAGTCTCCCTTCCGAGGTGGGCCAACTCTCTTCTCTTCAACAGCTGTACCTCAACGGCAACCAATTGACGAGTCTTCCGCCTGAGATAGGGCTTCTCTCTTCCCTCCGAGTGTTATATCTCAGCCTCAACCAATTAACGAGCATTCCTCCTCAGATCGGCCAACTCTCTTCTCTCCGAGAGTTGTACCTCAGCCACAATCAACTGACGAGTCTTCCGCTTGAGATCGGCAACCTCTCCTCTTCCCTTCTTTCGTTGAATCTAAACACCAACCAATTGACGAGCCTTCCGCCCCAGATCGGACAGCTCTCTTCGCTCCAGTTCTTGAATCTCAGCCACAACCACTTGACGAGTCTTCCGCCTGAGGCGGGACAGCTCCCTTCTCTTCAAGTGCTATCTATCAGCCACAATCAATTGACGAGCCTCGCTCCTCAGACATGGCATCTCTCTTCCCCTCTCCAAGAGTTGGATATCGGCTATAATCGATTGACAACTATGCCCGATGCGACATGTCTTTCCTCTCTCCAGCGGTTGCATCTCAGCGGCAATCCGCTGGCGACTTTTCCGCCTGAGCTGTCTCTGTCCCGCTTCGCGTCTCTCCGGGCGCTGCGTCTCTCTAACTGCCAATTGACGAGCCTTCCGTCCTCTCTCTTCACAACGGCGAGGGGGGTAATGTTTATCTCCTCCCTCCAATTGTTGGATATCAACCACAACCAATTGACGAGCCTTCCGCCCGAGATGAGCCTCCTCCTCTCTTCTTCTCTCCGAGTGTTGCATCTCAGCGACAATCGATTGACAAGCCTTCCTCCCGAGATAGGAGGTCTCTCCTATCTTCAGGTGTTGGATCTCTCCTCAAATCAACTGACGAGCCTTCCGTCAGAGACGGGGCTCCCCTCCTCTCTCTACTGGTTGAATCTTGACCACAATCGATTGACGAACTTCCCTCCTGTAATGGGCCACCTATCTATCCGACGGCTGCATCTCAACAACAACCGTTTGACGAGCCTCCCTCCTGGGGTGGGGCAGTTATCGTCTCTCCAAGAGTTATACCTCCGCTCCAACCAATTGGCGAGCCTTCCCCTTGAAATGGGCCGCCTCTCTTCTCTTGAAGAGTTGTCTCTCGACGACAACCAATTGACGAGTCTCCCTCCCGAGATGGGCCGCCTCTCTTCCCTCCGAGTGCTGAATCTCAGCAGCAATCGACTGAAGAGCATCCCGTCCGAGATCGAACGTCTCTCTTCTCTCGTTAGACTGGATCTCACTGCCAACCAACTGGTGAGCCTCCCTCCCTCTTTACTCTCCGCCGACGACACGGCGACGAAGGAGCGAAGGTTCCCTTCGCTCCAATTGATGTCGCTCGTCGACAATTGCTTGATTACCCTACCTCCTCCTTCTTCCGTCTCCGTTACCATCGAGATTGGCGCGCAGCGACTTCCCGTGACACTGGACGCGTGCTACTCCTTCGATGACAGCGACATGGATGTGGATAGCGACATGGATGTGGATGGATCGCCCTTCTCTTCCTCCTCCCCCTCTTCTTCCTCGGCGATGGTGGCGGTTGCCTATACCCTCCATTTCTACAACGATACCGGCGAGGAAAACAAGGCAGCGATTGTTATCGTCGATAGGGAGCGCCTGGCGAGGCGATGGCCCTTCTTCCGACATCTCCTCGACGCCGGTCTCTCCGAGGCCCGCTCCGGATGCGCCGATCTCTCCCCTTACTTCTCCTGCCGCCTCGGCCAATGCCTCGTCGATTACTTTGACGGGAAGGATGTTCAGGTGTCCTCCCTCCGAACCCAGGATTGCCGCGATCTCGTCGAGCACGCCGACTACTTCGGCCTCTCCGACACCCTCCTCTACGCCTTTTGCGTCGCCAAACTCGAAAGAGGAGAGAATTGATTGGAACGTATGTGTATTGTACGGACGGACCAAGAGCGCATGGGCGTGTTTATTATTTATTCCAATTATGCTCCATTTCACCGTCATTCGATAGAATTTGGACTAATAATAATAAGTCAAGGGTACTCTTGATCCGTCTGGACAATATATATATATATATATAAATCTCCGTACTATGTTGCGGTGAGATTCCAGCCAAAGAGGCGTCGTATTCCAATGCGTTGTCACCTTCCTCGAGTCCGTCGTCTTCAACACGCTCAATCTAATCACATTCAGCGGACCCGTCAGTTTCGGCGGTAACATTACGTGGCGGTGGTAACGTTCAACAACAACGTCTTCTTCACCTCTAGCGTCACCTTCTCCGCCGTCGTCACCTTCTCCCAAACCGTGAACATCAACGGCGGTGCATCGATGTTGGGCGTGATTGTCATTGGGAGCGTGGACAATCCATCGACGGCAATCAGGCGTTTGAGGACTCCATCACGTACGCCGGTGTCATCCCGACTTGCAACTCTTCGTCATGCAATTCCTCCTCGCCGCGCCAATTTCACGTCGACACAGTCACAGTCACACACCCGTCTCCGGCTTCGGTATCTTCACGACCGATTCCGACTCGATAGGCTCGCCCATCCACCCTCAATTCACCTACCAAGTCGACTTTTAACGCGCCTTTTCCCCCTCCTCCCACCACCACCACCCCCCC
>JBAZUA010000011.1:0-20812 GCA_041661645.1 Minisyncoccota bacterium | reverse complement strand
CCCCCCCGCACACTCATTCATTTTCACTCGCCGCTCTCAACCGGATGAAGGAGGGGCGCGATTTGAAGGAGAGAGTGTCACGCAGACGCTCCTACATGTCACTTTTTTCTTCTTCTTCTTCTTCTTTGATGAGGTATCTGCGACCCAGACCGCTACTGATACTGATCGTCTACATGGCCGGCTACGCCATTTTCATTGCGACGGGCGTGTTCAACGTGGCCAATAGAATGGCGCTCCTCTCCACCATAGCCATTGCCACCCTAGCCATCATATCCATGTTTCGCGCCGCCGCAAGCGATCCAGGCGTGGTTACATCCTTCCACCTTGCATTGCTACACGTCACCAGCATCGCCGTACCTACTGCTGAAGGCCCCAAGTCCCCATACCCATCCCCATCCCCATCCCCATCCCCATCCCCATCACCCTCACACCAATATTGCAAACAGTGCCTAGCCGCGCAGCCGCTGCGCGCGCAACACTCCAATCGAATCGGCGCGTGCATCCTCGCATTCGATCACCACTGCGGGTTCATCGATGTGCCGATTGGCTTCGCCAACTACAAGTACTTTTTCTTGTTCCTGGCCTATAGTGTCACCGCGTGCGCCATTGCAGTGGCGGCATCTGCGGCGCGCATCGTTGAATTATACGCTGCGAGTGAGAGCATGGAGGCGATGGTGGCGGACTGGCGCATGGCGTGTACAGTGGCATTGCTGTCGATGATCATGGCATCGGTGATAGGGTTGATGATTGTACTTGCGCCAGTGCTCTATCGCTCGCTCTATTTCAACCTCATTTGCGACCGCACCACTCTCGAGATGATGCATTCGACAGAGCAGTATAAGACGAATATGCGCATCGCCGCCGCCAAACTGGTAGTCGCCGCAAAAAAAGAGGAACAGCAACGGCAGCAGCAGCAGCAACAGCAGCAGCAGCATCAGCATCAACAAGAACGAGAATGCGATGGGACTGAACACGCGGCTGCACTGACCTTGCCCAATACACGCCGTCGCCATCGTCACACCACCACCGCCAAATCGTCATCACTGCCGTCCCCCCTCCCCCCAGAAGAATCAGCCGCCGCCACCGTTACCGTTTCTCCATTTTACAAGTCGCCGCTTCACCGGTGGTATCAAGTGTTTGGCGATCGACCGTTACTGTGGCTCTTACCCGTGTATACCACAAGGGGAAACGGCGTGGAGTGGGTTTGATGATAATCTTTTGCGCGCGCGTGTGTATGTGTGTACGGAGTTGATTGAGACGGGGCTAGAGGTTGCAATCGATCACGGATTGCCCTTTCGCCGTGCTTCCCGCAGGAGGGCGATAGAGAGGGGGAAATAACCGAATATATATATATAAAAGTTCGATGTGCCAATCGGCGTCGCGACAGGCCTATATATACACACGCAAGGTTGAAGTTGAAGGGGGATGGCTGTGCTGCTAGACGCAACCGCTATTGCCTCTTGCCTTGGGTGCAAAGAAGGAGAAGGATAAAAAAAAAAGAAACAAAATGCCATCGTCGCCGAGAAAACATCGTCATCGCCGCCACCGGAGCGGCAGAACTCGTCACCATCGAAAAAAGGCAACAGCCATCGACATCATTGAACGAGACGCAGTCAATGAGACTAAGGACGCAACCGATCTATTGAACCTCTCACGTGCACGCGCATCTCACCTCATCGACCTCCACACTCGCCTCATGTCACACGACGCGCGAGCGCACGAGAATTTGCTCAGGGCCATACCGAGGGAAGCACAGTTGATCCGATCGTCGCTGGATCCGAGGGGAGAGAATTCGCGTTCGATGGGATTGAAGGGAAAGGGAAAGAGTGGCAATAAGGACCGCCGTCGCCACTATCGCCGTCGTCATCGTACATCATCGTCGCGTTCGCGCGCCGGAGCACAAAAGAGTAGCAGCCGTCGCTTGCCGAAGGCCATCGAGCGAGCTCTACTCGCTCGACCCTCCACAGCCACAGCCACCCCCACCCTGTCGTCCTCATCGTCATCATTGTCGTCGTCGTCGTCGTCGTCGACGACCAGCAATGGCGGCAGTAGCAGTTCTTCTTCCAGTGACAACAGCGGGCTCAGCGAGGCGTTTGTCGACAAGGTGGTCGACTATCTGCAGAAAAAGGCAAACGCACACGAAGGCACATCGCCAGTGACGTACATTGGGTGGATCATTACAAAGACGCGCGACGACGACGAAGAAGAGAAGGACGAGGATGAGGATAACGGCAGTAGCAGTGGAGAAGATGATGAGGGCGACGACGGTGGAGGCCGTGGGTACACGATGCTCCCCTCGTTCGAACCAATGCTCATCACAAACAAAAACGGCCACGACGCAAGACCTCTGAGATCCATTGCAAAGTCCATCTTCACGAGTTTTCGCACCATGAATGATCCGAGAAATCGACGCGACAACACCGAGTGGCATTCGTGGCGACAAAGGAAGTATTCGCGTAAACACATCCCAAGTAACTACGCCATTGGAGTGGTCATATTCAACGCGTTCAATACAACCGCATCGGCGTACAAAGTATCGGCCATCAGAGACGCGGGCACATCCAGGTCATACGGCGGCGTCCGCATCGAGTGCAAGAGTTTTCGCGCCAAATTACCAAGTATCACGTTGAAGGAGGCTCTCATGCACACTTGGCGCTAAAGGAGAAGGAAGGAGAAGGAGAAGAAGAGGAGAGGATAAGGGAGGAGGAATGTGGCGGCGGGTCTTCTTCTCCCCCCCCCCCCCCCCCCCCCCCCACTCGTCCATCGTTTGGGGTGCCCTTCATTTTGGCTCTCACACACACGCACACAGACACCAACAACAAAAATGTCACATCAATGCGCCGGTTTCATTTTACAAAGAGAGGAGGCGGTTGTTCCTATTGAAACGCCCTTGGACTCCAGAGGACCAGGAACTCGAGAAAAAAAGTACAGGAAACAACAACACGACACCGACAACAACAATCTCACAGAAGGCAGCCCAGCACAGATTATTCAGGACACTTTGGATGAAATTGTGTTTCTCATACTCATTATCCTCACGATGGGCGTGGTTTGCTTGTTTGGATCAAAGAGGCGTACCGATCACAGCATCATCCATCCTCTCTTCAAAAAGGTCGATTACTTCCATCAAGCTCCATTGCAGTTCGACGTGTCCGATTACTCTCAACACTAAGCTCCCTTTGTAAATATATATACATCACTCGTTTTTGACGGATCCACCCGCGCGCGCAGAACTGCAACAACGACCCCATGTCTGCTGCAGAAAGCAAGTACATCGAGAGAGAGAGAGAGAGAGAGAGAGAGAGAGAGAGAGAGAGAGAGAGCAAAAGGAGTAAGAAGAAAATAATCCGCAAAGAGTTTTTTTTTGAGCCGAAAGCGCGCGCTCTCCCCCCACTTTTTTTTTTATTGGGCTTCACGCAGCCAGTGATTTGACGGAGGAGGGGAAAGCGCGCGCGCACGCGCAAGGCAGTCCGACCTTGAGTGACGCGTCACTCGATTCAATACCAGCCTCGGGTCAAGGCAAAGAACAATCCCTCTCTCTCCCCCTTTTCGCGCAGGGGTTCTCTCATTTGCGCGCAAGTGGTCTCCTCCTTCCCTTGCCAAAATGAACGACGCGGTCGAGATGATGGCGACCCCGACGTGTAACACAGCCCAGCAAGAACCGAATACCATTTCCGAGAAGAAGCGCAACCCCAAGAAACGCACAAGGCCCACCACATCGTCCACGCGCTTCTTTGATCTCACGGTGGACGAGAGCGGTGACGACGACGATGATGATGGAGGCTGTGATGATGGAGAAGGGAATGGCAGCGGCGATCAAAGTAGCGGCGATGGTGTCGACAGCGAGTACGACGATGACGAGATTGTCTACACGAGCGGCGCCGACGAGGAGGACAAGGAGGAGGATGACGCGCGCGAACTACAGCTTCATCGGCGGCTGTTTAAGGAGGAAGACGATGAACATCTTCTCTCGCGTCGCGTCGATCGCTATTACCCACCTAGTGGCAAGAGACGTAAACTGAAGGAAACGTCGTCGATGGAGGAGAACGGCGGCGGAGGTGGTGGTGGTGGTGGTGGTGGTGGTGGTGGTGGTGGTGGTGGCAGTGTGTCAACTCGAAGCGGAGAAGGGAAAAGAAGGGAATCGCATGCGAACCACCCCGCCGCCATTGTCGTCGACGATGGCATTCAATTGTCAACGGTCATGGCGCCGAAGAAACAACAAACCATTTTTGATCTGGATGAGAAGAAGGACGAGAAGAGGAAGACACGGAAATCGAGTAAGAAGGGAGGAGGAGGAGGAGGAGGAGGAGCGTTCGCGACAGCTGGTGCCTTCATACCCAACAAACAACAGGCGTACTTCCTGGAGCGCGTGTTCGCGCCCGACCGCCCCTCCATCTTCCTCACTGGCATCCCCGGCGCTGGTAAGAGCGCCGTCGTGTCGCAGCTGAGAGAGGAGATCATTCGACTGTTGGGCGAGGATGTTGCCACGCTCGAATGGCCCATCACTGCCACGACGGCCATGGCGGCGAGTCTGCACGTCGGCGGGCGCACGATTAACTCTACCGTGGAGATGTTCCGCGATCTACCCGAGAGGATATCACCCAAGGCCTGGCGTATCATTCGCGAAATGAAGGTCTGCATCATCGATGAGATCTCCATGATGCACCCGACCTACTTTGCCAATATCGACGCTCTGTTCAAGCGCGCCAGGACGTCTGAGCTGCCATTCGGCGGCGTCCAGCTTATTCTGGTGGGGGACTTTTTCCAACTCCCACCTGTGATCACCAAGGACGACCCTCTCTTCAAGCTCTACAATGGCCAATTGGACAAGATACCTCTGCTGTTTGAGCTGCCCGAGTGGCGAGACGCAAACATTGAGACGATCATCTTGGATGAGACATTCCGACAGGCGGGTGACTCTGCCTTCAACGACATACTGGCCGAGGTGCGTGTCGCCAATTTGAGTGGACCCACTCAGGCTGTCATGCTCTCGAGGCAGATGACCGTGGAGCGCTTCAAGCGAGAGTACGTGGCAGCGAGACCTGGCGTGCCGGACATTGAAAAGATCGAGCCCACCATGTTGTACACCATGCGTGCCGCGGTGGAGCAAGAAAATCTCGCCAAATTGATCGGATTGCATGGCGACGTTCAATCTTACCAGGGCCAGTACGTGGAGATTGTCGGCGAATGGTCCGCACTCATCACGGCGCTCGGTAATGACAGCTTCTCGCATCTCTTCGAACACCACCTATGTGATCACCAGATGAAACAAGAGGCGATCATAATGAACAACCGCGTCAACCGCGCAGTCGACTATCGAAAGCGGCGCATATGGTATCAGCACAATAGCAGCGTGAGTAGCAACACGAGGCGCGTGGAACAGTTACTCACGGCATGCGCTGAACATCGAATAACAACGCCCTTCTTTCTGCACCTCAAGATGGGCGCACAAGTCGTGTGTACGGTGAACATGCCCGGTGGACCCATTAATGGGTTGAGGGGTGTTGTGGTAGGATTTGCAACTGGTCGCGAGTACGGCCACCATTGGCGATCGTCCAAGAGGAGGAAGAAGGAGAGAATTACGGCTGTAATCAGCAATACAAACGCCATTTCATCCATTTTCGACGGCGACGGCAACGACGGCGATGACAATGACAGCGATGACGACGACGACGATGCTGAAGGTGAAGAAGAAGATGAGATGGACGTTCACACACCAGCCACGTCTCATTTGGCATGTCCCGCGACATGTCCACTTCACGAGGTGTCCTCGTACAAGGATGAGATGGCAATGTTCCACGGCCAGGACCATGCCTCACTCGTAAACCGGGCGTGTTACGCCCACGTCATCCACTTGACGCGATGGCCCGTTGTGCGTTTCGTAAATGGCAAACGAGTTCACATGAGGCCGTCGAGCATGCAGATTGAGGTTGCCAGTGTCCACCGCAGACCAAAGGCAAGCATGTACATGTTGGCCGTTCCGTTGCGACTCGCGTGGGCCGAAACCATTCACTCGGCCCAGGGACAGACACTCACGTACGGATACTTGAACTTGTCCAACCACATGAGCAATGGACAGGTCTACGTGGCCATATCTCGATTCCCCTCCCTCGATTCGGTGGCGTGGAGGGGCTACACGCTCGACTCTGTCAAGGCCCACCCGCGAGTTATCGCCTGGTGGTACGGCGAGTTGGAGAAGAAGAAGGAGCGAGAGCGAGAACGAGAGCTAAATCGAAAACGAAACGTGTAAAAGAAAAACGGAACCCAGTGAAGCGCGCCCATTGCTCGTCCGCGATCCACCCCCCCCCCCCCCACACACAGTATTAATAAAGACCATTCAGTCAGTTTCGTTCCAAATAAAATATATATTCCAACCCCAGGGAGGGGTGGTGGTGGTGGTGGTGGTAGGCGAGGAGTTTCGTGCGTGTGGTCCTTTTTGGACGAATTTGAAGGCCCCTCTCTGCTCTGCTCCTTTCGGAAAAAAAAGAGGCAGAGAGCAGAGGAAGAAGAAAATATAATAGGACAGTGGCGGCCCTTCTCGTCCGTGCACGCCCACATATACACATTCGCTCGCTCTCTCTCTCTTGTCGTCATCGTCACGCGAGCTCAATTGTCCATTTACCCTTACCCTTACCCCTCTTTAATCACCGACGACTCTCATCTCCATTCTGTCTCAATGTCTAGTCGCCGCAAAGATAGGAGCCCGCCTATGGCCCTGAGCTTGGAACCGCCTGGTCGCCGCAGAGCTAGGAGCCCCCCACTGGTCTTGAACTTGGGATCGGCATCCGATGCAAATGGCAACTACCGCAATGTGATCTGGACGGGAAAATATTTGCAATCCACGCTCATGAGCATCGAGGACGAGGTCGGCCTGGAGCGCCACCCAGAAACCGATCAGATCCTTATTGTCCAAGAAGGAAGAGGCGTGGTCAAGATGGGTGCGAGAAAGAACAGACTCGACGCGATGCGCCGACTCGGTGTTGGATCCGCCATTTTCGTACCAATGGGAACATGGCACAACATCATCAACAAGGGCAGGGGATTACTGAAGCTGATTTCCATCTACTCCCCACCCCACCACCCCCCTGGACTAGTGCAAAGGCACGCTCGCGAAGGTGACGACGATGAGGAGGAGGAGGACAGTGAGGAGGAGGAGGAGGATGAGGAGGATGGCGAATATGATGAAGACGACGGCGATGAATAGGGACCGACACGAATATGACGGAGCACACTTCGGTGGGGGGAAGAGCATCGCAGCGGAGCGGAGGTGAAACGGGATTCAGCGCCAAGGGAGTAATATACAAATGTAATACACGCATATACATATAGGGTCTCCCCTCTCTCTCTTCTCTTTGCCCGAAGCCCACATCGGCCTTCATCCTCGATCGGTTCAATCGATCGGCGCGGTGAGGCTGAGAGACGCAATCCGTGGGGCTGAGAGTTGCGTGTGCTGTCGTCTTTAACGGCATTTATTTTACAGCTTCAGCTGTTCCAGCGCTACCACGTTCCAGACGAATAGGGGGTTATGATGCTGCGCGTGTCCCAGTAATCAGTCGGGTTCCGATACCACCACTGTGCCAGAGTCTTTGGAGGGGAGTTGAGACAAGGCCGCGGTGTAAGCGTAGATGTTCACGAGAAGCAGTTGAGCAATGCCGCCAGAAACGGCAGCGATATATTGGGTTGTGAAGATGACCCCGAAGACCGTGAATAGACCGAGGAATCGTAGGGAGAGGAAGGGGATGTAGCGTCCGCCGTTTTTCGACACGATGTACGACAGCCATAAGACGTAAATCGCGAATAACAGCATCACTATTACGTCGCCGGAATCTGAGTATTTGTACATGCTCGCTCCCGCATCTCTAATCTGCAGCTCGGTCCAAAAGAAGATGAACACCGCCGCGATCCAGAACGCGATAAATCTGGGCAGGAATGCTCGGAATGTCTGTAACTGGGATCCTGCTGTTCTAATCGCGCCGAACGTGACGATCCAGAACCAGAAGAATACAATCGCTATAAGGAATGACAACGACGCCGTCTGATCCAAAAAGGATCGGATGGCTCCTCCGTCGAGTAGCACAGTCAATGGGAAGGCTGGGTTGTTGTAGCCCAGCAGACCGAGCAAAAGGAACAAGACGGATCTTTGCTCAATAACTGCCCAATCCTTCCGTGCGAGTCCCTGTATCAAGATTATCACTACCAGTGTCGACGCTGAGAGGAGGAGACGGAGCCACATCTCAAACTGCGTGAAGCTGGCATTCGCAGTCACAAAGGTGTAGTGGATCGCAGGGTATCCCTTTCCCATGACATCCTTCGCCGTGATGTTAAATGAGTACGATGCGTAATCGATGTACGGAATGGTCACAATCAACGCGGGATAGCAATCATGTCTGCCTCCGCGACAGGATACTGTCGCTGTCGCCTCCTCATTTGACTTGATCTTAATCGGCGAGTAGTCATCAACGGCTGCATCGCCGCCCCTTCTCCGTCCGCTCACCGAGTACTGAAAGGTGAACTCATTGAGTTGGTCCTCCTCAGCAATGGCGGCGGCAGCAGCAGAAGTGTCACCGGGACGGTTTGTTACAACGGCGTACACGTTGATGCGCCGGTTAAACTTTGTCACATACAATTCAGTCGTCCAGTACTACTGGCGCCCACGCGTTAGACAAAAGCCACCGTCCGCCAAAGACACCCGAGTTAGAATGTCTCCTTTTTTTGCAAAAAAAAAAAGAGGCCTTCATTCCCTTGCCTCCCGAGAGGAGAGAACCCAACAAAACACGTGACCCCCCCTTTTTTTTTTGCTGTCCCTCCATTGGGAGGCACGTACTGTGTCGCTATTGACCACGCCCGTGTCTGTCGTCTCGTGTATCCAGGGTCTGGTAACTGAGAGGAAAAAGGCGAGGTAGAGTATTAACCGTTTGCCGTTCGCGCCTCGTGGTTAGGTGTGTGTGTGTGTGACTTTCCCTCAAGGGAGGGCAGTGTTAAAGAAAATGAAAGCGTACCGACACTGCTGGTGACGCCAGCCAGCAAGAACAATACCGATAACACTGCATGCGCGACAGTGAGTCCCAATCCCAACCGGAACAGCGTGCGGATCGCCTTCGTGGCGTACCTAAAAAAAATACACCGCGTTAGAGATAAACGAGCCCCAAGCCCCAACAACAAGGCCAAGGGGCCTACAATTGCCGACGCGTACTCGTTGAATTCCATGGGCGGTGGTTTCAATAAACGAGCCAAAACTAAGGGCCGATTGAAAGAAGACAGGGATGCTGTCTGAAGGCCGCACCTCAGCGAGAACTGAACCCCCTCCCTCTGAGGAGTCGTGGGTGGCGAGTGGGCATATAGAGACAGAAGGAGGTGGGTTTGGCGCACGAGGGGAGTGTAGAGAAGAGGGAATGGTTTATATTTTTTTTTTCTGGTGAAGCCGACTTTCTTTTCAGAGTGCGGCTGGTATGTCTTCTTCTTATCATCGCCCCTCTCCTTATTCGACGGGCATAGTCAACGTGGGGGCGATGGCCGAGGACAACGATGCGTTGCCGTCGCTGTCATCGTCCAAATCTCTCAGCAATTGCGCTGGGCCCGCTCCATTGGCCATTGCAGTCGCCATGATCTTGGCGACTGGCGAGCCCTCTTGAACGTTTTCATGTGCCCTCTTGGCCTCCGTTGCACGAACCACGATCTCTTCTTCGTCGTCGATTGCAATGTCGTGCTCCAATTGGAACGACAGCGCGCCACTCGGGACACGCTGAGCAGCGGTCGTATCTGCATCACTAACCAACGGAGGCGTCCCATCGCTGGCGACAGAAGGGCCAGCAATTGCAGCAGCAGCAGCAGCAGCAGCAGGTTGCTTCGATGACAAGTCGCGATTGTCGTTTCTTTCCTCTTTGGCTGCTGCTGCTGTAGCAGCGCCAGAGTCGGAGGTGGCGGTAATAGCAGTTGTTGGTGGCGCCACCACCAACGACGACGACGACGGTACAACATCATTGGCGCCTCCAAGCGTATTTATGGTTACCCGTGCACCCGAAAGGCCGTTCATGATATCGGACACGCTCGCAATGGCCGTGGGCTCGGCCAGGTCAACGGCCGCGCTGCCGCCACCCGATACGAGATAAAGATCGGGAGCCACGTATTTGGCCTGCATACTCGACGGAGCCGTACCGAGCTCGGCAAACGACGCGGTCGCGAATATACTCACGGGCACTCCCTGCATGCCATCGATCTCGTCTCGGGTAAGCGGTCTTCGTTTGGTCACATTGTCCTTCTCGTCCCACTCGAGTGGCTTCCAGAAGTTGGTGACGCGGCTGCGTAATCCATGGCGTCGATACTCCTCTTCGGGCAACTCCAGTAAGACCTTGATCTTAAAGGTGCACACATTGTCGTCGTCGGTATCTCTCAGCTTGAGCGCCGAAAGAAAATTGTACTTCCTCTTCTTTCCGTCTGAACTCAGGCACGATGCAATCAGATCGGGAGCGAGCTCGTCGATCGCCTCGACTGCCGCACGCTCAACGGGATAGCAACTGAGGTCGATTTTGAAGGATCGCAGCGTGTCGAGTTTACCGCCGGGGGTATCGAGGACCTCTTGGGGCGTGGGACGAGTCGAGGCATCGCCGCTGTGATGAACACCGTCGCTCATGCCGTTGTCGCAAACGAGGGGGTTCTTGAGCGAGCCGATTTGGAACGTCAAGAACCCGGGCTTGTTATTGACGCTGCGGTAGGCGAGTAACGGATGCATGCCGGACCACGTTTTTCCCACGTTGATTTTGCTGGATGTCGCAAAGGGATTGAAGCCCTGTTCCTTGGCGGCGGCGAGAACAAGGGGTACAGCCTCGGCCATGAGTGCCACATCGGGTCGCAAATACTTTTTCAAGTCCACCTTGGGCTCGGCGGCAGGAGCGGTGACAGTTGCCATTATATATGTGGGTGTTGTTGCTTGGTCTGTCTGTTGGGAGGGAGGGAAGAAGAAGAGTCCCGGGTGTAGATGGGGAGCAAACTGTATGTGTGAACCTAACTGACGTGAAGGTACAACTGGGAGGCGAGCCTGGGCGGAGCGGTGGATTCAATTGGCTCCCTCGCCCGTTTTGAGTTTTTCATCTATCGCGGATCGAAAAACAAAAAAAAAACCCCCCAACACTCCTTTTCCGCGAAGTCGGCGCCCCGACAGAAAAGAAGCGCTCCGGTTGTTTGCCCGCTCTCCTCTACCCGCGCCCTTTCTACATACGCGCGCCTTTCATCTCATCATACCCATGTATCGACGGGACGCAGCTGCCGCACAGCAGCAGAGAAACGCGGGGGGGGGGGTTTGCGCAAACCCCCGCCCCCCAGTTTTCGTATTTATTTGCTCTCTCTCCCTCACACATTTCTTCTGCCCCATTTGGGGAGGAGTGTGTGAAGGAAAGGAGGAGGAGAAGAAGAAGACGAAAAAAAAGTAGGATTGACTGACGGCTCCGCGCGCCCTTACCTCTCCGACGACAGCCCATCATCGAGAGGAGGAGAGGGAGACGCGCGACTACTACAGGAGTCGAAGCAGAAAAAGAAAAAGAGGAGCGAAGAAGAAAAAAAAGAAGAGCGAGCAATCGCAATCGCAATCGCCCTTTTCGTTTTCGTTTTCGGTTTCGTTTTCGGTTTCGGGGTCGTTCTCCTTTAAGAGAGAGACGCCGGCGATAAGCCAATGTTACATCGTCGCGATAACAAGGGTGGCAGAGAGGGAAGCGCAGCAATACCAACGACGACGATGATGACTGCGATGACGAGGAGCGACGAATCGCAGCAGCAACAGCAGCAGCAGCAGCAGACCCGACGTTTTTTGCAAAAAACGCCAATCCTCCAAGCGTCACTGGTAACCATGTTGACCAACACCAAGGCCGGATTTGAATCACTGCCCCCGTGGGTGCTACTCTCGATTGCCGGCGCCGTACTACTCTACGCATTTTCGTTCATATGGCTCTTTGGTGTATTGTGTTATCTGTACGGGCGTCACGCCGGCGGACAACAGCAGATGATGCAACAACGACAACAAGAACAATACCCCCATCGTAGTCGATCGTCGACAGCAACGACAGCGCCAGAATGCGACGACGACGAAGAAGAGATCGCAGGAGCTGCTGCTCTACTACACGCACGTCATCGTTCTCTCCCTCGAGGGAATCACCTCACACATTCCAATCGAAACACCATCACCGTATTTGAACTCGAAGATGGCAAGGAAGGAGAGGAGGAGGAGGAGGAGGAGGAGGAGGACGACGGTGGTGGCAATGGCGAGAATCGCATGGCGGTGGCGACTACAACTACCGTCAACGAGCATCGTCGAAAGAGACGACGGTCAATCGACAAATCATCATCGTCGACACTTAGAAAGCCAGCAATAAACTCTCCCACGCGGCTATTTACTACTGCCGGTGGAAAGGACGCACCACTTTGGTGACACAACCAACAGGAAAGGGCTGGTATATTCATTGTCATTGTACGTGTATAATAAAATAAGGACAATATAAAGAAGGGAGATTACATTTGGACACCGGCGAGGGGGAAGCGAGAGGAATGAAAGGAAAAACGGAAAGAGTTTGGTCATTTCCTGTGTGGTTCGCGCGAGAGAGATACCCGGCGGAGTGTCTTGGGACGTCGATCCCATCATAAGAAAAGTGCGCAACACCTCCTTCTGCGTTTTCACTCCTTCTTTTGAACCAGAATCGGAAAGCCCCCAAACCCCCTAAACCTACATCATCCCATCCTCGGAGTACGCGCGTGAGAGGGAAGCACATAGTCTCAACTACGCGCACTCTTCTCTCCCTATTCACAGCAGCACTGACGCTAGGTTATCCACATCCCATCCCCTCCCCAAAAAAAGGGATTGCTGTGGTTGGTTTAGTTGCCTTGCGTGGAGAGGGGGCGAACCTCGCACAACGCACACACCTGCCCCACCTATTAAATAGCGCGTGCCGGGCCCAAATCGGCCCATATAAAGAGGTATAGAAAAAAAAAGGGAGAGAGAAGAAGAAGAAGAAGGAGAATGGACTATGGCAAGGCACTGCGCGACATTGAAGAGGCTTTGAAAGGCACCGCATCCTCGTCATCGTCCTCTAGTGGTACAGCGAAGCGCCGCGGCGGACTTCTTGGTAGCGACGGCGGCGCTGGCGACAACGACGGCGCCGGAATGACGAGACGCCATGGCAAGAGCAAGTCGGATAGAAGGGACGAGAAACGCCGCGAAAAGGAACGCCGTCGGGAAGAAGAGGAAGAGCGCAGGCGCATTCTAAAACCCAACATCACGGCCGACATCACCAAGAAGGCCAACCAAAAGACACGCACACCAAGCGAGATTTACGCCAATGCGCCCAACGGCGGCGGCGGTGGTGGAGGTGGAGGTGGAGGAGTTGCCGCCGATACGCCAGACACCACTAATGTGGACAAACAAAAGCCCATTCGCTCTTCCTCCTCCTCCTCTTCTTCCTCTTCACTGTCGTCGTCAGCTTCCCGCCCCTCGTCGACGTCACGTTCATTTTCTTCATCTGCGCAACACGATAGGAAGAGTAGGAGCAGGAGCAGGAGCAGGAGGAGGGGAGAAGATGACAATAACGATGGCGGATCGTTATCGGGCTCTCGCACGAGCAGTTCATACGCGTCGTCATTATCATCGGACCGTCGCCGACACGACAGCGACCGACATCGATACGATAGAGATGGAGGGAGAGACGATGGAGGGGAGTGGCGTGGCGAGAGGCATGGCAGAAGAGATGGTGATGGATCGTCGTCTCGGTATCACGAAGATGGCGAAATGTCCTCTAGTGGGAACGGCAATCGAGACGACAGAGGAGAAAGAAGAGATGGATGGGATCGACGCGACCGCCGAGCACGAGGACCGCCAAATGCCAATCTTGCCGAATTGTCCCATGCACAAGTACAACAACAACACGAAGACAATCACCACTTTTCTCAGGGTACATTTGCACCGCCTGGATTCGACGCGAGCTATCAACTACCGCCCAATCAGCAACAACAGCAGCAACAACAACATCAACAGCAACAGCAACAGCAGCAACAGCAACCGCAACAGCAACAACAGGATACTCCGTCGTCTACCACCGCAGATAAAGACAAGTCAATCATGTCGTTCGTAAAGAAACACTCGACTGTATTCATCGGCGGTAGTATTGTGGTGGCGCTATCGATCGTGGCAGTGATCATATTACTGGTCTCTTGGCAGAAGAAGAAAAAGGCAGAAGAACAGGACGCAGAAAACAAGCGTCGCCAGCCACCCCAGCAGCAGCAGAAGCAAATCGTCGCCCAGCCATCCCCTCCCCAGGAGGCTCACGTTGCGGCTACCGCCGATCCCACTCAGCAACAACAACAGCAGCAGCAACAACAGCAGCAGCAGCAGCAGCAACAACAACAAGACATCGTGCCGCCCGATATGCAACATCAACAACAATACCAATACCAACCACCACCAACATATAACCCTCCACCAGCGGGCATGGGGTTCGCGGCTAATGTCCCACACTCGCCACTGACAGGCATCGGCAGTCTCAGTCATCTGTTGAATCGAAGCTAAGATAAAACAATGATACAGCTCCTCTTCGCAACGCAAATGGTTTACATTGTATGGCTGGAGGGGAGAGATGGTGCACATTGACCGTCTTCATCTCTCTTGAGTTTGGTGGTGCAAAAGGAGAAGAGGAGGGTGTCACCGAGGCCGAAGTAGTCGGCGTGCGCGACGAGGTCGCGACAATCCCGGGTTGAGAGCGAGGAAACTTGAACGGATTTGCCCTCAAAATAATCGACGAGGCAGCGACCGAGTCGGAGGGAGAAGAAGGGAGAGAGATCGGCGTACCCCGAGTGGGCCTCAGAGAGACCGGCGTCGAGGAGGCGTCGGAAGAACAGCCATCTCGACGCAAGGCGGTTTCTGTCAGCAATATGAATGCAACTTTCTTCCGATTGCATCGTACTCCTCCTCTCGTTTCCGCCGCCGCCGCTGTCGTCATAGAAATGGAGGGTAAAGTCGTCTACCGTCGAATAGGAAGCCGACGGCGAGAGTGAGTCGCCGTCGCCGGCAATAATGTCAAATGAGCACGCATTCAGTGTCACGGGGAGTCTCTGCGTGCATACAACGACGCGGGGTGAGCCAGTCGGATGAAAGGGCAGGGTAATCAGGCAATTGTCGACGAGCCATATCTCACCGAGGGAAGGGAAGTTATTATTCGCGGCAGTGAAGAAGGAAGGAGAGGGAAGACTCGCCAGTTGGTTGTGGTCGAGATACAACTCTCGGAGAGAAGAGAGATGGGCCATTTCGGGAGGGAGACTCGTCAATTGATTGTAGGCGATATACGCTATTTCGAGAGCAGAGAGATGGCCGATTTCAGGAGGAAGGCTCGCCAATCGATTGTTGCTGAGATGCAGCAACCGGAGAGACGAGAGATGTCCTATCTCAGGCGGAAGGCTTGTCAATTGATTGTGGTCGAGATGTAACCATTCGAGAGAAGAGAGCAAACCCGCCTGGGAAGGAAGGACCGCCAATTGGTTGTAGTCGAGGAAAAGTCGCCGGAGGGAAGAGAGTTGCCCAATCTCGAGCGGAAGGCTCGTCAACGCATTGTAGTCGAGAAATAACCGCTGGAGAGAAGAGAGGTGCCCAATCTCGATCGGGAGGCTCGTCAATGCGTTGCGGCTGAGGTCCAACATCCGAAGAGAAGAGAGGCCTCCTATCTCGGGTGGGAGTCCCGTCAATGCGTTGCCGCTGAGGTACAACTTCTGAAGGGAAGAGAGACGCCCTATTTCGGGAGGGAGGCTCACCAATTGGTTGGAGCGGAGGTACAACTTCCGGAGGGAAGTGAGAAGCCCTATTTCAGAAGGGAGACTCGTCAATGCGTTGCTGCTGAGGTACAACTTCCGAAGGGAAGAGAGAAGTCCTATTTTGGAAGGGAGACTCGTCAATTCGTTGCCGCTGAGATTGAGGGATTGGAGAGACGCGAGTTGTCCCACTTGGGGAGGGAGCGCGCCCTTCAATTGGCAACTCGATAAACTAAGGTGAGTGACTCGGTAAGGAGGCGCGATATCGCGCTTCACCACGCCTGGCGGCACCCGTTTGTTCTGTAACGGCATTTTCCAGATCTCCCACAGGGAAGCCATCACTTCATCGTCATCATCGATATAGTCGCCATCACCACCACTCAGAGACGCGGTAGCGTCCATTTACACACGCGTCAGGAGAAGGGGAAGATTCAACCATATGCCGCCACCCTATGGGGACGAACGACTGGAGGGGGGGTAGAGAGAGGGAGGGAGAAAAATGGGGCAGACGAAGAAACGCCGGGTGTATTATATATAATGTATATTCAATCTCTGGGCTTCCCCTCTCCCTTGCGCGGGCCGGGGCCATCACTGTCAACCCGACATGCGTCGTCTTTACGAAATCTTCCATCCCCCCCACTTCGAACTCTCAACCGCGCATCCGCCGATTGCGCGCGAGCCGCGGGAATCAGAAAATGATAGTGCCCTGTTCGACCTCTCCTCGCGCCGTGAGGAAAAGAAGGAGGGAAAGAGAGAGGTAGAGAAAAAAATTGTGAGCGAGCATATCTCGCCTTGCCTCTTTCTTTTTTTTTTGACCAAGGCCAAGCGCATTTTCAAGAGAGAAAAAAAAGGAGAGAGCGCAAGCACCAACACGCACGTACACACATACGCCAATTAAATAAAATGGCGGCGGTACTCGACACGATCACTGGCAGCATCTTCAAGTTCCTCACTCGACCAGGCGCCGAGCGAGGATGCGGCCAATGGCCTGGATACGAGAGGGCGACAGTAGCAGGCGGCAGCAACGACGAAGAGATGGTGATATGTCGTCCCATAGTCATCCCGCCCTTTCATGCCGTCTCATCCTCCGAGAATGCCGCCTCACGTGACGGTATCGTGTGGATGAAACCGAGCTACGTGCCCGACTCGGCCGTGATCGCCAGCGGTAGGAGTTGTCCACCCAATACATATCCCTTCGGCGGTTCATGCGAGCAGGCGTGCCCCGCCAACTACGAACGTGAATTATCCCCGGGCTACTATGCAGCAATCGCACAGGGCGCAAAGGATAAGAAGGGCAATCCCACCGACCAGAATGGCAACATCATCCTGCCACGATATGAGTGCCGCGCATCGTGCATTAACAAGTGGCATGTGATGAATTGGGTCTTTCCGGATGGGCCGGCGCAGGACACGTTTGGACAACAGACGGGCGGAACCACCTATCCACTGTGCTACCACCCACTGCCATCCGACCGTAGCATTGACGCGGAGAGGGCGGTCAACATGCCCTACAACCTCGAGCACCAGTACACATTCCTCACGAACCGCGATAAGGAGACTGGTAAATTAGACAACGCAGGTGGATTTTTACCCCAGAGCTACGTCTTGGAAGATGCGGGGGTCTACGCTGCTCGTCGGAGATTCGAGCTCGGCGCGGCGGGACCTGCTGTGCCTTGCACGTTACCTAACCAACTGACTGCAATGGGTAATTGTGTGAGGCCGTGTGCGCCCGGCCACGAACTGTTTGGCGAGAAGTGCGTGTTGCTGACGACGCCGTGTCCGCCCGGCATTACAACTCCTGGCAAAAATGACGCCACGTGTATACCAATTACGTACGAGATGCCTCGCTATCCATCCATCCTAGTCTTCATCGGCATCCTAGCTCTCATTGCCGTGTTGGGCGGCCTGGCGGTTAAGCTGTTCCGATCGCGCGTGAGCGCGAGTTGAAGAGGAAAATCAATAAAACAGAGACCGAGACACCGAGACGGACAGACAGACAGAGACACGCGCACAGACATGGTTAAATGAAAAATATCGATCAATGTGGAGGTAGCAAGGAATCGGCTCGACGAGACACGGAAGGAGGAGGGGGGGGGGATGAAGGAACGTAACAGGGAGCCGGTTGATAAAGTAAATTAGTTGCGCCCAGGGCATTTCACAGGAATATAATATAATGTCGTCCGTTTCGCGTATTGCGTCGTCGTCGTCGTCGGCCGCCAACGACGAAGTCGATGTACTTCCTAGAGGAAAGCCGCGATCCCTGCGATCGGTAGTGGCGCGTGGTAGAAGTCGCCGTCGAATCGGATATGACGACGACGGGGAACAACGGCAACCGCAACAGCGGCAACAGTCCATTGACGTGCCAACGAAAAAAAGAAAGAAGACAACGAGCTCTTCCACCACGGTCATACTCGGAGGTTTATTGGCACTCGCAACTGTTCTCATCTTTCTCGCCATCAAGCGCTTTGGCGAAAAGATGGCAGCCGATGAAAAGGAGAGGGAGAGTAAGCGATTTGAGGAGGAGGAGGAGAAGAAGAAGAAGAAGGCCAAGCAGGATGCCGAAAAATACGCCGAGGCGCTGGAGCGAGAGGAGGAGGCCAAGCGAGAGGAGGAGAAGAATGTCTACATACCACCTGACGTGCCTGCAGATCGCGAACTGAGCGATCCGACGATCCTACTTACACCACCCCCGACGAGAACGACGACAACACCGACGACGACGACGACGATCAAGTCGCCACCAGTTTCACCCGTCCCTCCCAAACTGCCAGCGCCACCACGACAGCAGGTCAATCCATTCGACCCCATTGGCAGCGGCGGCTTCGGTTACCGGCCAGCCATATCTCCCGAGTTCAAACAGGGGCGCTCGTCGGTACCCTTTGGAAACACAGCTAACGCCACTCTCATGGCTGACTTGCCGAAGTCGGTCTCCCCCGCCGAAGCTACGGCGCTGGTAAAAAAGTTGTGCCCTCCCCCGTATGTGGCAGAGCCGGTGGGCCCGGGCGGAAAACAGAATTGTTACAAGCAATGCGAGGCAGGTTTCTCGTCGTACCTGGTCCTCCCGAACGCCGATAGCGAGCTATTCCTCACTGACGAGTATGTATCGACTGACGCCAAGAGGACAGTCCCGGTCGACGGAAAGGTTATGACGCAGATGGTGGACGCAAATGGAAAGGCGACTTTCGTCGTGAGTCTGGAGGGTTATTACGTGTGTCGCGCCAACTGTCCCATGAAACTCGACGGTCAGGGCAGACCCACTGGCGAGACAACCGAGACGATGCAGGGTAACATGTGTCAGCGCACGTCGTACGAGAGAGAGATGGGCCGTGGTCCAGACGCCGTCAAATGTGGATGGACGGTGTCGTACGATGGCAAGAACTTTGACCGCGCATGCAAGGACGAATGGGGACCGGACTGCATGCATGGACGACAGGACACGAATCGCGGTGGAACCACCAATAATGAGCTTTGCACACAGTGGTACGGCCCTAGCAACTCTCGCACCGAACTCCTCTTCACGCCCATTGCGTGTGGCGGCGAGTACGAGTTGTTACCGGCACACGAGGCCGCATTCTTCACCCGAAACATGACCGGAAGCATCGCAGGCTTCAACCTGCTCACGCCCATTCCAGGCTTCGCCAATGGCAGGACCGCATTTGGCATGCGTTGCTACAAACGATGTGCCCCGTGGAGAACTGAAATACCGTGGGGACTACTGGAGAGGCACTTGTGCTCACAGCCGTGTCCGATGAACACCAAGGAGGTTCCCACCAATCCAAACGCGTGTTTGAAGGAGGGCTACAAGCGGCCTATTGTGCTGGCCGACCTGAATCGAGAGATCAGAGACCTGGTTCGGCCACCCATAACGAAAACAACAACGCCAACAACGACAACAACAACGACAACAACACCACCGACAACTACTACCACGCCAGCAACGACAACAACAACGACAACAACACCACCGACGACTAATGTCTAAAGCGCGCGCACGCCCTGCTCCCGTCTCCCTCTCTGGAGCGTTTTCTACGGCCGAGAGGCTACGTGGTTTTTTATCTATATACCGAGCAATATATATATGTCCCAGTCAATGTTTGATTCCATTGACTAGGTTGCTGACTGCAATGTGTAGCTCATCGATGATCGAGTTGGGCGCGCCGTTCCTTTTCCCAGTGTGGCCGTCGTTGTTCCAGAAATGACACTCGCCACTTTGGTGGTAGAATACTGCGTAGAGAGCATCCCCAGATGCCCTCCACGCCAAATGCTCCGTCGCTGGAGGGGAGTCAGGAAGCGGGACGCCTTCTTCGTCCGTCTCCCAAGCCAGTTGGTAGTACCCAAATTGAATCTCTTTTCCGAGTATGGTACTCTTGAGTGACGGAATGGGTTTCCCAAGTTGCAATTCTGGATTTGCGAGTCCGCGCTCAATCAAAGCCTTGAACAATAGGGCAGAGCGTGCCTGAGCTTCTTGGTGGGGCACGAAGGGGAGGATGGCCTTGGAAATTTCGTCTTCCTGTGGCCGGACCACAGGCGGTGCGGCCTCTTCGTAAAGTTCAGCTGCTTCTATGGCGGTAGTGTCCTTTTCGTTATCAACTCCTCCTCCAGACATCCTCTTCTCAGCCTCCGCAACGAGGGCATCTCCCTCCAATTCGTTATTCGACGTGACTGCGGTGGTGGTAGTAGTAGTAGCCTCCAACATGGCGGGCAATCTCTGATCTTTCTCGCTGCCGCCCCTTATCTCTACGGTCGATGGCAGTGATGGGATGCGAATGAGGAAGTTGCCGCCGAGATACAGCTCTTGTAGAGAAGAGAGATGGCCGATCTCGGGAGGAAGGCTCGTCAATCGGTTGTTGCCGAGGTCCGACCTTTGGAGGGAAGAGAGATGGCCGATCTCGGGAGGGAGGCTCGTCAATTGGTTGCCGCTGAGGTACAATCGTTGGAGAGAAGAGAGATGGCCGATCTCGGGAGGGAGGCTCGTCAGGTGGTTGCCGCTGAGGTACAATCGTTGGAGAGAAGAGAGATGGCCGATCTCGAGAGG
>JBAZUA010000010.1:0-21476 GCA_041661645.1 Minisyncoccota bacterium | reverse complement strand
CGCTCACGCGCGTTGAGGGGTGGGGACCTCCCCCTTTTTTTTAAAAAAAAAGGAACATTACACATCATCCCATGATTAACCCACGCGGTCCCTGGTCTCATTGTTTTTTTGTTTTTTTTACCCACGCGGTTAATTGGTCGTTCGATGCGTGCGGAGCCGGAAAATAAATAGCGATACCACCGAGCGTCGCGCGGTTATCCCTCTCTCCTCTTTCCCCTCTCTCGTAGCACCGCTCTCGAGGGGCAAAGGAAAGGAAAGGATGGGCGATGAAAACAAAAGTACGCGTGGGAGAAACTCGAACAATCCCGTCGAGGTGGATATCGGTGCCGTTGCTCGGCAACAGCGCCAACAACAGCAACAGCAACAGCAAAATGGTCTGGCACCAGCACCACCCGCCAACCCCAGGAAGAAGGCCAGCCCATCGACTATCATTGCCATTGTGGGTGCCATCGCATTGATCGCCACGCTGCCCTTCATACTCGCCGCGTATGTGCGGAAGCGGGCCGAACAGAGAAAGGTCGCCGAACGCTCGGCAAAGGCCATTGAACTCACTCAGAAATTCGTGGCCACGGGCGGAGTGAAAGTGCCCAAGAACAAGCCCGGCGACATCATTGGCACACCACCCGAGTACACAGAGGTCATTGGCGGAATCGAATACGACGTGGTGCCACCACCCACGCCTGCCATGGAGGCGACCGATGCCGGGTTTCCCATGCCCGCTGGCTTGTTCGGCACGCCACTAGGCGATGCCGTGGCGAATCACACAACCGGCGATGGTTTGTTGATTGACGATATAGAAGACGGCGGCGGCGGATTGGACGAGGAAGAGGGGGCGGCATCTACATCAAAGGCGGCGGCGCACCCCATGCAAAACGGCGAGTACGCGAGTTGGGACGAGGCGGGAGCAATTGCGCGCAGAGATCACCGACTATTCCAGAGGGCGAATGCACTTGGCGCGGCGTTGATTGCCCAATCGCCGGCGATGATGGGTGGACCCGGGGACATGGGCGTGATCGGCAACAAGGAGTTGACCGATAGTGATTACTTTGAGGACGACTTGCCCGTGCCGGACGAGGTGAAGCAGGCGCAGGACGTTGATAGCATGCGCTTTTGCGGAACGCTGGATAAAATCTACGTGCCCCTCTTGGATGACACGGGTGTGGGTACGTGTATCACCAAGTGCAACCCGGTGACGGAGCAATTGGTGATATGGCGTCCACTGGCCGGCCCATCTGCGACATACCTCTACGTGTGCCGAAAGAAGTGCCCAAAGGGCCGCGCCGATCGCCATGGATTCTGCCATCGCACCATTGTCAACCCAGAATTCTTGCTCGGCACTCGCCAAGGCCTACACGAGAACTTTGCGCGCTGCGGCTCGCGCGACGACAGCATTCAACACCTCGGCGCTTTTTGCATCCACGTCGGCACTGGGATGTCGAACAAGGGCGACTTTTCGAAGAAACCCATGACTTGCAAGCCCGGTTTCAACAGCACGACCCCTCGAATGCTGTCATGTTACAGGTGTCCTCCCTTTGCGCCCAACCTGATCGGCGACGAGGACAATGGCTGGTTGTGCGCTGAGCCATGCCCCACCGGTAGCAGTGACAAGTTGACGGGAAGCACGTATGCGTGTCAAAAGGAATGGACCAAGGCCATTGAAGAGTTGACGTCCGTCGTATCGTGAGGATTGGAATGTGTGAAACGCGAATCCAATAAAAAATAAATTTAAAAAAAATAAAAAGAAGAGAAGGAGGGGATCGATTGCGGAGGAGGAGGGAGGGAGGGTGCCCTTTACACTCACAATCCATCGTTGCTCTAAAACGCCATGGATGCATCTTCCTTCTCCTCCTCTACTCCTCATCTTCATTACCCCCTTCCCCTTCCCCTTCCCCTTCCTCTTCCCCTTCCCACCAGCAGCCAGATTATAACGCCGATCGACGCGGCGTACGCCACGACCACGCCCGACGTGAGGAGAGGAGACGATCGGAGCGGCTCGCCGTGGCTCTTGGTGAGGAACATGTATCCCTACATGTCGCGATACGAGCGATCTGCGCTGGTCGGCAAACGCGCGCAATTGCTGAGCGACGATTTTCCGGCCTACATCACGGACGTGCCGAGAGAGACGGGCGACGAGAGAGTGATAGCCGAATGGGAGTTGGTCGAGGGTGAGTTGGACGGTTATTTGATATTTCGACCCGACCCCAAGGCGACACCTGCAGACCGCAAGGGCATTGTGATTGAGGTGGGTGCGCTCATGTTAAAACCCGACGGATCCACGTAAAAGAGAGGCGCGCCTGCGTGGCGGCGGGTGGTGTGATCCTGCTTCGGCGCGCGAGAGAAGGAAAGCGACGTGAGAGGGATGGAAGATAAATGTATATAACGTGATGTGCGTGTGATGGATGTGTAAAAGCGCGTATTGGGAGTATATTTGAGTATCTGGGATCAAGGGAGAAGGCCGAGAGGAGGGAGAGGGGTGAAGGGAGAGTGGAAAAGGAGATATAGATACACATATATGTTTAGTGATATATAAGTGGGCGAGCGAGGAGGGAAGGGGATTTAGAAGAAGGGCCACGTATGGAGTTTAGAAAGCGGGGATTATTTATCGTTTCGTCGGGGGCTGGCAAATGTCTCGTCGATGGGTGCTATGGTAGGCAGAGAAAACAATAATAATGTCGGCTTGGGCAAATTACGCTGGCATCGCTGGCGAGACAGAGCCTTGGAGCCTTCACGCTTGATTCGCGCGTGAATCGCCTTTTGGCTCTCACCGCCAGAGGCGGGTTTCTCATCCGCTGTCCTAATGGTCACATTCTCGCCATCTCCATCACATGTACTTTGGCAACGCATCGTCGATGGTTCGACTGTGCTCAACGACGACAGAGAGAGTTTGATGAATTTGTCTCTAACGGCAATGGCCGATGGTGTAGCACCACCATTGCCGCTATTGTCGGCGGCGGTAGTCTTTATCACTTCCATAATATGAAGGGGGTCGTCGGGTCGCGTCTCTCTACTATACCGGGGAGAGGAAGACTGCCGTGTGTGCTCGGCGCGGTGCTCCCTGCCAAGCAAAAAAAAATGGGCGCGTGGGAGAAAAGCGCGCGCCAAAAAAAAACGGGCGCGCTCCCCTGTGCTCCGCCGCCCGCCTACGCACTCCCACCGACGTGCAATCTAGAGTCGGCAGTTTTTGTTTGCGCCCCTTGCTCTCATACATCACCCTCTTATTGATGGATATCGCTACGACGTCGACGACGACACTTCCAATCGTCGTCGACGATGAAGAAATACTGGCTTCCCTATGGGAAGTGTGGAAGACATCGTTCCACGCGACTCGCGGCTGGACACGATTTGATCAATGGGCCACTTCCCTTCAAGTGACAAGGCATCCATCGCCCCCTCATCGAATCAAATGCCTCGATCTATCTTATTGTCACTTGAAGGGCGCCCTCCCTCCCCAGATAGGACAACTTACGTCTCTCCAATCGATATTCCTCAACAACAATCTATTGACGAGTCTTCCGTGTGAGATAGGTAACCTCTCTTCTCTCTACTTGATATTACTCAACGGTAATCTATTGACGAGTCTCCCACGCGAGATAGGTAACCTCTCTTCTCTCCAATGGTTGAATCTCAACGACAATCAATTGACAAGCCTTCCATCCGAAGTGGGCAACCTGTCTTCTCTCCGACGTCTATTTCTCACCGACAATCGATTGACAAGTCTCCCTCCTGAGATCGGGCGCCTCTCTTCTCTCGAGGCACTGGATCTCGCTTCCAACCAACTAGTGAGCCTTCCCTCCTCCTTCTTCAACGCGAACTTCCGTTGCCTATATTGGGGCTACCTCGTCGACAATTGCTTGATTGCCCTGCCTCCTACTTCCGCCGGTTTTACCGTCGATACCAACGGACAGCGACTACCCGCGACACTGGACGCGTGTTCCTTTGACATCGGATGTGGACATATTGCCTCCTCCCGCTCCTCCTCGGTGGCCGAATTTGCCCTTCATTTCTACGACGACACCGACACCGACAACGACAACGACGGAAATGAGACGAAGATGGCACAGCTCTCTTTCGGTTGCATTCGCATTGCCGATAGAGACTGCCTTTCCAGGCAATGGCCCTTCTTCCGGCACCTCCTCGACGCCAATCTCTCTGAGGCACGTTCTGGACACGTCGATCTCTCCCGCTACTTCTCCCTCCGCCTCGGCCAATGCCTCATCGATTACTTTGAGGGCAAGTCTGTTCAGGTCTCCTCCCTCCAAACTCAGGATTGTCGCGACTTTGTTGAACACGCCGACTACTTTGGCCTCTCCGACACCCTCCTCCTCGCCTTTTGCATTGCCAAGCTTAGAAAGGAGAGAGAAGAAGAAGAAGAATATCTGCTGAAAGAGAGAAGAAGCTCTGAAAGAGAGAAAAGGGGGCGATAGCGCCGAAAAAAATAAAATAAGGACGGGAGCACAGACATGTTTATATTGTGTGTAAGCGCTCGCCCGCGCTCGTTGTTTGAGGGGGTTTCTTTTCTCACCACATGTTGTTGCGCCTGGTAGGTACCGCGGCGCGCATATGAGTACTGCGCTTGGATGTCGCGGCACGACGGCGAGGTGTCAGCGTCGAAACGACAGATGTCTGTCGTTTCGCGGGAGTGGGGCTCCTCCTCTTCCTTGGCGACGGCGATGGCTTTGCGGTACTGCTTCGCCTCTTTACGGGGGGTGACGATGGGATTTCACTCGCCAGCATCAAGCGCCAGAATTGGCGCTCGGTCAAGGTGGGGACACCCAGGGAGGATGCGAGCCTCTCCTTACTGCTCGTGCCAATGTCACTCCTCTGTTGACCCACCACCAAGTAATCCGTGGAACGTTTAACCGTGGGCGAGAAGACGTGGCCGCGCGCGGTGATTGCCTCGACGAAGTATGTCCTCGGACGGGATAGAGCGCCGGTCAGTGCGATTTGAAGAGGGTACATTTCTCTCACTTTCTCTCTCTCTCTCTGAAAATCTCGAGGGCGGTAAGATAAGGGGAGGGCCTTGTTCTGCGCGCTGGGGATACCAGTGAAAAAAAAACCTGAACAGGAGAATCGACGCGCACTATTTTTTTCCCCCCCGCATCTCAATGCGCCCGGCCGGAAAATAAATAAAGAAGGAAAAGATAGAAGAAGAAGAAGCTATATCGATCGTCGAGCCGCTTCGCGTGAAGAAATAGTCCTCTCGTTTCCTCTGTCTACGTGTTGTGCGCACATACACACTCTTCTGCGCCCCTTGTCACGTTCGGTCTTTTTTTTTTACGGGGAGCAAATCCGTCACATCTGATCCTCCCCTCTCTTCCTCTCCTCCCCTTCTCTCTCTCTTCTGGTCCGAGAAAAAAAAATGAGCACCGCTCGAAAGTCACACACAAGCTACGAGATTTTCGCTGCCGCCGACAAGGACCACCCGGCGAGGCGAGTCTACTCGGTAAAACTCCCAACTGAGAACCGCGTGGGCGCGCATTTACAAGCCATCGGTGTCTACATTGAGGCGAAAGAGGCGCACCCCAGATTGATTCGAAAGAACGAGCGACAACTCTTGGTCAGCCGCCGCCTCTCCGACAACAAGACCCACGCCTACCTATTCGAGAAACACGACCTGGTCGAGGAGATCGCGTACGCCATGCCCAAGCGCCCCCCGTATTTATATTTGTATCCAACCGTCGCAATGCTACACCGCCACAGACCGACGAGATCGCGGTCTGTGTCACCGAGGCTCAGGCGCGCCAACGCCACACTCCGCGGTCCCCCCCGCGTCCAAGAGGTCGTCGAATTCGCAGTGCCAAGCCTCCGTCGCCAGAACGCAACACTGATGTCGAAGAAAAAGAGGTCACCGTCGCCACCGTCGCCGTCCGTGATGATCGTCGACGTGGTCACCCCACCTGCGCCCTCTCCCAGCTTCTACCGCCAGAACGCTCATTTGCGGCAGTATGCGCGCCAGGGTGAGATGGGATCGGTACATACACCAGTGGCCATCACCTATCCCTCCACGCCATCACGAACCAACCTCCGTGGACCCTCCGTTCACTACACAACAACGCAGATGCGATCCACGCCAACGCGCAGACGCGTCGCCAAGCGCCTGTTTGCATAAGCATAAGCAAAAAAAAAGGAGGGGAGTTTAAACGCCGCCGACGCCGACCTACGTCGCCATATACACACGCCCATTGCAATGCAACCCGCCCCTAGTTCCCTGGCATTAGAATAAAAAGCCCGCGTAAAAAAAAGGCGCCATTTCCTTCCTCCAATCGCGCGCGCTGTACACGCGTACACACACACACATCTCGCCCGTTGTTTTCACGGCTTCCCCCTCCGTAGCCCACCATTCCTCCTTCGACGATCCATCGGCACACATGCCACTGGAGGCTGCCCGTCACAACAACTGCAAACCAACGGCAACAGAGAACGAGGATAATAATATCATCGACCATTCTCTGCCCCATAAGAATACGTGCTCTACTATCATTTTGTTCATTGCAAAGGCCATGGGTTTCCTCGCTCTTGGCGTCTTCATACTGGCCGGCGCCCTTATATTCTCCCAACCAAAGTCTTCTTCGCCTTTGAGCGATTCGACGTCCTGCGATGGCGATAGGACGTCGCTCCCTTTCATGGACTGTTTTAACATGACGTACGGACCTGTTGACTTTGACATTTCCAATTGCACGACATTCCTAGCACAATGGAGTGGACTGCCACCGACGGTACTTCAGCACCAACTGTGTCAGAGTGGATGGCCGTCGGCACGCGCCGTTGGGTTTAGCATGAAATTCAGTCGATGTAGAGTTGTCAATTTGAAACGAGAAGAAGAACAAGAACAGGAGCCAAGGCCGACCCGAGAAGAAAAGACCGCAGTGGCGGCCTCTCAATCAACCGTCGCCCCAGACATCAGCTGGTCACCCTCCGCCAATATTCAAATCAAAGGACATCTATCGCTCGGTGGTGGCGTCGTTGATAGGATAGAGGGCGAAATGCAGAGAAACAACATCGACTCCATCCCTCTCATCGGCGGTGACATCACTGCGCTACCCCTGTTTCTGAGGCCTGGTGCCGGCCATCTCGTCACAATACCTCTGTACCCCATGCCCCTGTTGGATCCAAATCCCTACATGGGCATCATTACCAGTGAGGGTGAGTTTTCAATCCTACCTCGCACCCCACAGCAGTGGTCCGATCCGAGCGTCTCCTTCCACATCGTCTCCTCATCTGCCTCATACGCGTTGTAATCGATCGATTGAATGAATTGAATGATGATTGAATATATACGTAAAAGAGAGTTTTACATATACACGGAAGAGCGAGAGAACGCGTGTACTACACGTGGAGCAGCAAAGGAGAGGGACTTTATGGATTGGATTGGATGGATTGGATGGATTGGATTGGGTCAGCTTCTTCCGTTTCTTACTTAACCACCCTCCGCTCCCCTAGTGTTGTGGCTGCTGCTGCTGCTCCTGGTCGAATCCCCATTCCTTGACTAGAATGGGCTTGATCACGGATTCCAAGTAGGACGAATCCGATGCCTGCGCAACGACGGCATCAAAAATCTCCTTGGCGCGACCCTGGCTGACACCATCGGCCAGACACGCGTTGTAGATGATCAACCCAATGGGGCGGTTCACAATGATGGGGCTATTGGGCTTGATTGCCTTGGTGGAGACAACGAATGGCAATCCAAATTCGGTCTGCATCGTCACGGCGGCATTGACAAAGGGATTGACAAACGCCACGTAGGCGGCCAATAGACTGGTAATCTCGTCCGACTCGGGCATGCGCACCTTCTCGTCCTCTCCGTTTTTCCTTGTCCTCGCGAGCTTTTCCAGAAAGACCTTGACGTACTCGGCGGTGAAGTGTGCAAAGGGGCCTTCAGTGGCGAAGCCACCGACCAGCGAGTGGTTCTTGGAGAGAACGGCGTAGTTGGATTGCTTGAGCGAGGCGTCCTTGATGAATGCATCAGTCAGCGTGTTAATGTTCACGCCAATGACACCACCGCCCAAGTCAATGGGACGAACGTGATGGGCACGGGTGGCGGCAATCTCATCGGCATCGACGACTGGATCCAACTCCTTCAGGTCGGACAAGCGACGGGTCTTGATCACGGGTTCCACATCGGCGAAAACGTGAGTGATTGGCAGGAAGGACAACAGCATGTTCTCCTTGATCTCCTTGTCGCCAGAGATGAGACCAATGGTGTAGTCGCTGCCCTTCCTCGCCAAGGCGGTAGGGATGGGCTGGACGTCGATGTTGACCTTACCGGCAGCGATGGCCTTGATCAACTCGGCGTCGGTCTCGCGCTCCGACAACTTGGAGGACTGTTTGGCGCGCGGAGACCCATATGCGACTAGATTGACACGGCGAATGGCGGTCGTACCAACGGTCATGGCCTGCTTCAAGTCCTCCAAATTGGGCCTGCGGCGGATGCGAAATTGTTCAATGATGGCAGCGGCGCGGTTGTCGATTGGCTTCTTTTGTTGTTGTTGTTGCTGCTGTGAACGGCGGTCGCTCACAGCCGCCATGTTACTGGCGAGTCCACTAGAGGGCGCGGCAGTTGCAATTGGCAGTGCGGCGGCATCGTCTTCGAGCTCTTCGATTCTCTTGCTTGCCATTTTTCTTTGCTTGCTCTGCTGTATGTGTGGAGTGAATGTATCCTACGGTCAGTCGATCCAATCAATCGTAGGGCGGTCTGGAGAGAACTAGCGCCAGACTCCATCCCCGTACGACACCACCACCGCACAGGAAAGGCGATAAAAGAAGGAAGAGGTACCCTTTTTATTTATTCATTTTCACCCAGAACGGGGGGACTTTCAATCGACCACCTTTCAGCCATTTCTCGTCGAGGTTTCCATGAAGTCTCTCTCTCCTTCCCCTCTCTTTTTTTTTAACTCTTCCTCGCTCTCAACCCAAGATTGCCGCGATTTCGTCGCGCACGCCGACTACTTTGGCCTCTCCACCACCCTCCTCCTCGCCTTTTGTGCCACCAAACTCGAGAGAGACGAGAGTTGATTGGAACACGTGCATTATACATGTATATACATCTCGATCTCCCCCTCTCAAAATCCGCGTAGAATAGAATCGTAGATGTCCACTATACTACACATCAAGGGGTAGCGCCCATCCATCCTCGTGTATATTATACGCCGTGTTTACATTATTATCATCTCTAATGTGGCTGTCTTGGGAGGGAAGGGGGAGGGGCTCCTCCTCTTGGTCATGTGCGTCGATCGATCACCCACGGGGGAGAGGGGAGGTAAATGTAAGGGGGTGCCGTTCACGTATCAACGAAAAAGGGGACGTCGTCATCGTCCGTCGCTCTATCGCCATCGTCTGAAACAGCGATTGCGTATTTGATTCCATTGATGGCGTCGACGTGGGTACGGAACGATGCCGTTGCAGTGGTGGAAGGGATAATATTACTACCGTCGTCGTTGTCGCCATCCGATGAATAAATAAACCCCTCCTCGTCGCCGTCGATTAAACACGCCGCGCCTCTCAGGCGGCGAGACATGCGATGCACTGGCGTCTCGCCGCACTTCAGGCACACCACCGGCACGCCAACCGCGCACCCGCATCCGATGATGGCGAAAAATGCAATCACTCTCAGTAACCTCGTCGCGGGGGGATTCCTCCACACCAACCGATCACGTGTATCGAAATAACACGGCATGGGTGGGTAGCTTGCGCACCGGTCGTGTCCAGCGTCCTTCCCACACACGCCATCGTATACGACTGCCGTCGTCTGCGAACCAGGATGAAGGGGAGAAGGAGACCACGCGTGGTCTCCTTCCTCCGGTTGGAAGACAATATCACAACAACACGTACTGAATGCGGGGGGTCGTGGATATTGAAAGGAGGAGGAGGATGATGATGGCGGCGATGACGATGACAATTGCGGAGTGGCGGTCGAAAAGGTGCAATTGGTGGCTTCGCACATGCCACCCACCAAGTACTTGGATGCTTCGCGTTGCCAAAACCGCAACAGGCACTCGGTTGTGACAGTCATTAAAATCAGTGCCGCGCAGATGGCGAGCAAGGCGACCACTCGTTGTTGAGAGAAGCGCTCAGCGCACCTCAGGCGACATCGCATCCACGGAGAGGGCGGCATGTCTTCTCCTCGTATGCGCGAGCGCGCAAAAAAAAGAGAGGCTTCACGCGGATATACGAGGGCAGGCCCAGGGTTTGACTAAACGAAAACGAAAACGAAAACGAAAACGAAAACGAAAACGAAAACGAAACTGCGTCCTCTCTTTTTTTTTCATTCCATTTGAGGAGGGACGCGGGCGAACAGAGAACGTGATCGCCTCGCAGGCGAGACGAGGAGGCTGGGCATGATTTTGCAGGCCACGAGAAAAAGGCTCGCTTCCTTTTTTTCCATTCAGCACCCCCCTCTCGTTTTCTTTCTTCCCCCCTTCCCCGTTTCTTTGCGCGCGCGCGAACCACGAACTGTCGTCCGGACCACTGGCGTCGGCTCGATCGAATGCCGGCCCGGCCCTCAGTCGTATGTACACGAGCCACTCCTCCCTTTCCTCTCCTCTGCTTTCCCCTCTGATAAATTCAGGGGTGTCTCCTTCTTCGGTTCGGGCGGTAAGCAAACTGCCTTCTCGTGAAACCACACAACAGTGGTGTGTATTCTCGCTTCGAAGAAAGGAAGGATGCCCAATCTGTACGCGTACTCGAGACCGTCTTGCTTCAATAGCAAGACAGTAAAGTACTGCACCGAGCACAATTTGACTCAGACGTCAGAGGAGACGCAGATCAAGGATACGATTAGACTCATTCGCCTACAACATTCTCGTGCAACCACGTCCGTCGTCGCGCCCGATCTCGACGAAGGTCTATCCGTTGAAACCGCTAGCGTGGACATTCGTCGCCCCACGCACACGTTCATTGGCGGGGGCTCCTTTCACGTGCCCTACTCGGAAAAAAACGTCTATCGGACGTGCTTCGACAATGCTGTCGTATGTGACGTGCACGCTGACCTAAAGAATGGATTTGTGGCGACACAGGGCGTGGGACAGTTGTCCATCAACGAGGTGGGACACGCCTCGGCCTTCCCCGCCTTCTTCGACATTGACTTGGAGTTTGTGTTGGAGGACACGCCCTCCGTCGCCTCATCCATGCTCACCGGCGCCAACCAGTTGATTATCGCACGCATCACGCTCATTATACAACACGTGATGCGTCGGTGCTTCGCCGGTGTGTCTGACAAACGGTGGAAGGATGAGGTGGGTGTAATGTTTGTCTCTCAAACTCTGCCGCGTCGTATTGGTGCGCTGAACGCCAATGGTGTCGTCGTCTATCTGGGGAGAGACGACAGCGATGACGAGGATGGAGAGGAGGGAGAGGAGGAAGAGATGAGGAGGAGGAAGGATGGCAGCGACGGCAGAGCAAGGTCTCGAAAAAGACCTGCCTCCCACCGCAACCAGCCGACTGCTGCCGCGACTTCTTCTCTGTCACTGGACGCTTACATGGCAGCGACGGCGTCGTCCTCCTCTTCATCAATGTCATATCCGTCTGCTAGCGACGACGACGAGACGTGGCGTAGCAAGAGTATGGGTGTGATGCCGAGGAAGAGGAGGACGATGTTCTGTGATGCGACCTCCTCCTCTTTCACCTCACCCGTCGACTTGGACGATGATCGCGCGTGTGACGGCTTTCAAACCCGATACCAGCAGCAACAGCAACAGCAACAGCAACAACAATCAAATGGCAACAGCAACAGCAGTGGTGCCGAGGAGTCGTCCATGGAGCGCGCCATATCAATCGCATCGGGACTCACGAATCCACTCATTTCACTCACATCCCTCTCCAACGACGGCGTTCCCTCGTTTTCGTCATCGGTCGTCAACAAGCAGCAGCAGCAGCAGCAGCAGCAGCGATCTAATGTACTGGCCGAGCTCCAGCGCATCGAGGCTGCGGGTGGTGGGGTTGATCTGAGGTGTAGTAGTAGTAATGGTGGTAGTAGTAGGAATCTCAATCCCGACGGTGAGGTCCCACGCATCGAGATGAGGCAACTCAAGTGTACTACGGCGACCAGCACGCTCGAATCGTCGGCCATCGCCCAGCTACGCAGTTGCGGCAAGTCCATTGGCGTCTACAAGGTCGGTGTACACGTCAATTTCTCCGATTGCATCATTAGCTCGAGTCAGGCACGTGAGATCCACCCTCACGTGACCGCCGCCCTAGTCAATAACATTGCCATGGATTCGCTGGTGTGCGACGCAACAACGCTCATTGCTTACCACTCAAAAAAGACGCGCGTCAGCGTGAGCGAGTTGGATTACGCATCACTGTACGCAACGTGGTCGAGAATTGTCGATCGCAAGGTGTGGACGCCGAGTCCACACTGCAGGCGTGTCTTTACACACAAGGCGGGCAAGTGCAGTGGAGGTCAGGTCAATGGTAGTAGCAGCAATAACAGAGGAAGCAGCAACGTTGCGTTCATGGGTCCATTGTACTCTCGGTCAAATTGTGGTATCTGCAGAGGCACGGGCGTGGCCAGCGACGGACCCGGTGCTGTCGCCTGTCCCGTCTACATTCTCGACGGAGATGGAAATGACTCTCATTGGACTGCCACACCACCGTCGGCCTCGAACGAGGGTATTCGAACGCACGTTGTCTCCTCTCCTCCTCCTCCTCCTCCTCCTCCTCCTCCTTCTTCGTCCTCCTCCTCCTCCTCATTACACCCACCCGCGTCATCTGCCTCCGATCCTCACCACCGTCGCCCGTACGCACTCTCGTTTTTGAGGCAGCGGACGAATGAACTGCCAGCGATTACGCTCTTCTTCAACGAGCCGCTACACCTCAAAGCAGGGGAGATGGCGCGTACGATCAATCCCAACGCGTGGCCCATCCCCTTGAGACGTATTCCCGTGTTGAATGAGCAGTCGACGGTGAGATACATCCAGTGGGTGCTGAACAAGACATCGATTCGTCTCGAGTTTCCCGCTCACACCATGTCCGAAGAGGGATGGGCTCAAATCCGCACCGACGGTTATACCCTGTCGCCGTTATCGACGGCGATCTCTTCCCCTTCTCTCTCTTCTGCTCGCGGTCCACCCCTGGGGGGAGGAGGAGGTTTCACCGATCTCCCGACCAATCACGTGTCAATGACAAACACGTCATCGTCGGCGTCCAAATCAACGGCGATGCTATTATCACCAATGGGCGGCGATGGTTCGGGTGGCAGTTCACCGGCAGCAGGAACAGTAGTTGCAATGACGAGTATCAAGCGATTGAAAATAGTATCCGATCCCCAGGTGGACGCTAGGTTGAAGGCGTACATCCACTCGCTCCGACCCGAGTGGTCCGAGAGCAACATTCGGTTCGCCAGCACGCGTGTCATCACCAAGACGCTGCCTCTGAACGTGCTGCTCTCGTCGTCGTCGCCGCAACCGACACGCTCGAGTGTGGAGCAGATTGTCTTGACCAAATACGACGGCCCATCGCTGTTGGTCTTGGCGTCGAATGGAGATGGTGCTCGTTATTGTAGCATCGTCGGTAGACGACACAAGACAAGCACGGTGTATTTTAGGGTCACTCCCACGCATGTGATTCAACTGTGCGCCTCTGTTTCCAACGACCGACCCGCGGGCACCCCCGCGTGCCGGTACTCGTGCGGACCCATAATGTGGCAACTCCCCCAGCAACTGTCCGAGTTGTTGTTCAATGCCAAAACGAAAAAGGTGAGTCAGATGCTCGAGTTGGTCAGGCACAGCGAAAAGGCAAAGGCATCGCTCTCATTTTTATCGCCGTCATCGTCATCGCCATCGTCGATGCAATCGACAGCCGCAGGTGCAATGTCATCTCAGAGATCGACAGATGCGATGTTACAGCGGTTGGAGATGAATGCAGTGATGAGTATGGTGGGGGCGCAGGCGCCTTCCTCTTCCTCCTCCGTGCTACAGCCGTCGTCGACGACCAGTGTCGTCGATAGCGGTGTGAACGTCGCCGATATGTTGGCGCACGACGCGGTTACCGCGTCGATCGAAGCAATGCGCGCCGTAATGTCCATTTTTCCCGAGTAAAATAAAATGGACACCGGGTCTCCCCTCCTCCTCCTCCCCTTCTCACTGCAACCACCTCATGGGGGGAAGATTAACCCAACTCACGCCAACACAAAAAAAATGTATAGATTGAAAAACCCCACGCACACACACAAAAACTTGGTAACACAAAAAAAAAATTGTGTGTCTTGCTTGGGCAGAACCGCTTGAAGGGCGCAACCGATTCACTCTCTCGTCTGTGATTCAATGTCCGACATGCCTAGTGACGCATTCTTCCTTTGTCAGGCAGCAGGTTGCAATAGAAAGTACAAGACACGCTCGAAATTCAACGCGCATATGTTCGAGGCGCATAAGGCGGTTGTGCCGTATGAGGACGTCGCACCCATCGAATTCACCGACGCCAATCGAAAACATATTGAAGCCGACAGAAATGCGACCAGTAGAATGAAGGCCGTGGAGGCTGAGAAGAGACGGGACGCCGAAAGGCGAGCTTTGTTGGCCGCCGCTGAAGACAATCACAGAGCGACTGAGGCGGAACGATATCGTTTATTGCAAGAAGATTTACTTGCCGCACAAGAACAGGAAATTTCCATTGCCAGATCTCAACTGGAATCCAAACGTATGGGTGAAGAGGCGGTGCTTGAACTCCAATCAAGGTGTATTCAAAATCTGATGGCTAATGCTGAAGACTGCTGTATTTGCATGTCTGAACCGCGTGAGTTTGCCACCATTCCCTGTGGACATTGTTACTTTTGCGCTGCATGCATTAACAGCCACGTTGAAACGAATGGCTACAGCTGCCCCATCTGTCGTGCGACTGTCTCGCAGATTTGTAAAATACACTTCTAAGTCCTTGGACGAAACCATGTCATGTGGGATGGTGGTGTTTCCGTTCAACCACCAGAGGGAAAGGACCAACAATTCTCTTGGATGAGAGTCCAATCCGATTATCCATGGATGGATGATGTAGGGCGTAGAACTGCCCCGTCCTTTTTTAGCTTAGTGGCGCAGAAGTGAAAGAGGAGGGCGTCGGAGAGGCCAAAGTAATCGGCGTGTTCGACAAGATCGCGACAGTCCTGTGGTTGGAGCAAGGACACATGAACCGGTCGCTCCTCAAAGTAGTCGACGAGGCACTGGCCGAGGCGTGTGGAGAAGTAGGGGGAGAGATCGGCACTCCCCTCGTGAGCTTCGGAGAGTCCCGCCGAGAGGAGGTGTTGAAAGAAGGGCCATCTCTTCGCCAACGAGTGCCGATCGGTAATGGCGATGGATGACAATGACGATGAATCGTCATTGTCATAAAAGTTGAGAGAAAAGCCAGATGACGACGGCTTGGCGTCATTAGTGTCGTCGCCGTTGTCAACGACAATCCTCCTCTCCCATGTCGTTGCCTCCAACACGGCGGGCAATCTCTGGTATTTCTCTCCGTCGCCACTTATCGTTGCCTTCAATGGCAGCGATGGGATGCGAATGAGGCAGTTGGAGTCGAGATACAACCATTGGAGAGAAGAGAGATGGCCAATCTCGGGAGGGAGGCTCGTCAATTGGTTGTCACTGAGATCCAACTCTCGGAGAGAAGAGAGCTGGCCGATCTCGGGCGGGAGGCTCGTCAGTTGGTTGCCGCTGAGGTCCAACCTTTGGAGGGAAGAGAGATGGCCGACCTCGGGAGGGAGGCTCGTCAATTGATTGTTGCTGAGATTCAACCATTGGAGAGAAGAGAGATGGCCGACCTCGGGTGGAAGGCTCGTCAGTTGGCTGCCACTGAGATACAGCACTTGGAGAGAGGAGAGCTGGCCGATCTCGGGAGGGAGGCTCGTCAATTGATTGGAGCTGAGATCCAACGATCGGAGAGAGGCAAGTTGGCCGATCTGAGGCGGAAGGCTCGTCAATTGGTTGCCGCTGAGGTACAAACGTTGGAGAGAAGAGAGATGGCCCATCTCGGACGGAAGACTCGTTAATCGGTTGTCGCTGAGATCCAACCCTTGGAGAGAAGAGAGACGGCCGATCTCGGGCGGGAGGCTCGTCAGTTGGTTGTTGCCGAGATCCAATCCTTCGAGAGAAGAGAGTTGCCCCATCTCAGGGAGGCTCGTCAATCGGTTGTCGCTAAGATCCAAGCGTTGGAGAGAAGAGAGATGGCCGATCTCGGGAGGGAGGCTCGTCAGTTGGTTGCCGCTGAGGTACAACTCTCGGAGAGAGGAGAGATGGCCGATCTCGGGAGGGAGGCTCGTCAATTGGTTGTGGTCGAGATCCAACCATACGAGAGAAGAGAGTTGGCAAATTGAAGGTGGAACCCCCGTCGGAAGACAGTCGCGTAAATCGAGGAGAGTGATTCGGCGGGGGTGGAAGGGATCATCGCGACCCACCGAGGCCGACGTCGCCCATTGAGCAGCGTTCGTCCATCCGCGACTCTCCTGCAGCGACACCTTCCATTCTTTCCACAGCAAGGCCAACACCTCGTCGTCGTCAATATCGACTTGCTCAATGTCAATCGAGGGCTCATCAGTGGTATCCATTTATGGGTTGTTGGAGGGAGAGGGGAGGGGGGGGGTAAGATGGAGACTGATTGGGTACGGGAGAGGAGAGATGAGACAGACAACAACAGGTGTTCGCGCGAAGAAAAGGAAGAAAAGGAAGAAAAAGAAGAATGAGGCAGCTCTGGTTTTTTTTGACGGGGTTTCAATATATATGTACATGCATAGACTAATCCAATCCCCTCCATTGCCGTGTCACTTCTCTCTTGAACACCCCGACCAAGAAGAAAAAAACGACGTCTTGCCGTTTTCCGTTTCGGTGTTGTGTGTTTTTAGTAAATAACGAGGGGTCCGTTCTGGTGTGCCCGGTATCCAGATCTCAGCGCAACCCACGTTTTTTTTTCGTTTTCTGAAACTCCGGTGGTCTTTTTATCCCTTCCGTGCATACACCGCTCTCGCGAAGAAAAAAAAACGAGGAGGAATTGCGCGAGGAAGTTCCGCTCCCACACTCGCGCGAGTAAGAAAAAAACCACACCCGCGCGCGAGCAAGAAAAAGAAAAACACACCCGCGCGCGAGCGAGCAAGAAAAAAACCCAGTTTGGCGCGCGCGCGCCAAACTTGTCCTCCATGTACCGCCGCCGCCACCGCCGCCACCACCAGTCACTCTTGGTCTTGGTCTTGGTGTGAAGTGGTCAAAGTCGAATATATAGAATACCATGGCGAGCTCTACAACTGTTACTACTACTGCACCTTCAGCTGCACCTTCAGTAACCCTCATCCTGTGCGTCACGGCAATCATTTTGGCATACATGTTAAAGACCCCCCTCATCCATTCGCCTCCCACACCCACGCCGATCACGACAGGAAGTTGTTCCCGCGCCTCCATCCCCTCGCCTCCCACACCCACGCCAATCACGACAGGAAATTGTTCCCTCACCGTCCTCCCCGCCGCAGAGGGAAACTCGACGACTTCCAACCAAGGGTTGCTAGTCTGTACGGTGCTGGGTATCAATGGCACGACCGTATCTTTGGATGGCATGAAGCGCATCATCATTGACGCATCTGCCCGCATCCCCGCCGAACCATTGGACTTGTACGAGCACCAGAAAATCATGTTCGTCTTCATTCAATGGACATTGACCATCGGTGCCATCATCGTCGCGACGGCACTTGGCATTTCGAGCGGTATAAAGCGATGCATGGGGGGACGTGGGTGTTGTGGTGCCGACCTACTAATACATGTACATGATGAAGAATAAAGTGGAGGAGAGAGAGATCTCTTCCCTCAGTCGACCTTCTGATTTACCAAGTGCGATAAGATATGAGAGCAGTACAAAGGAGGAGGAGGTATAGCGCCGCCGCCGCCGCACTGTATCGTACAGGGGCAGGGGAGGAGTGAGCCGCTGAACTCGCAATTGTTTCTGGCGTTGACGGCGCGACAACAACGGGACAGGCAATTCTGATGGCCTTGACGAGCGGGTATCCCGAGTAGGGTATGCATAACCCAGAGGGTGCCGGCGGAAGTGGGACGGTGCATCCACTCGTACACGTGCTGTCGGCGCCGCACGTGAAGCCATGCACGGTGTTGTTGGCGTAGCAGTCGACGCGCATGTAGAAAGACGACGATGCCGATGAGCCCATGGCGTTTATATGCTGGCACTCGCTAATGTTCGCCTTGAGTTGCAAGGGGAGGAGTGCAGTTTGACATTTGCTGTCAATGTAGGCCGTAAAGTTGAGACCGCCGCCAGAACTAACTGGAGGTGGTACGGGTTGTTGTTGTTGTTCCTCTTCTACTGGCGCCGCCGTAGAAGAAGGGATTTAAAAAGAAACGGGGGAAGCATACCTTTTTTTTTGCCGCACTGCTCACACGACTCTGGCAGAGCCTGCTTTGCCTTTCAATCGCACACTCATTGCCCCAGTTGACGGGTGAGAGGGTGAGAGGTAGTACCAGACAGAACAACGATACTACCACCAAACAAAATGTCGTCGCCTGGTTTCGGACGCCGTAGTAGAATAACATCTGGCCTTGGCGGTGTTGTGTTACTCGTCGCAGCCGTGGCTCTCGTGTGGTGTCTTCCATACGCCGCCGCCGCCACTGCCACTGCCATCCCCCCCCCCTTGAAGGGGCAGGAGAATTCGACGGTGATTTTCAAGCCACCCCATGGAGTCCGACACACGCGCGTCTTTTGAGAGCCGCCACTGCCCTCGCCACCTTTGAGGGGACAGGAGAATTCGGCGATGATTTTCAAGGCATCCCATGGAGTCTGATACACGCGCGTCTTTTGAGAGAAGTACTCGACGAGGAAGGTGGCAATGGCAACATGAGACGAGATGCATCGACGGGAGACCCGTGCACGTGGGCACAGAGTTACATTGGCCCAAATGTATCAAAGGAGGAGTGTCCCTTGTGCCTCCCCGATGGATGCCTTCGATGGATCGACGATCCTGCATGCGTCGATTGTCGTCCTCGCGTCGAGAATTACAACTTTACATACCCACTAGGATTTACCATATTGATTGTCTTTGGTCTCAACTTTATCATAAGACAAACGCGAATGGGGTATCAAAAACAGTCCGGTGGAGGATTTACGCCCTTCCTCTTCGCCGCATGTGTCATCGTGTTCAGCAGCACGTTCCTGGCCATCTCCTCGTCGAGCATGTGGGGATTCGACGGGAGGTTCTCGTTGAAGACCTACCTCAGAACGTACATGTTCGGATATGGTACCTCGATGGCGCCCGAATGCATCACGTGCCTGGCCCTCCTGATACTGGTCTACTACAATACGAAGAGTAAGAACAGGAGTCTTGCCGTGGCGAAGCCTGGCGTTATCATTCCTCTCATGGTGCTCATCTCGATAGTGATTGCCTACACGCTATTCGCATTCCTGGGCGTGAGTATCTACCTCTCCAATGTTTTGATCAAAAACGGGTCATCCAAGTTCTCGCAAAAGGCAACCATACTCGCGAACGTCGGCAGGGGTCTCATTCTCGTATGTCTCATGGTCAGCATACCACCCGTCTTTGTGAGACTCACAAAGTCGATTCGGAGAGTCAGGAACAACGACATGGTGAAGCTCATGCGGTACAGAGTCTGCCTCTTCGCTCTCATTTCGTTTTGCTGCAGCGGCATACATTTGGTTCGAACAACGACATGGTGAAGCTCATGCGGTACAGAGTCTGCCTCTTCGCTCTCATTTCGTTTTGCTGCAGCGGCATACATTTGGTTCGAATGCTCCTCTATCAATACAGGTTCAAGGTACACTTCTTGTTCTTTACGTTCGACTTGCTTGAGTTTTCGAGGATTGCCGAACTCGTTGGAATGGCAAACGTCCTGTACCTCGCCGATTCGACATTCAACGACTATCCACTGGAAGAGATCATTTCTCTCCTCTCTGGCGATTGGCACCGACGCGTCACGTGTTTCAACATCGATACGACGGTAACGGCGCGTATGACGACGACGACCAATTCTGCGACATCGACGTCGAATGATGACGGCGGCGGCGAATGATGACGGCGGCGGCGAAGTCTCAGCTACTGACGACAGGGCGGGGAGGAAAACATCGTCGCCAAAGTCGTCGAGGCCAAAAACAAAAACCGATTACAGTCGTAGGCATTCGGTGGTGTCGTCTGCTGCTACTGCCACCACTATTGACGACTTGGAAATGGGGAATATCCCCCCCTAAAATGGCCGAAATGTGGACTAAAAAAGGGGGGAATGTGGACGCTTCTCCTCCGTCCTCGCCCTCGCGCGCTCTCTCTCTCTCTCTCACACACACACGTTCTCTCTCTCTCTCTCCTCTCTCTCACGCTTGACCAGGTTGTAGATCCAAATATATTCTCCGTATTTTATTGCCTAGCTAGCTATCTGGCCTGCATCCACATCTGACGGCATTGTTTACCAATATCCGTCATGGCCACTCCCTTTTCAAATCCATCCACCATGCGTCGTTCAATGTCAATGTAGAGCTGGTTTCCATCAACTTCGCCAACAAAATCCAACATGGACTTGCCGTGCGCCGTCTCGGGGTCGAACTTGTCGGCGGTAAACGTCGCGTCATTGTACATGCTGGACATGCGACCAAATGTGAAGACGGCACGTGGGTCTGGGGTTGCATTGTGACGCATGTACGTGTCCCTCAAATTATCAATGCTCATTTTGAGTTCAGCGAATTGGATATGCACAGTGCCGTGTTTGATGTTGCGATACGCGGCCTTGCATTCAAATGCGCTTACTAATAAGGACAATAGGGTTTCCAGCTCCATGTGTACATTTCCCAATTCTTGTGGTGTGGCCATGTTTTTGTTGTGTGGTGAGAGGGCGCACCCAAGCGACATTGACACGTGAAGTTACGAATAGTGGCACCCGCCCGCAAGGATGGCGTTTTATTTTATATATACACACGACGACAATTGATTGGTCCTTCTCTATTGCACAGACCGTCTCTTTCGAGTGGGCGTGTTATTGCGCTTGGCAGTAGTGTCTCGGTCTCGTATGCGACGGCGTGGTGGGGAGGGCGACGACGATGCAGTGGCAGCGACGACACGGCGATTGGTACGATAAACAGAAGACATCGGCGAGGGCGAGGGCGAGGACGAGGACGAACGGGAGTCGGCAACCAGATCGCCAGATAGTCGCATCCACACCGCCGAGCCAGATCGCCCTTGTTTTCTCGTCCCTCTCAGGTGCCACGTGTACATGTGACCGCGGTAGTTCATGCGGACGCCACGGCGCGCGACTCGCGATCGCACTGCATCGGGCTGCCGAGTCATGAACTGAATGTCATAGCGGAAACCACGCGACAGGCGGGTGTGGTGACCCGCGACATTGTAGACGTACGAGCCGATGCCCAGTCGCCTGATCAAGGAACTCGGGGTGGGCATATTTTTTTTTTTACTGGTATGTGTGAGTACGGAGGTGGGGAGGAGGGGAGGAAAGACGATGTACACTACTGTATATTCCAACGCTTCCTCCCAATTTGAGGATCCCAAGAAG
>JBAZUA010000009.1:0-26232 GCA_041661645.1 Minisyncoccota bacterium | reverse complement strand
GACTTTCTTTTCTCCCTACACGCATGACAAGCCCTCTCTCTCTCTCTCACAGAGTCATCTCGCAACCAACTGGCGAACTGGCGAGCTGGCGAGTCTTCCTCCTGTGAGATGGCCAACTCTCTTCTCTCCGAAGATTACATTCCTTCTTCTTTTATTGACACATCTCCCCTCTCGTCGTAGTATGCTGCTGCTGCAAAATCAGTGAGGAAGGATGAAACGCCAGCTGGCTTGACGTGCTCCACCACATGTCACGCATTTCTGACTCGGAATAAGGGCGGCACTCATATGACACGGCGTGAGGGGGCGAAGATATAAACTTGGGCGACGACGAGCGCGCCATCAGGGATTGCTGTTGTTGTTTAAATCGCGGCAATAGTTGAGATGGAGGGGGTGGCGCGGGGTACGGGCTGGTATTACGAGCGACAATTGGTTGCATGGCAGCGAATGGCGTGGAGGGTGGTGAGTTTGAAGGAGCTGGGGTGACGATGGCGGTGGTAGTAGTGGCAACGACAGTGGTTGCTGCGGCCATGGTGACTGACGATGTGATTGATGAGGCGGAGGATGGCGCCGAGATGGGGAGAATGGTCATTGCCTTTGACTCGGGCGGCGCCGTCGCCGAGATGATGGGGAGAGTGGTCATTGCTTTTGGCTCGAGGGCCGTCGCGGCGACGGTCGATGATTTTGACTTGAGAATCACTGTTGTTGCCGCCGCTACTGCTGCTGTTGTCGTCGTCGTCGTCGTCGTCGTCGTCGTCACTGCTGTCGTGGTCATTGCCTTTGATTTGAGGGCCGTTGTTGTCGGCGCTGTCGTAATCTTCGTCGTCGTCGTCGTCGTCGTCGCCATTACCTTTGACTTTGGCGTCGATATCGCAGCCGCGAGCCATTGAGTAACATATTTTTCGTACGCGGCACGGACCTCACTGATCACAGTTGGTGCGTCGGCAGCAAAGACACACCAGGTGTTATTGCGGGGCGCGTCTCGTCCCGACGTAATCATCCACACACTGGCTCCATAGTCAATGGCGATGCGTTTCATCGCCGGCTCAAGCGACAGGCGGTATCGCATTGACGGCGTCACGTGTACTGAGAGAGATCCAACGTGCAACTTGTCGGCTTCATTTCTCACCCAATCGGCCAAGTGAACCATGTCGGCGCCAACGGCATCGACCTTGTCCAAATCACACGTAAGGCACAACAACGAACGTCTCTCTCCCATTTGATACCACCAATGCGCTTGAATGTCCGGTTCAAACGAGTATACATAGTCCTTGACGCGCGTAGAGTGCATCTTCAACCAAGCGAATGTTACCGACGGCAAGTATGCGGCATATTGATATCTCTTTGGTACCCCACCGTCAGCAATGGTGTTGTTGCTGTTACTGGCAGCGGAGGCAGTAGTAGCAGTAGTAGTAGCGGGCTTCATATTCTGTGCGCGTTTGAGTTGGGGGCTCACAACCACGCCAGAGAAGGGAATGAATGCGTGATGTATGTAAGAGTGAGACTGAACTGATGGGGGTGGACTGGCGAGGGGAGGGGCGCTATATGTTTTTGGCGCGCGCGCGCCAGTTGTCTCCCCGCCCAGAAAAAAGCGCGCGCGCGCGCTTCTCTCTCCCCCTCTTGAGGAACATCCAAGGGCATTTACCACCACACCTACAAGAACTGGGTAACTCCAGAAGGACCTGAAAGAAACAACCTGCAATCGGAGGGGAGGGGGAGGGCGATATTTGATATTTATAGAGAGAGATAGAGAGAGGGAGAGACTGAGAGAAAGAAAGAAAGAGAAAGGGAAGGTCATTAGCATGGAATGGATGGGACAGAGCAGAGAGCAGAGAGCAGAGAGGGGGGCCCTATGGTTGAATTTCAGCATAGTAGCCAATGCTGTTAATAATGGCCGTACGGCCGCCGATCTTCTTTAGATAATCCGCGTTCATCTCGAATGCCACGTGCCACGCGTCGTTGTTCTCGTCTGTTTGGCGAGCAGTGATTCCGATGAGCTGGGTACCGTGAACGCCCAACGCCTCTCTCAATCGCTCCTCGGTGACAGCCTCCAAGTGGAATGCGCGCTCCGTCGCCGATAATATCCCCACTCCAAATACCAATATCTTCACGGCAAGCCACTTGGCATTTGTCGGGTGTCGACGAACTTCGATTGAGATGGGTCGTCGGAGAACAGGTTGTCGTCGTTGTTGTTGTCGTTGTTGTTGTTGTTTGACGGATGCAACAGCATTAACATCGTCCTTTGCAGATGATGACGACGATAAATGCTGCGACACCGCCGTTGCCGAGATGGACGATGGGGAGTTTACAACTCGCTGGCGCAGTTGTTGTTGTTGCCGTTGCTCTTGCTGCCGCTGTTGTTGAAGTAACACTGCAACGGGTGCAACGGGTTCAACGACGGCGGGTGGTAACGAGGGGACGACCGTTGAGACCGAGACGCTGGAGGTGGTGGGCGGCGATACGTTGCGGTGGCGGTAGAGGGGGGCAGTGGTTGTCAGCGCGACGCTGGGCATGGCGTGTGACAAGAAAGTGGCGGCGGTGGTGGTGGCGGTGGGGACATTTGGCAGTGCCAGCGACCGCGTTCGCAAATGAGGAAAGGGGATGGGACGGTGGGGATTAAATGGCAGCTCTGCAGGCGCCTTTTTCCTCTCCTCTCCAACTACTGCACTCACCACAGCACTACCCATTGGCTTCTTATTTATCGTGACGATGGGCTGTTGTCGTCGTTTTTGATACGATGACGACAGGAGTGACTCTTGTGACTCGCCGTCACTCTCCGAGTCGGTCAAGTCTGGATTTGACTTGCCAAAGTCTACTGTCGCCACCGGGGAGGGACGCATCATCGTCGTTGTCGTGGCGGCAGGGCGGGCGGAGGCAATAATGTCAATCGTCTTGGTCGCCGCTGCTGTCGTTGTCGTTGTCGTTGGGATGGAGACAGCGCAAAAAGAAGAAGACTCCGGTGACTGGTCGCCGTACACTAGCGCGTGGTCAATATCTGCAATGTTGTCCTTGCGCTGCTTTATCGCCTCCGTCCTTGCATTGACTTCTGCCCGTAACTTCGCCAACTCAGCCAAAGTGCCCCCCAGTCGTTTCTTTTCCATTGCTAGCTCCGTTTGGGCCGCTTGCAGCGAATACTTGAGGCGTGGGACACTGATATTATCGGGGAGAGGTGGCTGTTTCTTGCTGGGGGGAGGAGGAGGAAGACGGTCATTGAGTTCTTCGATCTCTGGCGGTAGCTGCGCATGCGGTCGTCTTACGCCACTTTGAGGTACTGGTAAGTCATATTGGTCGCCGTTATCGTCGTCGTCGTGTGGCGGCGGAGATACAGAAGACTGGGCGTCTTCTTCTTCTTCTTCTTCTTCTTCTTCTTCTGAGGGATTCTTCTTACATCTGGCCCCGTATGCGTCCTGAAATAGTCGCACCTCGGTCAATTTGCACAGAGTTGACGGGGCAATGATGGCTCCTCTGTTCTAAAAGGGGCCGAGAAGAAGTTAGATGCGTGTCCTAAGTTGCCACCAATGTCCCTGGAATTGCCATTACATCACGCAGTTCCACGGTCTCGCGTACCCACACCGAGCGCAATCGCCTGATCTTTTCCTGGCAAGACGCTGCTGATCTTCCAACACTATCGATAGGCCACACGACAAGCTGACACACCGGTTCCCATGACCGCAAGCGACTTGGGAAGAACGCGTCATGGGGATACCGTTGCATGCGGTACGTATGACAAGCATCAAGCAGCGCATTGGTTTCAGCGGGGGTCCACTGACCCACTTCGCTGGCGTCGCATCCTCCCGACATGCTTAAAGGCGAGAATGAATAAACGCGACTGATGAATAAACGCGACTGATATTGGTAGAGTGAAAGTGCGCGCCCGTTTTTTTTTCGGCGCTCTTACGCGGGAGAATCGCCCGTTCGAGTGTGCGTGCATGCCTTGTACGCTGCGCAGTGTACAGGGGGGGGGTCGAGAGGGGAAAATTGGATCAGAGAATGCCCGTGGTTACGGGCAAATGTGTTTTTACATTCATCGTCCGTCCGCTGTTATTCCCAATCACTAACGTCCATCCCCAAGATGAACGCTAGTGCTTGTTCAATGTTTACAATGCTGTCCTCCCGCCGCTTTATCGCCTCGGTCCTTGCAATGACTTCTGCCTGTAACCTCGCCAACTCCGACAATGGGCCCTCCAGTCGTTTCTCGTCTCTTTCTAGCTCCGTTTGGGCTATTTGTCGGAAAGACCGGATGTATGGGACACTAGCAACATGAATGGGGGGTGGCGACCTCTTCTTGCTGGGAGGAGGAAGGAAATCGTCATTGTCACTGAGTTGTTCGGTCTCCAGCGGCGACTGCGCGCGCGATCGCTTACGTCATTTTGATGAGATACTGGCAAATCTAGTGAAGACGCAGACGGCGGCGGTGTGTCTGTCGTTGAGGGGTTGTTTTTGGATCTTTTTGAGTTTTTTAAGCCGCACATACGCTGCATTTTTTTTAAGCCGGGTATACCCCGAAATAGTTGCGTCTTTGCCAACTTGTCCAGAACCGCCTGGGAAATGGCATTCCCCCGGTCCTAAACGGTCCCATAAGTTAGATAAGTGCCCTTAATTGCCACATCACGTAAACACTCCACGTTCCACGTACCCACGCCGAGCGCAATCGCCTGATCTTTTGCTTGCAGGATGCTGCTGTCCGACGCTATCGATGGGCCACACGACAAGCTGGCACAGTGGTTCCCATGACCGCAGGCGACTTGGGAAGAACGCGTCATGGGGATGATGTCGCACGTGGTACTCGTGACAAGCATCAAGCAGCGCATTGGTTTCGCTGAAAGTCCACACGCCCTCTCCCTCGCTGGGCTCACGACAAGCATCAAGCGGTGCACTGGTTTCGATGAAAGTGCATACGCCCTCTCCCCCCTCATTGGGGACGTGGGTTTCTTCCTCCCCCTCTCCATAATACCTAAAGGTGAGAATGGATAAACGCGACTGGCCGCATGGGCCAGCGTTGAGAGAAAGGCGCGCGCGGCACCAAAATCAGACCCTTTTAAAAAAAAAACAAATGTACACCCCCTCTCCCCTCCTCCCTCGATTTCGCTACAGCCACTCAAACGCGAAAATACATTACATTCATTTCAATGCCCTCTGTCTCGCCCGCTCCAATGTATATCATTTTGCTCGTCTTTTTGGCAATGTTGTTCGGAATGTCCTTCTGCTGCTGTCTGGGACGTGCGTGTGTTGCGTGCCTTTGCTGCCTAGATTAAGTTTTTTCCCTCGCGATTTTCTCGTTTCGTGATTGTTTGCGCTTGCCAGAGACCAATTTGGAACCACAATATAACCATAACCATAATATTTTCAACACAACCTTGGCCACGGGTTGCATCTCGCTATTCTTGACCATTCAGAACGTGAGATTGGGATTGGATATATATATGTGCGGACAAATTACATTTCTTCGTTGTGCGGTGAGACTCACTCGTATTCCCATGCATCCGAATCCACCTTGGAGATGCACGCGATTGCATGTTCAATATTGATAATTTCGTCCTTCCGCTGTTTTATCGCCTCCGTCCTTGCGCTGGCGTCTGCCCGTAACTTCGCCAACTCAGCCAAGATGCCCTCCAATCGTGCCTCGTCTCTTTCTAACACCCCCTGAGCTTTCTGCAGTAGAGACTGAAGATATTGGACATTAACATTATCGGGGAGGGGTGACTTCTTCTTGCCGGGGGGAGGAAGAAGAAGTCCATCGTCATCATTGAGTTCTTCGATCATCTCCGACGGCATCATCTGATGTGCATGCGTTCGCCCTACGCCATTTTGAGATGACAGTAATACCGGCGAATCTTGTAGAGATGCAGAAGAGGAGGCGTCTTCTTCTTCTTCTGTTGAGCGATTCTTGCATCTAAAGCCATATTTCCCCCGAAATATTCGCGTCGCTGTCAACATGTCCAGAACCGCCGGGGTAATTTTATATCCCATGTTCTAAAATGGCGTCCAGAAGTTTAGGGAGGGGGGTGGGTGGGTAAGAGAGTGCATTCCTCGAATTGTCATTTGTCCATCCCCACACACACACGCGCGCGCCCACGTAAACTCCACGTGGGGGTTTTTTACGTACCCATGCCGTTTGCAGTCGTATGATTCTCGCCTTGCAAGCTGCTGCCGATCTTTCGATGCCGTCGATAGGCCACTCAACGAGCTGCTGTATTGGCTCCCATGACCGCGCGCAATTTGTGAAGTACGCGTCCTTGGTGCAATGTCGCGCTCGGTACTCGTGGCAAGCACCAATCAGTGCATTGGTTTCGGTGGGATTCCATACACTCTCTCTATGGCGGACGCGTTGTTGTTCTTGTTCTTGGTCTTCTTCCTTCTGATCCAATCCAACCACCGCCGCCGCCGCCGCCTCTTCCTCCTCCATGTTTAAAGACGAGAATGGTAGACGCGACCTCTCGCCTCGGAGTCGACGTCGACGGAAAAGCGCGCGCCCAGAACCGGGGGTTTTTTTTGGCGGGATTTCTATGCACCGGACCCGCCCGATTGGGCGCGGGAGACTGACCGCCTGCAGTAGGAGCGGCTAGAGAACCGGAATCGACCAATACTGCGAGATATCATGCCCTCCCCAATGGGCGCCGGACAAGAGGAGGTCCCGGAAAAAGCCCGCGCTTTTTCTCGGGGTAAGACCCGGGCCGCGGCCCGCCCAAAGTCAGTCCACCCTCTACCCCTCCCCTATAAACACATGTCGACCGCCATCATTTCGACACATTCACACGCCAGAGCGCGCGATTTGCAGTGGTTCCAGGGACGCCATCACCCCCGCATTTCCGTGAGCGTCGTCCCCTCATGGTCGTCGTCGTCGTCATCGGCCAGTGAAGCCATTGTAATTTCCGATAGCCAGTGCGACGGCGATGAGTGCACGCCGGTGCAACAGGACACACTCCCAAGACAAATGTTTCCCGAAGAAGAGGACAGCCTATCGTTGCCCATCCCAGCGAACGAAGAGACATCCGTCCGTATCACGGGTGTTGTATCCCGTCGTCAAAGAAGATTGGGTCCCTCTCTTCGTTCGCTTGAAGAAGTGTGCAACGACGACACTACACTCCCAATGGAGTTGGATAAGACGAGAGAGCAGCTAGATGATGAGGCCGATGAGAGACGCGCCGCCGCTACCGAGCGTATCCGCGCTGACTACGGCCGCATCTTCTCATCGCTTCGACACTTGCCTCCACCATCAAATTACCACGCACAACCCCAACTCACGCAGAACATTGAAGACGCAGTCGTTGAGCATGCCATGTTTTATGGCGATAATGGGAACGATATCGCGGAGGGAGACATTCCACTTTCCTCTTCCTCGTCCTCTTCTTCTTCTTCTTCGCTATCGAATGTCGAGGATGAAGCAGATGGCAACGACTCCATTTTCGACATGCTCGATGAAAAGTCGATGGATATTGATACGGGTCGTGTTGTTGCCATTGCGCCCGCTGATGCCCAGCCTAGAATCACATCACTCTCACATACGTCGACTTCCTCTTCGCGGTCTTTACCTCTGCCGTCGGCGTCTTCATTGGACGCATCGAGCATGATCGCTCACGTTGAAAACGCGGTCATGGTCGAGTCGTCGTGCAAGATGCTGGCCGAGTCGGTTGTCCGTTCCGTGAACACGTCGGTGGACATGTATTTTTTGGAGTGCGCCCAATCTTTGGTGGGTCGCCAAACGGGCAATGGCAAGCGCTCGGTCGCCTCATCAGGCGAGAAGCTGAGAGTGACATTTGACAGGGAGCGCGAATCTCTGAAGCAACAGAGACGCGTGATTCAATCCGCGCGAGCGCAGCAACTTAGACTTATCGAGAGCATGCAAAAGTCAGTGCGAATGCTCGAACAAGCAGAGGCTCATCTCAAGGACGCCAAGAAGGTCGTAACCTCAAGTGTTCGCTCATGTATTTCTATCAATTAAAAAAAAATGACATTATAAAAGAAAACACACGCGCGCGTGCGCGTCTCCGCCCCATTTCACTCCCCCCTCTCAAATATATATATATATACGGAAGGATAAATTCGCCAAGGAGATGTATGCTGCGTCACACGTCTCGCGAGTACCGATTGGCACGAACGCGCGCACACACACGCCAATGGACATTTGTGAAATCTTCTCTCGGCCACCTCACTCCACCAAGGGGGAAGGAGGCGGAAGAGGAGAAGAGGGGAAGACGACGATTGCACTCAATTCGCTACCCAGCGAAGTTTTGAGCAGTTTGCTGGGATATTGCGACGACGTGGCGACCCTGAGGAACTTGTACGCCACTGGTGATAGCATACTACATTTGCGCATGTCCAAGGGAGGCATTGAACGCATGAGCATTGTCACGTCGTCGGCAAACCCCCTCTTCTCAACTCCCTCCTCATCCTCGTTCTCGTCCTCATCCTCTGTGATCACAGTGCCTGTTCACTCGCGATCGCGACTAGGCGCATCCTTTAGCGTCGGTCGGCCTATCGGCGTGGACATTGAATCGTCGTTGTCACAACAACCGTCGTCATTGACGAGCCCATCGTCATTCATGTCGTTCATAAAGAACTGCCGAGTCAAACGCGTGAGCATGGAATTCACATCCACGTCCACGCCACCCATCGCGCTACTGGCGCGCATGCTTTATCATCACACTCAACGGCAATCAGACGATTCAGTGTCGTTGGCAACTGCACGTAACACGGCGCCAGCTACTACTACAGCAGCAGCAGCAACAACAACAACAACAACAACAACGACAGCGACAACTACAGCAACAACAACAACAACAACAACAACGACAGCGACAACAACACCAACACTAAGCGTGCTGGGTGAATCCGTTAGGGTGCTCTGTTTGAACCTCGCGTGGCCTGCCAGTGGCGCTAGTCACGATCGAACAGCCTTACTATGTAGTCAACTGGACTTTCTCGATCGACATCATCGTCACATTACCACTTGCTCTTCATCCCCACGACGATTACCCATGCCTAGGATGGAGTCAATCTCTCTCAACGTTGTGGATTGTTGGTCGGCGTCAAAACACCAACTCGTCTCGACGCCCGTGTCATTTGGATTGTTTAGGGGGGAGGCGTCGGCGGCACTACCGCCACGTCAACAACCCGCGGCGGCAATGATGTCGTCCGTTGATCGCGTTACGTTTAGCTTCGACGCCACTCCCATCATCTTTCAACGCGCACCATCACTGAAGCACTTCGCGTCCAATTCGCTGACGTTTGACGTGCATGTGAGTGCGTTGCCATTGCATTTAGTATCACTCAAACTCGTGTGTCATACGCTACATTTACACCACCCTCACCACCACCATCACCACCACTCAGAACACGCGGTAATGCCGCCGTCATCGTCGTCCTCCCCATCTCCGTCATCCTCATTCTCATCATCCCCCTCATCCCCCTCCCCCTCACCCTCACCCTCGCCATCATTTTTCTGGCCAGAAACACTCGCATCAGTCGAATTCGTCTTTTCGGCTCCACAGTCCTTCTCCATGGAACAATTCATATCGGGCATGCCCGATACACTGGAGCGGTTAATAGTGGCGGGCCACTTGCCTGTCATCCATTCACGCGACTTTTTCTCTCTCCTGCCTCGATCCCTTGTCGAGCTGGATCTGTCTTCGTCGTCGTCGTCATCCCTGTTCTCGACCGTCGCTTCAAGCGCAACGGCAACAGGATGCAAACGATTCATCGCCATCACACCCGATGGAGCAGCCGAAGAAAACGATGACAACGACGACGACAACGACGGTGTCGTTTGTCTATGGGAAGACCAGACAACAACAACAACAACCACCAGCGATGCAACGGCGCCGTCGACAATGGCAGTAAAGATACCATGGTCCAATAATAATAGTAGTAGTTGTAGTATCGGTAGCGATGAAAGCACGCCGACGTTGGATGCAGTGGCACGCGATCGACGACAACACCAACGACAACAGCAGCAGCAGCAGCAGCAGCAACAGCAATGTCAAAGCGGGTGGTGCCGCCACGTTAGTGGCGACGCTGCTACCTCAAAGGGCCGCCCTACCCTCGACTCGCCCATCGTCTCCAACATCCACCTTCGAGCGCTCCCGCCCGGCCTGCGTCTACTACACATGAGTACACAGCCGTGTGGTGATGCTGCACCACTTGGCAGGCGCGATTGGGTTGGTCGCCTTGAGGAGATGAGTCCGCCGTCAATGTGGTGCGAGGATGATGAGGACGAGGATGATGAGGAGGAAGAAGAAGAGAACATGGAAACTCCATCGACGGGAACATACATCCTTCCAGAAACATTATCGCGTATCGTATTTGATAATGGGTTCATTTCCGACATGTGGCAAGTGCCAAACAAGTGTCACGTTGCAACACGTCGTGGCCACTCCAGCATATCCATTGCCAGTGCTTGGCATGCGAGAAGAAGAAGAAAAGGGAACGCGGAATCGCTCATGTTTCACGTCGAATCGGTTGCAAGTGGTGAACTGGCAACCTACTGCTGCTGTCGCAACAACACCGCCAACGCCGCCAACAGTAGTATCAGTAATAGCGGCGGCGGCGGCGTGTGGGTAAACCCCGCCGCTATAAGACAGAACATTCATCAATGGGTCTCACTGATGCGCGATCAAAGCATTCAACGGCCCTTTCACCAATGGCGAGTATGGCTTCGTCAACCGGCAGTCTGGCACGCCTCCTCCCCACGCACAAAGGGGGGGCCACCACTGCCTGTGAAAACCCAAACTACTCGGCGGCTTCCCGTTCCATCGTCAAGCGACATAGTAGCACCCACGGTTTCTCCTCCAACGGGTGCACTCGTGTTCATCTGGCACGGTGTACATTCCACGCGACGATCTGTCACATGGGCATCGATAATGGAAAGTGAATTCAACGCCTACTATTCACAACGACAATTGACGCTGCCACCCCCACCGCTCACCTCCCTCTACATCGACGTCTCCATCTTCTATCACACTAAACGCGGAACGCAGTCAATATGGGACGTCATGCCAAAAACAATTGAGCACATCCATATGATCTCTCGCGTTCGGTCGCCCCATTGCAATAGATGCGCGCTTGCATTCGGATGCGCCACCGACGACGACGCCGCAGCGGCGTCAAGCAACGCCAGAAAAGAAGAAGAAGAAGAAGAGTGCGTTGGCTCTCACTCTTACTCTTCTCCCATTCCCACCCCCACCACCACCGCTACTGCCCATGGTGAACAACAGATGGGCCTTTGGTACCACACCCGCATCGATTTGCCTTTATTGACAACGCTGTGTGTTGACGAAGGGAGTGTCACCTTCTCCACACTGCCGCCGTATCATTCGCAGCATTACACACGTACTACTACTACTACTACTACTAATACCACCGCCCCAGAGACGACGATCGAGTGCAGTGGTACCAACAGATTTACTCCCTTCCTGCCGGAGAAATTCAACGTGCCACGCCTTCAATCGCTAAGAATGAATTACGTGGATCTGTACGGCGACAATTCGTTTAGTGTACTACCCGCGTCGCTTAAATCACTGTCGATTGAACACTGTCGACTGGTGGAGACGCCCTCTACCGATGGCGTGGTCTTTGGCGCGCCCAACATTGTAATCAACCTGGAGGGGGTGGTGGTGAAGGATCACGTCGACCAGCTCAACGTTGGATGGTTTCAAGCCGAATTGCGTCGAAAGGGACGTGCGGTGTTAACGAGAATGAGTACGGTGCCTGATCGGGCAGTGGCGATGTGAAGGTGATGGTATTACCTGTTACCTAGTCCTTTAGAGTTCAAGTATATTGCGTGTAGTTGATAGTGAATTGTGTTGTTGGGCTGAGGGTGGGGTTCGATGACCAATTCGTTGAACAGTGCCAATATGTCCCTTGGCCATTACCGAAGGCGTTCTCTCCAAACGCACTCGCAGCGGCGCGCAGCCAATAAATGTTCAAATGCATCCTTTTTATTGGCGTTTCCGTTTCTTGGGGTTGGATTTCTTAAGTGCGGTGGTACAGAAGTGAAAGAGGAGGGTGTCGGTGACGCCGACGTAGTCGGCATCCGCGATAAAGTCTTGATTATCCTGGAGGGTGAGGGAGGAGACTTGGATGGGTCGCTCCTCAAAGTAGTCGACGAGACATTGGCCGAGCCGGAGAGAGAAGTAGGCCGAGAGATCGACGTGCCCGGAGTGAGCCTCGGAGAGTCCCGCATCGAGGAGGTGGCGGAAGTAGGGCCATCGCTTTGCTAGAGCGCGGCGATGCGCAATAGGGACAAGGGACGATCGCTGACGTGGTGGCTCATTATCGCTAAAGTAGAGATAAAATTCAGATGGATTGTTGTCGTCCTCCGTTACCCTATCCGCATCGGTATCGCCGTCGCTGTGAAGGAGGAACGTTGTTGCTTCCAATACGGTGGGCAATCGCTGATTGTTGCCATGTATAATCTTCGCATTCAATGACATCGATGGAAGATAAACGATGCAGTTGTCGTTCAAAAACAACCATATGAGGGAGGAGAGATTGGCCATCTCAATGGGAAGACTTGTCAATTGGTTATGAACGAGTTGTAGCTCTCGGAGAGAAGAGAGAAGGCCGATTTCAGGCGGAAGGCTCGTCAATTGGTTGTGGGAGAGGTACAGCGTTTCGAGAGAAGAAAGTTGGCCCATCTGAGGAGGAAGACCAGTCAGTAAGTTGTGACTGAGATCCAACAGCAAAAGAGAAGAGAGCTGTCCCATTTCGGAAGGGAGGCTCGTCAATTGATTGTGATCGAGATATAATGTACGGAGAGACGAGAGATGTCCCATCTCAGGAGGAAGGTCTGTCAATTCGTTGTTGCTGAGATACAAATACCGAAGAGAAGAAGAGAGTTGGCCTATCTCAGACGGGAGGTTCGTCAATTGGTTGTCGTTGAGATACAACACTTGGAGGGTTGTGAGAAAGCCCATCTCGGGAGGGAGACTCGTCAGTCGATTGTGATCGAGATGCAACACTCGAAGAGAAGAGAGTCGACCGATCTCAGGAGGAAGGCTCGTCAATTGGTTGTTGCTGAGATATAGCTCCCGAAGAGAAGAGAGACATCCCATCTCGGGAGGGAGGCTCGTCAATTGGTTGTGGTTGAGATGCAACCTTCGGAGAGAAGAGAGACGGCCCATTTCAGATGGGAGACTCGTCAGTTGATTGTAGTCGAGATGCAACCGTTGGAGAGAAGAGAGTCGATCGATCTCAGGAGGAAGACTCGTCAATTGACGACCCGACAGATCAAGGATGGTGGTGTTACTCTCGGGGGGAATATCCATTGCAAGTACCGTGGATCGCGTTTGTGTGGTGGGATTATTTGGATTTGACAAGCGAACGACAACAAAGGCGGAAGAGGAGTGCAACGTAACCTGATTTCCTGGGATGAGGCCTCGACGCGTCTTTAAAAAAAAAGAAAAGAAAATCCCTCGGTGGAATGCGCTGCGGAGCCGACCCGACTCTCCCAACATCCACTGCTTAGCACACACCAGATGTTCTTTTCTTTTTCTACCATCGTCTAAAATTGTAGATTGGATTGCCGCTTGCGGTACAGGGCCTATCGCACGCGCACAAACCCCCCATCCAACCGAAGATCGCAAGCACTTGCATATACGTACACACCGCCGAGCAACTTCCAGAGCTTTACTGGCTAGGATGCCAGTCCCACCATGGAGTCAGTGCTGAACAACATTGGATTTTCGGCTGGGTTAGCCCAACTCGAAAAGGAGGCAGGCTACCGCCACCACCACACCCCCTCCCTCCTTACCTCTTCTCTGTTCGTTTCATCTACTCCTGCTCCCTCCTCCTCGCCTTTTGCGCCACCAGACTTAGGAAGGATAAGAAGATGAAGATGACGAGGAGGATGCGTCGGTAATATACATGCCCGTGATACCAATTGCCGATAAACCCCACCCCCCGTTTGAACCCCTTTTCGCGCAGTGCGAGACTTTCTATATATTTATACATCGCTTTCACCCTTCTCCGTATATTGGATGTGCACTCGCGCGTTCTCGGGCGGGCGTCGTCGTCGTATCGCCGTACGCGATGGCTGTAATGCGTTGACCTAGCGGGGTCACGCCACCGCGTCCCTTTTTCTTTTAGTTGTGGTCTCTGCGCGTCGCCGAGGAGGAGGAGGTCGATAAGTAGTGCGAGTAGGCGGTGATCTTGTTGCGACTCGACGTCGCTGTTGTGTAGTCTTTGCGCGGCTTTCGCGTGCACTTCTTGATATCAACTGAGAGGGCGACGTGCGTTCGATTGGTTTACGTCTCCTGTCGGTTCTCATCGTGAGGGAAGGGGAAGGGGAAGGGGAAGGCGTCGTTCTCGTTCGCTTCGGCGTACTGGTGGTGTTGTTGGCGGCGGGGGTGAAAGCTACCACGGCAGTGGAAAGTTTCGATATTCTCGTCCTTGCTGCTGCTGTCGTCGTTGGCGCAGGGGCGGTAGGTGAATTGGGCGTCTGTACGAGGGTTCGACGCGGGGCGGTACGTATGAGCGGCGAGGGAGAGTTGAGTCTGTAATCCACGGCGGCGGCGGCAGTGGGCGATTTGTTGGAATTTGTCGTTTCCTTCCTCGGCGGCGGCGGCGGCGACGACAACGCGCCACCACTGACACCACCACTCCCCCAGTTCTTGTACACATAGGCGCCTAGTCCCACCAACGCCGTGGCCAGCACAATACCACCACCTAGCTTAATGGCCGTGCCCAGGATGGAGGCGTCAGCCACGGCAGGTGCCTGTGCCATTGTCGCCTGGGCTGTCTGTCCGGCTGTTTGAGCAATTGTCTGCGCCGTTGCCAACGTGTTGGGCAATCCTACCACGGCGCCACCCGCCTCGGCAATGGTGCTCATATTCGCTGCGACCACATCGCCGCCGCCGCCATCCACGGCAACCGTTGCTGCGGCGGCGGCGGCTGCTGCGCCTCCTGTTCTCACGGCCATTGCCAAATTGCCAACGTAACCGCCGATGGTGAGGGCGGCGCTGCCAGCCACCCTCAGAATGGTCAACAAGTCCACCAGCGCGCCAAAAATTGCGTAGAGAATACCACCCTGTTCGCTACTGGTCCACATGGCATAAATCCAATCGCTTGCGCCCACGTACCGGTTGATGATCAACAGGATGAAACCGGCGCCCATGTAGGACATGACCTTGATGTTTCTGAGGATGAAGTTTCCGAATCGACCCAGGATGGAGCGGCGCGTGTGCTGGGAGGCAATCTTACCTACGCGCGCCGACACGTCCACCGAGGCGACCAGTGCGCACTGCGTGTATAGTGCCTCATCGGTGCTCTCCATTTTTTTTGATGATGAAATGCCGACCGGATCGGCAATGACCTGTTCAATCACAGCGTATCGCACCAACGCATCCAAATACGAGCGAAGAAGACGGTCGGCGTCGCCGTTGCGCCTGGCCAGGTCTCCAATCTCGACAACAGTGTGATATAGCAGCGTGGGGGTGTTGTCCACACGCATTTTCCTCATAGCAGCTGGTGGTGTCTTCGCCTTCCTCTCGTACCTTCCAGCGTCCGCCTTCTCCTCGCTGCTGCCACCACCCGTCTCGTCTGCAACGACAAGTGCGATCAACTCCTCGGTCAACCTGGTCGGTTTGTGTGCTTTGAGGAGGTCAGTGTGAAGCATGAGTTTCATCAACTCGGCCATGTTCGCTCTTAACTGCGTCTTTTCGTCAATCGATAGCGCGGCGTTATTTTTGATGGCCTCGGTGTAGGTGCTCGCCGGTGCCGCCGCTTGGTTGTTCGTCGCATCGCTGACGATGAATGCAGCAATTAATCCTCCGGCTTGGTCTTCGTATGATCGTCTCCTCGACCGATGATGAGGCGGCGGTGACAACAATGATGATGAAAGAGGCGCGGACAAGGAGGATGCGGCAGCATTGGACGAAGGAGAAGAGAAAGAGGGGGAAGCCATTCCTTTCTTTCTTTTTTAGAGAGAATATTATCTCAATCCCACCCTCCGCTTTTGTGATGGAGCGTCTCTGCTGCTCGCCGATGCGAGAGAGGAGGGAGGAGGGGAGGGGGGAGGAGAAGAGAAGAGAAGAGACGCAAGAGAGTGGGAGACGCGGAAAAAAAACTTCTTCTCCTTGGTAACTAAATTGATTCCAACGTCCTCACGTGATATTTTTTTTGGGGGTGGGATTGAACATGGACCACTGGAGGTTTATTCATCCGCGTTTTCTTTTCTTTTTTTTTTGCTTGAGCGGAGCGACTTGTTGTTGTCGCTGCCCCGGATGGTTGGAAGTTGTTGGAAGGCGACCGGGGGGGGGGGGTCCTTGGCCTTTTTAATCCACCACCGCCGACGGTTGTGACCACATCGGGTGGGGTTTCTTTCTCTTGTTTCGGTTTTCGTCGTTATTTGGCCAACGCGGCGAGATCATCGACCTTCTTCTCTCGCGTACGTCGCTGCTCGTCGGACAAGGACTTGATCTTGGCGACGGAGTAAATGCCGGCGGCGGAAGAGGCGATGATGGCCAGCGCGCACAGCCCTTGAGTGAGTTTGCTGCGATCGGCCTCGGCTTGTTGAGCCTCTGCCACTAGTCCACTGATACCAGCGCCAACACCAACAGCGCTAAAGACAAGCAGCCCAATGGGCGTACCGTAAGTTTTAAGGAACGGAGCTTGTTTCGGATCAGTCGATGACATCTTTTTTTTTTTTTCTTCTCCTCCTGCTGGTTCGATACTGCGTCCGGCGATTTGCCTTCCCTTTGGTTTGGTGTAGAAAAAAAAACAACGACGACCTTGTTTTTTTTTTAAACCGAGTTGTCGTCCCGTCAAAAAAATGGACAGACACGCGCTTGCTTTTCGCTCTCTTTCCCTCGAGGGTAATCACAAAGACTATCCTCTTTTTTGCGCGACGTGCCCCGTGTCATTCGCGCGATAAGACAATCGATGCGCTGTTCTGTTTTTCAACCCGCCGTATGTACATGTACAGGTGGAGGTGGAGTGTGCGTTTACGATTGAGAGAGAGAGAGAGCGCGCTACCAATTGATGCTTATAACTCGGCAACGCGCCTTGATCGTGTGATCACCCCGTTCCCTCGTCTCTCTCTCTCTCTCTCTCTCATCTCCTCTCCTCAACCACGTTTTCGATGCTTTCAACACGCGAAAGTCTCACTCCTGGGCGCCATTGAAAATTAAGCTTCAAGTAATCCAATGGCATCACCACCGTGGGGTGGTGAATCAATACACAGCCTGCTCTCGCCGTCTCCTCCGTCCTTGCTGCTGCGGTCAGAGATGACGCATCGTCGTTCGTGTCCTCTATCGTGTACACCACGCACTCGTCAACACAAGGCGCGAGGCCTCGCGCCTGCGAACTCTTATCGCCTTCAGCGTGTTGTTCCTGTTCTTCTCCTTCTTCTTCTTCTCTCTTCTCAACATGGACAATTGGCACGTGAAAGGGCAGCACGAATCCAACATACTCATAAATGGCATACACATAACTGGAGCACGTTTGGGATGGCGTCCATATGCCACACCAAGCAGCTGAGTGATACGCAGGTTTCTCAATGATCATTGGTAGTAGTACATCTTCTTCTTCTTCTGTTGAAGCGTCATCACCGTCACCGTCACCGTCACCGTCACCATCATAATAGCTACCGCGCTGCGGTGACATCATCACTGTGATCACCGATGGCGGTACCAACGACATGTCCTTCGTGTGGATTCTCATGGGGGACCCGGGTTGATCGGCGAATGTGCGTCGCATGTGCAGGCTGTTGATGAATCTGGCGTGCTCAATGTTGGGCGAGAGAGAGATGATGGGCGGAATCTTCCTCATGATGATCCACATGGCAAATCGCTTGCTGTACTCTGGTTTGATCTGCCGTGTGACGCGCATCAGACGGTCCATGACTGCTTGATCGATGGGTGTATTGAGAGTGGCCACGGTTAGGCGGTAGTGGGCGGATGTTCGTGTCACGAAACTGCCCATCGTCTCCACGTTGAAATTCGGTGCAGTGCCGCGCATCTCAGCCACCAGAATGGAGTCGAACGATGCACCTCCCTTGATCACGATCAACACGTGACTGGGCATGCCCTTCACCACGGCCATGTTCGACAAGATCGTGCCTATGGGGAGTTCTCGCCAAAACTCTCCCGTCAACTCACCCCATGGTTTTAGCGTTGTAAAGACGAGCGTGCCTGGTACCAAATCGATGGCGCGGAGTTTTCCACTATTGGCTGTCGGCGTTGAAGATGACAACGACGACGACGACGACGACGAATACGAAGAATGGGGGGCTGTATCAGCAGTGGCGGTAGCTGTGAATTCAGGGACGTATATGTTCCTTTCAAGACGCATCGTCCTTTTCATGCGATGGAAACGGACCATGGTCCATATGAAGATGCCCATTGCGACCAGCACGAGCGTTGTGATTACGCCAACCAACACGCCACCGGCCGCTGACGTCCGTCGCTGCTGCGTCTTCTTCTTCTTCATCAGCTTCTCGCTCGCCCTCCTCTTGTTGTCGCCGCCCTCGTCACTGCTGTTCACAATTCCGCGGGTAGCGAAAGCGTTGGAACCATCATCGCGCGCTTGTCGGTATGATGACGATTGTTGTTGTTGTCGGTGTTGTTGTTGTTGTTGTTGTTGTTGCTGTTGCTGCTGTGCTGAATGCGCGGCGGCGGCGTCGTATGAGTTTGAGTTGATGTCGCGTATGAGCCAGTCTGAAAAGGAAGACATTGATCGTGGGGAGCGTTCCAATCCTCACTGGCGGGGCTAAGTACACCCGTCCCCCAAAAAAAGAAACGGGAAACAGCAGAAACCACCAGTCGACGTGCTATTTTTTTGTCGAGTGTCCCCTCTCGCAACGCGAGGAAGTTAGCGGGTGGCGCGACAAAAGGAGATGGAATGGACCTCCTTGTGCGTATGGGTTTTTTATCTCTCTCTTTTTCTTTTTTTTTGTTTGCCACACAAAAAGGGGCAGGAGCAGATTGGTGTGTCGATTCGATCGTGCTCTCCCCGCTGGAGTTATTATTTTTAATTCACATATATATATATATTTAGTCGGCCAGGTAGGCACGCGGGTGTTTCATGCCGTAGTGGTCGTACAGAGGCTTGGCCGCTTCATACACCCGATCAGCATGCCCGTCGTACCACTCGCCAAAACTCGCGTCTTCGCTCCACCCGCTCTCGTTTCCAACAAATGACAGTAAGTCACCTGCCATGGCAGGCGACCCGGGCAGCGGGCTCTCTCGCACCGATGTCAGCATGCGTTCGTAACGCTCGCGTGGTGACATGATAAATTTGGAGTACAGGAAAATGACTGTTATCATGACCGCCCATCCAATCACGATGCGTTTTAGTCGAATCTTGTCGGCATTCATCTCCGCATCGTGATGCGCCCGACGGCGCGCTCTTCGTGCTGCCGGGCTATCGTCATTGTCGCTTGGTGGTGACTGCTGTGGTGGTGGTGGTGGTGGTGGTGGTGGTGGTGGTGGTACGATCGGCGCTATCGTTGTCGCCGAAACGCCGCCGTCGGCGTGTGCTGTCGGGGTAGCCATAGTAGCAATCACTGAGGATTGACGGCTTAGTTGCGCTGTGCTGGTAGGGTTTAAACCCATGCGATCGCGTCGCTTGGCAACTGGCAACGGCTTCTTCGGTTTGGGAGCGGTGAGCAGCGACGATTGTGTCAATCTAGGTTGCAGTTGTTGTTGCAGCTGCGGCTGATGAGGAGGAGAAGAGGAAGAAGAAGAAGAACCACTCATACATCCCATCTCCCGAACCAATTGCTCCGTATACCGACACATGAAACACTCACATGGCAAATGCGCCTCCATTGCCCCTTTTCAACTGGAACACAACCAGGGAAACGCGAACTATACCCTTTTCTTCCATATACAATATAATAACAACAACAACAATCCCGTAATTTTGACCAATGTCGCCGGCGACAGACTCGATCCATTGTCTGTCTCGCGAAGAGGAACCGCATTTGCAATCCACGTGCGTGTCTAAGGCGAATCGGAGCGAGTGTATATGCATATATCGCTGTCACCTCTCTTCGTCCTCCCATTTCCTTCTTATCACAAAAAAAAAAGAAGAAGGGCCTCGGAGCGCAGCAGCGGCACCGCACCCAGGTTTGCCAGTTTATTCTGCATCCTTGTCCCCCCTCCCCCATCGACAACTCACTCCTTCTTCGCTCATGAATATCGCCATCGACGACAATGACGACATCGACAACAAAGACGACAGAGAAGCAATAGCTTCCCTATGGGAAGCGTGGAAAACATCGGTTTGGAAGAGTCGCGGATGGACGTGCATTGCCCAATGGGTAGCACTGGGGGGAGTGGAACTCGATCCCTCCCCCCTCACCGAATCACCTGCCTTGATTTATCTGATTGCCATTTGGAGGGACCCGTCCCTCCCCAACTGGGATGTCTCTCTTCTCTCCGGTACTTGGATCTCAGCAACAACCAATTGACGAGTCTCCCTCCTGAGATGGGACGTCTCTTGTCTCTCCGAGAGCTACATCTCGATCACAACCAATTGACGAGCCTCCCTCCCGAGATAGGGCGTCTCTCCTCTCTTCAATGGTTGTACATCAACGGCAACCAATTGACGAGCCTCCCTCCCGAGATGGGACATTTGCAGTCTCTCGAGCGGCTACATCTCCACCACAACCAATTGGCGAGCCTCCCTCCCGAGATGGGCCATCTCTCTTCTCTTGAGATATTGTCGCTCTACCACAACCAATTGGCGAGCCTCCCGCCGGAGATAGGCCATCTCTCTTCTCTTGAGATATTGTCGCTCTACCACAATCAATTGACGAGCCTCCCTCCTGAAATGGCGATGCTCTCTTCTTTGCATTCGTTGAATCTCGCCTCCAACCAATTGACGGGCCTCCCTCCCTCCTTCTTCTTCTTCCTCTTCCCTCCTGCTGCAGCAAAGGAAACGTTCGCCTCCCTCCGTGAGATGTGCCTCGTTGACAATTGCTTGATCACCCTTCCTCCGCCCTCCTTCTTCACAGCCGCGAAGGATGCTTTTCCTTGCCTCTATAAGATGTCACTCACCGACACTTGCTTGTTTACATCGCCGTCCCCTTCCGCCCCATTCGCCGTCGAGATTGGCATTCAGCGACTACCTGCGGCACTGAATGCGTGTTGCTCATTCGACGGAGAGATTGATATCGAGGGCGAGTCGTCGTCGTCCTCTTCCTCTTCTTCATCTTCCTCTTCGGCGGCGATGGATGACTTTACCCTTCATTTCTATGGCGACGACGACAAGGAGGACGATGACGGCGACGAGGAGGGAAGTGAGAGGAAGCTGATGTCCTCGTCTAGTGGTATTCGTATCGTCGATAGGAATCGTCTGGCGAGGCGATGGCCTTTCTTCCGACGCCTCCTCGAGGCTGGTCTATCGGAAGCCCGCTCCGGACACGTCGATCTCTCTCCCTACTTCTCCCTCCGACTCGGCCAATGCCTCGTCGATTACTTTGATGGGAAACCCATTCAGGTCTCCTCCCTCCAAATCCAGGATTGTCGCGGCCTCGTCGAACACGCCGACTACTTCGGCCTCACCACCACCCTCCTCGCCGCCTTCTGCACCACCAAACTCAAACGAACTAGAGTTGGTTGGGTGGACACCATCGTGTATTATCTTCTCATGGTGTATACGTATGTGGCTGCGTTTTTATGCGTGTTCTCGCTAGCATGTCGTCTCTATTGGAGAAAGAATGGTGTTATGTTCGTGCTTAGTGGTTGCGCGCGCGCCGGCTCTGTTGGAATTAGAGGCGCTGACGCGCAAAATTCATTTCCTTTTTTTTTGCAATGTTTCTCTCCACGCGAGCGCCCCCCTTTTTCTTTTTTTTTCTCCATCCCCCTTCTGCCGCACTCTCTCTCTCCTTTATCCCTTTCACCGGTCAATGACAGTCAAGTCAATCGTCTGCACGATCTCGAGCCAGGAGATCAAGTCTGTTCACATCCCCTCGCTCGTCATCCACGTTGACAACCCTCTTCTCCTCTTTCCGTCGCCTCCACCCGCGCAACATCGAATATGGATGTCATAGACGCGCTTCCGATGGTCGAAGAAGAAGAAGAAGTACTGGCTTTCCTTTGGGAAGTGTGTAAGATTTCGCTGGAGAAGGAGCCTGGCTGGACGAGCCTCGTTCAGTGGACTGCGTCAGATGAAGTGATGACAAGGGACCCTTCGTCCCCTCACCGAGTCATTCGTCTTAGTTTATCGGATTGTCAGTTGAAAGGTCCCATGCCCTCCCAATTGGGACAACTTGCGTCTCTCCAGACGCTAAGTCTCTACGGCAACCAATTGACGAGCCTCCCTCCCGAAATAGGAAATCTCTCTTCTCTCCAAGTATTGAACATTGGCGACAATCATTTGACGAGCCTCCCGCCCGAGATAGGACATCTCTCTTCTCTCGTATGGTTATACATCGACCACAATCAACTGACGAGCCTCCCGTCCGAGATGGGATGCCTCTCTTCTCTCAACCGGTTGGATCTCATCAACAACCAATTGACGAGCCTTCCGCCTGAGTTGGGTAAGCTCTCTTCTCTCCAGCGGCTATACCTCGACGCCAGCCAATTGACGAGCCTTCCTCCTGAAATGGGACAGCTCTCATCTCTCCAACGGTTAGGTCTCAGCTCCAATCTATTGATGAGCCTTCCTCCTGAAATGGGCAATCTCTCCTCTCTCATGTGGTTAGATCTCAGCCGCAACGCATTGACGAGCCTTCCGTCCGAAATGGGCCGTCTCTCTTCTCTCCAAGAGCTACATCTCAGCCGCAACTCATTGACGAGCCTTCCGCCTGAGATCGGACGTCTCTCTTCTCTCCAGTACTTGAACCTCAGGTGCAATCAATTGACGAGTCTTCCTTCTGATGAGATCGGGCGTCTCTCTTCTCTCGAGACATTGGATCTCAACAACAACCTACTGACGAGCCTCCCTCCCGAGATAGGCCGTCTCTCTCGTCTTCAAGGGTTGTATCTCGACTCCAACCAATTGGCGAGCCTCCCGCCCGAAATGGCCAGTCTCTCTTCTCTGTCGTGGTTATATCTCAACGACAATCAACTGGCAACCCTTCCTTCCTTCTTCGCTACCGTGAAGGAGTTTTTCCCTTCCCTCGACCAGGTGTGTCTCGACGGTAATTGCTTGATTCGTCATCCCATCATCTCACCCGTTATTGGGATTTGGATTGGCACACAACGACTCCCCGTGACACTATGTGCGTGTTCGTTTGAAGCTGCCATGGATATGGATGCGTCGTCGTCATCGTCATCCTCCTCCTCCTCCTCCTCCTCCTCCTCCTCCTCCTCTCCGGCAGAGGCTGACTTTACCCTTCATTTCTACAACGACGATAGTGAAGCCGAGAGGACGTGTTCCTCTCCTGGTTACATTCGTATTGCCGACAGGGATCGTCTGGCGAGGCGGTGGCCCTTCTTCCAACGCCTCCTTGACGCCCATCTCTCTGAGACACACTCCGGGTGCGCCGATCTCTCCCGCTACTTCTCCCTCCGCCTCGGCCAATGCCTTGTCGACCATTTCGACGGGAACCCCATTCAGGTGTCATCCCTCTCAACCCAGGATTGCCGAGACCTCATCGAACACGCCGACTATTTCGGCCTCTCCGATACTCTCCTCTACGCCTTTTGCGTCGCCAGACTCGAAAGAGGAGAGAGTTGTTAATTGGAATATACATCTCCATGTGCTACATCGGCTCAATCAGAGTTGAGCGCCAATATGTCCTTCTCCTTTTTGGCGCGTGGGAGAAAAGCGCGCGCTTCGTCAGTCCCACCACCTATTTACTCACTGCGGCGATACCGATGCGGCAGTCGATTCTGCGCCTCACTCCCATCCACATCAACAGCTTTTCGCCTTCTGGTCCTTTCTTCCCCATCCGTTCCCCCTCTCTACCCATACATTGTAATGGATATCACCGCCACCACCGCCACCACCGAGCTTCCCGTGATTGACGAAGACTACAACGACGATGAAGTAATGGCTTCCCTGTGGGAAACGTGGAAGACGTCGTTTCGGGAGAGCCGGGGATGGACTCGCCTTGATCAATGGGTCATTTCTCTTCAAGAACAACAAGGAGTGACAATGAGCTCCCCGAGTCACTGGCACGTCATCAACCTTCATTTACATCAGTGCCGGTTAAAGAGCCCCCTCCCAGCCCATATAGGACAACTCGCGTTTCTCCAGTCCCTCAGTCTCGCCGGCAACGCATTGACCAGCCTTCCGCCCGAGATTGGACGTCTCTCTTCTCTCAAATGGCTGTGTCTCGAACACAACCACTTGGAGAGCCTTCCTCCCGAGGTGGGACAACTCTCTTCTCTCAAACTGCTACTTCTCGACTACAACCATTTGACGAGTCTTCCACCTGAAATGGGCCATCTCTCTTCTTCTCTCAAAGAGCTGGGTCTCAGCTACAATAGATTGACATGCCTTCCGCCAGAGATGAGGCACCTCTCTTCTCTCCAATCGTTAAATCTCAGTCACAACCAACTGGCGAGCCTCCTTCCCGAAATAGGAGATCTTTCTTCTCTCGAGGGGTTATATCTTTACCACAATCGATTGAAGAGACTCCCTCCTGATATAGGTCGGCTCTCTTCTCTCGAGGTGTTGAATGTCAGCAACAACCAATTGACGAGCCTCCCTCCTGAAATGGCCCATCTCTCTTCTCTCCAGTACTTGACATTGAGTTCCAATCAATTGGTGAGCCTTCCCTCCTTCCTTTATACTGACGCGGCGAAGAAAATGTTCCCTTTCCTCCTCGCGATGCGGCTCAATGACAATTGCTTGATTACTCCGCCGCCTCCCTTTGTCTCCTTTCCCGTCGAGATCGGCGCGCAGCGACTCCCTGCGACATTAGATGCGCGCTACTCATTCGATGGCGATATATTCGACAGTGAGCTGTCATCGATATCAATATCGAATACATCGCCCTCCTCCTCCTCCTCCTCCTCCTCTCCATTTACCCTTCATTTCTACATCGACGGCGATGACAGTGACGAAGGAGGGGGAAGTGAGGCGAAGCCATTGCTGTCCTCCTCGTCCATTCGTATTGCCGATAGGCACCGCCTTGCCAGGAGGTGGCCCTACTTCCACCGCCTCCTCGAGGCCGGTCTCTCGGAAGCCCATTCCGGACGCGCCGATCTCTCCCGTTACTTCTCCCTCCGCCTCGGCCAGTGCCTCGTCGATTACTTTGATGGCAAACCCATTCAAGTCTCCCCCCTCCAAACTCAGGATTGTTGCGACCTTGTTGAGCACGCCGACAACTTTGGCCTCTCCGACACCCCCCTCCACGCCTTCTGTGTCACCAAACTCAGGAGAGGAAGTTGAATTGATTGTGGATTGGAGGAACCATGTACACATATACACATAAAGGGTTTAGCGACTTTTATCTGCTTCGCTTCTCCTCCTCCTGCCTCTCTATCTCTCTAAGTGGTGGGCGTGTACAGGCAATGGTTCCTGGCGTCGAATCCATTCACAATGTGAACGTGACGTGGTATGACGGCGCTGCTGTCGTAAACGTGAACATCCCCCCTCCAATTGGCGAGGATCTTCACTCTCACCACGGAGCGAGGCAACTGGTGCATAACGTCGGATAACGCGTTCAAACGGCCTACCACAAATTCGTGCTCTTCCACTGTATTTACGCCATCGACGACGGTGAATGAGCGGAAGGGATTGTCATCCGATGATACGAATGTTGTGTGTTTCAACGACAGTTTCACCGACGTGAGATGAGGCGCGAGGCGGTTCAAGTGTGGTGCGAGGGCGATGAAGAGCTCGAGAGGGCAGCTCAGCTTCAACAATTGACCATGTGTGTGTTCGATAAGTGCCATCGCCGATCCGAGGCTGTTATCGTCACTTGCCGTCACGCACCAGCCCCTCCATACGATCGACGTAACGCTTCTCAGTGGCCACCACGTCGATCGACCGAACGTAAGATCCGATGGTTTGAATGTGAACGTGTCGACAGCGCGGATGCGATCGACATATCCCAGCGACCAAAATTCCTCGAACGACAAGGCCCACGCCCACACGTCGTAACGGAACTGCAGCAGTGGCTGCATTTCTCTCATTCTTCTTCTTCCATCGATGTAATCCACTGGTACCCATCGAATGAGCGCGTCGATGGACCGACGCAGTGCCAACATCAACAATTCCAGGCGTAGTTGGCGGGCGGGCGCATCGATGGGAACCACGTGGTTGAATATTTTAATCTCCCGATCGGAATCTCGTGGCGGTAGTGTTTGTATCTGATCATCATCGTCATCGAAACTA
>JBAZUA010000008.1:0-27720 GCA_041661645.1 Minisyncoccota bacterium | reverse complement strand
GGGGGGGGGGGGAGTTTTAATATAATATATATATATATATTATATTCACCCCAAACGAGATGGTGTGAAGGGGAGAACTGAACTCCTACCCCATGCGTTACACCACACCAACAACAGCCCGAGGAGGTTCTGCGCCATCTGAAACGGGGGGGGGGGGGGGGGAGAGGATGCTCCCTCCGATCTTCCCTCCTCTTTTCCCTTCTCCTCCTCCCTCTTTTACGTCCTCCTCATCTTCCACAGGTCGGCCGATTTGTCATCGTAATGCCATCGAGCATGCATACAGCCATCGGTAATCCACGCAACCAACAAGAGCGGCTTGCACATAAGATTGCCCGTAAAGAACAAGTGGGCTGTCTCGGGACACGTCGCCACCAGTTGCAATCGCGTCACCGGAACTTGGGTGAAGGTTGGGTCCTTGCACGCAAAGAACAAATCGTAAGAAGGATGAGACAATGTTGTCGTCGCGTCTCCTCTCCCACCGACGAACAACGCGTCGCTCGCAATGGCGCCTGCTTTGTAGCGCGCCATATATTCACAATACGGAGAAGGGCCGCCATTGGCATTGGCATTGGCGGTCGTACAGGAGCACGTTGGAATCTCCATCGCTGCCGATGATAGAACGTCGTTGAGATGTGGAACAAGTCTAATCTTGGGCTTGTCGACAACTAGATATGCAGTGCCGTCGCCGCCACTACCGCCATTGGAAGAGGAGTGAGACGACGAGAGCGCGCGTTTCACTCGTTTGAAAAGTGACAACGGTCGACCTTTGTGTGTTGGCACGGCTCGCCGCTTACCCAACAAGATCACATCGTTCTTGAACGAAGATGACGGCGTTGTTGTTGTTGTTGTTGTTGTTGTTGATGTTGATGATGACGACAGCGATGACGCGATCCACGACGTCCTGATTATATCGCCGACGGCACACTTTCCGTTGTTGTTCTTGTCCTTCTCACTCTCTCCGTCAACGGCGACGTCCTTCGACTCACTTTCCTCGATCGACAACTGGAATGCGCGTAGCAGCTTCGCGTACCAGTGAAGCGTCGTTTCGTTAAAGACGACGCTCGATGCCATCTCTCTCTCTCTATCGCGCGCGCGCTCTCTCTCTCCCCCCTATCCGTTTGTGATGCGCACGCGGTCGATGTGCAACGAGGACAGGGCAGCGGTGGAATGAATCTCTCGGGCGGATGAGAGGCAACGGGGCTGGGGAAAAAGACAACAAGAAAAAAACGCCAAGGACAAGGCGTCTGCGCGCGCGCGCGCCAATACGCGCATCTTCTCTCCTCCTCGTTCTCTCTCTTTTTTTTTTCTTCACCCCGCCAAGCCAAAGTCCCTCTCTTCATATAAAGGCGAGTCAGGGTTGGTGAGACGAGGCTCGGGGTCGGGGTTCGGGGTCAGGGCCAGGGTCGGATCGGATTGGGTCGCCTCATGGACCATCCCTGTCGATAAACATACGCGCCGATGGCGATTCGTGCATGGCTTGGATGAATGCAGCGAGCGAGTGGTTGTCGTTTATGTTTCCGTCGCCGCCAGTGGCACCAAATACATACGCGACATGTGCTCTCGCCATTGATGTGCCGTCAACCCTCGCGTGCGACGCGCTCGTCTTGCCATTTTTGCTCGCGCTCATCGAGGAGGCCGACGACGAAGACGACAGCAGCTCTCCATTGTCGATACCGCCAGCACGCGGCGCTAGTTTTCTCATCGCCTCACCCTGGAACTTCATTCGCGCCTTGAATTGGGTGTACTTTACGTAGACGGCGAGAAAGAGGCCAATTACAGATAACATGGCCACAATGCCGTAGATACAACGAACGTTGTAGCCGCGTATATTGATGTGCTCGTCGAAGAGGCGCGCCATTGCAGTGGGTGATGAACGTGAGGGAGACGAGGAAGGATGGTGCGATCGGTTGGCAGCAGAGCGGCCACGCTTTTGTTTTGGAAGAGGCATGATGTGGTCCGTATATATCTGCGCGATAGAGTAAGTGGGGAGAAGAAAAGAAAGAGAGGTGAGTGAAGTGGGTGTGTGTGTATGTGTACTACTACCACTTGCGCGCGATCGAAGACGAATGCAAGGGGTGACACCACTGCCTCCCTCCCTCCTTCCTTCCCTCTTTTAAAGAAGAATCGTCAGGGATGTATTGTAGCAACGGCGGCAAACAAGGGGGGGGGGGGGGGATTTGGTGACACGCGCGCGATATTATAATAATACACATGGGGTCCCGTACGGGAAAACACACACGTCGCCGTCGCGGAGGGGTTTTTTCATAAGCCGAACGAGAAGAACGCGGAAGCAACGACGACATTTCTACTGCCTTCGTTCATTCACATTGGCCGCGCACATATTTGGGTAAAAAAAAAATAGCCAACCACCTGCCCCCGTCAACAAAAACTCCCTTTTTCTTCTCCTCTTTTCTTCTTTCGGATCCCCGGGAAAAAAAAACAGTCGTAGGCCACGTGCATCGAAGCGGAAGCAAACAGAAAGGAGGAAGAAAAAAAAATGAGCAACGGATACCGAATCCGGTCGATCGCCCTACCGCGATCGAAACCCTCCCGCACCGTCGTCGTCTCAATCGCGCCTCTGCCCGACCTGCCATCGCCGTCGACACCCACACCAGTAACGGGAGCTCCTTCTAGTAAATCGCCGACAACAATAATACATACACTCGACGTATCAGAGCAAAAAAACGTGCCGGCATTGGTTAGAGCAAAACATGCTGCCGCGACGACCGTGGGGCGCCATTCAACAACAGCGCCACCGTCGGCGACGCCATTGCCATTCCAGCCTATCCCATCGCTGTCGCTCGCCAGCACATCGCTGGGCGAATCGAGATTCAAACATTGCCCACTTCTTCAGTATCCTCGCTTTGCTTCCTCTCCAATGATGGCAAGTACCGGCACTGGCCATCAAAACGGTACCGTTTTCATAGAGTCGCCCTCCTTCTCAACAGTAGCTGCTGCTGCTGCTGCTGCGGCAACACCAACACCAACGCCGACACCGACGCCAACATCGACACCAACACCGATGCCAACACCAACAACGACGCCGACACCGACGCCAACATCGACACCAACACCGATGCCAACACCAACGACGACGCCGACACCAACGCCAACATCGACGCCAACGCCGCAACAGGCACCGCTATCCACTGACGTGGTCGTTCCCTATGGGCGGGGTATCGTCTTTTTACACGGTGGTGATCCCGGAGGCGCCTCCCGTGGTGATGAGAGAAACATTGCATCGCTGCTGCCTCCGACAGGGAGTGTCGTACAACGCGTCAGACACCGACAATCGACCGGCACCGATGTGTTGGAAACGGCCGTGATGATGCCCAATGGCAAGTGGGGCATCATCGAGGCCAAGTCATTGCCCTCTCCCAGTTACTTGCAAGCCTCCTACGACGACGGCGGGTTTGATCTGCCGTCGCACGGCCATTAAAAAAAACGGACCGTATATTCAAGAAGAGAGAGAAAGAGAGAGGGGTTTCGGTGTAAGGCGGGGGGGGGGGGGGGATTACACGTGTGTATGCCTTTTTCTTTTAGTTCGCGGGTATATTATATTCTTCTCTACGCGCGCGCGCTACTAGTAGCGCAGACCACCGTACATGGGAGGGACATTCGCATTGCTGGGTGGGATGTAGGTTTCAATGACGGGGCGCGAGGGCATGTACCCAAAGAAGGCGGAAACATCACCCAGCCCCAGTCCTCCGAGCCAATCGAATGTGCGAATGGGCGCCAACGCGTTCCGGGTGTAGAGATTGTTGCCTGCGCCGATACTGATGAGGAGGATGAGGAGGGCGAGAACGATGGGAATGTACGACAAGTACTTGGCTATGGTGACTATGGCCGCGATCGATCGCACCGACAAGTAGTTCCACATGGACTGCAAGTCGACACCGGGGAAGGAGGAGGTGACGATGGAAACCAGACCGTCCGAGTAGCGGTCGTCGCGGACCGCTAGTTTGATCGAACGAGTCGCTCGCCTCGCCAATCCCATGTAAATGTCCCTCGTCATGACGATGGGCACGCCAACGAAAAACAGAAGCAGCATGTTATCGGCAAAGGTCGCATTGATGTGCGCTGGGCTGTAGACCAATCCGTAGTACCACATGATCATGTGGTAGTACATGTAGGCCCAGAGTATGGTTATCACACTGAGGACAGAGATCGTACCAAAATACCCTCCGATACTCATGGATTGTTGTGCTTGTGCGTTGGCCACGAGTCTTTCCTGTCCCTTCTTATCCTTGAGCCTCATCATTTCGTCGACGGTCATCTCGGCGAGTTGTCGATCCGTAGGCCCACTGGAGGAGTCGACCACAAGGCCGACGTCAGATGACGTCGGTGGCACGCCCGTGGCAGGCACGACGGTTTGATCGTATGCGCGAGAGGCCTCGAGTAGCGCTGATTGTCTTGGTCCCCATCGGACGGTGGCGTTGGTCGACATTTAATAAATTCGGCGCGAAAAAAAAGAGAGAGGAAACGGGAGGCGGGACGGGGCACTACATTTTTCCCCCCCAATCCCCCTCTGTCGTTGCCTTGCTAGCCAAACCCTTTGCTCATCCCTCCCTTCCCTCGCACGCACGTACACACTTCTCGCCCACTCCCCCTCCTTCCGATCATGTAATATCATATCGTATACGGACTGAACTCATTTGCGGGTATTCTGTCGCGCGTGCGTCGCCTCTCTCTTCGTGGCCACACGTAGTGACATTTTTATGGGAGCGCGCTCTCTCGTATATATTTAAACGAACTCCTCCCCTTCCTCTTCTCCTTCTTTTTTTTTTGTGTGTGTGTGCAGTAATCGCCATGGACTTGATGGAACGGGGTGCGGAGGGGAGCAATATTCGAAGAAGGGGGAGGAAAGAAATGGAAAGAGAGGGAGGCCAGTTGGAGGGAGAGAGAGAGGGAGAGAGGGAGAGAGGGAGAGAGGGAGAGAGGGAGAGAGTGCGAGAGAGAGAGAGATTAGTCTCACGTGCACATTGAGAGCACGGTAAAAAAAATGGCTGCTGCCACATCAGCGGCTGCTGGACAACAACAACAACAACCACCCGCTGTCCAAGCCCAATCGGGCGGTGGTGGTGGTGGTGGTGGCTTCACGGGGCGCATCATTTCTGCGTACGAGACGGCAAAACACGCGATTGGCAACGCGCCCACGGCCGCGAGGATCGGTGTCGGGATTGCCGGTGCGGTTCTACCGGGTATCCTCGCATCGTGGATCACTGGTGCGTATCTGGGTACGGGTTATGGTGCCGTTGCGAAGGTTGTGGGCGCGCACAGTATCGCCCTGTGGATGATCAATTGGTTCAAGGCACGCGCCGCCGGCACCACACAGCAATTGGCCGAGACATTGTTGCAGCGGAGTGTAACCGATCCTGCGTTCGACCCAAAGACAATGGAGGAGTTTGAACGCCTACAAGCCGCGCTATATGACGTGGAGCGTCGTTTGATGGTGGAGAATGATAAGTTGAAGGTCGCCGAGAGTAACCAGGACAAACGTTTCACTGAGACGCAGTTCAAGAAGATTTTGGCACTGGTGGCCGAGGCCGAGTCGATTCGAGTTGCCATGTTGAAGGACGAGGGCGTGTCTCGAATGGGCATCGTCGAAGACGATACCGTGGTGAAGCGCGTGGTGGGAACGGCCGCACTCGAAGCGGCGGGTGGCAACGTCGAACACGCCAATCGACTGCTACCCCGCTCCTTTCGAGCCCCATCGCCTGCCGGAGGAGTGGCGGCTGCTGCTGCTCCTCCCACTCGAGTTGCCGCCACAGCTGCTCAACAGCAGAAACAGCAATCGCCCGCGTTACCGCTCAACCATCGCATTCCACCTGGTGGGATGATGCCGGTTTTGGCGCGCGGCGGCGCGCCTGCCGCTGTCGCCCCAGCTGCAGCAGCGGCTGCGGCGGCGATGCAGCGACCGAGGCCACGGCCACAGGCGCTGCTGCCCCAGCCGTCGAAGTCGAAGCAGCAACAACTCCAACGACAACAACAACGCAAAGCACCGACGCCCACTCGTCGTTCCTCCCCCCAGCGTGCCACCGCATCACGCACGGCGACGGCGACGGCGAGAGGAAGAGGAAAGGGACAAACGGCGGCGACGACTACTACGCCATCGCGCGGTGGCAGCGGCAGAAGGCCCCCTGCCGTGATCAAGACTAGGCGCAACGCACCGACGCGATCCACGCGCAAGCCCGCCGCCATACCATTGAACTTTAGTGGCAGTGGACGGCGCCGCTAAAAAAAAACATCACGCCCTCCCCCCTTTTTTCCCTTTCCTACAAAAGGGCAATAAAAAGACACGACGAACTAGTCCGGCCGCGTATTTTCTTCCCCCCCTCTTCTAAAACCACCGCGCGCATTCCCTTTCTTCGTATATACGCAAGCAAGCAAGCAAGCATAAAGGCTTGTTATCTTTCTCTGGTAGAAAGCGAGAGAGAGAATATAGATCCGTGGCGCGTGCATGCGTGTGTGTTGATAATAGGAGGAAGGGGGTAAAAAATGGGTGCTGGTGGTACTGGCATACTCAACCACTTGATTGGACCATCGAAAAAATGGTTTAGCATTGCGAGTATTGCGAGGGGCGTGTGTATTCTAGTCACGTTCGCCGTCCTCGTCATCTCTTGCGCCGGATTTGTCGCGTCCATGTCGCGATTCTGGGCCGACCTTTGGGTGCCGCTGAGGGTTACTGAACTAAGCCTCTCCCAGCAAAGGCTATTCAACGGGTTCTTGCTCATCGTCGACCGATTCTTGTCGATTTTATACTGGGTCGCCATGGCCTTGCTGGACATATACAACCTGCCCTGGTGGATTTCACTCCCTCTCTGTGTTTTAATTGGCTACACAGCGCAGTTTGTTGTCACGCGCGGCTCGCAAGACACAGCGCACGCTGCCACAATTGCCAACAACGACAGTGATAGCGATTGAAAAAAAATGAACAAATGAACCATCACGTAACAAATATCCAAATTCCACACACCTCTTTTCATCGCCTCTCCTCTTTCCCTTTTGACCATGCATGTGTACGTGTATGTGCGTGCACGCGTGCAGGTTTTTTTTTTCTTGTCCCTTCCCCTCCTCTTGGGTTGTCCAACTCGCGATTACCCGTCAGTGTCGCCTTGCCCGTCGCTCGCATCGGCACATCGAGACCACAACCCCCCCCCCCCGGGAATATAAATGGATGAGTTTGACTTGGGCGAGGACAATATTGATGCGAGCAGCACCTCCTCCGTTTACGCCGGCTCATCAGGCGCCGGCAATCGCCATGTCCAGCGCAGTCTAGGCGAGTGGGGCGCCGACACGACCGGTGACATTGCCGCTGCCGATCGTTCGATGTATGACGATGAGCAGCATCAACAACAACACCGACAGCGGCAGAATCGACGACAGCGGCAAGTTCAAGGCGTACCTATGCGCCCTGCCCCAAGTGGTACTAATACGCCCCTGAGTTCATCACAGAGCTCCATATCGAGCCAATCGGTATCGGTATCGGGCGGCGGCAATGGCCACGGCGGTCACTCGGCCAACCAGACCGCAGGCTCTCTCATCGGTCGATTCATCTCGGGTAACCCGGCACTCCATCAACAACAAATTAACCATCGCCAACAGCGTGCCAGCAACAACGTCGTTTCTGATCCCGTCATTGCTGGGGGTTGGCTACCCCAAGGGCAACCACAGCAGCAGCAACAACAGCAACATCAACAACAGCAACATCAACAACAACATCAACAACAACGCGCTCCTGGTGACATGCCCCCACCCATTGGAAGGCCGGCTCGGCGAGAGGTGGCGAGACGTTCTGCCATCTCTGAACGCCTAGACGTCCAGAGGGACATGATGGTAGCGCCATTCACCCAAGCATCGGCACGTCAACGCGCCGATGCCGAGAATGCGTCAGACGCGATCGCAGTCAGCATGTCCATGACCCAGCCACATGCGAATTTATTGCAGACGAACGTGCGTCCCAGCGAAGACCGCTACATTGTTTCTGATGACGAGGCAACCGATACATTCGCCTTCATCGTCTCCGAGTTTGACAAGTGGATAGCCATCAACCCACGCTCTCCCGAGTACTGCGCCAAGGAGTTGGAGTTGGTGAACTCGGAAACGACGCGCGTCATGTGTGAAGCGGCTCAAAATCAAGGTGCCACTGTCTATGGCGTGGACTTTAATCGTATCGTGGGCAGAGCTCATGATGCGAACGCTGCCCAGACCAACGTTGCAATGTACACTGCCGATGCCGACCGTCAATTAATGCAGCAGCAACAGCAACAGCACCAACAGCAGCCAGCGTCGTTCAATCTCCTACCCATGAACCTCAAAGCCGTCAAGACACTGTTGGTGGCGAGGTTGAAACAAGCACAGGACGTGCTAAAGTACAATTACATTTTGGACGAGGAGTCGTGTAAGGATATGATGTCCAAGACCGCTGTTGCGTGTCATCGCATTATATGCGCCTTCGATCGCATCTCACTGTGGGTGAGTTCATACACGTCCAACGCCGATCTCATGTCCACTTCATCCATGGAGTTGGTTGCACTTCAATCACAAGAGGTGCTGGAGAAGCCGTGGATCACCCTGTTGTTGCTCTTGAGTGCGCGGCTCAAGGCCGTCGGACTCAAGAGGAGCGACAATCGATCAAAGCCCGATGAATACCTCTATCGAGAGCGTTGGTTCGGCGCACAACGCTCTCATCATTGGGAGCGTTCGAGTGTCACCTTTGAAAAGTGGCTCAACACCGAAACGTCGCTCGCGTTCGGACCCGACCAATTGACCATGTGGATACAGGTCAATGACATGGCCGGTGCAAAACGCATGCTCGTTTCTCACTTTATGACGTCGTGTGATGACTACCAATTGCCATCTGTGTGCCCGACGAAGGGTCTGTTCAGCTTCCGCAACGGCATCTACAACATGATGACCAACACATTCGTGCACTTCGGCAGCGCGCTCTACAAGAAGCTGTACATTTCGGCGTGTGTCTACAACTCGTTCGATACTGTGTTTCCCGATGAGGGCTATTCTCGTGAGACTGGCGCATATGATTGGGAGAGGAATGGATTGGTGTACGATCCCAGTACGCGCTTGTTAGTTCCTGGCTCTCCCATTCCAGACGGCCACTGGTCGCGCATTCAAGTTGACTTTTTGGATGCCTTTCTAGAGGCACAGACGAGCTTCGATTTGGCAACGACTCGCATGTTCCTGTTCTCACTTGGGCGCACCTTGAGACCGGTGTACCACGACAATCACCAGTATGGCTTGTTCATTCTCGGTGATCCGGCCAAGGGAAAGTCCAAGCTCCTCGAACAACTCCTGCACAACATCCCGTTCCACTTGCGTGGCATCGTACCCAACACGGTTGAGAAGGTGTTTGGCTTCATGGACTTTTTGAACCGCGATGGATCGCCTGCCGTGGACATTGCCGTTGCCTTTGAGATTAATCGACATTTCGCGGGATCATCGGCGCAGATGAACTCCATGGTGGTGGGTGAGTCGGTTTCGACGGCGGTGAAGAACGAGGCGGCCAAGGTCGCCGAGCGATGGGAGATTCCATGGATCTGCGCCGGCAATACTTGGTTCTGTTTTTCGTCGGGTGAGATTCCGCCGGTGGCACGTAGGTGGCTGACGGTGATATGCGAGGAGACGCCCGTTGGAGAGGTACCCACGGAGGCTGGGTTTGAACGAGCGGCAGGTCACTTTTTGAAGAAGATCAACCTGGCCTTCTTTGAGCAGAAGCGTCAGATGCAGGCCATGAAACACTCGACCGACGCGGACGTGAGGAGAAAGGGAATGAGTGCATACATATGGGACCACGCGCCTCGATATTTCCACGAGAAGAAGCGAATGGTGTTGTCAACTGTCGACTATGTGTACGAGATGATGGCCAATCCCCTCTGGCTTGTACAGACTGACGACCCGGGAGACATTGTCTCCCTCGATACGATATGCGCAGCGGCTCGCTTCTACAGAATTGCCATCAAACACGCCGACATTAAAACGCCCATGCCACCGGCAAAGAACGTGAAGAGGGCCTTCCAGGCGTCCTTCACGCTACCCGTCCACGTTTACACCACCACCACCACCACCGGCAATTTGAACAAGCCCGATCTGTGCGACAAGTACTTGTCTCCCGGTGAGGAGTACGTGCGAGGCTTCAAATTTGGTCCCGATGAGAATATGCGCCACGGTATCAAGGCGGCGAGAGGTTCGATGGAGGAGGCTGCTCGCGCCCTCGCCAGTGTCGGCGACCACGTGCGCGGGCTAGGCATTGTGGATAATCAAGGACTGGTGCCTTCGGTGGAAAGCGGCGGTGGCGGCAGCGGCGGTGACAGCGTGAGTCGAGGAGGAGGAGGAGGAGACGTTCCATTTCGGAGCGGCGGTGGCTTTCGCAGCAGGAACGGGCAACAATCTGCTGCCCCTCCACCAACACACACATTGACCAACGCCGAACCATTTTCGGGGTATAATACGGATTGGACAGCCATGCCCAATACTGCTACCACGTCGGCAGCGGTGGTTAGGCCGACAAGAGCGCCTGGCGCGCCCCTTCCCTCAATCGCGATGGAGTTTGACGACGACGCGTGAAAAAACAAATAATAATGATAAATCAGTGAAATCAAATCAAGGCAAATTCCCCTCCTCCCGTTGTTGTTTTTTTTTGGCTACGAACAGCAATGGGGCTTTAAACCAAGGGGGGGAGGGGAAAGGGTCATCACAAAGAGAGGGTCCGGGTTCCATGTAATGTACACATATGTATATTGGCACATGAGCATGTGTGCCTAAATCGAACGATGCCTTATTCCTCCCCTTTCTCTCTTTCTCTCTCCAAGTGGGAGTGTGTGTTCACATGCGAGAAGGGGCACAGGATGGACCACGGGATATCATTTATCATTTTCGTAGGCGAACAAACGATGGAAGTCGCGGGTGTTGATTGAAGACACCACCACCAGTGGTGGTGGAGGCGGCGATGGCGGGCTCGACAGTTTCTCTACGATCGACAGCAACAGGCGCGTCGACGTCAATGACAATGCGCGCTGGAGACGTCGGCGTCGATGTCGATTGATGTAATCGGTGTTTTACGGGTGTTGCAGGGGAAGCACCGATGGGGATCAAGGCGGAGGAAGAAGGCGGAGAGCCCTTGTGGGGCGGGGCGGAGACGCAGCTGTCGTATGCCGACGTCAGTGGCCCGGCGTCCTGATTGGGCGCGACGACCGAGCTGGTTGAAGACGACGATGATGATGATGATGATGATGATGATGATGACGAGTGTAGTCCCCCATTATGGGCCGCCAGCTCCGCCGTCTCCTCACCCTCCACCTCGTTACTGAAACGCGTGGCGGGGTGTTGTTGACAATTTGACAACTGGATCAATGTCCGCGCATCGTCTTCAAGCAAGACCGCGGACATTGACGACGATAGCGAAGATGAGGAAGACAAAGAGGAGGAGGAGGAGGAGGAGGAGGAGGAGGAGGAGGAGGAGGGCGATGAGGACAATGTAGGTGCCATCAACCCATGCAGCGACGAAGAGGCTTCTGAAGTAGACGAAGAAGATGGAAATGGCAAGTCTTTACCTCCTTCGAAGGCGACGAGTCCCATCGACAATGGGGGCTGCTGATGTTGAAGAGATTCATCCTGCTGGAGCAGCAGTGATGCAGGCGTTTCAAACCAGGCGGATGCGTCGAACGAAGGCGATGCGTATATGGGCATTCCCATGGGTGAAAATGCGTGATCGTCTTCGTGGTGTTGGTGCTGCTGCTGGTGCTGCTGCTGCTGCTGCTGTTGACGATGATGCAGGTGGTGGTGGTCGTCATCATCATCCATTCGATCGTGTGCGCATTCATCAAACAGTAGCGGGGGCGAGGAAAGAAGTTCATGTTGATTCATCGGCATTGGCGCGTGAACGTCAGTGTCAAAAATGTAGGGCTCGCAGTGGCGCTGCCGCCGGCTGAAATTGCTTGATGGAGTCTGCTGTTGCTGGAAGTAATGCTCTTCATCTTGAATCTCCTCAAGGCAATCATCTGCAACTGCAACTGCCGCCGTTGTAGACGACGATGATCTTGTCGGTCTGTGTTGTTTAGGTTTCAACTGAATCAAACGACCCGTTCTCGTTCTAATATACTGTGGTCGGCGTTTGGGTGGATTCGCCCCTCCTTCTTCGTCGTTTGTGTCTGCCATGACGGCGCCATGTGATCGTTTTTTCGTCGTCGTCGTCGTCGGGTTGGTCGCGGCATTAGCAACAGCTTCGACACCATTCGTATCATTGACAATGGTAGGATGAGTAGCAGATGATGTACCTGCGGCGCCATCATCAATAAAGCCGTTGACAAAGTGGGCATGGGTCCCTTCTTCGTCGTGAACAACCACCACATTCTCCTCCACATTCTCCTCATCGCCCTCTCGATGCGTCGTTGCCGTGTCATGCAAACATGGAGGCGGTGAACATCGCTTAAGCCAGGACGACGCACGCGGCGCCCTCAGCGCGACACGCGCTGTCGCTACAGAGTCCCTGACAATGCCGGACTGTGAGGGAGTCATTCTCGTCACACTTTCGATCACAACCCACAGTAGCAGACGTGCACAACGCAGCATCTCCGGAAAGCGATTGAATAACTGCGCGGGAGATGTTCCACGCTGCAAACGAGCTGTGCCCGTTCCAATGCCCTTCACCACGTTAAGCATGGACAGATTCACGCCATCTATTCTCAGTGATGTGCGCGTCGTCTCCAACATGGCCACGTTGATGAATGAATTGGATGCCGGAACTTGATGATGATGGGTACTTGTGGTAACAGCGGAGGGCATGGGAACGCTTGTTTTGGATAGAAAGGCCTGAGCGTGTTGGTACTGAATTGCCGCCGCAGCAGTCATTGGTATTCCCGCACTGGTAGTCGTGGTGGCAGCGGCGTAAGGCATGGGAACGCTTGTTTTGGATAGAAAGGCCTGAACGTGTTGGTAGTAACTGTCAATGTTGGCGTCGATAAAGTTCAGTAGCTCTCCCAGTTCATCCTCGAGCTCCATCAAAAAATCGCCGGTTCGCTTCTTGGGCGATGTCAACGAGTACTGCATAATGAAGAGGACACCCGACATGGCGTGAGTGATGAAGTTGCACGTGAAGATTGATTCGGCAGGCGAGGGCAACTGGGATATGACACCGATGGAGTTGACCGCGAAAATGAGCGGTAGGATGACGCTGAAATTAGCAAACCGATGAGATTCCTTGAGGTATTGACCGAATATGTCGCTACGGTTGTCTCCCGCTGTCTCTTCGTCGCCCCGGTTGACGGTTGAGATGGAAGAAGAGGCGTTATCGGCCTCGTTGGCGAGAGACAAAATGTCATCAAGTGTGAGCACGGCGCACGAGGCGGCAGGCACCACCAATTCGCCAAATGGCATCTGTTTCGCTGGACTCTTGGCGCGCCTGACGCCGACGTGGGAAAGGACGATGAGGAAGGCGGTGTTGTTAAGGATAGGTATGTACTCATCGTCACTGGCGCACATGTTCGCCACGAGTTCTTCACTTGTAGTGAAGATGACGGCGGACACGCGAAGTACGCAGTGGTGGCGATCCGGTCCTGTGTTAGCACCTCCCCAATCGCCCAGCTGTGCAATCAGCATTGGCTCGCCCAATCTCCCGGTACCAGGTGCGTATGTATCGTAGTAGTGGGCCATGTGATCGTGAAGGGCGGCAGCAAACGGCATTTGCTGAGAGGGCCTGCCGTCGTAAAGTGTCTCGGCCATGGCGGCGATGCTTCCGGCGCGATCGAGCCAGTAGAGAGGGCGGATTGGGTGACGAACGCCGCACACTAGTAGGTCGGTTGCAGCGGTAGGATAGAGTGGACGATGTTGTTGCTGTTGTCGCTGCTCCGCTTGGTGGTATTGTTGTTGTGCGACGTGAGGTGCAGCAGTCACCGCGTCGTCATCGTCGTACAAGACATTCTCCATGGGGCGGGTGGGTACTGGCAAGTGGCGACAGCCCGTAGTAGACCTTTTTATCGACCTCGACCGAAGCCCAGTGCAAGTGGGAGTGGCCCATGGCCCGGGCAAAATGAAGGAGCGGGCTGGGTTCGCGCGCGCAGACCAACCCCCGAAGCGCGCGCTTTGGTTTTAGGCGGGCATTCCTAGTTGAACCAGTTCTTCCTCCTCCTCTTCCCCTTCCTTCTTCTTCTTCTTCTTCTTCTTCATTGTCGAACGAAGTCGACTGAGGAGCGAGAGAGGGGAGGAGAGAACACAATGCCCGATCCCGGATGGGATGAGCCGCCGCTCGTCTCGTTTGGCGCCTTTTTTTGTCAGTCTGTGTGTGCGCATTCGCGCGCGCGCGCGACGTTCACACTTGCCGTCAAGCCGCCCCACTGCGTCTGCGCCTTTTTCATCAGTCCTTGCCTGGCCTGACTAGGAACCGCATCAATCGATGAACACCTGTTACCACCAGGAGGGTGTCTCCTCATCCTCATCCTCATCCTCATCATCATCGGTACTCACATGGGTCGCACGCTGTCATCAGCTCACGCCAACAGTGCCCCTGACTATGCGTTCACTGGCTGCCATCGATTTGACGGCGAGTGTCAACGACGACGACGACGACGACAACGGAACCCACTCAACCAAACCCCGTCGAATGGTTGCACTCGACGCCGGTACGGGAGGGGTGTCGCTTCCGATGCACATTCAAACTCGATTTATTGAATGTCGCGCACGTGAACTAATGCGTGCCAAAGCACGAGACGAGGAAATGCGCCAAGTTTACATCCGTTCATTGTCCGGCGACGCGAGACAGGCTCACCCCGACATGGGCCGCGCGCTCCCCGTTGCTACCGCCGCCACCACTGCCACTGCCACCGCCACTTCGTCCTCAAGGCCATTGATCAATCGCTCCAACTTCAAGTCCTGGTTGAGCAGTGGCGGCGATTGTTTACGACGACAACAACAACAACAACAACAACGACGACCAGATGATATGCAATCGGGAGACCGGAGCCACGCCAAACACACTGATCCCGGACGGCTTGTTGCGGTGATGTCGTCACCGCCCGACCTTTCGTGGGACAAGTGGCCCGTTCCATCTCTCGACGGGCATTACCAGGGCATGATCCAAGAGGACCGTTTGAACAACTTCGACCACCCAGACCAACTCTTCACTCCACTTTTCCGCCTCCGCGCCTACAGCAAGTGGGTGCGACAGGAGGAGGAAATTGCAAACGGTGAAAACTTCGACGAGCTCAGGGAGGCGCACTACCCATCACTCATCGACGATCAGTCACCCGCCGCGCTTATCACCGTGACGCTGGAGGTGTTCTGTGCTGTCATTACGTACGTGAGTACACGCCCCGTTGCGCTCGCGAGTCGAGTCATGCTCGACAATGGCATGGGCGAGATAGTAGAGCTACTACCGTGTTGTGAACGGTCGTCGTCGTCGTCATCGTCCCTCTTACGTTCCCCACACTGGCACTCGGCCTTTGCCGAGTTGACTACCCTGCATTACGAAGAAGACAAATGTCCTCCTGCGACGGGCCATGACGACAACTGCAGCGGTAACAAAGACGCCATCGCCATCGCAGCTGCTCGTGACGTCACCCCTCAATGTCCCTCGTTTGCAATGACCACAGACGACTGTTCCATCACAGCTCTCTCTTTGCTCGCTCGCCAATGCGACGACAGTATCGTATTCGTCGCATCGCGACTTGCCCCCTCGTTTGGCATGATGGTTAAGCGCGCTGACTTTGAATCGGTAATGGTCCCCTTTTTCAAACTGCAATGGCCCGACGGCAAGGAGACATGCACCATACGGGATCGTCGTTGTACAGTCTACATGGCAGGTTTGGCCGACACGGAGTCGGCATCATCGGAGGAAGAAGAAGAAGAATCGTCAACTTCAACGACGACAGCAACAAATCACGTCCATAGAGGAGGAAACAATAACATTGTACTCTACATGAGCTTCCTTCGGCGGCTACTCTCTCGCGAGTCTGAAAATGCTACCGCTTCTAGCAGCGGCGCGCCAGCCTCGACTGCCCCACTGGGTGGTACGTGGCAGTGCGACAATCAGGGCAATGAACGTCCCTACTTTTCGTGGCCCACCTCATCCCATAACGCATACGTCTTCCACCCATCGCCTCTCGGCGCCACCGTTGGTACAATGTTGCCGATTGAAACCGCCGGTGTACATTGGAAGGACTACACCGACGTCTGTCGCATGGAATCAACCGGAACGGAGCAGACGACATTTGTACCTACCACCAGCGCCAACTCTGGGGGCACGACTGCCATGCCCATGGCATGGTCGGGCATCGATATGCTTTGGGTTTTGATATAAAATCCCACACACAGAGAAAAAATAATATTATACTTTATACGTTCCACCACCCACCCACGCGCCCTCCTCCCCTCTCAGACAAATTCCCTCACATTTAAATGATCATACTGCTGTCCCCATCCCCATAATCTCCCCCCTCCCTGACCCACCCCACTCTCATCTGCACTTCGCGCCGCGAAGACACAATTCCCTCTTTCCTCAGTGTACACGCGACACTGCCCCGTGTGTGCGCGTGCGCGTGTGTGAAGTAAGTAAGTAAGTAAGCAAGCAAGCAAGCGTGCGAAGCAGAACAGAGGAGAGATTGAGTGAGAGAAAGAAGAGAAAGAAGAGAAAGAAGAAGAAGGAGAGAGACATGAGCAAAACATTGACGTATGGATTGCGCGAGGACGGCGATGTACCTCGTATCGTGGCCATGGCCACGTCCATCATGTCGCCAAAAGAGATCGTCGGTATGAGTGTGCTAAAAATCGTACCCACGCCCAATAAGAACGAGAAGCGCATCATTGATGCGCTCAAGGCCAATGTAGATATCGTCTTGTCCGACAAGAAGGGCGGCGGTGGTAGTTCAATAACTGCGGCCGACGCGACATTCGCGCCAGGGAGAGGAGGAGGAAAGAGAACGTCGGCGACAACCACAGCCGCCACCGCCGCCGCCGCGAAAAAGAGAATCGATGATCCCCGCGTGCGCCGACGTGTCATTGCACTGATCGACCCGAATGTGCCCATTGATTCGGAGACGGGGAAGCCCCTGAAGGTTCTACAGCAACTCAATCACATGTTGATGGGTAGCACTTCATTCACCGCCAAGTGCAAGACATGTCCCAGTTCGAACGCCGAGTGTCCCGGTCACCCGGGAGAGCATTCGCCACCATGGCCGCTCGTGCCAGTACAATTCGTCAAGCACGTAGCCAAGGCCATGAGCGCAGTGTGCTTCTTTTGTTCTCGCCTGAGGACGCGAGAGATGGACCAAATCTTGAGTGACGAGTTTATCTCATCCCTCGATCTCAATTACAACAACAACAACAACAACGATAACAGCAATCGCAGACGCGGCGACTTTAGGTCATCATCGACGGGTGTTGAAATGGACGATTGGAAGAGACGACAGGCCGTTGCGTTTGATCAGATGCGTTCGTCGCTGCACAACAACGACGGTGGCGGTTATAATAACATGATCACATGCGCATTTTGTCGCCTACCCCAGCCCAAATTCACGACGAGTGCATGCAACATTTCCATACAATGGTCGTTATCGAACAAGCGAGTGGGTACGTGGCGCCCGGGTCGCGCCACCCTCAATCGACTCCTTCGCGCCATGTGCCAATCGTTTTTCGAGAGAAATGTCGCGGAGGAGGGGGGTGGTGGAGGTGACGACGAGGACTCCGAGTCGGCTTGCTTCGCGAGATGCAACAGCCAACGCATGCATTGCATGTCCAATGCCGTTGATGTGTTGCTCTCCTCCCCTCCCACGCCATGGCGACAAGAGAGAATGGCGGAAATATGCCATGGCGGCGGCGGCGGCGGAGGCGACCATCACCGTTGCATATTTGAGGATGCCTCGTCCCCGCCGGCGACAGCAATGGCAGCGAGTGCAAAGACGTTCGAGATTCTGCTGCAGAATTTGATGCGCGTGCCCTTTGGCGATGAGACGAGAGAGGAGATGTGGGCTCTAAGGGCCTTGACAATCGTTATGCCGTCCCTACGCGCGCGTACTGTGAAGCGACCATTCGACCCCGCCGCAGCACTTCTCGTCTTTGCAAACATGCGCGATCAGGATCATTGGAAGATGGGCAAGGATCCGCGTGTCGACCATCTCGTGAACATGGTCTGGACCAACATGCCCATCTCGGGAAAGGGCATCCGCCCCGTGACGACAGAGGCAAACGGCAGCGAATTCAATAGCCAGGGCATGCTCACGCGCCAATACAAGGAGATACTGAAATTCAGTGTAGCACTGAGGGCTAAAATCGCCGAATTGATAGTAGGATCGGCGGTGCGCGGGCCCACTCTCGCCATTGAAAGATCCATCTTCTTGGAGCCACAGGACGAGGATGATGACGACGACGACGACGACGGCATCGGCAATGACGGCAGCGGTGGGGCAAATCGTTTGCCCTCCCCTGCGCTGGCGTTTGACACACCTCCGGCGTGGCTCAAGTGCCACGACGTCCGAGGCATGTTGCAAATGGGATTGGATGACGACGCTGTACAACACTTGAGTAACCTACAATACAAGATTGGCTGCACCATGAACAGCAAAATGGCTACCTCCAAAATGACCAAGAAGCACAACTCCTCTCGTAACGGCGCCAAAAACTCCAAGAACCATCACGCGTTTCGAACAACGACAGCGATGACAACAACGACAGCGGCGGCGGCGGCGGCGGCGACGACAACAACGACAACGACAACAGCCACCGCGAGCAACGCCCTCGCCACTGGTGTCGGCACGTCTGGTTCGACACTCACACCGCCCGCTTCCTCTTCCACGGCCGTTTTCAACTCTAACAACAACTCTAATGCGGATCGCGCGCAACTTCTTCGTGTTGATACATTTGCTGTCAGTGTCGATGACGACGACGACAACAACAACAACACGACAACCACCACCGACGAAGGCGACGGAGGGGGAGGAGGAGGGGACGATGATGCCGCAGTTGCAGCGAAGAAGAAACGACGTCTCCGCCGTTATCATCGACAACTCGCCAATAGCGTGCGATGCCTGTTGAATTGCCACCATTCGACCATGACATGTATGTGCCATCTCATGTATTGCTGCGTCGCACTCAATGCGGCATCGTCGGTTGACATCGGCGGAGATTACGGCAGCGATGAGGCGGAGGAGGAGGCGGAGGTGGAGGCGGACAGGGATACCGATGAACAAGAGGAGTATGTCATGCCCAAGGCTGTTTATCGCCACTGGGCGCTCTTGTTCGAACAGTGGATATCGACCACGCCAGTATTTGGAACACACCAACCCATTCCGTTGAACTCCAAGGTGACAACTCCCCCACCCCACATCACCAGCTACGGCAAGCAAACCAAGCCCCGAGGATTCAACGACAAGCACGACTCCAAGAAGGGTCTGCGATCGCACTTGGTGAGCAAGCGATATGACCACTCAAACCGCATGGTCCTCACCTCAGCCGGCGACATTCCCGTCGATTGTGCAGGCATCCCAGAAGAGACGTGTCTGATTCAGAGCATTCCCCAAAAGGTCACCTCAGTCAACATCGACGATCTGATACGTCGCATCGCCATGGGCTCATGCGTGCCAGGCGGCGCATCGATGATCATCACCGACGAGGGTCGAATCATTCGACTGGACGATTACGGACGACCACAGGCCTCTAGCGGTGGTGGTGGTGGTGGTAATATCGGTAGGAGACGAAACAACAACAACAGCAACAACAACAACAACAACAACAACAACAACAACAACAACAACAACAACAATGCAATGACAAGTGCGCCTCATCAGCAACAGCAACAACAGGCGGCGTACTTGGAGGTTGGTTGGGTGGTCCACTTGAGGCCAGACACGGGCGACTCTGTCATTGTCAATCGCCAGCCTTCACTCCATCGAGGTAATCACAACGCACATAAGCTCATTGTCACTCACGGCAAGACCACTCGCCTCAGTCGATGCGCACTCGAACAGTACAATGGTGACTGCGATGGAGACGAGGCCAACAGTAAGCACTTGCAGTCCCAACCCGCGCGCACCGACGAGGCCATGTTATTTGGCGTGCCCTATAACATGGTGAGCCCGAGGACGCACACACTCATCACCAGGCTCAACCAAGACTCGCTCCACGGAGCGTGGCTCATGACCCAACCGGGATCAACCTTTACACGCGATCACGCCATGCGCATCCTGGAGTGCGTTCGCATGATCATACCCTCTCGTCGGAGAACCACTCGATTCCACGGCATGAGCGAGAGTATGTCATTGAACGGTGGACGGCGATTGGACGATGAATCGAAGTGCTCATTCGTCCCTCACTGTCACCGCCTCGATCAACTGAGAAAACCACGCGTTCAGCAATGGACACTACCACCACCCGCCATTCTCAAGCCAGAGGCCCTCTGGACGGGCATGCAATTGATGTCCATCATCTTCCCTCCCGACCTGACATTCGTGAGGAAATGCGGTGACGTTGAACGCAACAGTGGCGGTCATGTCGTGTACAGCAAGCGACGATTTGAGGAGGCAGAGGAAAGGGCAATCATGGACCCGGGTCACCGTCACATCTGCATAAGTCAAGGCGATTGGCTGTATGGCAAGGGGTGTGCCGAGGTGTTTGGAAAGACGCAGCAATCACTTGTACAACACATCTGGCGCCACTACGGCAATCAGTACGCATGTGATGTGTTGAGCGACTGGTCCTCGATGGCCGATGAGTTCTTGCGCATTCGCGGTTTCTCATGCAGTGCCTCTGATGTGATGTTGGGCGGCGTTCCTGAGGTGGAACGTTTCAAGCAATGGTCAATCGATCAACAGCAAAAGAGGAAAAGGCTACAGCCGCAGCAACAACAGCAGCAAGAACAGTCGTCGTCGTCGTCGTCGATCATCGCCTTCCATCGACATGCTGTTTCCAAAAAGATGAGCATGATACAGAAGTTGTCCGACGCGTACGAGTCGGTGGTGGCATTCATGAGTGACCCCGAGGTGACGGTTCACCTGACTCAACACGACGTCGCCACAGCTCAAGCCAAGTTGAATGCGTACGCGATTGAGATGCAGATTCACATGAACAACATGACGTCGGCCTTCACCGACAACACGCAGAACAACGTATCTTTGATGGCGGCGAGTGGCAGCAAGGGCAACATCACCAACAGTACATCCATGGCCGCCTCCATGGGCACCGGTCTCATCGATGGAAAAATGGTGGGTGCCAACGTGGGTCCTCACACGCGAAACTCCACATCGCACTGCGTCGGAGAGTTGTCACATAAGACGAGCGGCTACATTGAGAATGGCTTCTCATCGGGCTTGTCAGAGACTGAGATGGTAGGTCACTGTCAAGTGTCGCGAAACAACATCTGGAAGTCATCCGATCCCACTCAAGCGGGCTACCAACAACGTCGCTTGAATACTCACGCCGAGAACGAATCTGTGCACTACGACGGCACGGTGAGAAATGGCAGCCAGATCGTTCAATTGCTCTTTGGCGGTGACGGCACTGAATCGGTGTTGATGCAAACGATCTACATACCACCCAGCTCACTGTCTCCCTCGTATATTCACTATTTTTCAACGACCCATGCTGCTGCTGCTGCTGCTGCTACTACTACTACCACCACCATGGCCACTATTGCTGTTACGCAGACCAGCGACATTGTTGAGATGATGCTGCAAGACCGACGCAAGGAGCAAGAAGAAGAAGAAGAGCAACGACTCTTGAACGCCGCCCAAAATATCGCAATGTGCGCGGTGGAGATGGCGTGGGAATGTCATTACCACTGTCAAGCACCATCGTCTTCTTCGCTGTCAACGGCAGAACACGACGTTCGATGCGAGTATTGCGAGAGAGAGGTGGCACGAATGAGTGGACTTTCCGCGTCGCTGCTCTCCAACTTTGCAGGTCGACCACACTCCAACATGGCCAGCGCCGCTGCGCTCAAGCGCACCGGACTCTCAGTGGAGATTTCAGTCAATGTGGAGGAGTGTGTGCGCACACACTCTGTCGCATGGATGAGTGAGTGGCGTCGTACCACCGGCACGCCCATGGCAACCCACATCGTGGACGAGTTCAAGAAGTCGTCGTTGTCGTCTAGCAGTAGCATGGATATTAATAACAACGAAGGACATCAGTCGACGACGTCATTCTTCGACTATGCGAAACGCACGGCGAACGAGCTGGTTCTCGCGACGACAACAACAGCAACAACAACAGCAGCAACAACAACAGCAGCAACAACAACAACAGCAACAACAACAACAACAACTCACCGACTGTCTCATCGCGAGTTTGACTACCAGCTCGATTGTTTGTTGGAGAGTGTCAAAGCACGCGGTGCCCCCAATACAATGCCATCTGACCTGCTCATGGCCATTGCTCAGACGCTGCGGTTCGCATCGCCTCTCGTGTGCATGTGGAAGGCGACGCGCGAGCAATGTAGTGCCATGCTCAACGACCTGTACAGCATCTACTCGCGCAGTTTTGCCGACCCAGGCGAACCGGTGGGCATTGTGATGAGCCAGAGTATGAGTGAGCCTACGCAGCAGCTAATCCTCAGGGCGTTCAAACCCGAACAGGCATCGCAGGTCTCCCACGTGCAGAGCGGCATATCTCGCGCGGACGAAGTGTTGAACAACAGTGAGGCGTCGTGTCCTGCCATTACATGCGTGCTCAGTCCGACGTGGGTCGGCGACCATCGCATGGCGCGACTCGTTGCTTCACAACTCGTCGGTGCCAGCATTTCCCAGTGGGTCGAATCCGACCACACCGTCTGGCTCCGGCTCGACAGGGCGCTTCGCGAGCCAGTCCTATCGTCATCACACTCGCCACATTCATCACAATCATCTCAACCTCCTCCGCCATTTACATCAGAGCGAGAAATGACGGTTAGTCATCCGCTGTTTGCGCCACTTCACGCTGCCATTAGTCAGAGCTACGAGGAGGCAGCGGAAGATGCATCTGCACGCAGCCGCGCATTGAAAGCCGCAAAGGCCAAGAGCACCACTCTAGCAGCACGGCGAAAGAGAAAATTGAAAAGATCGACACCATCACCTGTCATTGCTGTCGAAGACGACGGATCAGAAAACGAAGGCGGCGGTGGCGATGATGACGACGACGATGGAGATGATGAGGAGGATGGTGACGGTGACGGTGATGGTGATGGTGATCTCGATGGTGACGATGAGTGGGAAGACGAGGGAGTGGTGGTCGATGGCGCATTCGTCTACGAGCACCACCAATATCCAACACTACTTGAAGAAACAACAACGGCAACAGCGACTATGCTCTCCAAAAACCGACCGGCGAGACATGGCGTGATCTTGTTCAAGTTCTTCGCCGACGTGTGCGTTCAAAACTGGGACGACATGGATGGTGTATTTGCTTCGCGCAAGCGTTCTCACTGGATGTCCCGTCTGGGCGACATTTTGAATAGAAACCTGCTGCCGTGGCAACGCGGTATGATCGTCGGCGGACCCGACATCCACGTTGACTGCCCCTACTATTGGTGCATATGGTCCGTTCACGGAGAACTCGATGCATCGACGTGGATGCAGCATCAGCGTCAGCATCAGCATCAGCAGCAACGCACGACGATGTCGTCCTCCGCGGTTGACTCTGACCTCTCCTCTGAGTCAATCGCCAAACATGAAGAGATTTGGCGCGACTACTTGATAGGTCTCTCGGAGCTCGGTCGTTGCATGATGACCGAGTGGTGCGTCGCGGGCTGCAAGGGCATTACCTCGTGCGTGGGCATCATATCACCCGTCGTCGCCGCCGCCGCCGCAACCGATGGCGCTGGCAGTGGAATCGTAGAAGGGGAAGGAGAGGACCACCCTCCCGTCTGCGACAGCATCACCGATGACGACAATGGCATCGATGAGTCTTCGTGTTACGTGCTCCAACTCCGAGGCACGTCATTTAACGATGTCTTGTCGCACATTGCCTCATTCGATCAATACTGTCGCACGAACGACCTGAGAACCACGGAGGCCATATTCGACATTGAGGCCAAGGCACAGGCCCTTCCCCACGAGATCGGCCTAGTCTTTGGCACGGGCATCTACATCCAACCAAGGAACCCACAATTGCTAGCGGACACCATGACGGCGACAGGCGAAACAATACCCATTACACGCTACGGCCTCGAACGCATCAACGCGAGTTTCACCAGACAACTCGTGTTTGAAAAGACCAGTCATAACATCATTGAAAGTGCAGTAAGTGGTCGATACGACCCGTTGACGAACATTGCGGCCAACACGATGCTTGGAACGCGTGCGCAAAACTCGGGCACTGGTGCGCCTGAAGTGGTCATTCCACTCTACCTCACCAAGGAGAAGAAGAAGGAGAAGAAGAAGGTATCTAACATCAGTGATGATACTACCGTCGCTATTAATACCGATACGGGTACCGATGGCAGAGGAGGAGGCGGTGGCGGAGAAGAAGAAGAAGAAAGGGGCGGATTTGGAGGTGGAAAGAAGAGGAGGCACAAACTCGAGGCCCACGCCACGAACATTGACTATAACCAAATCGACCCGACCTCAATTGACGAGGCGCTGATCAAACTCGTAGATCACATGTGTGCATAAAGTAAAGGAGGAAGGAAGGCGGATGAGGAGATGTAACCCCAATCGAACAAAATCACACGAAATCTTCCCCCCCCCCCCTGCCCCCTCCCTCTCTCTTGCAATATATTTCACTTTTACGATTATTCATGTTGCTGTTTTCTCGGTTGTTTATTTCGAAAACCACGAACCGAGCCAGCTTCGATTGGCAGGCTTCGCTGTATCGCCATCGTCATCGTCGTCGTCCTCCTCTTCTTCTTCTTCTTCGTCGTCGTCGTCGTCGTCGTTGTCGCTACCGTCATCACACGATCGTGGCTGTTTAAACAATACGAGGTCCAGCGTGGACAGCACGCAAGAGGCCTTGTCGCCATCACCGTCGTCTGGGTGGGTAGTGAGAGAGGGTGCGCGAATAAGCATGCCATCGGATATTGCCGAATCACCGGCGGCGGCGGTGGCGGCGTCGTCGGTATTCTTGTCATTTTTCGTCTTCTTCTTCTTCTTCTCCTTCTCCTCCTTCTCGCGGTCGTGTCTTCCTCTTCTTGGTTGCGCTGCGTCGATATCCGACGCAGCGAACTCATCAATGGGCATAAGATACTCGATTGTTTTAAAGAACGATGCAGCGATTGACGCAGTAGTGGCGGGTGTGACAGCAAATCGCGATGATTGTCTCCCCCGCCTAATGGCGTCTGTCACAACAAATCGCGACGATGATTTTCTCCCTTGCCTATTTCCACTCTTCGTCTTCGCAATGGCCGGGGGATGCCGTTCCTCGAAGAATGCCACCAGCCAACTACCACGGCGACCAAACATCTCGCCCTGATAGACGACAGGGCGCACCACAACATGCCAATGACACGTCGTGGGTAGACGAATGTGATGGGCGATGACAATGCGAGATGGATCGCGGGTATCGGGCTCGTACAAGTCCAAGTGAGAGCATCGCAATCGCGCATACCACGTGGTAGCAGTCATCGCCATGGGGGGTTGTGGTGGTGGTGGTGGCTGTTGCTGCTGCTGCTGCTGCTGCTGCTGCTGCTGAGGGGGCGCTGATGATGACGATGACGGCGGAGGCGATGATGTTGTCGTAGGTGTTGCAGGAGATGACGTGCCATATCGATGCTGTTGATGCAGCGCAGCAACGTCAGGTGGAGGAGTATTGGTGGGCGCGGACTGAGGTTGTCGTTGCTGATGCTGCTGCGCAGCAGCGTCGGCGTACTCACCCCAATTAATTGAACCCATTTTACGGCGAGGCGACTGCAGACGGTACTGTTGAAAAGCGCAGATGTATTCCTTCTCCCTCCCTCTCTCCACACGTAATTCGAATACCGTAGGGGGGGGGGGAGGGAGGGTGGAGGGAGAAAGAATGGGACCCCGCCCACTGCCCTTTTTCTTTTCTTTTTCTTTTCTTTCAGAATTTTACTCCCCTCTCCGTGGCGCGCCAGCTGGCGGCGGCCCAGCAGCACATGCAATCAGTCGTTGCGTCACGTTTCATCGCCTCTGGTAGACGCGAATCAATCGCTCTCCTCCTCCTCCTCCTCCTCTACACCGACCGACTCGAAAAAGAGAGCCGGTTTCTCATTCGTTGGGATAAGAAGAACAAGAACAAGAACAAAAAAAAAACATGTTGCTTGCGAACGCCCAAAAATACCAACAGCCCCCTCTGCCCGATACACTGGAAGCGGCATTGGCCGTGGTCAAGGCCGTTCCTCAGAACGGCCTCGTGCCCTTCCTCAAGTGCAACTGCGAAGACCCCTTGCCGTACATCAAGAAGAATACGAGTTCCTTTGGATGCGTACGCTGGCGGCCCAATGTACCCGCAGGCGAATACAATGGCTGTGGATTCATGAAGGGCACAGCCAAGACCGCGCTCGCCGCCTTGTTCGACAAGGGCAAGTACACGGCAATCCAACGCTTCTACGTATCCACCACCAGTTTGACGTTTCCTCGAATCAACCACGTCCACCCGCTCGTGGCACCCGGTGCCAACCAACCCCGTCCCTTTTTGACGACGAAGACGACGACGACGAAGACTGCAGAGAGAGTTGAAGGAGTAGGGGAGGAGGGCATGGATACGGATACTGATACGGATACGCAACAGCAACACGGGCATCGTCTATTGAGTGCATCGGCCGTGGCCAGTCCTGAAAACCCAACCATTCACATCACACCGCCCACCGACGCAATGCGATGCGCCGTACGCTGGCTCGCTCAACGATACCGCGTCGAGCTCGGGCTCAGCGTTCAAACTCGAGTGAGAGACGCTGGGTCGTTTCAATCGGACGAGGACCTGGCTGATGTGTCCGAGTCCACTGTGGCCGACGTGTGCTTCGAAAATATGCCGCCCGTGATGAAACGCATCGCTCACGTCGATTTCATGGTCAAACCACTCACGTTGTCCGCAATGGACAAGATGGGTACAAAGACGGTGGCGACGTTCGTGGTGGTCGATGCGTGGCCACCTCACGGTCTCGTGCCCCTAATGATTCACCACATGGACCGCAATGATCTCGGGTGGTTAATGGGTGGTAGCGCCACTCACGCCATCGTCGCCCTGGACAACCGCTACTCGGATTGGATCGTCGTCGATAGACAGCGCCTGGCCAATTTGTTATCGCCAAACCCCACGTCTCCCCTGGGGCAAGAGTTTTCAGCCATGCCACTGGAGCGATTGCTGTGCAACAAACGATCGATTAGCGTCAAGGAGTTCCTCGACACGAGTCCTCTGAACCACCCTGATAACGTGAAACCCGGCGGTGCCAATCCTCTTTCGTCGCGCATGAGGGGCGCAAACGCCGCCATTGAATCCTTTTCGGCGGTAACGGAGAGGTGCGCGAGTTCGAGCCGCCAGTGCGGCATGTGTTCGCACGATCCAACCGACGTGGTGCCGTTGAGGATGCAAATGGACGACCAGCCCGAATTGGAGTCGAAATTGCCACAGGCCACCGGGGCGTTTTGTGGCAACAGTCTCACCGCGACGTTTATCAAGGCCAACGTAACGATGGGCGATTGCGATGACGTCTTTCTTCTCGCCCGCCCATCTGCCTTTATGAATTTCGTTGCACACCACGGGTTGGCCATGCCAATCTAAAGAGAGCGATTGGAGAGAGAGAGAGACGTGCCAACATGCACCTTGCCTACCCCCCGCCATTTTTTATCAAAT
>JBAZUA010000007.1:0-41514 GCA_041661645.1 Minisyncoccota bacterium | reverse complement strand
CGGGCATCGAGGCAGGCACGGGCATCGAGGCAGGCACGGGCATCGAGGCAGGCACGGGCATCGAGGCAGGCTGGGGCATCAAGGCAGGCACGGGCATCGAGGCAGGCTGGGGCATCAAGGCAGGCGAGGGCATCGTCTCGTTCCTCGGTTCCATCGTCGCAAAACTGAAAATCACCATCGACGCTCGGTGCGCCATCGCCGCAGGTATCTTCAAACTCGATGGGCCGCAGGATGTCCAGGCATCGGAAATCGACGGAAAGGTAGCGTGGGGGAACGTGAAGATTGTCCCTGCCGAACCGATCGAGAAACCGACGGATGAGGAAGTCTCAAAGGCGCGGGAAGTCTTACGCCGCGCTGGAATCGAAGAATAATATGCACACACCCAAAGTTGGCGACCGCTTCTCCCTGCTGGGGATGGAGTGGGAGGTGGTTATTGATGGCGAACGTTGTTTTAGGGCCACCGCAACATCTTCGAACGATAAGAACATTTATCTGCTAGTCGAAGACGCTTCAAAACTGGACTGGTTCAAACCCACGCCGAAAATCAGCCGTGAAGCGCGGGACTACATCCTCAACCACGGCTTCCATCGTGAGGTAGGTTTTGAACAGCTCCTCGATTCCATGACTGAATGAGTATGTCCCACGCCCAAGGCACCATCATCATCGTCCTGCTCTTCCTGATACTCATAACGAATTGAAATATGGCTTGTTACTTGCGACGAGGGGATTGGGAGCATGTATTCGGGCGTGTCTACAGGCGCGTAATGGATTATGGCTACGAAGGCGAAAGGGTGAGTTTCAAAGAACCATTCTACGAATATCGTTCGTTCGATAAAACACCAGAACCTTTTACGCACAGCGTTTGGCCACCAGAGGGGGTGGAAAACAGAGAACGCGAACGCTTGTCTATGGTTGGTTCCGTTCCGATGACTCTACTTGAGTGGATAAAAGTAAAAATTAAGAGGGACTGATATGTTCACCGATTCACCAGAAGGCCAGACGCATTACCAGAACGACGGATGCGGAATGCGGGAGCATAATGACAGGGTACCTTGCCCTGACTGCGGTTTTCCATTGGATGAACAAGGGGGAATCGAACTTTGCAAACAGAAACACCACATCGGCCCAAAGCGGACAGAGCCAGCATGTGCAACTTCGCTCGATTCCGACCTCGTGATGAGCAAGAGGGATGTGGTGGAGATGCTCGTGAGGTGTGTGAAAAGGTCTAGGGGAGAATGGACCGCGAACGGTCATCCAATCATGTACCAAGACCTATTCATTGAAGCGTTTGAACGAAGAATTGCTATGACCGACATCAAGAACGGACCAGAGGAGCCGGACATCATCAAGTCCATCAAGTCTGTTCTTCCAGAAGCCGTCAGCATGGCGAGCGAAGAGCAGAAGAGGAAATGGGAAGATGCCATGCACCCTTGGTGGACTGACGACGTGGAGATGATGACCGACGGCAGGTGTTCCTCGACCATGATACACGTTCTCGTGGAGAAGATACTCGCCGAACAGAGACGGAGGACGATTGAGGAGATAAGAGCAAACCTTCTATCGCAAGACTGGTGGCAAGAACAAGACTTCAATGCGTCATCCTGCACACCCCGTCCTGACCTCAGCGAACACACTTTCCGTTTATTGATAGCGGATGCGATTGCTCCCGTCTCGAACCAATGAAGAAACAATATGGACGACACCATGTTCGCAAACCTCGTTCGTGACGTCACCAAGGTCCACCCGATGACCAAGAGCGAGGCGAAGAGGCGACTGCTGGAATGGGAAGCCGCCATCAGGAAGGATGAGAGGGAGAGGGTGAAGAAGATGCTCGGTCAGGTTTGGGACTTGGCGCATGAGATTGCTAACGAGCCTGATGATTGGAAGTATGCGATTGATACAGCCCTCTCCCGCCTCAATGAGATGAAGTGAGATATGAATAAACATGAGAAAGTCGTAGCGTTCTGCCCCGTTTGCGGGAAGCTGGAAGTGAAAGGTGGATTCCTCATCCATCCAGCATTCGATGAGTTGGTTAGGAAGACGTACGAATCTGCCATGAAGACGAACTACACGGGTGAACAGGAATCAGAACGCAAGGAGATGGAATGAGACATGAAACTCGAATCAATCGCTAGGGTTCTCCTCGTCATCTGGATGATACTATGGACCGCCGCGCTATCCATCCTCCTGTTCTGCCTCATCGCGTTCATTGCGGTGTGCGCCATATTTTTCATCATCCTCATCCTGAGTAACGCATAACGCGAAAGCCGCCTATATATTTGGGCGGCTTTTGTCTGTATCCCTTTTGCCGTCGCGTACAACCTTTCAGGTCACGCAAGCCCGCTATTCAGGACACTGTAAATAAATTATACGCTGAAACACGAGAAAAAGTAAGTTTTACGCATTTACTTCATGTCAGAAAAGAGGTATAATTAGAGTCATGGATACGATATCCTTGTAAGTGAACAGACGCTGATTTGGCGTCTATTTTCTTGCGCACTTCGACAACTGAGACAGGGAGAAAACGATGGTCAGGAAATGCTTGGTAGAGACCTTTGTGCTATAATGTCGAAATACTGACTTTATGAGCATGAAATGCGATTGCGGGAACACCAAGTCGAGGATGTCTATCAAATGTCGTAAGTGTTTCGCTTTATCAAGGAACGGAAAAGGAAATCCGATGTGGAGAGGAGGCGGGACGAGCCTCAACGGAAACAATAAAGACATTTGTTCTTGTGGACGAGAAAAAACGCGGATATCACCTTCATGCAGAGAGTGTTTTAGAAAAAGTCAGGAGGGAGACTCGAACACCAACTGGAAGGGGGTATCCGTAGGCAAGGCGGGACTACACGAGTATATCCGAACGCACAAACCGCGCCCTGAAAAATGTGAGTCGTGTCAGAAAATGCCGCCAAAAGACCTTGCAAACGTGTCAGGAGAATACAAACGGGATATAAATGATTTTCAATGGTTATGTAGGCTGTGCCACATGACTTCCGATGGTCGCCTTGAGAAACTAAAACACAAAAACACAATGAGGAAGTGCCATGCGTAAGCTGTGTCTTGTCTGCGGCCATGAGGAAATCGTAGGAGATTGGCAAACCGGAATCTCCCATGGCCTCTGCACAAAACTCTGCGAGGAAATCTACAACGAGTGGTTCGAGGGTCGTCTCGGTTCGCTTTCTCTCAAGGAGGCGCACGCGAAAAGGATGCTCGGCAAGTCAACCGAATGAGGGGGAACATGGCAAACAGGTATGTGTGTTTTGTCTGCGGCAAGAAGTCCCTAAGCGTCCACTGCTCGCCGTTCTGCGGAGAAGTCTTCGCGGACTGGATGCGTGGGCTGTTCGGCAACATCCCTCTCCGGAAGGCGTACACGAAGGCCAGGGCTGACGCCGAGGTCGCCGACACGCTCATCCAGGAGATGGTTGCACAGGAGACATCCTCATGAGAGTCTTCACCGACAAAGGGGAAATCATCCGGCTGGACAATCTCCAATTCTCGAAATGGGTCTTCGAGATTCTCCAGCGTCTCCAATATCACTGCCCCTCGCTGAGGCTAGAGGGAGTGAACTTCGAGACACAACAAAAGGTCCGGGTCTGCCTCATGCAACTCGACCTCGATTGGATGAAGTGCCTCATGCTCAACTCCGGGTGCTGACATGCTCAAGATGTACGTCATCGAGACCATGTTCAACGCCGAGCTGACGGTCCTCGTGGGAGACTTCACCAAGGCTTCCGAGTGGGGTGGGAGCCGTGGCTTCGCCAAGGACTTCACCAAGCTCTGGGATGCCGAGGGATGTTTTCTGCACAAGGGGGAGACGCACGTCATCTGGATGCCGAAATGGAATCCAGGCGTCCTCGTGCATGAGGCGATTCACTTCGCCATCCACGTCGTCCGGAAGAATCTCCGGATGAAGATGCTCAAGGAAGCAGACGAAGCTGTGGCGTGGATCACGGAGGATGTCTTCGCGAAAGCCATAAAGAAAGGCAGGAAGTGATGAAGAATGGAAAGACGGATACGGAGAAGGTGTTGCTCTGTTTGCAGACGGGAGGGATGTTCACCTTCCGCGAGATTGCAGACGCGACGACGCTCACGAAGTCACGGGTAGAGAAGGCTCTACAAGAGCTTCGAGGTACCCATAGGAACATCAGGTTCCTCAAGTTCTCGAAGCAGTACCAGCTGGATAGGACGCCGACGCCCTACTACCAGCTCCACAACTTCTCGCACGTCCTTCCTCTCGAAGGGACGGTCGGCCTCATCTCCGACACGCATCTCGGCTCCATCGCGGAGCGTCTCGACATCATGGAACACGCCTACGATACCTTCAAGGCGAAGGGTATCGAGCACGTCTTCCACAGTGGCGACATTTCTGATGGTGATGGGAACGTGTATCCCGGCCATCAGAACCACATCCACTGCCGAGGAGACGACCAGCTCGCGTGGGTTATCGCTAAGTATCCTCGAAGAGCGGGAATTACGACGCACTTCATCGGCGGAAATTAACAAAAGTGGTTTCCTAACCTGGCTATATGCTGGAACAACCCGCTAAGCCATCCGTACTCGCAAGAGTGACAATCGGATGGATAGGGTCGATCAGCAGGGAAGGCTCCGAAAGGAGAACCCTCAGAGACTACACGCCAGGCTCTTGATTCTCTACATCGTGGTTGCTATCATGGTTTTATGACCAAGTGTAGCCTCTGCGGTGTAGTACCGCCAACAGTAAAGTCAGGTTCTTATGCGGGCCTTTGTAGAGGGTGTCGGCGCAGGAAATACTACGCGGACAACAAAACGAAGGAACGCCAGAATTGCCATAGTTGGTATGAGAGACACCGTGACTCCGAAATACAGAAGAATGCGGAATACAGGAGTCAGAACCGCGAATTGTTCGATTGGTATCATGACCAACATCGCTTCGATGGCGTCAAGAAAGACATCACCGAACGAGACGGGAAGAAATGCCAACTCTGCGATTCGGCTAAAAAACTGGTCGTCCATCATATCGACGGTGAAGGGTATAAAAGTGGCAAAGGAAAGAACAATGGGGTGGAGAACCTCATCACGCTCTGTCCTAATTGCCATTCCGCCCTCCATTGGTGGCAGAAGAAGAACCGTTTACTAGAATCAAGAGAAGATATAGTCCGAACTCTCGTGAAAGCGAGAGAGACACGCAGAAATGGCGTGTCCCGCAGGAGCTTCCTGTGAGTAACAAATAGCACGACTTGAAGGGCTTTCAGAAGTCCGGCGTGGACCCGATGGGAAAACTCATCACGGGGTTTGAGCATCGCGGGAAGCCCGTCGCAGGTCGCTCCGACTTCGACTACCTCGGTCAGATGGGGACGCAAATCCTTTTCCCGCAGGAGGTCGTCATGGACATCCTGCATCCCGATGGTGGGTCTGTATACGCGAAATCTTATAAGATGCAAAAAAGAAGCGAGGCCATGAATCGCGAGACGCGCCCGGACATTCAGGTGTCTGGTCACTTCCACGATTTCTGCCACCTGTGGATTGATGGCACGGCTTTCGTAGCCATGCCCGGTATGCAGGATGCCACGGAGTTCTTCCGTCGGCGCGGCTTCGTACGACAGGTTGGTTTCATCACCATGCACTACGAAATCGTGAAGGGAGTTCTCACATCAATCACGGTTCGTCCCTACATGTTTGGGTGAGCCCATGAGCAAGCCTCGTGATCGCCACGACCTGCATCACGCCTTCCCTCGCTCACGGTTCCCTGAATACGCGAGCGAGGGGTGGAACATCCGCTCCGTCCGCATCAGGCGGCACGGTGCCTACCACACGCTCTTTGAGAACCGGACCCCTTGCGAGGCGGCCATGCTGCTTCTGAGGGAATTCGGACCCGTCGATCCGGGCGACCTCGAAGCCGACCCCGGATACCTCGACCTGCTCGGCCTCCTGGAAAGGATAGGCTGGTAGCCATGGACATCGACGGCCTCAGACTCACGTTCTACACCAAACGCGAAATACTCTATAGGTTTGAGCACCCCCATTAAATCGCTAGAAATAAAGGGTTTTAGGTTCTTTGCATCGATAAAAGAGGGCATATTGGGCTCACGCTCCTCATTATCTTCGAGAAGAAAGGTGATATGAATTGATGTATCCCCATTCCGTTCTGGCGTGGGGATTCTTTTTTTGGTATAATATTGATAGCTTCAAGCTCCGATGACGATTTTATCTCTACATCGTGTGAGCCGGAGGCCACCGGTTCCACCTGCCCTCCTTCCGACGTGAACCAGAGGGGGAGTGGTGGCAGAACGAAAGGCACCTCGCTCGCGGGGTGCTTTTGTATGGCCCAAAACGGCCCCTGTGGGCAGTTCTGGTGCCTTATGCGGTAGATTGTATCTTTACGGAATTTTGGATGATTCTAGGGAAGTTGACAGGAATAGCGAACGAGTGATAGGAATGGGGGATATGTTGATACTCTTGCTCATCCTATTCGGTCCGGTCGTTATCCTGCTTGTTTCGATAGCAGTCGCTTTGGCGTTGACGAGTGGTGACGGCAAAGATTGAATCGTATGATTAACTTTATCGGTTCAATGATACTCGCTTGGATTTTGTGGAGTGCCATGAAGAAGATACAATCCAAGGAAGATTGATTTATCCGTCATTCGACAGGTTCCGCACCGAAAGTCTCAGCGAAATCCTCGTCCGAGAAATCATCAACCTCCGCTTGAAATGCTCTCGTCGATTGGGGTGATATCTGTCCGACTTCTTCGGCTCCATACGATTCCTCGAACGCATTTTGTGCCGCTCCTGTCTGAGATTTTTCAAGCGCATCTCGCACAGGCACTGTGAGGATATTCGTAAGGAACCACGACCTGAACTTGTCCGCCTCTTTGATGGCCTTCGTCGCCTTCTTCGTTCCCTGTATGAGCGAAATCTCTCCCCAGAACTTCGGGGAAAAGAACGGCGTGACTATCCGTGTCAATGGGTTTCCAACAAGATAACTTTTCACGACATCGAGGACACGGCCCCGCGTAGGAGGTTCAAGCTGGCTTATCGCCTTATCGACACCGATGGCCTCTGCGATTTTCGAGAATCTGGTCCCAGTGACAGAATCCAATTCGGACAGCAACTTTCTCTTGTCGAACTTCACGGTGCTCATGGCCTGTTCCATGAATGACCGTGCTTTGTCGATGCTGAACTTCCCGTCAGTCGTCATCGCTTTGATGATTGACTTTGTCGGCTCAATGGCTTTTGCATACGATTCCCTGAGCGTAGTCGCGTCTTTTCCGAGCACATTCTCTAGTGTCGAATCGAATGCTGTTCGCATATCGCCCAAGACACGCCGGAGGTTCTTCTCCGCCAACGGGACTTCATCAAGTATTCCTGAAAGCGCCTCGCGTCTCGTTATGAGGTCTTCGACGGCTTCTGCACCTTGAACAAGTGGGCGAGTCATTATCCCATGCGCCCGCTGAAGGAATGCCTGTGCCGATCCGCTCCCCTCAAACGCGCTACCAACCAGATCAACCGTTCCATCAACGACCTTGACCCTGCTCGACTTCATCGCGTCCTCCACACCAGTGACGAACTCTTTTGCGCGTTGGATTATCTGTCCTTGCTTGCCTTGAATTATCGCGTCTTTCGTCTTTCCATAGGCGTCCATCGCGGCTTTCTTCGCTTTCTGCGCAGATGTATACACATCCTCCCCAAAACTTGCCGCATCTTCCGGCGTTCCGGATACGCCCATTGCGCGAAGGTCTTTTATCGCCTTCGCCATCTCTGGATTCCGTGCTTTTTCAAGCGCAGTCTTTGATACGCCAGACATGAACTCTCCAATTTTCTCGACACTCGGGAGCGTCTTTTTCACTGCGCTCATTCCTTTTGTCACTATTTTACCGACGCCGGGGAGACCTGCTTCCAAAAAGATGTTTCCGGCTTCAGCCGCCGTCTCTCCGCTAGTCTGTGCTCCTGCGGCGTCGATATCTTTCGGCACTGCGGATAGCGGTTTCACCTCTCCAAGAAGCGGAACGTTACGCGGTCTCATAATGGAGCGTTTTGCACTTTCACCACCGACAATACCAGCGATTTCCGCTATGGCCGGATTCTGTACGGTCAACTGCACGCCAGCTTTCGCGATATTCTTAACCATCCCAGCCGCCGCTTCCATGGTCTCTTTCGGCTTCGCGGCGGCTACGGCCACAATGGGACCACCCGCTATAAGCGCCGGAAGAAACGCGCTTTTCTTCTTCGCTTCCGCCAACCAAGACATGATGCCCATATTTATGGCTTGATGAAGATATTAGAGTTGAACTTGTCCGCGTCGATCATATATTCCTTCCCATCGCTGATTCTTTTGACGCGAATCTTCTCCGTGCTCACTCCAGTCTTCCCATCGTCAACCGAAGATTGATTCTCAAATTGAGAGACGTTGTATCCAGCGCTCTTATACGAGCCGATGTATTCCCGTTGCTTGTCTTGTACCAGTCTCCGCACGCCTTCCAGCTTTTTCTTCGCGACATCTGGCGTATCCGTCAATTGAGGGAGCATCTTCGCGTATTTTATCTCGTCCTCTTTCCTCAGCACACCACCTTCAAGATATGAACCGATGACCTGTGTGGCACGCTTCAATCTCGCCTGTGCATCTTGCGCTTCCGTGTCGTAAGGGTTTATCGCACGGGTACGGCCTGCCACAGGTCCAAAAAGATTATCCTTCGATAATATCTCCTGTACCGGAGTAAGGACATTGTTCAGGTTCTGTCCTTCCGCGAGAAGTTTTGCCTGTCCCGATTCGAGATTTCTACCCTCTTTCTTCTGCTCATCCCCAAGAAATGCCTTTGCTGTCTGGTCCTTCGGGTTCAGCATGTTCGAGAAATTAGCATCGAAGGATTTTTTATCCGCATCGGTTTTCTGTTGCGAGCGTAGACTCTTATAGGTGTCCGTATTCACATATCCGTCTTGACCCCTTGTCGCCTCAAGTGATGTCTTTTGACCCTCATAAGTCGATGGAGCTGTAGCGACACTCGGAAAAAGCGTCTCGAAAGACTTTTGAGCACGCGATGGGTCTTTCGCATCAGGTCCGGCCAACGGCAACCTGTCGGTTCTTGTCGGAATGTTCACTATCATCTTCAATTTTTTGTCATCAGCCCTCATGGTGCGTGTGTTGGAAATAACCTCACCTCCGGGTGGGACATAATTCGATTCGGTTATCGTATAGACGATGGACCCGTCCGGCGCGTGATTCTTCGCGCTGATGAACCCGACATGCCCCGTGCTTCCCGCTTCCATAAGGAACGTATCGCCCGGCTGGACATCTTCCGGAGATTCCCTGATTTCATACCTTCCCATCGTCGCCTTCTTTTCAGAAAAGGAGTTACCGAGGAGCCTTCCTTCGGCGTACATATCGTTACAGAAGGCGGCGCATTGCCCCTGATATGGGTCGTTCGCACTTCTGTATGGACTTTGTGAACCATCTGGAAAGGAGCCAGACCAGCTTGTTTGCGCTCCTGTTGGTTGGGCTGGAACGTATTGCTTCGTATTCGGATTTACCATCCACCAATTTCCATCCGATCCCTGCATCTTCGTCCATCCGTCTTTCGATGCGCCTATACTTCCAAGTCCTGTCGTTGTCACCTCTCCCGTATCTTTATTGAATGACCAGAATGTCGTGTTGCCCTGATTATCCGTCTCCGTCCCGGTCGTGATATTCGGAGTTGGTTTCTCAAGTCCCGTGTATTCCACTCCATCAATCGTGATGCTCTGACCGAGCGGTACATCTTTCAACGCTCCAATCAGTTTGACGGCGGAATCCTGCCGCTTCATCTTCAGTTCCTCCTGCTTTAGCTCGGCGTCGGCGGCGGCTTCGATAGCGACCGCCTCGCTCTCCGCCTGCGCGATACCAAACAAGTTATTCGAGAACCCGGACGGCATCCCCGCCCGTTCGTCCATCTCATCCAAGTATCCCTGCGGTAACTTATCCGGCGTGAAACCCGCCTTTACCAGATTGCCGATGGTATTCATCGCGCCCGTCTGTGCGTTGGCCGCGCGGGTGTCTTCATACTCCCGCAGTGCCATGGTCTGCTCCCGTTCCTTCATGGCCAAGTCCTCAATCTGCATCCGCTGGTCGAAGGCGCGGTTGGCTTCCCCTCGGAACTTCTCGGCCATGTCAAGGTTCCCTGTGAGTGCGCTGTCCCACGCGGAGTTCATGAAGTCCCCGACCTTCTCGTTCCAGTCCCTCATCTCCCTCGAACGCTCGGCATCCTTTTTCGCGGTGAAGGAAGCGGCGTAGCTCCCCCCTGTCTGCCCCATGCGGAACTGTGATGCTTTCTCCGTGGCCGATTCGCTCGTCTGTTGTTCCTTGAGCAGTTGCGTCTTCTCGTCGAGTTTCAGCCTGTCGTCACGGAGGGTCTGTAATGACGTGAGAGCTTGCCCTGCGGAAAGTCCCGCGTGGCCCCCAGACATGACTGCTGCACGGAGGTTCTTCTCCTGCATCGTCTCGTTCGGGTCCGCCGGAGGGAGCTGTGAGATATACGCGCTCTTGGATGCGCTAGAAATCTGCGTGCCTTCTGCCTGTTTTTGATATCCCGTGATGTCCTGCTCTTTCTGCTGTGCCAACGCCCGTTCCGCGTTCAGTCTGACATTCGGGTCGGACGATTGCAGGTCTGCTGACGCTTGACCGGACGTGCTGTACGTCATGCTCGAACGCTCATTCGAGAGGCTGTCGAGATACGAATTGGCCCCCGCGCTCGTCACGGTGCCGTCGGAATCGGCCTTGGCCGCATCCTCCACGGCGCGGTTGTAGTAGACCTGCTCTTGGATGGGCGTCTCGTACTGCAAACCCGTGGTGGTTTTCCCCACCTGCCCACCTAGGACCACGGTGTTTGGGTTCCGGTTCGCCGTGTTCAGCATGTCAGACTGCATGGCAGCCGAACTGTAGAGAGACGCATCCTGCGGCGTCTGGAGCTGGTACGGGTCGCGCTCCTGCGATTGTGCGTCTAGGAAAGAGGTTGGCATATCAGGTGAGGTAAATCATATCATTCGTCTCGACTATCTCTGCGACCCGGACCCCGAATCTTACAATCTCCCAATTCTGTCCCTCTCCGTCGGTCGAGAACTGAAGCGAGAGAGAGAAGAAATAGACGTTGGGCGGTATCTCGATGTCGAAGTGGTAGAGCGGCGTGTCATCCGTCGCCTCGTTAGACCCGAACTTCTGGCTACCGAAGGAGGATGCCCCGAATGGATTGTAGAGCGACGCATCAAACTTCTTGGTAGAGGAATCGCCGGAGAGCGTCGTCTCCGTCCTCTGCGTAACGCCATCTTTGTCGTACAAAAGCGTCAGGAGTAACTCCGTGTTCTCGCTCATCTTCACCTGCACGAACGCCCTATCAATCTTCTTCTGCATCGAGGGAGCGTCGAACGTCTCCGCCCATCCGCGGAGCGTGGCGGTGAAGGGGTTGGTGTTGTCGGCCTTCACGCCCGGCGTGACCCTGTACGTCGCGGAGTTGGTCGATGAATGCCAGTGGACTTCATTCTTCCCCGTCGTGGAGTTGTAGACCGATGTCCAGTCCTTCACGTTCCACCCGACATACGGGGCGTCCCATTGGATGGGGAGTACCTTCCCGTCCTTATCCGTCGTTCTTCTGGTCATGTCTCCCCGGACCACCGTGTCATTGAAAGAGGCACCGATATCAGACTTGAACGCGTACCAGATGACGTTATCGACGCAGATGCCACAAGCGTCCGTATGGACCCCAGCATCGAAGATGGGCTGGATGGGGTCGGAAAGCACCAAATACTCCGGTTCATTGTTCGAGGTCATCCCCGTAAGGAGGACCAATCGCTTATCGGGAGTGACGAACACGAGGCCATAGGGGGTGGAGAACGTCGAGCGCTGCGTCTCGGCCCCGATGGTCGTGGACTTGTCATCCGCTGACGTGAGTGTCCGATACCTCGGGATGTCCACACGGTCTCCGGACTGGACGAACTCCAATGAGGAAATGACGTTCTTCTTCAATGCTACCGCCAGCCCGTTCAATTTCCCGAAGGCTGTGATAGGACCAGACGATTCGATGGACTTGGACCCTCCGTCACCGTCAGTCGAACCTGTCGTGAAATCATCCGGATTGTCGAGCTTCGAGTAATTCCAAACGTCCTTTTTCGTCTCCAGTCTCGCGTGAAGCCTTCCGTCCTGTGCCATGACGACTTGGCTCTTGTGCGACGTGAGCGCGGCAACTTCCCGTGGTGACTGGATAGCGAGGTCCCCAGCGACCACACCTCCGGCTAGAGGGTCTCCTGTGACCCCTGTGAGCGTCACTGTGCCCTCTCCACCCGTATATGGGTACTCGTTTCCATTGATGATGACGGAGCGCGTGGCGGCCGTATAAAAGCCGAGGGCCGTCCATGTGGATGCCGCGATGGTGATGGTGTTCGCCGTGACGCTGGAAACCGTCGCGTGCGCCCCGTTGAACTGGAACCACTCATTCGTCCCGTTGCAGAAGAAGGAATGGAACTCCCCTTCCGTCTCCCCGATGTTCCTGTAGCCGAACTCAAGACCCGTGGTGAACCCGCCTTTGAGGAGCGTCCATTCCGTTGAAGTGCCGACGAGCCATGCGTATATCCCTGTCGAGTACGCCTTCATTTCCCATATCGAACCGTTGCGCCCCGTGAACGACCACGCCCTCTGGACGGGGGTGGTGTCATTCGGTTCCGTCGTGCCGACCAATTCGTACCCGTCCCTGATGGAAGGGAGGGAGTTACCAGCGAACATGCAATTCTGGCCGACGACGAACGACCCCCGAAGAAGCGTCTCATCATCCCTATCTTGGAAGCCCGAAAACTTCCCAGAAGGAAGCATATCGGGGTAGACATACCACCGCTTGATGTTCTTGTTCGATTGGAGCTTTATCGGCTCGATATCCTTCGGCATGTCTAAAACTTTCCTACGCGTGAATAATAGTTGGTGGACGGCTTCGATTCCTGCACCGGATACTTCGATTTGAGCGACGGTTCCTTCTCCCTCAATTCACCGAGGAAGAAATTGGCCAGCCCCGCATCCTGCAACCTCTCAACGGCCAAGACGTGCAATGCTTTGTAGATGTATGCCTCCTTGAACTCGACCGGACAGAGGATGACGTCGGACGTGACTGTGATGTTCTCCTTGTAGGCTCCTGTCGTGTCTTGGATGTTCTCGGACGAGTAGTACGGCATCTGGTAATAGGTCGTCTGCCCGAGGAAGATATCATCGAGGCGGTATGCGCCATTCCCTCCCGTGACGGGGTTCGAGACGATGACTTTGACGTAGGAAATGGCCGTGTCCGTCGGCGTGCCAGTCGTCGTCGCGTCAGAGATATCCCCGCCCACCAATCCCCATCCCCCGTAGATCGTGTCTCCACGGAATCGCGTCGTAGCCGTGATGGAGTAGTAGTCGGTCGCGGACGAACCAAGTCGGATTTCTACCGATGCCACTGCTGACGTATTCGATGCCGGACATTGTAGGTTGCAGAAGACCCACCCGTTGTTCAGGTAATCCGTGATGTCCAAGGTAAAATCAAGCGCGGGGTTCGTGAGCGTCGTGGTGCCTCCCGACCCAGTGACGGTGAACTTGAGCGACCCAGTGCCTTCCTGATAGACCTGTTTGTCCAAGACCAACCCAGAACCGTCTCCCGTGACGGCCCACGTTCCGTTGTCGGTCAATGAGTCGCAGTTATGGAGAGGGAGCGATGAACCTTCCGAATCCAAGACCATGAGATACGGCGTGCCTCGATTGTGCTTCAGTGCGGTCTTCCTCCCGTACGGCCACCGTGAGATGCCCCTCGGCGTCTCATGAGAAAAGTCGGGGCTTTCGCTCCCCATCGGTCTACGGAGCGGGATGATTCCAGCGAAGTCGGAAGGCAGGGGATACTCGTACACGCCGGAGAACGTGCGGAAGTCCTGCTCGCGCTCCGTGGTGGGCATCTTGTAACCCGTCATGAAGTGCTTGTTCGCCCTGTTCAGCGCGAGCATGAAATCGTACTCGGAAATCCGCTGTCCGATGGTGGATGTCTCGGATTGCATGGACGCGATGGCGTCGGACACCGTAAGCCCCCCACCGACCGACATGCTTCCCGTCGTGAGGTAGGAATAGTCCGCGAGCAGGATGGAGCCGACGAGCGGAGCCGAGACGAACGTGATGGTCGCTCCTGCGAATGTGTAGTCCGTCGTGATGGCCTGCCTTGCGCCGTTCAGGTAGACGGAGACCGTCCCTGCTGTCGGGGTGTTGGCGAGGACGAACGCCGCGTTCAATCCGTCCACGGCCCCTGATGGTGTTTCTCCAAAGATGTTCATATCAATCGAATAATTCTTTTAAGAACCCAAGGATTCTCTCAAGGATTCCCATGCGGGATTCGAGTTCGGTAAGCCGTGAGTCCATGTCCTGTACGGCTCCCGTGAGAAGGACTGAGATTTTCATGTAGTCCACGCTCTTCGGAATCATCCACATCCCATCTTTCTCCATCGGGACCGAAGGATAGAGACTACGGACTTCTAACAATCCCTCGTCGCCTTCGGGGACCGTCTCCCACACGACGAGATACGGATCGATGAGAGCGACCTCTTCCGCGATGAACCCTTCATCATGTGATGTTCCTAACAGACCTTTGCCTCCGTTTTCCTCTCGATAATCGAACCCGACGGCTCTCAATTCCAGCACCTTTTCCATCAGGTCCCTGTCCGAGAGGGAGTCGATGTGTTCCTTGAACCGGATTGAGGAGACCGTGCAGTTCGCCGCCATCTTCTGCAATGTGCCGTTCGAGGCATTGAGGCACGCGAAGCTACTCGTTATCCCGAGCGGGTCCATGTTCGGAATGGAGACCTGCCCGGTGGACGACACCCCGATGACGTCAATCTTCGCCCATCGGACAGTCGGAGCACCCAACACGTATGCCCCGTCGTAAAGTGGTAAGACCGAGACGTTGAAGTTCATGTATGAAGTATTGAGGTCCGCTCTCAGCACGCCGCCGACCGTGAAATCAATGGAGTCCGGCTGTAATTGATAGATTCCCGTGTTCGTATCCGTCGAGAACGAGAAGGTTGGAAGTGATGCGTTCCCGGAGTTCGCGTAGAATCCTGAGCCACTTACGGTGCCGGAGGCGTTGATATTCTTCCAGGCATTCGTGCCAGGGGCCCCGAGATTGTAGGTGTTATGCGTACTCGGAAGGACGTTCAGGGATGAGATGACGTTGCTTGTGGAAATCTGAAGCCTCGTCGTGCCACCCGTAGAAAAGTAAAGACCGTCTGCGGCGTAACTGAAGAGTCCCGTGTTCCTGTCTCCATTGAACGAGTAGGACGGGAGTGCCGCGGTTCCGGTGCTGACGACGAATTGCGTGGATGACACGGCTGTCGTGCTCGTGTTCGGGCGGACGAAGTCGCCAGCGGAGTCATAGGTCCATTGGCTCGCTCCGGTGACGGAAGCCGGACAGTTGGAACCATCCTCTAGGCAGACGGACACTCCGCTTACCGTAACGGCAGTAGAAGAAACCTCACCGGCGACATCAAGTTTTGCGGATGGAGACGTGGTGCCGATTCCGACGTTCCCCCCGTCTAGGATAGTGACTTCAGGACTGGTATGACCGAAGATGATCGGAGTGGTAGCCTGATTCCTGAAACTCAGGCTATATGCAGGTGAGGCTACGCCGAAGATCCCAGTTCCTGCGCTGTTATCCTGTCCTATTTCGGAAATCCCCCCGGTGTTCTGGAACCGCAAGCGAGTCCTATTTGCTCCGGTCGTGGATTTTATCAACTGGATTGCATCGACGTCTTGTATTGCCAATGAGATACCCCCGGTCCCGTTTATCTGTACGGGTTTTTTGGCCTGCATGTACGTCGGGAACATCTCGAAATACGTCTCATAAGACCCATCTGGTGTGTTACCGAACGTGATGTGCTCAGCGCGGAAATCGCTCCGGATGATTTTATTCGTCACCCTATCGTAATTGGTGAACAGAGACTCTAGGTAGTCGGCTGACGTGCTACCCCCAATTGGACTGAAACGTACATACATCTCTGAGCTTGAATTGGTCCCGAATGCCGGGTCTCTCGCTGGATTGTTCGGGAAGTTACTCTCGAATCCTAACCACAACTGAGGCTCCGTGCTTGTGCTCGGCGCATACAGCGTATCCGAAAGATTATATCCGAATTGCGCGGTATCATTCGGTACACCGCCATCAAATGTTTTGAAGGATGCGGTCGCGTCTGGGACGTTGGTCGTCGGCAGGACGTATTTTGAGACTTTTATGTCAGTCGTGCTCGTATTCGGGCGAAGGGTATCGTCCGTTCCGTCATAAGTCCAGAAGTTCCCTCCCAAAACCGAAGACGGACAGTTACTCCCGTCGAAGAGGCAGACACTCTGCGCAGATGCACCATCGCCGACCTTCACGTCCGTTCCGATGTAGGCAGTGCCGGAGGCGTAGAGATTGCTCCACCCGGCGGCAGAGGTACCCAGGGTGTAGGTGTTATTCGCGAGCGGATATACCGTGCCGGTCTTCACGGAGCTGTCGGAATAAATCTGCATCCTAAGCGTCCCTGCGACCGAGAATACGATTGAGGAGTTCGTTCCTTGGGAGATTCCCGTGTCCAAATCGCCGTTAAACGTGAAACCGGGCGCTGAAGCTGATCCAGGACTCGCGATGAACCTTGACGACGATGCGACCCCGAGGGCGGTGATGTTGTTCGTGACGTAGAGATTCGTCCCCGTCGCGTTCGTCCACGTCAGGTTCGTGATGTTCGCGAGCGGAGCGATGAGGGACGTGAGGAGCTCTAAGTTGGAACCGGTCGCATCGACGAAGACGAGGTCGTTCAGGTTGGCGAGGTTCGTGACCCCGAGGTTCGTGGTGGTCGCATTCGTGCCTGTAGTATTGCTCCATTCAAGGGGGCCGTACCATGAAGACGTGGTGCCGCTTGGCCATACCGTATTTCGTACTCCACCGAGCGTGATGCCACCTGTTGCCGTAAGCTCCGTTGTTGTCGTGTGAGAACCTGTCGCATTGCTCCACTCGATAGGTCCGTACCAAGAAGACGTGGAAAAAGTCGCAGGCCAAGCGGTCTTGGTGTCCCCACCGAGCGTCAGCGAGTTTGTGATGACCAAATCGGTACCTGTGGCGCGGTTCCACTCGATGGGGCCGTACCACGAGGAAGTCGCCGATGAGGAGGGCCACGATGTCCTAGTGTCACCGCTCAGCGTGACACTGTTTGATGAGATGGGGCCGTACCAAGTAGATGTCGTCCCACCGACGGAAGACCACCCGACCGTTCCGCCCGTGACCGTCAGGGCTTCACCAGCAGAACCAATCGGCACCTTCGTCAACGTGTTCGCGCCCGTCGCCACAATCAAATCGCCCACCGTGTACGAACCGATGCCCGTACCGCCTTGCGGGGCTTGTAGGATGGTCGCGCCGAACGTGAAGGGAGGAACCTGAAACGCAGTCGCAGTCGCAACTCCAATAACGAGGAAGAAGAGGACTGCGAGGATGATTTTCAGGATTCGCATACTACGGATTCGTCGTGATGCGGTAGACGGTGCCATTTTTCCCTGCGGTACCTGCTATCCCGTCCAAGAGCGTCGTCGGACAAGTACCTCCGCCGACCGCGCCGGACGTGCCCCCCGTGCCCCCCGTGCCCCCTGCAACCGTCACGGTGCCCGACGTAGAAGTCGAATAAATGAGGATGATTGCCCCGCCGGAACCGCCGCCGCCGCCGCCTCCACCTCCGCCCCATTGCTCGAAATTGAACACCCCGCCATTACCTCCGTTACCTCCAACCCCGCCCACCGCCGTTATCGTCCCGTTGTTTACGAGCGTCTTAGCGGCGATATAGCCGAACTGCCCGGCTCCTCCTGCCGACCCGCCCGCCCCGCTCATCAATCCTCCACCGCTACCACCTCCCGATGAACCCGGAGCCGTCGCGAACCAGTAGAACGTGGACGGATACGTCGATGAAGCGGCTGAAACGATGTCGAAAAGATTTCCAGCATCCGTAAGATTCGACGGTTTCCTGTTCGCGCTTTCCGTGTTCGTCCCAACCGCCGCCGCTGCTCCACCATTCGACGAGACGCTCGTATTGCATCCTTTACCCCCGGCTCCACCCGAAGACGCAGTGGTCGTGGCTACGGACCTTTGGACGCTGATTCCTTCATTCCCTGTATGAGCGTTCTGTCCGCATCCACCGGCGACGCCCGTGGTGCTCATCGGTACGGAGCCGGACGTGATAGCCGTGCTGGTCGCTCCACACGTTCCGGGCGTAGACCCATCATTGCTTCCGTTCCCGCCATTCGCTCCGGCTACTCCGGCGGCAGAAATGGTCCCGTTGTTCGTGAGTGTCCCCGTGACGAAGATGCGGTAGTTGGCCGTCGTGACGGTCACGCCATTATTGATCGTCCAATCCGTATAATAAACGTCCCGCGTAAGCGTTAAATTGGCGGCCGTCGTACTCGCACCATCGGACCCGTCACCATAGAAAGACAACCCGACACGGGAATCCACATATAGTTTGTTCACCGCGTCTGTGGTGGATGTCGGGGTGGGAACGGTGAGCGTTCCTGCTGATGTGACTGCTCCGGTGAAACGGACGGCACCGGAGAATATCCAGTCGCCGACGACGGTTATCGCCTTCGCGAGGAACGAGCGGATATCCCAGAACAGTTGCCCGGGAAGCGTAGAAGTCGAGAACAACAGGAATCCACCATTGTCGGATGCCGTGCTCGATGCGTTGATGTAGAGCGTGGAATCGGAATCCAGCGCCATGCCCTTTGTCGTGGAAGGCGCGGCACCGGCAACCGTCAACGAATCCGCGTACGCCTTCGTCGCGAGCTGTGCACCAGAAGTCGGCAGAACAGCCGATGAAGTCACTGCCGGAAAATCGTTGAACGTCTTGACCCCGTAGATAGTCTGCGACCCCACGCGGGAGACGTACTCCGTGAAGAACTGTCCTACGTTCGTGATGATGACCTTGCTGGCCGCGTTGTGGGTCTTCGCGTTGGCCGCCGTCTCCGTTAGAGAGCCACCTTGGAAGGGAAGACCACGGAGACACCCCGTGAAAGAGACGGATGTGATGCCCGTGCACGCGATGATTTCCTGTTGCGTCTGCGTACCCGGCTCGATCATCAGATACACCATTGGGGTCGATGACGATGACAGGTTCGCCATCGTAATCTGCGTCCCTGAACGGTCGAGGGTACTGGAGACCGGGATGGTCGTGGCCGCCGCCGTGATAAAGGAGGTCGTCCGGCTCTCGTATGCCGTCGTCGGGGTGTAGCCCGCCCCGTACAAGGCCCCTGTGAGGCCCAGAACGGCCCCTAGAAGGGCGATAGCCCACTTGTTGGCTCCTCGTACCAAGGAGGCCGCTTTTTGTCGTAGATAGGTCATCATAGGTATTTTTGCTAATTCCTTCGAGACACCGAGCGGGAGCGGCTTTGGGGCGACCGCGACAGCCACCTCGTCGAATCGCACGGTCACGTCTTGGTCGCCATCGTGCCAGTTGGCGCAACGCAGTGCCTGACCGTCTTCCGTCACGTCATACGCGACGATGGCGTGCGCACCGATTCCCTTGTAGTTCCTGACGCCGATGATGAGCGGCCCGTCTTTCAAGGCATGATAGATGCCGTCTGCCGATAGGTCCGTAACGAAGAAGTATCCCGGCAACTGATGGTTCACCGCGTCTAGGAGCCTTTCCTCGAATGACGCATCGCTATCCTCGACCGAATCCCTGACGATTCCAGTTTTTCTTGCTGGTTCCAGTACCTGTCGAAGCGTCGCGCCCTTTTCGCCTATGCGAGCGATTTCGGCCAGCCACTTATGCGATAGGTTCGGATGCTCTCTTTCGAGATACTCGACGACGAACGTCACCGAACACGCGACGCAGGTGTTGTACGGCCCCTGTAGGGGTCTATCGACCCCAGTCGTGTCCCTCTTAAGTGACTTTCGTTCCTCCGGCGTTGCGGAACCGAAAACGGCTTCGAAGGAAAAATCCTTTCTGTGCGGTCCGTCGAGTATCAATCCTGTCTTCATATAGTTATCTCCATTCTTTTATGTTATACTACAAACGCTATGAAACCATCTGAAAGAATGAAGGCGAGGCTTCGATGGAGAAAGTGGGCGGAGAAGAACAAGGAACATAGACGCGAATACTCTCGCAGGTATCAGATTGAACATCCGGAGGTACACAAAAAGGCTTCGAGGAAATACTGCGAGAAACACCGGAAAAGTAGGACTGAAGCAGAACTGAAATCGACCGCGACGTGGATAGGGAGACGTTGCGAGATAGATGCGATGAATATCCTCCGTGGATCTGATGACCTGAACGCGGAGAAGATGAACTATCCAGGATTCGACCTGCTTTGGGAAGGAAAGAAGATAGATGTGAAAGGCAAGAGGCTTTGGCGAAGAAGGAAGAACAAGGTCTACATACGGAAGACATGGGAAGGTCATGTCTCAAAGGGACAATGGACGTTCCATGCGAACGAAAGCGGCAAGGCCGAATATATCCTTTGCTTGGGGTATTCAGAAGATGGGAAAACACTCTTGAGAGCATTCCTGATACCGAAAGCATCGTATGGTAGATACGGCGTGACAGTGATGGAAGGTGGTGGGAAGTTTTCATGCTTCGAGTTGCCTATACCTTCTTGAAATACGCGGCTCCGGTTATGCTGTTTCCGTACCGCTTCACGATGTCGCACCTGTCACCCTTCAGCGGGTCGGCGACCCAATACGACTTCCCGTTGTCGATGACGCCGATGGCCCACATCCAGTGTTCCTTGTAGATTCTGTTCTTTATCTGAAGGAACACGAATGAATCCGGGTCCCCATTTATCGCGGAGACGATGTTCCTATCATTCCTTCCGTATTCCCTACGGTCGAACTTCATGTGAGGAATCTTGATGTTCCCCCATAGGATTTTGCCCAAGACGAACCAGATGCGGTTCGATGCAACTTGAGATGGTGTCGTCGGAGACCCAAGGTACGTCGCCAGCATAGCGATACAGGTGCAAACGCATCCGTATCCACCGACGGTCAACCAAGACGTCCCGATTCTATTCCTACTCCATCTTGGGTCTCCCTGACGATAATATGTGACTGCTGGCATATATGTTCGAGTTATCGACCCCCTGCGTCTCTCATTTCCGCAGGGAAGCGACCCCCTACTACATCCGTTGCCTGTTTACTCTCTTTTGGATGAAGTAAGGCGGGCTGACTGATTCTATTCTTGCGTGTCGGATGCCTCGTCTTTTCCCACTACAACGAGAGGCAATAGGACAGACTCAGGAACGTCGAGACCGCGAGCGGCAAAGTACGCATCCGTAATCGGACGGAAGAGCGCGATCATCTCGTCGTTCTTCTGGAAGAGGTTGGCGGGAATCTGACCATGACCCGCTTCGAGGCCACGGAGCGTGCCGACGCATCCGGGCCACTGATTGAGGTCCGTGAGGATGTCGATGCCGTAAAACTCAGCGATGACTTCGACCATTTTGCACGATACAAGTGACATAGCGTTATTTCTTCTTACCCTTCTTAGACTTCTTGGCTGACTTCTTGCCCATCATCTTCTTGTCGCATGGCATAGATATATGCGGTTATGCGTTAGTTTGACCTTTTAGGTATTCTCGGACGGAGGCGACGCACCATGTCCCGAGCGCACCGATGAACGCCGCGAGCATTGGGCGGCCTGCAAGAGCGTTCAGGATGTCTGGCAGGAGCATCGGGAGGGCCGACACCACGAACCCGCCGAGGGCGATGAACGCGGAACGCTGGACTTTTCCGAGCGTCTCCGGGTCGAATGATTTGGCTAATTGCATATATATCAAGTCCTTCTTATGACGACCTGTGCGACCCACCCGAGGACGACGGAAATGGCTGAGATGGAGCCTATCGCGATGTAGCGCCACTTGTTCAAGTCGGCGATGTCCCTCTTCGCCTCGGCTACGCTCCCGTTTGTCTTCGTCGTTTGAATGATGACTGCCTCGTGGTCCTTCTCGTTCTGTTTGCAGAATCCGTCGAACTTCTCGGTAAGGCTCCCGAGCATGATGGCTAATTCACCGTTCGTCGGCTCGGACATATCATGCGACAGGCCCCTCGACGACTGGCTCCTCCGTTACAACCTTCTCAATGACCAACGCACCTGCAAGCGTCGCCTTCACGGCAGGCTCGACGAGCGCGAGGATCATCTCAAGCTCTGCGGGCGAGAGGACGCGCTCGAAGTTGTGTGTGTAGTCTTCTGTCTGGACGATGAGACGCGACTGGTCCGGGATGATGAATATCTGCTCGATTTCGAGCGTCTGTTCTGCAATCTGACGGGCTGGGATGGAGATGACTTTCATACTATTTCGTCGTGAACATCGCTTTAAGCGTGAGGACGCCCGGCGTGACCAAGATGGCACCTGTACTCGACGAAACCTCCTTCGCGGAGAAGCGATAGAAGTCGGCCTTTGTATTGTTCAGATCCAATGAGAACGTCATGGACGTCCCAGACGTAGAGGCGACCGATTGCGGGATGGCGATGGGCGTTCCGATGACGGAGCCTGTAGCCGATGTCTCGACGAAGATGGAGCCGACCCCGGCAGCCGAGTACTGGAACGGCTGATAGGTCACGCCCTCGTCAATGGAACGCTCCAAGAGGATGAGGACGCGAGAACCTGTCGTGTTCGGGAGGTACGTCCCCGCGAGCACCATCGAATCGAACCCACGGAATAGCCGACCCGTCGTGCTGACAGCTCCTGCACCCGTGAACGCATTTGTGAGCGTGGACGATGCGACGAGGGAATAGTGCGCGTTCTGCGTCGGCGTCATGGCACCGAAGCGGTCCTTGTTCACGTAGACGCTCCCCACGATGAGAAAGATGACCAACGCGATGAGCGGGATAAACGGGTTTCCTTTCTTCAAGGGGTTGGACATACTATGCGTCGAGCAGTGCCTTCAAGTCCGCTTTCTTGGCCGTAGCGTCGTATTCGATTCCCTTGACTTCGAGAGCGGTGATGATATCGGCCTTAGACATCTTCGCGTCTTCGGCTTCCTCCGGTGAGATTTCATCCTCGATCGGTTTGACGTCCTCGTTCTCTGTCACGATGACGCCGATGACGGACAAATCGAGCTTCGGCAGTTTCTTTCCCTCGCGTTCGAGGTCGAGACGCGCCTGCCAGAAGGCGGCCTTCTCCGGCGAATCAATCGGGCCTTCCTTGGCCTCGTACTCGCGGATTTCTACGTTGACCTTTGAATCGAGGACTTCCGCGTGCGGTCGCCTCAGCTTGAGATAAAGGTCGAGCCAATAGGACCGTTCAGGGCTTCCAACATCCAAGGCGGCCCCCACATCCTCAAAACGGCCACGTTGAATCAAATCGCTGGTCCACTGCCTCTCTTGGACGGTGAACAGCTCGCGGAACTTGGCCCGGATGAGTTCGACATCGGGGGTTTCCGTGGGTGGATGAAAGAATACTTTGTCCATGGGTGTACGTGAGGGTCGGGGGAGGGAGCCGATGCCCCCTCCCCGTTCCTTAGTTCTTTAGTAGCTGGACCAGATGGCGTAACACGTCCCCGAGAGGGTCGATGTTGACGCTTCCGTCAGGTAGACCAGGTGTTCACCCGGGTCCCATGTACGGATTTTCTCTGCACTCGTCATGAGGAACCCTGCCGTGGATGACGTGCTACCTGTCGAAGATGCGACAGAAAGCGTCCAAGACATATCCCCAATGAGGTTCGTCCCTGCCGTCCCCGTGACAGCACCCCCCTCGAAGTTCGACGAAACCGTCAACCTCGTGGCGGCACCTGAAACGTTCGTCCCATAGACGGCACCCACCTCGGAAAGCATCCGGGGAACGGAACCGCTATTGGTGATGTCGCAGAGTTCCTGCGTCGTCGTCACGTTGACGATGGTGGCTTGGGAGACGTGCGGAAGATACTCACCTGTCACCTCGCCGGTGATGGTGGCATCTGCCGTCGTAATCGTCCCATCCACCGTCAGGTCGTCGGTCAAGTGCAAGGAGATAAGGTCCGTCTCCTCGTACTGGTTCGCGCCGAAGGTCTCAGAGCCGCCATTCGTGATGGCGTTCTCGCATGAACCTGCCGCTGAACAATTGACGACCGTCTGCGCCCCGCCGCCGAAGTCCTGCGCCCCCACGATAGACGTGGAGACGAGCAGGACCGCGACGGAGACCAAGGCGATGTTGCGATGCTTAGACAGGAATCCTGCCACCACCGCAAGCCCGTTCTTCTTTTTGGTCATACGATGCGGTGTTTAGATGGTGGGTTAGACGCCTGCACCCGTGGACTGGATAATCCACTGCCACCCGAGGGCGGACGGGCCGAACATGACGTCGGCATCCACCTTGTAGGTACCGTGGTCGCCCACCGTGTCCGACGCCATTTCCGGCTTCCAGCCCCAGACGAGGAAGAAGCGTTCCTTGGCGCGGTCGAGGTCCACCAACCACCAGTAGGCGGCGTAGGACGACGAGATGTCGGGAAGGGTCAAGACATCGAAGTCGATGCCCTGCGCCTTCATCATCTGGCTCGCAGACGACTTCTGCAAACCAAGGTTGGCGTTCGAGGGACCATATAACGAATCGCGGATCTGGCAGGCCGTGGCCGTCAGCTCCTTCGGAACCACGAGGCGGAGGCGACGCACCGGAAGGAGGTCGCGACCGTTCATGCTCTGAAAGCGATTCATCTGGTTGACTGCCGTCTGCACGCCGTCCGCTGAGAGGACCGCGTTCGACGTCACGATGTTCGTCTGCGTAGAACCCGTCTTGCGGATGGGGTGATTGGAGGCCACGAGAGCCACCGCATCGCCACCCGTGAAGAACGTGGTGCCGTTCGCGAGGTAGAACATCTTGGCGACATCGACGTTGATGTTGCCGATGAGGGGACGGATGGCGTTCGAGGCGATGGAGCCGAGCTTCATCTGCCGCTTGGCTTCACTCGCCTTCCCGAACACGAAGTGCGCGTCTTCCTTCGTCCATGAGAGTTCAGACGTGTACTTGCGGAGCGAGACCGTCTTCTTGTATTCCTCCCAGAGTTCGTTCGAGCCGTACTGCTGGCCTTCCAAGGTCAGCGTACCGAGGCCCGGACCGGCGACGCCGGACAACTGCTCTGCGGGAACGTCAGCCTCATACTCGGAGAACAGCTCGGAGCCGTACACCTTGTCGAGGATATCTTCCTTTGTCTTGTCGAAGTATGCCCGGACTGCGGCGCTAACCGCATCCTTGAACACACCCGTCGTTGTCATTGTAGACATATTGGGGCTATGTTATGCGGTAATTATGCGCCGAGTACGTCAAGCCGTTCAGCGACACGGCAGATGACGCGGTTGGCGTCTCCTGTCGCTTCCTGGTTCTCATTGGAGAGAAGTCCCGTGACGAGGAAGAGGCCCGTGGAGCCTGAAACCAAGTTACCCGTGACGACGCCCGCCGAGATGGTGACGTCCATGTACTGACCGATTGAGGTCTGCGTGAGATCCTCATCGCAGTCCATCCAAAACTCGACGTTCTCGCAGTCGATGACGCGCGGGGCGTAACCAACTGCGGTCGGGTCGTTCTGTTGCGTGACGCCGACTGTCGAGCCGGACGAGTTCGTGGCGATGGCCGTGACGTCCTCGGTGCAAAAACCGTACGGGCGTTCGTCGGTGGCGATGGGGGCGAGGAAGCCGGAGGAGTCGATGTAAACGGGAGTTCCCTTTGCAAAGACGCCAGAGCCGACTGCCGCGACCGGTTCGCGCACCCTTTCCGGACCATGCACGCGGAGTATACCTTGTGACACAGTGTTTAGAATCAATTATTTAGATACTTGTGCATCTCCTTGGGGAGTAGCTTCTCCGCTTCCCTGATATGGGCGGGCTTCGGTCGGGAACCGGCTGGTCCCCTTGCGTTGCCTCCCGACATGGAAGCGATAGAGCGGGCCTCCCGTTCATCTTCCTGATTGTCCCTCGATAGGATTTCGTTGACCCGTGCGGCGTTCGCCAACGCTTTCGCGTTCTGCACGTCCTTCCTCGGGTCTCCGGTCCTCACGATGGAATGGTCAAGGTGATGGCGGATGAGCTTGGCTTCCGCGTCCGATGAGGCGTGTGCCTCGATGGTCGCGTCGAGCCTGATGTCCTGAAGTACCTCGGCCTTGAGCGAAGAAACGTCGATGCCACTTGTCGCGGTCATTTTGAGCTTCTTCTTCTGCGCTTCGATGGCACGGTCTTTCAATTCGACCTGCCTCTTGCGCTCGTCAGCCTCGGCCTTCAGTTGATCGTTCTCCTCTTGGAGTTGCTTGAGCTGCTCTTTGTAATATTCGTCTCCTTCTTGGTTTTCCGACGTCTCCGTGTCGCCCTGAGCATCGGCGAGCACGTCTTCGTCTGTTGGAGTCGCTGGAGTTTCAAGGGTTTCCGTCCCTTCAGCAGTTTCCGACGGCTGAACGTCTGTGATTTCGTCCGACATAGACGATGGCCCGTGGAGCACGGGCAATACTCCATTTATGCCACTCGGAGGGATGGCTATTCAATACTCCGATGTATGAAAAAACCCCGCTCGTGCGGGGTGTATCGTTCATCTTCTCACCGCCTCGCTCAAAACAGCGAAAAGATGGAGCGATACACTCCGCACGCGAGCGAGGCGTGTTGGAAAGGGCTAGATTACTTCAGGACTGGGATGGGACACTTCTTTTCCATAGCGTATTTTACCATTTTTAGAGACCTTTCACAATGTCATGGATGGTCGGACGCTCCTTCGAGTTCCGAATCGCCGTCTTGCATCCGCACTTCGGACAAGTCGCCGCCGATACGAGCGTCCCCTTCGGCACTTCTATACCCCCTTCATACCCGCAGTTGGAACAGCGGACGAGGATGGAGTAGCAATCTGCTCTCCCGATTTCCATTTTCATTTCGACTTCCATATCAAGCGAGTGCTGGCATCGTCTCACCTGTAGCGGCCTGTCCTGCCGCGTTTGCCGTGATATCCCCCTCCGTGGGCATTTGGGGTGCTCCGGCTTGTCCTAGGGCATTCTGTGGCCCCACAGGGGCCTGTGGCTGGCCCTTGGCGAGTATCCGTTCGTTGTAGCCCTTCAACCGGACGAACTCTCTGGCGACCTCTCCCGGCACGAACTCCGGACGCGAGAGCATGAGTTCCAAGTTTGCCGTGAAGTCCTGTTGCTTGATGAGGTTCTTGTCCTCAAGTCCAGCGGAAGCGTCCGAGAACAGGAAGAATCGAATCTCATCCACGAGTTGCGGAGAGACGAACACCTGTTCCTTCGGGGTACCTGACCGACGGGACTTCCGTTCCTCCCGCATGATGTCCATGGAGCGTTGGAGCTTCTCCTTGGCTTCCATCTGCCTGACATCCTCGAAGATGACCTCGAAGGTTCCGGTCAAACCATCTTGGAGGGTCTGGTCGGGGACGGCAATCTTCTTCACGCTCCGCTTCGGGATGTACTGGAGCATCGAGAGCAGGATATGGAACGAACGTGATTGCATGAAGTACGCCCACTGTCTTGAGAACGGTTCGAGCATCTTCTGGGCGTTCGTCGCTTGGATGACCTCTGCACGTGCGGTCTGTTTATCCCCACGGATACCTGCGGTCTGCGGAGCGGTCGTCGAGCGGTCAATCTCCGCATCGCCCATTTGCATCAGTTGGATGTCGGAGCTTGAGATACCGGGCTGGACGCCGGGGACGGCTTGTACTTCAACACCTACCGGAACGCTCGTCTGCGCACCCGGGAGCGTCATCTGCTCGTCGATAGAGCCACCGATGACGAGCTGGGGAGGCAAAGCACCGAGCTTGCCCTTGTATCTCATCAGGGTCTTCCATTCATCCTTCCACCGCTTGTCCTCCCGCATCTTATTCGGACAGGAGTTTCCATACAGGTAGTCCGAGCGGAACATCTCGAAGAGAGCCTTGGTAATGGGGTAGTACCCGTGCTTGTAGGGGAGGATGTTATCTACATCGAACATCGGGATACCGTTCACGATGACGTTGTAGAAACACGCTCGCTTGGCTCCCTTCCTGACCTTGCCCTTCTTCTTCAACGCCTCAAGCTCCTTCGGTCGCGCCATCTTGTAGACGTAGAGGATGGAGACCTTCTCCTCCTGCACGATGCCCTCGAAGGATGTCTTGGTCGCCAGCTCGTCAGACATGGCTTCGGATATCCACGCACTGCCCTTCTGAACGTTTTTGAAATTGTCGTACTCACCGAACATCTGCTCGGCTTCCTCGAAGAGAAGGTTGAGCTTGGCGCGGAAGATGACTGGATGCTTCTGTAAGTTCGGTTGCCAGAACGTAGAGAAATATACTTCTTCGACGGGAATCTCCTCGCTCTCCAACCCTTCCTTGGTCACGATATCAAGACAGAATGAAGTTCCCTTGACCGTGGTGGTGTGCGCCATCCGCTCGGCCTTCTGCTGTCCGTTCTCATTGGGCCAACCGTCCTGTCTGTGCGCCCAATAGAGCAGGGAGGTACCCACCCGTCCCCATGTCTGGTCGATGGACTGGTCGGGGTTCTGCGCGATGACGTCCGGATACATCAAAGACCCCGCGATGTGGGCCACGAATACGTTTGCCTTGTCACGGCTGATGGTAGACTGATACTTCTTCACCGGGTCGTTCTCGTCCTGCACCTCGTCCAAGGTGACGGTGTAGTCGGCTTCTGAACGCTCCCAAAAGTCCTTGAGGGTCAATCCCCCGAGAATGGGCTGTTCCTCCTGTCGCAACTCGTAACAGTCATGAAAAGACTTGAGGACGTCCGAAATGAACGTTCGTTCCTTATCGGTCGGGGCGTATAGCCCACGCTCCACTTCCTCCGACGAGTCCGTGAATGGCATACTACTTCACGATAGATTTCATCTTCAGTTCCCCACCCTTCCGGGTCAGGCCATCCAAGGCGAGCTTCAAGACCATCCCTGCGTCATTGAACGATAGGTCAAGCTCGGCAAGCGAGTTCAAGACCGTCTCGGAATGGCCGGACAGCTTATCGAACCGCTCCTTCATCGCTCGTTCCTCCATCTTCTCCTTGTTGGCCCTTATCTCCTCGAACATAGATATCTATTTACCGAATAGTCTGCGAATCTTCGGACCCAACGTGTCGGGAACAGTGTGCGTCATCTCGGCGGATACCCGTAACGTCCTGCCGTCTGCGTGTTTGATGAAGATGTCCGCCCCTTTCCCCTGCCATGCCTCGAAAAAGGAAGACATGAGAAAATCATCTGCCGGTGTTTCTGGCAGGATGTTCCATGCGTTCGTCGCGGTGGGGGATACGGTCACAGTCTGCCGATGATGGATTTCTGCTGTCTTAGTTTCTGAAGCCTCTGCTTTGCATAAAACTCACGATGCTCGGCTGGCAAAAGGTCATCCCTCCCGCCTTGGATGAACGGACGCTGACCGATTTCCGATATGTAAGCGAGCGCGTCGAGCAGGTCGTCATGTTTTCCCCGTGGGAAGTCATACGCCTGTCCGATGAGGATGTTCGTATCATCCGTCGCCCCATCTCTAAACAGTATTTTACCACTTTCAAGACGACCCTGCAACGCACCGATGATGCGTGCTTCCTTCGAGCGGCCTCCATCGTTCAGTTCCTCGACCACGGGATACACGCCAAGCTCTTCTGACTTCTGTTTCAGGAGCGGTTGTATCTGATATGCAAACGCATTCTTCTCCACTCCGACCTTATTTGGCTTCCAATACTGCCACGCCTCGAATATCCACTCGATGAGTTCGAGGATATCAACCCGCTTCTGTTTTGCATGGACGACACGCCACACGTTCTCCGAATCCCAATCGACCACGACAAGCGCCGTCCAGTCGTTCGTCTCTCCCTTGGCATCGGCAACGTCGATGGCGATGTACCTATTCCTCGCCTTCATGTCGTTGTCCTCGCTCTTGAACCTGCCCTGCATCCACTCCCATCTGAACCGACGGGTCGCATCATCGACGGGTTCATTTAAAAATTCCTGGCTGAACTTCCCGCTCCCGAATCCCTCGCTCTCCATCTGCTCTTTCTTTTCCATGAGTCGCTCTAGCGTCCATCTCTCCGGCCACAGGAGGCTCGTAGAGGGGCTTGCAAGGTCGAAGGCTGCATAGATGACCCCTTGGTGCTGGTCGATGAGGTTCTTGAGCAGGGAATCGTTGTGCAGGATGGTGCCGAACATCTTGGCCGATCCACCGATATCGAGAGCCGGGATGACACCCGCAGTGTAATTCTCCATCCCTTTCCGTCTCTGCTCCTCATTGCGGATATGCTCGTCCTCCTCCACGTCGTCCAGGATGATGAGGTCCGGCCTAAACTGCTGGCTCTTCAATCCTCGGATGGGGCTGTTGAATCCCTTGGCACGGAGACGGACGCCTTGAATCAAGACATCGCCCTGCGTGTCCTTGGCCTTCTCCGGGTCGTTCATGTCCTCGTCCTTCCCGATGAGCCGACCGTACACTTCAAGAATCATCGGGTTATCTGCGAACTCCCCACGGACAGCGGACAGGACTTCGCTCGCCTCGGTAAATGACTTCTCGATGAGGACGATGAAGTTGCGGAGCTTGTTCGCGCATGCAAAGGCGATGCAACCTTGAACCAAGCTCGTCTTGGAAAACCCGCGCGGAGCCGCGACGTATTCGTTCCTCGACGAGAAAAACCTCTTGATGAGGTCGTAGTGAAACGGTGGGGTCTTGTCCGTGAAGAAGGAATCCAAGAAGAAATGACACCAGACGACGACCTTCTCGGCCAGCTCGTCCTCGTCCTGCCAGAACGTGAAATAGGCCCGGAGCGTTTCCCAGTCATGGGCTTCGGCCAACAGGGACACGTCCTCGACCACGCTCATCGCTTCAGCTTCGCTATCCGTTCGAGTATCTCCCCCGGCGTGACGTTCCCCATGCGCTCACCCTTGGAGGTGATGTCGAGGCTTTGAGGTGCCTTGCCCGCCGCGTGCTCGATCAGGCCGAAGATGGCTTTGGGGTTCGGTGGTACTTCGTACACCCTCGTCCCATCGGCATCCGACTTATCCAACGCCCAATGACCTTTGGCCGAATCCCACGCGGCTTCGAGGATGCCGTCCAGTTTTTCCTTCACAAACTCCTTGATGCGTTCGCGGATCAATTCCTTCTCGATGGTCTTCGGATACTTCACTCCTTTCTGTGGTCCTCTCTTGCCCATAGATATCCGTCTAAATGTTTATTTTGTTTCTCCATCATACCACGTCGTTCGCTGTATTGACAAACGCCTCTATCCCCGGTACCATGGAGGCACAAGGTTGAAGAACCTACGGGCTGAGCACGGGCTGACAAGGCTCGTGTTTTGCTTTTATCTCATGGACAAGCCGGGGACCGGGTCGATAGGCGTAATCGTTGCCCGGATTTTTGGTCTGTCCACGAGACTGTCAACCATGTTCCATTCCTCCAAGATTCCGGCTTATGGATCCGGGCGTGGGTTTTTATCTGATACCCACGATAAAACAGAAAAGTCCTTAGGAGACCAGGCGAGACAGTTTCCTATCTCACGCAGGTGTCCTAAAGACTTCTTAGACACTCTACGATTCTGGTCTCCACCGGACGGAGACATTCTCCATCGGTACTACCAGTATACACGAAGATAATAATTAGCAAGTGGATAACTTTTTCGGCCTCCCGGCGCGGCTCCTATCCTTCACCTTGAAAGCCAGTGAACGCATGTATGCTGACATGAGCGTGGGGCCGAGCGCGGCCATCCGCTTCTTCGCGGAGAGCTTGCCGAGTTCCGATGGGGTCTTTTTCATAGCTTCTTACGTTTCCGTATCCATGTCTTAGGGATGAGCTGGAGTGCGCCCCATTTCGAGCCGTACACGGTATCTGCATCCTTCAGCTTCTGTCTTGATGCCAATCCGATGTATTCCTTGTCGTCCCGTAGTACCCATCCGACATCTCCAATGAGTGTTGAGGTTCCTTTCAACCATTCCTGCGTTTCCGTTTCCGTGAACCATGATGAGTTCGCCGTGGCGTCCTCCCATTCGATGTATTCAAGTCTTGGCTTCATGGGGGGAGGTTAGCACGCCGTTCGCTATAGTGGCAAAACATCCTTCTTTTTTATCCACACGTCCTCGTGATGTCACGAAAACGGCCTAAAACTGCTATTGCGCATCGTTCTACCGTTCGCTATTATAGGGACACGAACCTTCACGCATTCGTCAGTCGTGGAAGAGGTTGAACCCAACCAGTCCGGGAAGCCGGAAAGCAGTCGGGACTTCTCCACGCGCCACGAGCGCATGAATCCAATAACAATCCAATCTAATCCTATGTTTCAACCAGACTTCTCCTGCTCCGATTGCGGACGGGACTGCAACAACGTAACGGACTGGCTGAGTATGTTCAACTCGAACCTCTGCCAATCCTGCGAGGCCGTCATGTTCCGCGAGATAGCCGACGAGCAAGCGTTTCTTATCCATGCCGATAACACAACGCCGCTGTATGCTTGACCGCGTAGCCCTCCTCGAATCGCTCAACCTCCTCATCCGCTCGATGTACGGGACGAAGCACGACGAGTTCTCCATCAGACTCTACGAGGACTTCCGATGCCACACCGTCGGATGGGCGGAGAAGAGCCTCCTCGAAGCCTTCCAAGAATATACTCAATCAATCATCAAAGAATATGCCAAGCGAGAGACAGCGGAATAAACTGTATTTTGACCTCCGCGAGTGCGACCTACAGATAGGGACGGAAGATGCCATCAAGAAGATGATGTCCGATGACACGTTCCCTGCCGCCGACGCCTGCATCCTCGTCGGATACGTCTCCGACCTCTCCAAGATGCGCTGGGCGGTACGGACAGGGAACTACGATGCCCTGTTCGCCCCAAAAGACATGGAGAACGTCATGGTGAACCTGCACGACCTGATAACGAAGTACGAATCAAAATAACCATCATCCATATGCCACAGACATATTCAGCCGACGTGAGCGCGTTCCTCGATGAAGATGCAAAAAGCATGGGGGGAGGAATCGTTTTTCACCCCACGCAAATCACGTTGAACGGACAGACAGGGAAATTCAGCGTGAAGAAATGGAGCGACGAGGAAAAACGCTGTGGCGAGAAAATCGACATGACGGTCCCGGACTGGAAGGGCGTCATCCTGCATACGGGATACTTTTCCGAGAGGAAGTACCGGGAAGGTGCGACAAAATGGTATAGGACACGTGAGATAGCCGACTGGAACGATACGGTCGAGCTGGTCGAATATCAAAAGGGTGCTCAGGGAAAGACCATCGGTGTCTGGTCGTCTTATGCCGCCTTCAAGTCGGCGAACACGCCTATCGACCCCATGACGCATGAACCTCTCGCCTCCCCCTATGAATTGAAAACGGTCCTTTATATCTGGTTGCCAGCGAGGAAGGAAACCGTGAAACTCGTCATCCGTGGTTCCGGCGTATCCCGTTGGTTCGACTATGAGCGGAAATTCATCGACGCCTTCACGCCGGAAGATAAGCCGCGATCAATGAAGCAGGTACTTACCGGTTTTTCTTCCATGAAGGAGACGAATGAAAAATCAGGAATGGAGTTCTATTCCCTTGTTCTGAAAGCCGATGGCTTGGTCGATAACGATACGATGCAGGGCGTCATGTCAGAGACAAAACGATTGGCTGACTGGCGCGAGTCATGGAAGTCATCACGCGAGGTTCCTGTAGAGACCGTCATCGCCGTGGAAGAGCCGACCGTCACAGTCTCCACGGTACAGGAGGAGGAAATCCCGCTCGATCAGATTCCGTTCTGATATGTCATTCGACGAATCCCACTCAAGACATATCCGGTCATCCACGATGGGGAGTACGGAATGAGGGCGAAGAACCTCAAGAGACAGATGACCCGTCTAAACGCCAAGGAAGAGGTGCTGGCCGAGATACTCATGCTCCCCACGCCGTTCTCGAAAAAAACAATCACCGCGATGCGCGATACCCTTATCGTGGAGAGGGGGAAGATTGAGACGGAACTTAATACGCTATAATGAAATATATGACAAAACACCAAGGCGACATCACGTTCACTCCGGTCTGTTCCATGCCGAAAGGCAAGAAAGAGAAGCATGACGGTTCCTTCATCCTTGCCCGTGGGGAGGCTACGGGCCATTCGCACCGAATTACGGTGGCCGATCCGAAGAAACTCACGCTCATCCGTCTTCCTGACGGACGTGCGTTCATGAAGCTCGAAGAGACGGGGACCGTCACGCACGAGGAACATATGGATATCGTCCTCGCACCTGGCATTTATGAAATAGGCCACGAACGCGAATACGACCATTTCGCGGATGCGGTCGTGAAGGTGCAGGACTGATATGAAAACCGTCATCACGCGCATCGACGCTCTCACGCCGGAACAGGAGGCGAGGATGCCGGAATGGAGGGACAAGTGGATTGATATCGGCCTTCGTACGGGTGAGACGGATTGGGAGACGTTCGATAGGTGCTTTCCCATCTGCTACGCGAAGGCAGGATTAAAATATCCGAAGAACGTCGTCCGCGTAGATTCGCCCATCGTCGGAGCGTTCGCCGCCTCCATCGCGGAGGGGCTTTTGAAGAAAGGCGATGCGGTCGGCGGTGCGGTCGGCGGTGCGGTCGGCGATGCGGTCCGCGATGCGGTCGGCGATGCGGTCCGCGATGCGGTCGGCGGTGCGGTCGGCGGTGCGGTCGGCGGTGCGGTCCGCGATGCGGTTGACGATGCGGTTGACGATGCGGTCGGCGATGCGGTTGACGATGCGGTTGACGATGCGGTCGGCGATGCGGTCCGCGATGCGGTTGACGATGCGGTTGACGATGCGGTCGGCGATGCGGTTGACGATGCGGTCGGCGATGCGGTCCGCGATGCGGTCCGCGATGCGGTTGACGATGCGGTCGGCGATGCGGTCGGCGATGCGGTCCGCGAGACCGTCCAAAAAACGGTACTTTTATGGCATTATTGGCTCGGTGGACAATTCTGGGTAGGTGGATGGTTTTATGGAGGCTCGTCTTTCGTCTCATTCTTCACGGACGTCTGCGGGCTACGTCTTTCCGATGACATGATGGAACGTGTGGAGGCATACAGGAAGGTCTGCGAATCCGTGAACTACATCTGGCCGAACAGGAATTTCGTCATTGTGTGCGCAAGGCCGAAGACGATATCGAGGAACGCGAACGGGAGACTCCATAGGACGGATGGAAAGGCCATCGAGTATCCCGACGGATGGGGTCTCTATTTCCTAAACGGCGTACGGTTCGATGAGGAACTGTACATGAAGGTCATGTCCGGCAAGATGCCGTTCGAGGATATCCTCGCTATCAAGGACATCGACCAGCGCACGCAGGCGATGAGGTTTGGCGATGTGGATTCCTTCATCGTCCACGCGAAAGGTGAGATGATCGACGAGACTTACAAGGAACGGAAGGACGGGACGCATATCCGATACGCGCTCTACAGGTTCCCGGCAGGAGACGTCTTCGCGAAAGAGGCACATTATGCCATCTATGACGACCTCGTGCCGGGGACAGGAAAACGCTACATGAGCGGAGTGCCGAAGATGGGGAGAGTCGCTGATGCAATGGCATGGAAGTTCTCGGACCGTTGGCATGAGACGACGCCTGAAGCGTGGATGGCCATGAGGCCAGGTGAAGAAATGAACTGAGACTCGCTATGAGCCAAATGGACATCGTTCACGTTGGAGATTGTAGAGACGAAGTTCCGTACATAGATAGCGAGGCGTTCTTCATCAGCGATCCGCCGTACAACCAAAAGTACCACTACGCCACATACGAGGATTCGCTGGAATCGGACGAATATCTCTCGATGCTCCACGACGTGTTCAGGGATAGGAAGGCAGTCATCATCCACTACCCGGAGGAGACGATAAACCTGCTAGGGGGGGTAGCATGGGGACGTGCGAACAGGTCGTGTCGTGGGTCTACAACTCGAACACGGCAAAGCAATCCCGTCTCGTGACGTGGTGGAACTGCAGGCCGGACTTCAGGAAGATAGGACAACCGTACAAGAACCCAACCGACAAGCGTATCGCCGCCCGTATCGCGGCAGGAAAGACTGCCCGTTCGTATGACTGGTGGGAGATAGACCAAGTGAAGAACGTCAGCAAGAAATCGAATCCGCATCCCTGCCCGATACCGTATGAACTTGCCAGACGCATCATAATCTCGACGACAGACATCGGGGACTTGGTGTGCGACCCGTTCGCCGGGAGCGGAACCATCCTCAAAGCGGCTGTCGATCACGGAAGGAGAGCTATAGGATTCGAGATGGACGAAAAGTATGCGAGGTACGCGAACGAACTTATCCACACCCCACATCAAAGCACGATTCCTTGAAAACTTATCCACTTCTCCTCGAATATTGCCGTAAAAACAGGGCTTTGCAAATAGCGAACGATACAGGGTATGATGTAGAGGTGGAGACTGTCCCGACCGCCATGACCCCAGAGCGTCCGTGAGACAATCACGCGAACCACGGTCATGCGTGGAAGTGCGAAGGGGAAAGCGGCGGGACGGTCAATCCGCATCTAACTAAAAAACCAAACCAATATGTATCACCCCCTGAAGCGCGACCCGAACGGTCGCTGGACCCGCAAGAACAACATCCTCATCGTCCTTTATTTCATCTTCATGGCCTTCATCTTCTGCGCGTATGCTTGGAAGGTGGGCCACAACCAGCCCATCATTCCTCCGGCACAAGCCGAACAGGTCGAGACTTGCCGCCAGATGGAGTCGGGAACCTATCTCTGCGATACGACGGAGAGCAATCTCATGGAGTGGAACGCCTACCTCGAAAACCAGCTTAAGGCCATGGAAGTATCTATCGGGGTCAAAAAGCCCGTACAGGTCAATTCTGGGCCTCTCAAGACCTATCTAGCGAGCGTCAGCTGGTACTCAAGGGCCGACAGCTGTCACAACATGGTCGGCAGGGTCTGCCTCACGGCTATCGGACGCGACACGAAGGAAGGAACGACCGTCGCCTGCCCGAAGCGTCTCAAGCTCGGTACTCGTGTCCACATCGAAGGCATCGGGGAACGTGTCTGCGAGGACCGCTACGCCGACTGGGTGCAGGAGCGGAATGGAGACACCTTCGACGTGTTCACCGAGGACTACGACGAGGCTGTGCGGTTCGGACGTAAGAACCTCAAGGTGACGATACTATGAAACTGCCAACCCCGCTTCCCGACTGGAATCCTAATACGACATGCGACATATGCAAAAAAACAATAGAACGGAAGCGGGAGGCGGTACTGGAGGCAAGACCAGAAAAAAGCGTAGGCGAATATGGATTCCGGTGGCTACACCCAAAATGTTACTTCAAGGAAACGAACAGCCGCTCTACATGATGCTCACGCGGATGGAACTGAAGGACATGATGGATGCGTTCGCGGAGGCGGTATCTGGGATGCGAGTAGACGATCCACGGCTCGATAGGATGGAGAAGACCGCACGAACATTATCACGTCTATGGAACGCCGCCCCACGGTAAAGCGTCCCGGCATCTGGGACATGGTGCAACGGTTCACGAACGAGAGCGCGGCCAAGACGTTCGCTGATGGACTGATGATGGATGGATGGGAGGACGTGCGAATCATCAACGATACCCCGGACTGGCTCGTGAGCGGAAAAAAGAACGTACGCCACCATGTATGAATGGACCTTCCGAGACACAGATACAGCGCACCATCCTTGATGGACTGCTCTACAAGGGCATCATGGCATGGAGGAACAACGTCGCCGCCGTACCAATCAGGCGCGGGAAGGCCATCGTGGGGTTCCGGCGTGCAGACTTGCATGTTGTCGGTATGCCTGATATTCTCTCAATAGTATCTTGTCCATGTTGTGCTGTAGGTGTTCTCGTAGGGATCGAGGTAAAATCGCATGGAAAAAAGCAAAAACCTGAACAGAAACACTGGCAAGAAAAGATGGAGAATAACGGTGCCTTTTATATCTTAGCTCACTCATTCGACGAAGCCCTCGATGGAATCGAATCTATCAAAAAAAAGATGTCTGAGATGCAAAAAAACCTTTGTCACAAAGCCGAGCCATTACGATAGAAGGAAATACTGCTCATACTCCTGTGCCGGAAAGAAGCTCGTTGGAAAAGATAATCCGAATTGGCGAGGTGGGTTTATATCTCTTACGTGCCGAGTTTGTTCAATATCCTTTCTACGAATACCTGCAAAAGCAAAAAATTCCAAGTTCTGTTCCAATGAATGCCGCTGGAACAAAAAAAGAAAAAACAAAAGTATTCCAAAAACCCCTCGTATAAAGAAAATCTACCGATGTGCTTCTTGCCAAGGTGAGATATTGAAAGGACGAAGATATTGCAAAACACACTCCCCTTGTAATGGAGAACATACGAAGAATCTGGTCTGTGAGATATGCGGGATGAAACGTCGTCAATCCATCGCGAAAGACAGGAAGGTGCCAAGGATGTGCAGGAAATGTTCTAACCGTAGTGAGAATTGGCTTGGCGAGAAAAATCCAAACTGGAAAGGTGGAATTACTACTGAGAACAAAAAAATACGCGCATCAGATGAATATAAAGAGTGGAGACGACAAGTTTTCGAGCGTGATCAATATCAATGTGTGAATTGTGGGAAAAAAGGAAATCTACACGCTGACCATATTAGACCATTCGCGACGCACAAGGATATTCGTCTCGATATAAATAATGGACGAACGCTCTGCATCCCATGCCATAAGGCAACCCCGTCTTATCTCACACGAGGAAAGAACAAAGAAACTATCGTTCGACGGGGGAAAACAGTCAGAAGCCCAAGTTGCATGGGCCGAAAGGTTCACGAAGGCAGGCGGAAAATACATCTTGGCCAGATCGTGGGATGACGTTGAAAAGCACCTTCCAAGCTAAACGACCACAAGCGGTGCCGAGAACGCCTCGGCCCTCGCGAGTGATGGATGATGGTTCAGTAAGGCTTCTTCGTCGAACGCCTCTGACGCAAGGAAAACATCCGCCATCATCCATCACTCGCGGGGACTGACCAACCCGCCGAGGGCGGCGCAAGACGACCCCCAACAGGTCACGGCTATAGCCGGAAGTAGCGTCCGGTAAGCGAGTACCTTTCAATGGGTAGGACGATGATGGTAAGTGGAGCGCAATACCTTCGCTGTGAAATATCCTCAGCGCGTGCCCGGTGTCCGGAGTGATATCCCCGCCCGGAAGAAGGTCTATCATCGTCCCTCGCCGCGAAGAGTGATGAAAGCTGGGACGCGAGTCCTCCATAGGACATGCCCGACGGGGAGTTCCTGAATAGTTAGGGGGCAGTAATCACTCTTCACGGCGGGTCGCTCCCGCAAGTAGCCAAGCAAAGTCCGGGCAGGTGGCACCTGCGAGTTTATATCGGCTCACGGTTGGGGAGGGTGGCGTCTATCGTCCGCCTGACGACGTGAGCAGGGAGTAATCAAACTCCCCTCGGCCCGTGGAGAGCTGGTCTCCATCTCGGTTCCCGAACCCACGGGAATAACTCCGCCTAGTACGCGGTCCCCGGACTCCTACCTATGGTGGCCGTAGTCTAAAGGTCAAGACAGAGGTTTGTGAAACCTTGTATCTCGGTTCGATTCCGAGCGGCCACACCATGAGGGTTCGCCCTCACCACCCATCCTGCGTCTCGTGCCGTCTGCCCCGTCTTGGGCAGAGGACGACACAGTCCCTCTATCAACGCTCACGAGACGCTTGAGTGGGTGGGACTAACTCAATGAGAAAGATATGAGAAAGAAAGCCGACCTACTGATGGACATCCACGAACTTGAAAACATCATCCGCGAGACGTTTTGGATGGCTCGCCGGTACGCGAACGGGAGGATGACATTCGCTCCCAGCACCATCAGGAATTGCTACAGGGTCATAAAATCACGCTTCCCCCATCTGATACCCAAAAAGGACGAGACGATAGATGAAGCGAAAGCGAGAAGCTTCGATGGATTGCACGATTCAGATTACCTTACTGACTGCAACGATTGATTCCGCTCACTCAATGACAGACGATATGAAGCCGAAGAAGTGTCTTCACAAGAATCTGACGGATGATTTCGACATAGGCGTCATAGATTATTGTCCAAAAAGCTGTGATGGGAACCCGTATATCTCTGGTTGTGTATTTTGCAAGGATTGTGGGGAAACGATTTATGAAGTTGAACGGGGAGGTCACGAACATTGAAATACTATGCTGACATTTCAACTGAAAGAAGAACATCTAAAACTCCTCTCCCATTCAGCTTGGTACTGGTCGGATGTAGAAAACGGCGCGCCTTGCATGGACCAAAAACGTCCATACGGAAACAGTTGGCTCATCGACGATTTGAGGGGAATCTTGCCGGGGGTCACAGACGAAGAGTTGATGGTTTTTCACAAGGAACTCGTGACGGCCCTAGAGATAATCACTCGAACGCGGTCCTTCGTTCCCGGAACATATTCATCAGAGACTTATTCGAACGATTGGAAAAAAGAAGAGTGACTATGACCAAAGACATCCGCGACCGCATCTTGGACAGCGTGGAGAACCTCTGTGAATCGGTGGAGATGGAAGGTCCATGCGACAGGGACCGATCCTCACCCCTCGACGTGTTCGCCACCAAAATCTACTGCCTCGTACACGCTTGGAGGCCGAAGCCGGATGATGGAGAGACGCACTGCGACCACTCGGATTGGAGAAAGAAATATCCGCTGATTGACGAATGAAACACTATGCGACCGATAAAGTTCAGGGCATGGATTCCCAAGACCACCGATGGCACGTCCCAGATGTTCTACCAGAAGGACCAGTTTCTCCAATCCTTCCTCCGAAGGGTCAACTTCCTCGCAAGCGCGATGGAGCACGATAGCTACGGGGAGGGGAAGTATGAGTTGGAGCAGTGGACGGGGTCGCTCGACAAGAACGGCAAGAAAATATTTGAGAATGATGTCGTTTTCGATAAGTTTGGAGACATGGTTGTGGTTAAAATCGAACCGATAGACTTCAGTGATTGGGAAGATTGTTGTGCTGGTTATGGATTTATCCTGCGCACCCACCAAAAAGAAGATTTTAGAAAAAACGTGGAAGTCATCGGTAACATCCACGAGAATCCTGACCTACTCACGAAATGAACACTATGCAACCCTCAGAAAAGAGATACACGTTCCGCATCGCATCAAAGGGATGTCTCGCTGATGAAGTCTCCCTGCTCCTCTACACGGAAGACCCCGAGATGATGCGCCTGTGTTCTTCCTACGGGAACGACGCAGACAAAGGCATCACGTTTCCCTACATGACGAAGCCCGAAATCGTTTCTTGGCTCCGTGCCGCCGCAGATGCGATTGAGAAAACCAACCTTGATTGAACACTATGCAAACCCTCAAACTCACCTCAAAAGACTTCGAGCAGTCCGACTCGTACTGGAAGGATTACATCGGGAAGGAAGACGTGTCCGATTACGGCGGGCATATCGAAATCGAAGGCGGACTCGGATACGTCCGATTCGCCGGAAGTATTAGGGCGAAAGGTCACATCTACGCGGAGGCAGGCACGGGCATCGAGGCAGGCTGGGGCATCAAGGCAGGCACGGGCATCAAGGCAGGCAGGGGCATCAAGGCAGGCAAGGGCATCGAGGC
>JBAZUA010000006.1:11005-42639 GCA_041661645.1 Minisyncoccota bacterium | reverse complement strand
CGCGGCGTTCGAGGTCTCCCTTGAGAATCGCACGATCTCCGTGTCAGCAGTGTTGTTCTGGATTTCGAAAAGGCCGGTCGGGGTGGTGGTGCCGATGCCGAATCTCCCCGAACTGGTAAAGGCGAAGTCCGCGCCGCTCGTATTGTAGACGCTGCTCGTCTTGATGTGCAAATCTTTGAGCCCGTCTCCAATGACGTTCCTATTGTTCGTGGAATCATACCCAATCTGGAACCTGGGCGACCCCCCGTTATCCGAAAACCCGATCGACGAGCTCGCGTTTGTGGAATTGCCGACACGTATGGCCTCCCCCGTCCCGAAGACCTGAAGCTTTGTCTGGGGGCTTAGGGTTCCTATTCCTACACTTCCACTTACAGCAAGACCGTTTGTTGGACCGACAGATCCGGCATACGTACCCAGCGTCGTACCGCCATTAGCAGCACTAACATACAATCGAGAGGTATTTACCCCGGTCTGAACATTGAAATCACCGCCCGTATAAAACGTCGTACCACCTGACCCCGACATGGTGATAGTCTGTCCATTAACCCCACCGATAATCCCTGAACCACCCAAAGTTAGGAGTGAACCTGGTGTAGTCGTTCCGATGCCGACGTTGCCGTCCGTTTTTACCGTGAGCATAGCCGACGCTACACCAGGAGAAGCTGTGGTGCCAGCATACAAGCCAATACCATCGAATCCTTGTATCATAAGCTGATTGCTCTGCCTTGTGAGGGCAAACATACTATTACTAACAGCGTCACGCGCAAAGAGTCCTGTGCCGTTCCCTGTGACTCCAGAAGTCATAATATTGCCAGCAACTTCCAACTTTGCTACAGGAGAGGCTGTTCCAATCCCGACGTTGCCCGCCGTATCAATACTTATACGCGGAGTATTAGTATTATTCGTGAAGAAATGAAGCGAGCTATTAGATTGAATGCCGGGTATCCTTGATGTTCCCGAAAGTGAAAGCGTGGCGTATGTGCCAGCTCCAAAAGCATTGTTAACGAATCCTGAAACAAGATTCCCTGTTGTAATATAAAACGCTTGTCCACTAGGATTAACCGCATTGATTCCTGTCCCTGTAATGTCAGTGTACACAGTTGCCGTATTGGATATTCTGGAAGTACCGTAAACATCTAACTTTGCCGCTGGGGTGGACGTGCCTATTCCGACGTTACCTGCTGAAATAGTCATGGCAGTAGACCATGCTCCAGTACCATTTATACTACCTCCAGCAGAGGCAGAAGTTCCATAATTAAAATTTAATTTATTTGAAGATTTATTAATTTGATACTCAGTTCCTGCTGTGGAACCTTTCCAGCCAGAGGTAAAATATGAATCAAGGTTGATGTTTACATTGTCATGACCATAAGGAAGAAGTTGAAGCAGAGGATGAACATCACTTCCATTTAGGAAGTCAAGATTGTTTGCCCCTGAAGAACCACTTATAGTTAGTTTTCCTGTAGGACTTGCTGTCCCAATCCCGATATTGCCCGCAACGCCTATCGAAAGCGCCTCGTTCCATATCCCGCCGGACACGTTCGACGACCCCTGTAACCTGAAGGTCCCGTTCGAGCCGTTGTAGTTCAGGATACGGAGCGCGGCGTTCGAGGTCTCCCTTGAGAATCGCACGATCTCCGTGTCAGCAGTGTTGTTCTGGATTTCGAAAAGGCCGGTCGGGGTGGTGGTGCCGATGCCAAATCTCCCCGAACTGGTAAAGGCGAAGTCCGCGCCGCTCGTATTGTAGACGCTGCTCGTCTTGATGTGCAAATCTTTGAGCCCGTCTCCGATGACGTTCCTGTTGTTCGTGGAATCATACCCGATTTGGAACCTGGGCGACCCACCGTTATCCGAGAACCCGATCGACGAGCTCGCGTTCGTGGAATTGCCGACACGTATGGCCTCCCCCGTCCCGAAGACCTGAAGCTTTGTCTGGGGGCTTAGGGTTCCGATCCCGAGATTGCCGGCACCCGTAAGCCTCATTTTTTCGTTAGGGGTGCTAGCCGAGGTCTCCGTATAGAAGGCGATGTCCGTGCTGTTCGCGTTTGCCGAGCTTGAGACACCCGCGATACCAGACCACTTCAAAGGAGAATACGTCGTGTTGGCGCCAATGTTGGTGTTCTGGAACCTGATTCCCGTGCCGGCACCGACCGTTCCTGAATCGGGATTATTGAGCATCAGCTGCCAATCAATGCTTGTGGTCGCCGCCCCGTACACGTGAAGCTTTGAGGCAGGCGAGGTCGTGCCGATGCCGATGTTGCCCCCAGTAGAAGTTAGAACAGGGGTAAATGATGCAGAAGCCCCATACCCAAGCTGCAAAGAATTGGCCGATGAATGGGCTGCGACCTGAAGCACTCCGCTCTGCATGCCGATTCCATAATTCAATCCATTGTAAAATAGTATTTTTTGTCCGACTGATGCTGCAAAATCCAAAGGGGCTCCTGGATTGGTCGTCCCAATTCCAACATTGCCGTTACTGTTCAAAATGGTGAGTCTCGCCGTCGTCCCGTCGTCAACGAAGAAGTTATTTGCGCTCCCCTCAATTCCCATTCGGGCCTTGATGGTGTTCCCTTGATCGGTAAAGGCGACGGTTCCACCGGTAGGACTACTACTCCTAGATAACTGAATTCCGACAGCACCACCAGTCCAAACATGAATAGGCGCGCTTGGCGATGACGTCCCGAGGCCTATGTTCGCGAGCAGAAGCTTTCCATTCGCGTTGTTCGATGCACCAGAACCAACCTGGAGGACGCCCGCGGCGTTCCTCGATATGCTTGTATCAGCCGTTGAGTTATAGAACTGGGAGGTCCACCTGGTCGCACCACCAGAGGCGAAGTCAAGATTTGTATTAAGGAGAGATGCGTTGTTTGCCACTACACCAAGCGTCGTAATCTGGTCAGCGAAGTGAAAGTACTGGCTTGTCCCCACCACGTCAACCGACGTGGCTCCGTTGCTCGCAACGGTAAACTTGGAGTAGTTGTCCTTGTCGTATCCGATCCTGAATTGTTCAGTAGTGCCAAGGACCTGAAGCTTTGATGCGGGCGTGGTCGTGCCGATCCCTATCGCGCCAGCGAAGGTGGAAGTTCCCGTACCTGCCTGTATCGACTTCCACCTGAAGCCCGCAGAGCTTCCGAGGTCAAAGGCATTGTCGGAAGTGGGCAAGATGCCCTGTGTCTGTATATAGTTAATTCCTCCAAGTATAGATGCGTAGTCACCGAGGTTGACCAGTCCGCCCGCCCCACCGCCCCTTGCCACATACACGGCCCCGTTGTCGAGGACCTCGAACTTGCCAGCGTGTGTCGAGCCCGTGACGGCGAAGGCGCTGCCCGTCCCCGTGCCGCCGCCCGTCACAGAAAGTCGTGAGTTGGGAGTCGATGAACCGACACCAAGATTACCGGAGTTGGTGAAGGTCATGAGGGCCGTCCCGTTGTTTGCCTGCCAGGACTGAAGGGCGTTCGCGCTACCGTTCTGCGCAACGTTACTCCTCACCACGATTCCCGGGATGTCGTTGCCCGTTCGGGCGGTCACAGCCAGCCCAGCATCCAGGGTCGAGTACTTGTTCGCAAGCTCTCCGATATAGAATCTACCCGCTCCATCTACGGTAAACACATTATTTATCGCGAGGGCGACATTGTTCAGCCCGCTATTCACGATACCGAGAGTGGCATATGGGGTAGATGAGCCGATTCCCACCCTCCCGTCCGTACCGATCCTGAACACCGAAGACGTGGCAAAGGCGGCCGAGGTCGTCGTCGCTATGTCGAAAAGAGGGGTGCTGGAGCCAAATGGCGCCTGAACCGAGAGGCGCGCGAAGGGTGTCGATGTTCCCACGGCGAACCTCCCGTCCACGGCTATCTGCGCGGCGACGGTCGCATTGTTCGCCCTCATGACTATCTGCCCGCCCGAAAGAGTCAGGTTCTGGTTGCTTCCCGCGCTCACGTTCACGGCCGCGTTCGTGCTGAAGAAGCTGGATGACAAGACCCCCTGCCCGCCGACGGAGAGATAACCGTTACCCGCAGGATTAACAATCTTAACTATATCGTTGCCCCAATGCCAAGTGCCGTCGACCGCGTCAACCCTTACCAAAGGCACACCGGTTGAGGAGGCGATGGTGAACAAGCTCTGTGTCTGTCCGCCAACAGCCTGTATCGCAAGGTTTGCCTGAGGGCTCGAGGTTCCGATTCCGACGTTTCCCGCCGCGTACACCCCGCCCGACGGCGAGACCGAGAAGAGCGTCGAGCCGGACGAGTTGAAAATGTTGAAAAGATTAGCAGTCTGCCCCGACGCCCCGAAGAGCGAGAGGGCGACCGAGTTCGAGCTCGTCGACTGGGAGGTTACTACCGAGCCGGCGAACGGGGTCGTGGTGCCGAAGGAGGACTGCCCGGCCCCGCTGACGGCGGCGGCCACGAGGGCGAAGGGCGACGCCGTGACGGGCGACCTCGGCGAGAGGGTCTCGAAGGCCGAGCCGTCGCCCGACACCTCGACCTGGAGGTAGACGCTCCCGTTCGCCGAGAAGTCGTAGTCGAGGGCGTCGGGATACCCGGCATCCGTGTCGCCTATGTCCACGCTGAAGCTGCCCTGCCTGACGGTCAGTGGAACCGTGCCGGGCGCCGAGGAGGGCCAGACCTTCGAGCCCGAGCCAATCGTGGCCGAGTCCCAGAGGGAGAACCTGAAGTAGTACGGGGTTCCCGTGCCGCCGAGGGCGTTGCCGCCCGAGTCGGTCAGGTGCCCCTGGTAGGAGACGGCGAGGGGGACGCCGCGGGCGGCAAAGACAGACGGAGCCTGTGCCGCCAGGAGGGCGACGGCGATGAGCAGGGTAAGGGAAAACGTGCGGAGCTTTATCGTACAGAGCTTCATAATAGTATGTCCTATATTGTATCACGCCACAGGGCCAAATGAATGGGGATAAATGGCTTTTGGCCCGAATTAATGTAGAGTGTTCACATGAAGACAGACAACTCCCCCATTCCCAAGAACAGGCTCGACGTCGAGATCGCCCGCCGAGGCCTCGTGCGCAGCCGAAGCGCCGCCCGCGAGCTCATCGAGCGCAAGCTCGTCATGGTAAAAGGTATCATCGTCACCAAGCCGAGCCACGAGGTCGCCGAAACCGACGAGATATCCCTCACCGAGACCCCGAAATTCGTCAGCCGAGCGGGCGAGAAGCTCGAGCACGCCCTCGCCACCTGGGATATAGACGTCTCGGGCCTTCTCGCCATAGACGTAGGGTCATCGACCGGCGGATTCACCGACTGCCTTCTCCAGCGCGGTGCAAAAAAGGTCATCGCCGTCGAGGTCGGCACAGGCCAGTTCGACGCGACCCTCCGCACAAGCGAGAAGGTCGAGCTCCACGAGCAGACCGACATCAGGAAGTTCTCCCTCGCCGAGGGCGAGCCCCTGGCAGACATCATCGTCTCCGACGTCTCTTTCATATCGCTCTCCCACGTGCTTCCAAAAATGTTTTCCCTCCTCAAAAAGGGCGGCGAGGCCGTCCTCCTGGTGAAGCCACAGTTTGAGGTCGGGCGCGAGCTCGCCCACAGGCGTCGCGGGGTTATCAGCATCGACTCCGAGCGACTCGCCGCACTCGAGGCGGTCAAGGCATCCGCCAAGAAAGTCGCCTTCAAGGTGATACGAAACATCGACTCGCCCATCGAGGGCGAGGGCGGCAACCGAGAATTCCTCCTCAGGCTCGCGAAATAGGCAAACAAAAGCCGCCCGTTGGGCGGTTTTCTATTTTACGTTCATTCCCCACCTGTTCGAATCCGGCATTCGCTCTCGTTTTGAAAGCGTGATCTGATAGAAGCCGAAGACTATGGTCGCGAGGGTGGCGAACATCTTGTATTTGACCCAGGCATGCGGAGGCAGGTCGTGGCGGACCAGCTCGTTCGATATGGTGAGAAGGACGAACATGATCATCCAGCGACGAGACAGTATCATCCAACCCCTGTCGGTCATGTGAAAGAGCGAGCTGAAGAGGTCCTTGAGTATCGGCCTCTTGAAAACGTAGAGGCCCATGGCTATGGCGACGGCGAAGAGGCCATTGTAGACGGTGTCCTTGATGATGATGAAGAACGGATTGTGCAGGATGACGGTGAGAAGCCCGAAGATGATGACCGAGAGACCGGCTACGAGCGGAAAGAGTGCGACTCTCCTGTCCCTCGAATACGAGGCAAGAAGGGCGACAACCGTGAGAAACACGAAAAGACCCGTGGCATTGACGACACCGAAGTACTCGGCCGTGAGGAAGAAGGCAACGATGGGCCCGAACTCGATGGCCCAGCTCGTGGCAACCTGCCTGAATTCCGACTCTTCCCTGTTAGGACGCTTGCTCATGAGGAATCATTGTAGCATGACGCCACGACAGCCCTTGATCGTCGAAACCTTTGACTAAATAGCTAAACAGATGTAGAGTATCGCCTGGCCCAGCCCTTTTCAGCGAACATAAACCCCAACACGGAGAATACTCATGGAAGTGCACAGAAGAACAGCAATTATCGTATTTTGCGATACGGAGACCTTTAAAAAATTCGTCCAGATGACACACGGATGCCCTCTCTACCGGAAGGATTTCGATCACGAGGAGCCTCACGACTTTGAACGAACCATTTTGACAAAGAAATGGATTATCCAGCACAAGGCGGAGAAACTGCTCGTGCTGGAAGGCCAAGTGAAGCCGTTTCACTACTTCGACGACATAATGGACGGTCTCAGAAAGGCTGGGTTTGCAGAAATCAAGATGATTCTGCCGACCCCTGACCCGACGGATAGCGTCAATCACTTCCTTAAGCGTTATGACGAATCAAAACTGCTCATGCTCGAACAGGGCGATCTGCTGTCTCAGGAAACAGTGTTGGCGAAGATCCTTTGCTTCCTGGACATTAAGGCAGCCCAGATGCCCGTCGCAGTCTGACCAGACCAAGTTCACTCAAGGCGCACCTCACCAGGTGCGCTTTTTCTTGCCCGAGACCGCCCGACGCGCCACCCCCGAAACCGCTTTACTCCATATTCAAATCATGCTATAATTGACTGGTTAAAGAGCCTCACGGCTCCCTTTTATTTTTTATTCAATTTTTCTTACACGCATGGAGATCAGGAACATAGCAATCATCGCTCACGTGGACCACGGCAAGACCACGCTCATGGACGCGATCATGAAGCAGGCGGGAGTCGCCAAGGAGGGATTCTCGATGGACTCGAACGCCCTCGAGCAGGAGCGAGGCATCACCATCTATGCAAAGAACGCATCGATCAACTACAAGGGCACAAAGATCAACATCGTGGACACCCCGGGACACGCCGACTTCGGCTCCGAGGTAGAGCGAGTGCTCCGATCGATCGACACCGTGCTCCTCCTCGTCGACGCGCAGGAAGGCCCTATGCCCCAGACCCGATTCGTGCTCAAGAAGTCCCTCGAGCTCGGAATGAAGCCTATCGTCCTCATCAACAAGATCGACAAGCCGGCCGCCCGACCGACCGAGGTCATGGACGAGATCCTCGAGCTCTTCATCGAGCTCGGCGCGACCGACGAGCAGATCGACTTCACCACCATATACTCCATCGGACGCCAGGGCATCGCCAAGCGAAAGCTCACAGACGAGTCATCTAACCTCGAACCCCTCCTCGACACCATACTCGAGCTCGTCCCTGCCGCAAAGGCGGACGTATCCGCTCCCCTCCGCATGCAGCCGTTCAACCTCGCATACGATTCATACACCGGCCGACTCGGACTCGGACGAATCTATGAGGGAAAGATCAAGGTCGGACAGACCGTCGTCATCAAGAAGCCTACGGGCGAGGTGCGATCGGGCAAGGTAACCAAGCTCTATACCTTCGAGGGACTCGACCGCAAGGAGGTGAACGAGGCGAGCGCCGGCGACATCGCCATGGTCGCGGGACTTCCCGACATTTTCATCGGCGAGACCATCTGCGAGAACGCGGATCAGGAGCCTCTCCACGCCATCAACGTGGACGAGCCTACCATCGCCCTCAACTTCCTCGTCAACAACTCCACATTCGCAGGACGCGAGGGAAAGTTCGTCACCACCCGACAGATCCGCGAGCGACTCGAGAAGGAACTCGAGGTCAACGTGGGCCTCAAGATCGATTTCAATCCACCGGTGCTTCCCGGCACCCCTGACGCCTTCAAGGTCTTCGGCCGAGGCGAGCTCCACGTGTCGGTTCTCATGGAGAACATGCGACGCGAGGGCTTCGAGCTCCAGGTGTCACAGCCACAGGTAATCATCAAGGAGATCGACGGCGTGAAGTCAGAGCCGTTCGAGGAGGTCACCGCCGACGTCCGCTCCGAGCACTCGGGCGAGGTCATAAAGAAGCTCTCCGTCAGGAAGGGTCTCATGACCAACATGGTCGAGCGCGAGGGCATCACCCGCCTCACCTTCGAGATCCCGACCCGCGGACTCCTCGGCTATCGAGGCGAGTTCGTCATCGACACCAAGGGCGAGGGAATCCTCTCGGCCCGATTCCTCGGCTTCCGACCGCACGTAGGCATCATCGAGAAGCACGAGTTCGGCTCGATGATCTCCATGGAGACCGGAGACGCCGTCGGATTCGCCCTCTGGAACCTCCAGGAGCGAGGCACCCTGTACATCGGCGCAGGCGTCGCCGTCTACGAGGGAATGATCATCGGCAACACCTCAAAGGGCGACGACCTCGAAGTCAACCCATGCAGGGGCAAAGTCATGTCGAACTACCGATCCGCGGGAAAGGACGAATCCATCGACCTCGTTCCCCCATTCACCATCACCATCGAGCGAGGCCTCGAGATTATGCACGAGAGCAACTATCTCGAGATCACTCCCCAGTCCGTCCGACTCCGCAAGCAGCAGCTCAAGAAGGGCGACCGAGACAAGTCGAAGAAATAATTCAATATAAAGAAGAAGCCGCTTCCAGAAAATCTGTAAGCGGCTTTGTCTTGGCGAAAAGACCTGATCAGGCGAGCGTGATGTTGAAGGCCATCCAATTACCCCTCGTGTTCTCATGAGACCCGAGGGCAACCTTGAAGGTCATCGAGAGGTGGTCCACGAAGCCCTGGATGAGGGCCTTCTGTGCCTCGATGAAATCAGGCCTCTTCTCAGAGCTATTGCATTTGGTCCACAAGGCAAACGCTGGATTGAGCTTCCAATCCGGCTTCCTGAGCCAGGACCAGAGGATATTATACTTGCCACAGAACTCCACGATCCTTTTCTGGATCTTGAACCTGATAGACCTGGCCTCACGCTCGTCGCGAGCAGCACCGCGCTGTTCGCGACGTCGTTTGGCGGCCTGGACCCGACAATGCCTGTTCGACTGAGGTTTTTCATTATTCATGGGAAAGAGTGTTTCCCTGGCAGATTACCTTTTTTTGGAATTTTTGCAAACGTCATTCCTCATGTAGAATATGACGCATGGCACTGACACTCCAGGCACGCATCCTCTACATGAGGGACAGGAAGGAGGCTTAACTCTGGGAGATAGAAGAAGGGCCTGCCGATGGAATCGGCGGGCCCTGCGTTTACAACGGCAATATTTGCAACCTGACCACGTGTTCGTCAGACTCAAAACCGGCGGAGACGCTGACCCCGAAGCCTTCCGCCAGCGTGTCGACGAGGCGCCCCATGGGTCCAGGTCCCTTCTTGTGGAATTCGACGAAGACGGTTATTTCCTCATGGCCAAGCGTAGGTTCGAGGACGGTCCATTCGACCACCCCGTTTTTCGAATCTTTCGCGAACCGCCTGAGTGCCAAATGGAGATGGCCCCCTAGGCGTTCCCAGAGGTCCATCAAGGGTTTCATTCGACGATCCTTCTCCTTGAATACTCCCTTGAGTGCTTCCGTCAGACGCATTCTCTTTCTTCTTTTTTTCATGATGAGCGGGTGTTTGCAATCACCCTACTCCCCACCACACCTTATGTCAAAGCAAAGCCGCCCCAGCTTTTAACTGTGGGCGGCTTTGTCGGTTTGTACCCGAAAGCTTCGTTAGAAGCTCCTTCGTGCTGGACCGTTGAAGTCTCGTCGTGGTGCGCGCTCCTCCATAGGACGAGCCTCGTTGACCTTGAGTGCTCGGCCCTCGAAGTCCTTACCATCGAACATAGCGATCGCCTTGTCGGCATCCGCATCCTCCATCTCGACGAAGCCGAAGCCTCGTGAGCGACCAGTCATCTTGTCAGTGAGTACATCTGCCTTGATAACAGCGCCTGCCTGCTCAAAACCTGCTTTGAGGCTTTCAGAGGTAGTGCCGTAAGAGAGATTACCAACGTAAAGTTTCTTTGCCATTGTGTTGCTTGAATATCTTTTAACAATCGTCCGACCTCCTCTTTGGCTTGAACTTACGTTTGTCCTCCGAGAAACTAACGACCAAGACAGTATACACGAGGCACGGCCAATGTCAATCAAGTTATTTGACAGTATATGATAATCAATATATAATCCCGTTTACCATGGCAGAGAGCAAACCAGAGAAGAAATCGTATACCTCCGAGCTCCTGAGCTTCTATTTCGCCCCGGAACTGAGGTCCATCGCCACCATATTCCACCTCGTCATATTCGGCTATTTTGCGCTGTTCTATGTCGACGGCGTGTTTCTTGCCATAAGGTTCCTCTGGTACATAGCGACCGATTCCACGGCCCTTCAGGGCATTCCGTTCCTCCTGACGGGCATGGCGTTCTTTGTCTGCCTCATACTCCCCTTCTCCGTCTCCGTCTATTCCATATTCGTCATGCACGCGGTGTGGGCAAAGCCCGACTGGAAGGGTGCGGCGAAGTGGGTGGCGAGTCTCGCGATTATCGGCAGCGCACTTGGCATCATAGCCCTCACCGACGCAGGAGCCCGAGCGGCCGCCCGTCAGCCGAGCATGCAGAGCTTTGTGGAGGACACAAACCTCACGGGACGAATATAGTCCGCGCGCCGCAATCGTTAGCGGATCGAGTCCTCGATTTTATATTCGCCAACACGCGTTCGAACGATCGAGAGAGTTATCGCCCCGAAACCCAAATCCCTGCCGAGATCAGACACGAGCTGTCTGACATAGAATCCACTGCCACAAGATACCCTTAATTTATACACCGAAACCATCTCGGGCGCAGAGACATCGAAGTATTCCTCCCATGCCTCAATGATGTGTTTCTGCCTAAAGTCTCCCGTCACGGCCTGTATGGATGATAGAAGACGCTCCTTTAGCTCTGCCCTGGACAACTGCGCCACGCCAGTCGCCTCGAGCTTCGATACGATTACCTCATGAGCAGGCAGGGCGATACTTCCTATGACTCCCCTGCGGGCATATTCGAAGAGGGGTGTGCCATCCACCACCTTTGACGAATACGCCGGATAGACTTGTTGTATCTTTCCTTTATATTTTTTTAATATTTCGTTTATCTCTTCGAGGGAAGGCAGCGCGGCCACGGAGGGTGCAACCGATCCCTGCCTCGGCGACGTGACAAGCCCCAAGGTGTCGAGGGTGTCAGTTTCTATGCCGAAGGCGAGCTCGAACTCATAGTCCTTGTCCATGCCGGTATAGGCCTCCCGCTCCTTGGTCTTCTCGCCCGTCAGGGCGACCAGGACGCCCTCGGCCATCGGGTCGAGCCTTCCCGCATAGGTCATCTTGACCTTCTCGTATTCGGGATGCGACGCGACGAAGCGCCCCATGGTCTGAAGGGGCGTCTCGCTCTTTCTCTTATATAAGTTGAGTACCGTATCCATCGCCCCATGCTACAATGCTTCCATAAATTTAACCACCGTAACGAACAGAAACATGCGCAAGGTAGTATTCGACATAGAAACCAGAAACCTCTTTCAGGACGTGGGCACGAACGACCCCAAGGATCTCGACATATCGGTGGTCTGCACCTACGAATACGAGACCGATTCGTACAAGAGCTTCTTCCAGGAGGATTTTGGCAAGCTCTGGCCGATACTCGAGAACGCCGACATGCTCATCACCTTCAACGGAGACCATTTCGACATCCCCCTGCTCGACAAATACTATCCGGGTGACCTCACCAAGATAAAGAGCCTTGACCTTCTTAAAGAGGTAAAGAAATCGCTCGGCTTCCGCATCAAGCTCGACTCGATAGCCGAGGGCACCCTAGGCTACGGCAAGAGCGGACACGGCCTCGAGGCAATCACCTGGTGGAAGAACAAGGAGCTCGACAAGCTCGTCAAATACTGCACAGACGACGTGAAGGTGACGAAGGAGGTGTACGACTACGCCCTCAAGAACAGCTCGGTCAAGTTCAAAGACGGTCTGACCAACAAGGAAATTAAACTCAACACAAAGGACTGGGAGACCAAGGCTGACAGCTCGATGACGTTTAGCATGGGGTTCTAGCCAGGCACCCGAATGGGTTAAATAAAATCTAAAAATGGGGATATCGAATCTCGGCAAACCGATGCTAGGATGTTTCCATGAGTCCGAGAATAACCATCGACATACTGGGACAGATGATCATGCGCGGCTTCAATGAAGTCAACGAGAAGATATCCCTACTTGATGCACGGATAGGACGTCTTGAGATGCGTATGAACAGGATTGAACTGCGCATGGATAGCCTTGAGACACGCATGGATTGCCTTGAAAAGAGACTCGGTGGTTTTGAAATGCGCCTAAATTCCTTTGAGATAAAGATGGACGAGCGTTTTGACACCCTCTCAAGACGCATAGATGACCTCGCCTTGGGAAAGGTGTCCCGAAAGGAACACCTATTACTTGCGACACGCGTATCGGATATCGAGGAAGGCCTACCTGCTTAGACGATCGCACCCAAATCCTTAAGGACTATCTCTACGTGCCCGATCGGCTTCACGCTCGAATATATCTTTCGCAGAATCCCCTTCTCGTCTATGAGAAACGTCGTCCGCTCGATGCCGAAATGCCTGGCGCCGAAAATCGACTTCTCCCGCCACACGTCATAAAGGCGGCAAGCCTCGCCATCGGTGTCGGCGAGCAGGGTGAAATTGAGGCTCTGCTCCTGGCAGAACTCCTTGTGCGATTTCACGTCATCGGCACTCACGCCGAGCACGACCGCATTCAAATCCCCTATCTCATACTCATGATCGCGAAACTCCTGGGCCTCGAGAGTGCAGCCCGCCGTCATATCCTTGGGGTAAAAGTACAGGATGACGTTCTGACCCCTATAATCCGAAAGCGAACGCATCTTACCCCCCTCGTCGGGAAGGGTGAAATCGGGGGCCGTGGAGCCCAACATTTCCATCTGTCTGATTGATTTCATGGCGGGTTAAAAATGATATACTTATAGGCACATTATACAAAGTTTTAGGAACATCACATGCAAGACAATCAATCAAACAAGCAGTCCTTCGCGATACCCGTCGCGATAGTGCTCGCCGGATTACTCATCGGAGGAGCGGTCTACATGAGCGGCAAGGGCGGCATAAAAGCAGGGGGCATCGCCAATCCCCTCGCCCAGGCGGCACGAGACATCACAATTAGGCCGATTTCTGCCGCCGATCATATCCTCGGCAGCGCCAATGCCCAGATCGCCATCGTCGAGTACTCTGACACCGAATGCCCGTTTTGCAAGAACTTCCACACGACGCTCCAGACCATCATGAGCACCTACGGGACGAGCGGAAAGGTGTCCTGGGTATACAGACACTTCCCCATCTCACAGCTTCATTCCAAGGCCCCTCACGAAGCCCAGGCAACCGAATGCGCCGCCGATCAGGGCAAGTTCTGGCCGTACATAGACGCGGTATATTCGACGACTCAGTCTAACAACAGCCTCGACTCGGCCCAGCTTCCCGTCATCGCAAAGTCAGTCGGTCTCGACGTAGACGCCTTCAACGCCTGCCTCTCGAGCGACAAGCACGTGGCGGACATAACGGCGAGCGTCGCAGAGGCCCAGAACGCGGGGGCAAACGGGACCCCTTCGAGCTTCCTCGTTCTTGCCACCCCAATGAGCCAGAAAACGGCGAATGACGTGACCCTTCTCTATGCCTCCCTCAAGCTTCCTGACGGCAGCCTTCCCGTCACGATCAACAAGGCACGAACCATAGTCGGCATCTCGGGCGCCCTTCCCATCGACTACATCAAGGCGACCGTAGACACGATACTCGGCACGAAGGTTAACTAGCGGCGGAACAGTTGAGGGTGCGGCCAAACTAGATTGCCCCGGAAATGAGATCGTCCTCGAAACGGGCGATCTCATTTTCGTCTTCCCCATATATGGACACGTCCGGAAAATCGAGCGCCTGTATCTTCTTGAACACGGCCTGGATGAGAAGCGAGAGGCGTTCGACCTCTTCCCCGGAAAAAGTAGCGTCGAGAGACACGATGCGACCATCCTCAGGCTCGACGAAGTCGATGACTCCCCTGGCCATCTCCTTGCCCTTGAAGCGGGCGGAGCCTTCGACCAGAAGCTTATAGAAGAGAAGCTGTCGCCTATAGCGGGCGGCCTTCGCCTTGTCATATGTGTCCTTCGGCTCCCAATCAGCCAGCGCCCCACCGGTCTTATAATCGGTCACGACGACTCCGCCGCCCTCAAATGACAGACGGTCTATCTTTCCCTCGATTCGGGCATCGCCTACACACACGCCCTCGTGCTTGAAGTTCACCTCCACCTCGTCAGAAGCCCTGAACTCGCCCTTCCTTTCCTTGAGATATGCATTGAGCGCGGCGACACCCTTCGAGAAATAGTGTCTCTCATCCGCCGCCGAGAGCCTCTCGGAACGAAGGAGTAGGGCGAACCATTCATGGACCTCGGTCGACGACGGTATTGATCCAGTGGTCTTGAGATGAAGCTGAACACGCTTCAAGGTTTCGTGAACGGCGGTTCCAAAGGAACCTGACGGCGTCTTTGCCTGAGGAAAATAAAGCAGGTTCTGCTCGAAGAAATATCTCGGGCCGCCACGGGCAACATCGAGGAAATTGGCGAGGTGGGTTACGGACATTCTATAGTCGGCGAGTATCGGGTCGAAAAGAGCTCGCTCGTCCCTGACCCGTGGAATGACAGAAGCGTGGCGGCTCGCGAGCTCGAGCGTCTCGACGTGTCCAATATCCTTTGGAGTCACATCCTCGACGCCGGCAAAGGCCTTTTCAGTGGCGGCCAAAAAGCGCAGCGGCAGGGACTGCTTGCCTGACTCCTCCATCTCATAGCCCATGAGATATAGGGTGTGTCGAGCACGGGTGACGGCAACAAAGAAAAGGCGCACGAAGTCGCCCAACGCGTCGGACGACGGGGTGATCGGGAGATTTATGGGAAAAGGAAGCTTGTTGCGGGACGATGATGATGCCCACATGTCGTCCTGGCAGGAAAGGATGAAGACCGTGCCAAACTCCTGGCCCTTGGCCTTGTGGGCGGTCAGAAGCGATACGGATTTCATGGCCTGGGCGAAGGGCGAGTTGTCGAGCAGTGGCACATTGTTCTTCTCGCGCAGATCAACGAAGGCGATGAGATCGGAAAGGGTCAGGGGCGTGCCGGACTTATGCTCGCGCAGGGCGGCAATGAACGTGCGGAGGCTCGAAAGGAAGGCTAGATATTCGGCCTTGTGATCCCTCAACCGCTCATCGCTCCAATAGAAGGCACGAAAGGGACTTTTGAACTCGAGGCGGGACGGCTTGTCACCCTCGCCATCGTCAATAGATACGGAGAGCGTTCCGACCAGATTGTCGAGGACGAACTCGGCAGTCTCGCTGTGAGACCGCAAGGCGAGGGAACCAAGGAAATTCCCTATGGCCCTCAATCTGTCATCCTCTACCCTGCCAAGCGCCTCGGTCCAGGAAATCCTCTCGTCGCGGGCAAAGCGGGCCAGCCTCCAGATGTCTGTCTCTGCCACGCCCCAAAACGGATACCTCAATATCTCGGGCAAGAGAGAGTCGAGGGAGAACGCGTCAACACCCGCTCGGGCATGAACGTAGCGGGCGATGGTCACAAGCTCTCGCACATGCTCCTCGTGCAGGACGTTCCTCTGCCTCTCGTACGAGACGGGAATCCCACGCTCGTGCAGAAACGGCACGATCATCTTGAGCTCGCTGTGCTCTCGGGAGATGATGGCGATGTCGTCGGGAGAAACACCTTCCCCGATGAGCCTCTTCACCTCGTCGGACACGAACTTCATCTGATGCAGGGGCGTCGGCAGAATCGCCTTGCGAATTGCGCCCGCGGGCAATTCCCTGTTCGCCGCCGCCAGCTTTTTGGTTATAGAGGGCATGACATTTGTCAGACGGTCAGCATTGAAGCCAACCACATGCTCGGCGATATCGAGTATCGAGCGGGTCGAACGATAGTTATCCTCGAGGACGATGACCTTCGGATCCTTATACATATCTCGGAAAGCAAGAATATTGTCGAGCTCCGCCCCCTGGAACTTATATACGGCCTGATCGTCGTCGCCTACGGCCATGACGTTCGGCCTCCCCTCGTGCACGGGCGATGAGGTGAGCAATTCGACGAGCTTCATCTGCGCCCCGTTAGTGTCCTGGAACTCGTCGACCAACACATACTGAAAAGTCTCCTCGAGCTCGGCGCGAAGCGAGGCGTGGCTCTCGAGCTTGTCGATGAAGCCCATGATCATGTCCCCGAAGTCGAAATACCCCTCCTCATAGAGACCCTTCTCGTACCGCTCGAATATGTCGCAGGCCCCCCGGAGTTTGTCGGCATATGCACGATCTCGCCAAATACTCCTGCCATCGTCATCTTTCTTTATCCATGACCTCTTCCAATCAGAGAGAGGGGTCGTGCTGTCTAATTCCTCCGCTTCGCGCAACGCGGAAGCGAGCGATCTGGAGACTCGCCCGAAGAGAGAGTGCGGTTCCGGAGACTTTTTCTTGAGTTTGGCGACAATTTCCTGGTATGTGACAAACTCCTTCTTGCTGACGCGCCCGAACAACGGCTCAAGCACCGTCTCGATCTCATCGAACTCCTTCTCATTGCGGTCGAGAAGCTTCCTGAAATCAGACGGACTCATACCCGCCCTCTTCAGGTCGCCGATACGGCTCTTTACATCGCGGAGGAAAACAAAGCCCTGCTCGGGATGAAACGACCTGAGGACATGATCGTGGGGCAGACTCTCAAAAACCTTTCGCAAGGTCTCGATCTGCACCACGTCGTCAGCGGAATGGAATTGTGCCCCCTCGAAGAAGAAATGGGGGTACCTCTCGATCATCCTCGTCGCAAAACCATGAAAGGTGTGTATGGCGACACGAAAAGATGCCTCGCCAATGAGGTCGAAAAGCCTCTTGCGCATGTTTGCCGCGGCGGAATCGGTGAAGGTCAGACAGAGGATGTTTCCCGGCGAGGCGTCAGTCTTGCGGAGGATGTTTGCCACTCGCAGGGCGAGGAGCTCGGTCTTGCCGCTGCCGGGGCCGGCGATGACGAGGACAGGACCCTCGATGGCATCCACGGCCTCTTTCTGGCGGGCATTCAGGGCCGAGTATCTGGCTTCGAAGGCGAGTGATTTCATGCCCCTAGTATAGCAAACCGACCCCGATTATCCTGAATTTTATATAGATGTCATCTTCTTCCCCTGATCGTCGAGGATTATGATTTTGTATATCTCAAGCAGGGCAAAAAGCAGGGCTATGATGAGGGGGCCGAGGAAGAGTCCCACGATGCCAAAGAATGATATGCCTCCGATGATGGAGAACATGATGAAGACGGGATGAATGGTGAATCCCTTCCCCACCACGAATGGAAAAAGTGCGTTGTCGATGAGTCCAACCATGAGGAATCCCCAAATGGCGAGGCCGATGGCCGACCCGAGCGATCCCGTGGCGAGAAGGAAAAGCATTGCGGGAACCAAGACTATGCTCGTGCCGATATTCGGTATGAACGACGAGAATGCCGCCACGGTTCCCCAGAGCACGGCATTCGGTATGCCGAAGACGAGGAATCCCGTGCCGACGAGGGTTCCCTGGACAATCGATATGACAAACGATCCACGGACGACAGAATTGATGGCTCGAACGAGCCTGTCGATTATCTGCCTGTCATAGGTATCGGCGAGGGGGCTCAGCTCGACAAGGGCCCTCTTGAACCTATGGCCATCCCTGAGCACATAGAAGAGCGAGATGACAAAGAGAAACGCCTTGAGAAACAGGGATGCCGTGCCCGAGAATATGCCGCCGAGATTGCTCACGAAAAGCGATGAGACATACTCAATCGCTCCCCGCACGTCTGGGTTAAAGGAGGGAAACACGTTCTTGATCGGGGCGAGGATCGAGTCGACCGTCACATCAAACTGATCGATGCCGTGCCCGCTCACCTGAGAATAGAGGACGAACGACTCGACTGACAGACGTTGTACGAGAAAGGTCACCGGAATGAGTATCACAACGCAAACGGTCGCGATGGTCGCGAGGGCCGCAAGAGTCCTCTTGCCGCCAAATGCCCCCAGCACCTTCGAATGAAGCGGTCTCACAACCACCGCAAGCATGATTGCGAGCGCGATGGGCGCCAGGAAGGGCAGGAACAGCGCTCCAGCCAAGAGAAAGATGGCTATGAGAAGTCCTATAAAGAAAGACATTTGAAGCTTTTTTGTGTCCATGTGATTTTATTTAGACGCAACGGCCCTTGTGGCGTGCTCCCTGCAGTATACACCGAAAGACCCCAGACATGACGGGCAGACCAACATCTGCTTCTTGCAGGAGGCAACGGCGCAATCCCGATAGGCCTCGGTCGACGCCTCACAGTGCTCGCACCTGCCGATGATGGTGCGTTTTCCCTTCTTTGGGTCAAAGGCCATGGTCACCCTGCCATCGAAGACATAGAGCGCGCCGTTGAAATGCTTGCCAGGATACTTTTCCATGTACGAGACGATGCCGCCATCAAGCTGATAGACGTCCTTGAAGCCCTTCTTGATGAGATATCCAGACGCCTTCTCGCAACGAACCCCGCCGGTACATACCGTGAGAACCCTCTCTTTCGCATGCTTCTTGAGCCCACGCATCGCCTTGGGCAGATCCCTAAAATTCTTGAGTGGCGGAAGAACGGAACCATCGAAGGCACCGACCTTGTGCTCATAGTCATTGCGCATGTCGATGATGGTGAACTTCTCTCCTTTCCTGAACCAGGCGTTGAGATCCTTCGGCGCGAGATGCCTGCCCGTCACCTTTCGGGGATCGACGTCGGTCTGTCGCGACCTCTTGAGCGAGAGCGATACAATCTCCGGACGCACCTTAATTGACATGCGCGGAAAAACCGCGCCCGTCCCAAGGCTCTTCTTCCAGTGAATATCCTTGAAACCCCTCTTGGCGGAGAGGAAGGCCTGATAAGCCCGGGTGTCTTTGACGAGACCCTCCAGAGTCCCATTAATACCCTCCTCGGCTATGATGATGCGACCCTTGAGTCCCAGCCTCTCGCAGACGACGCGATGTTCTGCGGCAAATTTCTCGGGATTCCTTATCGTGACGTATTTATAGTAAAGGAGAACCTGATGCTTCATGCTCTAGTAGGTAACAAAGGGGTAGCTGACGGGGGCCCCGTTCTCCTTTATGAGGGTGTCGGTTGCGTATTCAAACTGCCCATCGCCATCATCCTCGTACATGACGATCGAGTACATGAGATGAGAGACCGTGGGCCGCAAGAGCTCTATGGAGACGTCCCCAGTCGAGGTGGCGTCAATCCTGCGGGCACCGAGTATCTGGCCAAGGAGGTCTCCGTTCTGCTCTCTGACCGCGAGCCACGTGGACGAGGCAGACGATCTGGCCTCCGACACGAATACCGATTTCCCGGCAGCCTGGCTCGCGACACTGACGAAAAGGGGCGAGGTTGTCGCCACGTCCGCCACAGAATCGTCAGAAGACGGCTTTGTGTAGGCCTTGAACAGACTCACACCAATGAGGTCACCGACAACGAGACCAAGCGCCACACCAATCCAGAGATATTTGTTTTTCAGCATGTTTTTCGTATTTCCTTATAGTGCCCAGATTCTAGCATTAAAACAAGACATGATAAAGAAATAATAAATTTGTGAATAGCAGGGTCATTGCGGGACGAAAACCAGACCGTACAATAAGATACTCAGGCCATAAAAAAATAAACATACATGCGCATACTTGTCATCGAGGACGATCGTGAGCTCAGAGGCTCCCTCAAAGCCCACCTGCATGCGGAGTGCTTTGCCGTGGACACGGCGGCGGATGGTGAGGAGGGCTCTTTCTTGGCCAGAAGTCGAGACTACGACCTTATCGTGCTCGACAACATACTGCCCAAGAAAAACGGGCTCGAGGTCTGCAAGGACATACGCCTCGGCGGCAAACACACGCCCATACTCATGCTTTCCGTGAAATCGACGGCCGAGGACAAGGCCAGCCTGCTCAATACCGGGGCCGACGACTACCTGGCAAAACCTTTCTCATACGAGGAACTCAAGGCCCGCGTCCACGCCTTGCTTCGCCGACCGAGAATGCTCATGCCTCCCCTGCTCAAGGTGGACGACCTGACACTCGACACCCTCGAACAACGCGTCCGCCGCGGAAAAAAGGAGATATATCTCACCCGAAAGGAATTCGCCCTCACCGAATACCTACTCCGAAACCGGGGCACGGTGGTGAGCCGCGGCATGCTCATGGAACATGTCTGGAACAGCGAGATAGACCCATTCTCAAACACCATCGAGGCGCACATACTCAACCTCAGGAAAAAGATAGACCTGGGCTCAAAGAAAAAGCTCATACACACGGTCCCAGGACGAGGTTACAGGATAGAGTCCCCGGGAAAGACTATTTTCACTTAACAATGGTGCCGCCGGTAGGAATTGAACCTACATCTAAGGTTTAGGAAACCCCAATTCTATCCATTGAACTACGGCAGCGTAGGACCCACTATATAGTCCTATTTGATCTCAAGCAAATCCCTGAGAATTTTCTCGTCATATCCCACGACGATAGAGCCGTCGATATCTATGACGGGAACCCCCATCTGGCCACTCTTCTCGAGCATCTCAGTCCTTTTCACGGTGTCAGAGGCGACATTGTGTTCCGTATAGGCGACATTGTTCTTCTTGAAGAACTCCTTTGCGTGACCGCAATACGTGCAGGTCGGGGTTGAATATATCTCTACTTTTTTCATATGGTTTTATATAAAGATTTCTACGTAAGGAAGAGTATACACCAAAGGTCACTTTATCTGAAGAGGTCGAGAAACCACCCCCACAGGCCGCCGGAAGACGCAGGCTGAATCATCCTCGTCCCGCTCGCGTCATCCACGATGACAACCGACCTCTCGCCCTCCTTGACGACGCCGAACCTGTCACGGATCTCGCGCTCCCTGCCCTCGCTCGTGGCAAGAGAAGCGTTGAGGCCCTCGAGCTTCTGCTTGCGGGACTGCAATTCCGCGAGATTTCCCTGCATCTTGCTCGCCAGGCTCTGGCTCTTCTGATATTTGTCGTATATGCCCCAGACCGCATCGGCAGAAAGGACAAGAACAACACCAAGAGCCCCAATGACATATCGGGAGTGAAGGAGTCGACGCACCCTCCTGCGGTCTTGGAATTCTCTCATGCTATGCTAGTATAACCCTCGTACCCTTATAACCCCTAGCCCACCAACATGCTATTAAACCCCCAGCATCGAAAGAAACTGCAGCTCTTCTGGAGCATATTCGCCGCAATCATCATACTCAGCATGGTGCTCGTGTCGTTTGCGGCTTTGTTCAGATAAGAGGTCACGGACCAGAAAGGCCGCCCTTTAAAGGGCGGCCTTTCTATGCGGAGACTTCAGATCGTCAATTTCTTTAATCTTAGAATAATCAAATTCTAAGAGGAAGATATTCACCAACTCGTCCTTTTCTCCACTCTTCCTCATGAAGTTACATTGCGAATGGAGCTTCCAGAAAGGCATTGGAAAATCAACTCTATTTGCGGTAAGAAGAAGGGAGCCCCTCTCTCTTATGACAGTCCCAGATATTATGAGATCAGGAGATTCTATTTTCTTGAATGAACCATTTCCATTAGAAACATGGTGGTAGTTGTGATATAGAATAGCCCCATTCATCATCTCGGCTGATGTGACAGGAATCCTGTCGATATAATTCATGAGTCTTATGTAATATTCCCTTACCCCTGAATCGATCGCATTTTTTATAAGCTCGAAACAGGATATCTCAGAAGTTGCAAGCGCGTTACCGTTATCCTTCAGCTTCCTAAGAAGAGCTTTTGCCTTGGATCCATAGCCACTATCAGCACAGTACACCAATATATTGGTATCTATAAGAACTTTTTTATCTTTTACTGATTCCATCGATAGTTTTCTCTGTATCGCTATCGACTGATTCCCTTTCCTCAGAATATCCAGACATAGTCATTATCTCCCTAGTCGTAAGTGAGTTTTTGTTTGAAGATATAACCCTCTCTATCTCATTAATCTGTGTCCCTTTGCCCCAGGTCGAGTTGGGATTGTTGGATATTATGATAGTGTTCATATTGAATTAATTATATCACTCAATTCTAAGAATCGTGCGCGAACGTGACCACCGTTACGCTTCAATTTAAGCACGGATAAAATTGAGAAACCATGAAGAAAACATAAAGGAAATCTTATTCCCCCATCCTCATCATCTTCACGAACACCTCCTGCGGGATGTTGATACTTCCCTGCCCGCGCTCAAGCATGCGCTTCTTTCCCTCCTTCTGGATGTTCCAGAGCTTCTTCTTTCGACTGATGTCTCCTCCCGAGAGGTATTGGGTGACCGTCTTCTTCAGTGCGGCGAGAGTGCGGGACGCGAGGATACGACCCTGGGCCTTGCCCTGAATCTTGGTGACGAACATCTGCTTGGGCAGGATGCGCTCGAGCTTCTCGACGGCAGCCTCGGCCTCGTCATAGGCCTTAGCGCGGGCGACGACGCGAGTGAATGCGGGAACGACCTCCTCTCCGATCAGTATGTCGAGGCGGACCACGTCGGCGACCTTGATGACGGTTGGGGTGTATGAGATGGACGCGTAGCCAGATGACACGCTCTTCACCTCGTCAAAGAAGTTACGCATGAGCTCGCGCAGGGGCATGTCGATGACGATGGCCATCCTTCCCTCTCCGAACGACTCCATGTGATCAGTCACGCCCTCGTGCTCGAAGGAGATCTGAGTGAGTGGACCGACATATTCCATAGGGCTGATGATCTTTACCTTGACCCACGGCTCCTCGATCATGGATATTTCGGACTCGTCGGGAAAGAGCGGCGGCGAATAGACGATGGTCTTCTTGCCGTTATTCAAAGTCACCTCATAGGTGATGGAAGGAGTGGTGACGACAAGCTCGAGGTCAAACTCGCGCCTGAGGCGCTCGGTGATGATCTCGAGATGGAGCATTCCAAGGAAGCCGCAGCGGAAGCCGCGACCCAAGGTACCGGAAGACTCCTCTTCGTAGGTAAATGCGGAATCTGAGAGCGAAAGGCGCGATAGGGCCTGACGCAAAAGCATCAGGTCGTCCTGGCTCTCGGGATAGATCGAGGCCCAGACCACAGGAGACGGCTTCATGTAGCCCGGCAATATGCCCAAGGCGCTGCGCAGAGGCGTGATGGTGTCTCCCACCGATGCCACGCCCGGCTCCTTTACGCCCGTGACGATATAGCCGATCTCGCCCGCGGACAGCTCATCCTTCGGGGTCTCGGCCGGGGCGAATATGCCCACCTCGTTCGCGATGAAGCTCTCGCCCGCCACGCGGAACGTGAGCGTGTCCCCTTTCTTGACCTTTCCATCCATGACGCGAGTATAGACGGTGACACCTCGATGATTTGAATACTGGAAGTCGAATATGAGCGAGCGGAAGTCCTTGTCGATGAGCTCGGTCTTGGGCGCGGGCACGCGGAGCACGAGTTCCCTGAGGAGCTCGGCAACGCCCTCGCCCGTCTTGCCCGACACGCAGAGGATAGTGTCGAGCGACACGTCGAGAAGCTGCGCGATCTCCATCTTCACGTCGTCGACGCGGGCCAGAGGAGAGTCGATTTTGGATACGACAGGGATAATGACGAGACCGGTCTCGCGGGCCATGTTCAGGGTCGTCAGAGTCTGAGCCTGAACGCCCTGCGTCGCGTCGACGAGAAGGATCGATCCCTCGACGGCCTTGAGCGCCCGCGACACCTCGTACGAGAAGTCGATATGCCCAGGCGTGTCGATGAGATTCATGACGTACTCGACGCCGTCGACGGTGTGCCTCATGCGCACAGGCTGCATCTTGATGGTGATGCCTCGCTCGCGCTCGAGCTCCATCGAGTCGAGGACCTGCTCCTGCATCTTACGCTTCTCGATCGTGCCCGTTATCTCAAGCAAACGATCGGCAAGCGTGGACTTGCCGTGGTCGATGTGGGCTATGATGCTGAAATTTCGTATGCGGGAAATGTCCATAGAAATAAGGCCTTTCGGCCGAATGCCCCCATAAAATAACACGAAACTGACATTTTAGCCAGTTTTGGCCCTACACAAGGCCGTATCTTGTGATATTGACTTTTATATATATCAAGTGTATAATTATAAACAGGCAGAAACAGAGATTTGGTGCCAGGACGGCCTTGATGGTGAGAAGAGCGGCGTGACCTTCGCTCCCCTCTCTTCACCCTCAACCACCTGCATCGCATGAAAAAACTAGTGTCAGTTATTTTGTTCTTTGTCATTCAGATTGCCCTCGAAGGACAGTCTTTCTTCTATTATTCGAGCACACCAGACAGTTCTGTTGGGCAGGGCCAGACGGTGTTCGTGACCAATGGCCCTGAATACGATTTCTCCAGCATCGGCTGGTCGTATGATATTCCAGGCCACACAGTCTTTGATCTGATACTCGGATTCACCAACAATTCGACGGACGAAAGGTATGTGGCGCAATTTCACATCCCTTATCCAATCACCGACATATCTGAAAGCGTATTTTCGTTCTCAAACAAAGATGCGGATACTTTGTTTGAGGAAACCCCAGCAATGAGGTTCATGAGATACAAGTATAATTCCAGCGGACCAGGCTTCGAATATATGATAAAACCCCCGGTATCGAGCGCAACCTTCACCATTCACAGTATCGTCTTTGGAGAAGGAGGCCTCGATGAGGGAGGAGTCCTGAGTGCGGCAGTAGACTTCGTCCAAGTCTACGGAAGCTCGCTCGACGGATTTACCCGGGATTATGGCGTCATCAGATACAACTCCGACTATCCAGTCAACGAGCTGCCTGTTGCCGCTGTTCCCGAACCCTCAGCCTACGCCCTGTTCCTTGGAATCAGCATTCTCGGATTCGTTGGCTTCAAGCGAGTCAGAGCGAAATAATACCTCGCTCCCTCGCCCCCCCCCCCCCCCCCCATACAAATCGCCCCTCACCCGGGCGATTTTTCTTTTACATACAAGCGAGATGTCTCCAATCATAGCCGTCGAGGAAGGCCCTGCGTAGGCCGACGGGCCGAGCAGAGCAAAAGCCCACCAGGGCTTTATGCGTGCCTGACGAGATGGCTATGACTGGAGACGGTCAAGCGACGCCCTATCCACCCTCCACACCTTATGCTTGAAGGTGATGAGTATGTCGCGCATCTCGGGACTCTTCAGGAGCCACAGTATGACAATCATGGCCGCGATGCCGACCAGTCCCGCGCAGAGGCCCTGCATGAAGACGCCGAGCACCGTGCTCAGGCCGAATATGTCATCGAAGAATCGCAAGGACGCATAGGCGGCATATCCCCCGACGATCGACGATCCCACCGACTGGAATATCGTCCTGTAGAGGAAACGGCTGAAGCCCGGGAACTCCCTGGCACATGACCGCCAATGCAGGGCGAGGTTGAGGAAGGACCCTAGGGAGAACGCGAGGGGCAGCATGAGCACCGAGGCATTCGTGCCATCGGTCTTGAGGAGCGACTCCATGAAGTAGGCGAAGGCGGGCCAATGAAGGAACAGCTTGATGAGCAGGAACGCCGCGCCTATGGTGAAGACCATGGACGCGATGTTGAGGAAAAGAGGCTTCGAGGTCTTGCCCTCGGCATAGAACGAACGGACGAAGAGCAGGATCATGCTCTGTGCGACCGACGAGACCACGAAAAGGGCGAGGGCGGCCGCGGTGAGCTTGGTGTCAGACCAGCTGAAGGCGCCCGAGCCCAGCACCGTTCGCACGATTTGGGCGCGCAACACTATGAAGAGCACCGTTATCGGCACTGACCAGAATATGATGTGCTTGAAGGCGGACACGAGCTTGTGCATGAAAGCCTCCCTGCCCTGCTCTATGATGATGCGGGCGAGAACGGGAAAGGCGGCTGACGAATAGCTAGCCCCGATGATGGAAAGCGGCACCGACTGCAGGTTCAGGGCGAAGTTGAATATGGAAATCGATCCCACGCCGAGGAATGATGCAAACGAAACGAAGGCTATGGTTGTGAGCTGCTGCGACGACATGGTGAGGGTGCGAGGCACCGAAAGCAGGGTGACCTTTCGTATCCGAGACCAGCCGATGTCGAACGACAACCTCGGGAACAGGCCGTCACGAATGACGATGGGAATCTGTGCGAGACAGAGCAGGACGGCACCAAGGGCAACACCCCAGGCCAATCCGGACGCCCCCATCGAAGGCAGGAAAAAAAGTATGCCGATGATGATTCCCACGTTGTAGAGAGGCACGCTGAGCGCATACACCAGGAAGCGATTCTGTATCTGGGTGATGCTCGTGAAGAATCCCGCAATGCCGAGGAAGAGCGGCGACGAGAGCAATATCCTCGACACCATGACGAGCTCGTCGCCTAGTCCTTGGGCGAAGAGCTGAGGAAACAGAAACCTCTCTATCTGCGGCATCAGGGCAAAGGCAGCACCGCACACCACGATAATCAGTACCGAGAACGCGGAAAACAAATCAGAAATAGACCTCTTGAGATCATCGCCTCCTTTTGACTTGCTCTCCACCAGAAACGGCACGAGTATCGAGGTAGAGACAAGCGACGCCACGACGACATAGATGAGGTCAGGGACGCGAAATGCCGCATAATACAGGTCGAGAGTCGTCGAGGTTCCAAGGGTGGAGGCGAGAAGCCTGTCACGGACAAGGGCGAAGACGAGGGACATTATCGCCGATCCGGCCAGAAGATAGGCCGCCTCGTGAAGACCGCTTATTTCCCTGCCGACGAACGATAATATTCTCTTGACCATGAGCTAGTTGCCCCTCTTCGATTTAGAGCTCTTTGTCGACGTCGCCGCGGCCGGAGCAAGTGGTGCCTTGCCTGCCTGCAGATTGGCGATGATGAACTTTATGTCCGCATTCTGGGGATTCGTGACGGCGAGTTCATGGAACGGGACAAGGGCCTTGGTCGCCCCGCCAGTCTGATAGTAACTCAGGCCGAGAAGGTACTTTGCGTTTGCATACTGAGGGTCGATGGCGAGAGCCCTCTCGAAAGCGCCCTCGGCGTCCGAATACCTCTTTTGATCGTAATAGAGGAGGCCAAGCTGGAAGAACACGCCGGAATCCGAGGGCGAGAGGGTCGCGAGGGCAGAGACCGAGCTGATCGCCCCATCGACATCCTTCTCCCCCATCTGTATCTGGGCGAGAAGGTAGATCGCGTCGGCATAATCACCCTTCTTTCCAAAGGCCTTCGAGAGTTCCGCTCTTGCCGCGTCATTGTCGCCCTTGGCGACCTCTATGCGCGCAAGGTCAAGATAGAGCTCGGGATTCCCAGGATTGAGGGCGAGGGCCTGGGTGTACGCCTGCTTCGAGCCCTCATAGGCACCCTGTATCTTGAGCGGGATCACCGACTCGAGCACCTGCCCGAGCGATGCATAGTTGGCATAGTTGGTCGGATCAAGGAGCATGGACTGATTCGCCGACTGTATCGCGACAGACAGGTATTGCTGGAACAGCTTCTGCACCGTATCCTTGTCCAGTTTCGAGTCATTGAGCAGGGCTCCGATACGCGAGAGATTAATCTGGGCGAGCGCCCGGGAATAGGCGTCGATAGGGGCAAATGAGGACGCTTTTACCAAGTACGCCTGGGCTTTGTCTGGATTGCCATCTATGTTCAAGGCAATGGCGGCCTTCTGGAAATAGACCATGGCGGCAAACCTTATGCCTGTGAAATAGAGAAAGGCGAGCGAGCCGATGAGGAAGAAGACGATAAGGAGCACCGAGACAAAGTTCGCCGACGGCCTGTCAAAGGTCTTGAGGGAGATATCCCCGAGGATCTTATCCTCGCGCAGGGCCGAGATGAAAAGGCCCGTGAGGAACATGGTGAGCAACCAGATCGACGGGCTGGGCACATAGACGAACGAGAACACCCAAAGATAGGCCGCGCCGACGAACGATGAGATGACAAGATGCCTCGAGAGACGGGTCGACCCTTCCTTGAAAAATGTCTTGAGGGCGGCGAGAAGGAAAAGGACGAGGAATGCCAAGACGGCAAGGCTGCCAATGACTCCCGTGGTCGTCAGGATGCTCGGCATAAACCCTATGCCGTAATTGAAGTCCATGTTCCAGAACTGGGTCTGATTGATGCCATCAGGTCTATGGAGGAGCCAGTCAGACGAGAAGCGATTCGGACCCGTACCGAAAAGCGGATGGGTCATAAGGGTGCTCTTGGCGACCTGAACCGTAGTCGAGAGAGATGGTCGCACCTCAGTCTGCCCAGTGCCAAGGGTATTCGATATGAAGCCTCCTATGCGTCCACCGCCTATGATGAAGGATACCGAGACGACGAGCGTGACGAGGGCATAATATGCCATCTTCTTGCCCACGGAAAGCTCATATACGAAAAATACGAGCGAAACCGAGGAGAGGACAATCCAGATTGTCGAAAAATTAACGATTGTGACCATTCCTAAGGAGGCGACGAAGCAGACCAGGGCGAGAATCCTGAACATCCTGCCAAGCGATGCCCTCTCGAGGGAGAGCATGGACAGAAGCGCCGAGAGCCCAAAGAATATGCCGAGGTCGCTCCACCCGCCCACCAGATTGTCAGTGACTCTGGAAAGCAGTCCAAGGGACAGTGCGCCAGGAAAGAATACGTGCAGGGCATGAAAGACCGCGGCGACGAGGAATGACGCGAGGAGAGTGGCGTACGAGCAGAGTATCCGCTCCCTCGAACGGATCACCAGGGGAACGAGGGCGAAAAGAAGTATCGACGGAATGAAGAATGCCAACGTGCCGAGATCGAACGACTGCCCCGCAAATGAAGTCTCGCGATTGCCCGAGAAGATACCTGCAAGAACATATGTCGCGGCCAACAGGCCTGAGCTCGCATAGAAGAGGCTACGGGGGAATACGAGAACGCCATCCTTGAGACGCGCCACGAGCCAGAGCACGAAGACGACGGACACTCCGAGTATGAGAAAAAGATTCTTCCCTCCCTGGAATGGGATCGATGCGATCGGCACGAAGAAAAGGGGTGTGAGAAAAAGCAGCGCCTGAAGAGCGATAAATGACAATACATCCGGCTTTGGTCGCTTGATCTTAACAACGTTCACTTCTGGTGGAATGGCCATGGCTCCTTTGGTAATCAAAGTAGTAATCACGCAATTATACTAAAGAAAGCGCCCGCCTGAAAGGCGGGCGCGATCATGTTTTGTGGGCCATAAGCCGAATTCTGTTCCCGCAAGCGGGCCAGAGCAATTTATCTGGGACGCGAGTTGCCCCGCGCCTCAAGCGGCACTCTCGCGAACCTTGCGATTCGCGAGCACGGCCTTGCACTCGAGTAAGGATTTTGCCGTTGCACTCTCGGGTCGCCCCGAGAACGATCTGTCGGCCTTGCGGCCGGCACATCCCCTAGCCTTTCGGCATCGGTCGTTTCTGTTCTCACCTCTGAGATTACCTCGACGGGCGTTACCCGCTACTTTTCCGGCTCGAGGCCGGTGAGTGTTCGGACTTTCCTCGCCGTCAGGCCTTGCGGCACGACGGCGCTGCCCTGCAGCCCACGTTAGTATTATATCATAAATTAACAGGAAAGAGAAGGAGGAAGGGAGACCTTCTGGAGAGCGGGCCCTTCGCCTGCTGGCGAAGTCCCTCAACCTCGGCCCGTCGGCCTCCGGTAGTCTCCATCAAGTCCCCCTTCCTCCTCTCCCTATCCTATAAAAATCTGTGACCCAAAACTACTCGCTCTTCGGCGCAGTGCCATGCGATCGTCCGTCCACCTCGTAATTGGTGTTCTGCGCCTCGAAGAAGTTCACGAGCTCGAACACGTCGGTCGCGGTGGTCATCCATTTGGCAGGATTTGTGACGTTGTAGTACTTCGGAAGGCCCAGCTCCTCGAGTCTTCGGTCGGCGACATACATCACGTACTGGTTCACGTAATCGGCGTTGAGGCCGAGTATGCCGTTCGGGAAGAGGTCGAGATTGTATTTCACCTCGAGATCCACACCGTCGATGACAATCTGCCTGATCTCGTTTGCGAATTCCTCGGTGAGGAGTTCAGCGTTCTCCTCGAGCACGTTGTGCACGAGCGTCATGCCGAACTTAAGGTGGAGAGACTCGTCTCGGAGCACCCAGTTGATCATTGACCCGAAGTTCCTGAGCTGGTTTCGCTGGCGGAACGAGAGTGCCACCATGAAGCCCGAATAGAACCAGATGCCCTCCATGACAATGTTAGTTGCCACGAGATTTCTGAGAAAGTCCTTCTTGCCCTCGGCGGTCGTGATATCGAGAGTCTCCTCCGTCATGCGGGCCATGTACTTGTTGATGAAGTCCTCCTTGGCTTTCATCGATGGCACTCCGAGATGAAGGCTGAATATCTTCTCCTTGTCGAACGGGAAGGTCTCGAGCACGTACTCAAAGGCCACGCAGTGATTCGCCTCCTCCCACATCTGCTTGGCGAGGTAGAGATGGCATTCGGGTGACTTCAGATATGGATAGACGCCGAGCGCGAGCGACCTGTTGACGATGAGCTCGGCCGGGTTGAAGAAGGCCATGAGAAACTTGACCGCATGTCGTTCGTCCTCGGTCATCTTCGCCCAATCCTCAAGGTCCTCCTTGAGGGCGATTTCGTGCGGAAACCAGGTGTTTCGAACCGCCTGATTGTAGAGATCATACGCCCACTTATAGTTGAGCGGATGCAGATTCATGTCTTCCGGGGAGGCTTTTCCTACGAGCATTGTGTTTAATTTAAAAGGTGTTGGTAACTACTGGCACGAATCGCACTGCGCAAGATCAGCCGGATCAGTTGGACAGGTCTTGTTTCCCGTCATGATCACTCTTGGCTTGGCAGCGGATGCGGCGACGGAAGGTTCTTTTACGACCACCGAGGCAAGGGATGAGAGCGACTGATACGAGGCAAATGCCGGTCTCGCCTGTACTTCAGCCTTCTCTACAGACGCCGGTGCCGGCACATGAGAGTAGACTTTTGGTGCCATGACCGGGGCAACGCTCTCGAGCGTGATCGGGGCCGGGACCGGAGTATCGAGAGAGGACGTGACTGACATCGGCTCCGATATGTCGAGAGACTTCTGAAGAGGAGCGCTGAACGACGCAGGCTTGGTGCCGAGGGCGCTCGCGAGACCCGCGAATCCGACCTTGCCCATCTTCTCGGCCTTGTTCACGCGGACAGTGGACTGCTCGGCGGTGTGGCGAGGCTTCATGTGGAGATAATAGGTCGTCTTCACGCCCTTCTCCCAGGCATCGGTGTAGATCTTCATGGTCTCGTCGATGTCTCGGGTCTCGAGATACATGTTTCGAGAGATGGCCTGGTCGATCCACTTCTGCGCTCGGGCCGCGACCTCGACAAAGGCCTTCGGCGAGGTGGTGAAAGAGGGCTTGTA
>JBAZUA010000006.1:0-10995 GCA_041661645.1 Minisyncoccota bacterium | reverse complement strand
ATGCTGGGGAATGCCATCAATGTCGGCGATGTCACCCTGACTCTCGATGATGGACTCGCGGACCTTCTCCCAGATGCCCATGTTCTTGAGATCCTTCACGAGATTGTGATTGATGTCCATGTACTTGCCCGAAATCTTGTTTCGAGAGAATACCTGAGCAAAGCGTGGATCCATTCCCGGAGTGGTTCCGGCGAGAAGTCCGATGTTCGCGTTTGGCGCGACAGCCATGAGGGTGGCATTTCGCATCCCCTTCCTCACCTTTGAACGGAGAAGATCCCAGTTGAGTCCCTTGTGCTGGCTTCCCTTTGAGACCGTGATAGGTCGTCCGCGATCCGCCTCGAGGATCGCGATAGTATCGACGGGAACCATTCCCTTTGACCAGCCAGATCCCGGGAAGTGCATGTATGAGCCTCGCGTCTGAGCGAGATTGGAGCTCTCGTCAATCGCCATGTAGCTCACGAACTCGAAAATGCGGTCAGTGAAGTTCCATGCATGCTCCGAATCATAGGAGAGGCCCAGCTTCTCGAACACATCGGCGAGACCCATGACGCCGAGACCTATGGCACGGTTCTCCTTATCCGATTTCACTGCCTCCGGAATAGGAAGCTTGTTGATGTCGATCAGGTTGTCGAGCTGTCGAACGGCGAGACGGACAGAGTCCTCGAGGCGAGACCAGTTAACCTCCTTGTTGTTGATGTGGACGGCGAGGTTTACCGAGATGAGGTTACATACGGCGACATTGTCCTTGTCCTGAGGGAGACATATCTCCGTACAGAGATTCGACATGTGAATCGTCCCCGTATTGTTGTTGAGGGCGCGAAGGTTGATCGGATCCTTCCAAGTAAGCCATGGGTGGGACGTGGACTGGAGGGATACGAGTATCTGACGGAATTGCTCCTGGGCGGGCACTTTCTTGTAGGTACGAAGCTCTCCCCTCTCGGCCTTGGCCGCGTACTCCTTGTATTTGGCGGAGAAGGCGCTTCCGTAGAGCTCGTTGAGCTCCGGAGCCTCGGCAGGGTCGAACATATACCACTCCTGGCCCGATATGACGCGCTTCATGAACTCATCAGATAGAAATACCGCGGTATTCGCCGTTCGCATGCGGAGATAGTCGTCTCCGGCATTATGTTTCCAGTCCACGAAATCAGGAAAATCGAGATGCCAGTTCTCCATGTAGAAACAGAGGGCCCCCTTCTTCTTGCCTCCGCGCTGAATCGCGCGAATGGCGGTGTCGATGATCTTGGCGAATGGGGTCGGGCCGGTCGATGCCCCTCCGAAGTTCGACTTGAGGGGAGAGCCGCTCGCACGGAGCTTGGTGACCGATGCGCCGATGCCTCCAGAGCCCTTGGAAAGGAGCATGACGTCTGAAACTGATTTAGCGATGTGAGACATGTCATCATGAATCTCGAGGAGAAAGCAGTTCGCGAGCGACGGTCGCATGGTGCCCGCACCAAGGTTCGTAGAACCTCCGGCGATGAACTCGTGCTTCGACATCTTCTCGTAGAAACGAATCGCCCAGGCGGTCGGATCTTCCTCATTATATGAGAGACCCATCGCGACGCGCATGAAGAAGTACTGGGGAGTCTCGAGATGCTCCTGTCCAATGCTCTTGATTGAATAGCGATTCATCAGACCATCGAGACCAGAATAGAGGAAAAGATCATCACGAGTCACATCGAGGGCGTCAGCAAGCCTCTCGAGATCGTACTTCGAGATCATGTCCGAATGAAGCCGGTTCTGGGCGACGCCGTCCTTTACGTATGCGACGAAGCCATCGCGATGCGTCTTGGCGAGGCTCGCCTTACTGTCGACGTCATAATCGCCTATGACCTTTTTATATATGGTCTTGAGGAGGAGACGCGTCGCGACCTTATCATAGTCGGTGTCGTCCTTTATGTTCTGTATGGCGGCGTTGATGGTCGCCTTGTCGAGCTCATCGGAGCTGATTCCATCGTAGAGCGTGAGGCGCGTGTCAGTCGCGATCTGCATCACGAGAGAGATGGGATTCGCCAGGCCTTCGCAGGCCCGCTCGATCGAAAGATTTATTTTGTCGGCATTGAAAAGTTCTTTCGTTCCGTCTCTTTTGGTGATAAATATGTTCATATCGCAGATTGATGAGGTCGTGCCCTAATAAAATTTTATGTGAGTACATTCTAACCCACATCTTTTTTCAAAAAAACAGAGAAAGGCAGATTTTTTTCACCACGATACGTTCGATTGAAAAAGTAAATATGATGGTTCACCAGATTCCGTAAAACGAGGCCTTGGAAGCGTAGAATCAGTGGCCTTAAAAGAAAAATCCCCAGTTTTTCCCGGGAGACTTGTGGTCAAAAAAACGAGATAGTCGCTTTTTGGCTAGAGCGAGCCTTCTATTTCGAGGTGGTTTCCCACCGTGACGCCGAGTCGCTCGACCGTGCCTGCGGGAAGCTCAATGACATATCGCGACGGCTTCTGCGGGAAGAATATTTTTGGATAAGTATCAGGGGAAAGCGACCCGTCTACGGTGACGATGTCGAAATTCTCGTCGAGCCACACGATGTCTATGGAAAAAAGCATGTCCTTCATCCAGAACCCGTAGAGATCGGAGGTTCGATTCGGGAAAATCATCGCCTCGTTCTGCTTGAGACCCGTCAATCCGCCGAGACCAAGCTCCTGCTCGGCGGTCGTGCTTGCCACCATGACTTCAAATGCCTCTCCCCCAAGCTTTGCCTGAATGCGCTGGAGGGAATACTGGGGATGTGAGACCGAAAGGGACTTCGATACCGAGGTGTGGGCGATGAAAAGCGACGCTGTCGCGATCACCGCGAGAACAAGCACGAAGACGATGAGTTTTTTCTTGTTCATGATTATTTTTGAGACCATCCTTAGGAAAGGAGTGACAGAAGCGTCGCACGGAGCATCTCCGGATTCGCCGATCCTTTGGACTTCTTCATTCCCTGTCCGACGAGGAACATGAGGGAGGCCTGCTTGCCCTTCTTGTACTCCTCGATCGCCGCCGCGTTCTCGGCGATGACCTCCTCGGCAATCTTCTTTATGGCCCCCTCGTCCGATTTCTGCATGAGGCCTTTCTCGTCGGCGATCTTCTCGGGCGAGCCGCCTTCCTCGAACATGATGGCGAGAATGTCCTTGGCACCGCGAGACGAGACGTCCTTCTTCTCGATCATCTTAACAAGGGTCGAGAACTCTGCGGGACCGAACGGGAGCGATGCGATGAGCGCCTCCCTGCCCTCTCCGTTCTTCTTCTTGATGAGGCCGAGCAGGTCGCTCGATATGTAATTCGACGCAAGGGCGACAGACTCCCTCTTGCCGGCAAACGAGGCGATGGTCGCCTCGAAGAACGCCGACACCTCGGGAATGGACACATATATGTAAATCTCCTGCGACTTGAGGCCCAGGGCCGTATAGCGCTCGCGTCGCGCCTGAGGGAGCTCTGGGAGTGTGGCATCAAGCCTGTCGTTCGCGAACTCGGGGATCTCGGAAATCTTGAGCTTTGGCAGATCCGGATCGGGAAAATAGCGGTAATCATGCGAATCCTCCTTCTTTCGCTGGGAAAATGTCTTGCCCGTCGTGTCATCCCAGCCGCGGGTCTCCTGGACTATCTTCTCCCCCGCCTCGAGCATTTTGGCATGGCGTTCCGCCTCGTATTCGATGGCCTTCTCGGCCGCCTTGAAAGAGTTGATGTTCTTGACCTCGACCTTGGTGCCGAACTTTCGGGCGGCGGTGTCCTCGGGAGTCGCAATCGAGATGTTCACCTCGACGCGCATCTCGCCTTTCTCCATGTTCGCCTCGCTTACGCCGAGCGTCCTCAGGAGAAGCTGAAGCTCTCGCCCAAAGTCCCCCGCCTCCTCAGCCGAATGTATGACAGGCTCGGTGACAAGCTCCATGAGGGGCACACCCGCGCGATTGAAGTCGACGAGCGAATAGTCACCCGTGTCATGGGTCGAGCTCGCAGTATCCTCCTCGAGATGCACTCGGGTAATCGCGACGCCCGCGACTGTCCCGCCCTTTACCAGAGGGTACTTGTACTGGGAGAGCTGATACCCCTTCGGAATATCCGGATAGAAATAGTTCTTGCGGTCGAACTCGGTGAAGTCGGCAAGCTCGGCGCCGATGGCGCGGCCGACGCGCAAAACCGACTCGACTGCTTTCTTGTTTATGACAGGTAAGGTGCCGGGATGCCCCATGCAGATCGGGCAGACGTTTGCGTTCGGGGCGCCGTTGAAGGGATCATTCTTGCAGGCGCAGAACATCTTGGTCTGAGTCTTGAGCTCAGCGTGTATCTCGAGGCCAACGGTGATTACGTAAGTCTTCATACAATTTCTTTCGTGGCCCTCATACTAGCACAATTTCCATTCTGCCCAAGCCCTAGGCACAAGCCCCTCCGAGACGAGTTATCCTGACGCTGTGATCATTCCTAAACTCCCGAACCTCTGCCCGAAAGTCGTTAAACTCGTCCTTGGTCACCATCCTCTCGTTGATGTCGTTTATCTGGGCCTGCACGTCGGTAAAGCCCCGTCCCACCATGATGGCGAACTTGTCCAACCTCTCGTCGACAATTCTCTCGACGATTGGAGGCGCAACCTCAGATATGACCTTAATAACAATACCCGTAACTATGGGCGGGACGGTGATGGCAATAATCTCGGACACCATAATCCTTATATCGTCCCGATCGACTTGGGTCAGGGCTCTCGACCCTTTCTCATTTTGATTCTTCTTCTGCATGGAAAAAGCATACACCCCATCACCAGGAAAAGAGATAAATCTTTTCTAAAGAACCTCAGCAGACAACATTGGACAAAATTAGGCGACGCGCAGCATTTTCACGAGATCGTCCTTGAGCGTCTTCACCTGTTCGTCATTAGCGATTGATACCACAAAGATGTCCTTGTTGAGCTTCTTGGCCTCCTTCATCTTCGCCTTGAGTGTTGCATCGTCGATGAGGTCCGTCTTGGTCAATATGAGAATCTCGCGCTTTGATGCGAGGGCCTCTGAATAGGCCTCGAGCTCGTGCCGAATGGTCTTGTACGCGGCAGAGATGTCCTCGTTCTCGAGAGAGATGCAGTGAAGGACCATCTTGGTGCGAGAGATGTGCTTGAGGAACTTGTCTCCGAGGCCCTTGCCGTCGGAAGCGCCCTCGATGAGTCCCGGGATGTCCGCCAGTATGAACTTGTGCATCTCGCCGAGATTCGGCTCAAGGGTGGTGAACTGATAGCTCGCCACCTTCGCATGGGCGTTGGTGAGTACGTTGAGAAGCGACGACTTGCCCGCATTCGGGAAGCCGACGAAGCCGGCGTCCACGACGAGCTTGAGCTCGATGTGGAAGTCACCCTCCTCGCCCACGCGGCCGTTGGTGAACTGCAGGGGCCGCACGTTGGTGGAAGCCTTGAAGTGATCGTTGCCAAGACCATATCGTCCGCCCTTCAATATGAGGACTCGCTGTCCCTCAGTCAGGAGGTCAAATCCCTGCTCGGTGTCGCGATTGTACACGAACGATCCGATTGGCAGCTTGATGGTGAGGTCGTTGCCGTTCGCACCGAACATGATGTTGTTGCCGCCATTTCCGCCGTTCTCGGCATTGAACTCCTTGAGGTTCCTGTAGGTGGAGAGAATTCCGATATCTCGAACAGCCTCGACGTAGACGTCGCCGCCCTTGCCGCCGTTGCCACCACCAGGGCCCATGTACTCCTTGCCCTTCTCGTGGATCCAGCGAACGGCACCGTCGCCGCCCTTGCCGGCCTTTATATGAAAGTCTATTTCATCTACGAATGCCATGATGTTGCCTATCCTATAGGAAAATGGTCTAAATTGCCACTTTCGCCCGTTTTTATCTTTACTTTATGAGCCTTCCAGACGACCCGATTTATAATCGGGACATGTCGAGAAGGAAACAATCCTTAACCCAAAACGAGCCCCTCACCAAGGACGATGTCGAGAACATCGTGACGAGAGTCATTGTGACCATTGTGCCTCCGATCGTAACAGCGATCATGGAGAAAATCGTCGACGAAAGACTGGATAAGTTCGCCATCATGGTCAAGAGGAGCTTCGACGACATCAACGAGAGGATGGTGACCAAGGACGAGTTCAATGAATTCAAAGGCGACACGGAACAGGCGCTCTATTATTTGCAATCCGACGTGACAGATTTGAAAGGACGCATGAGTAAGGTGGAGAATCGATTGGATGGAGTCGAAAGCGCGACCAAAACCATGGTGTCGATGTGGCACGATCACGAGACGCGAATAGTCGTCCTTGAAAATTAAACACCTCAGCTGGCTGAGGTGTTTAATGGGGCTATAAATCTATCGCCTTTCTCGCAAGCGCGAGCGCCCCTTCCCTCGACTTGGCCACCGCGAGAAACCTTTTATTATGACAGAATGTCGCATCTGGAACACCAGATACGCGAGCGAGATCAGCGTCGGAAAGCCCAGCCCATTCGGCAGGAAAATCCTTTCGCAAGGCGTAACCATACTTCTCGATACGAACACCCTTTGCGCCCCAGGTGCTGCCCTGAGGTGCCGCACGCACCATGAATATCGGCTCGGGATGGGACATCAGAACATCGCTCCACGGATACTGGCCATCAAGCTCGATGATCCTCTTGTCGGTCGCCTTCTGATAGGCCTCCTCGGTGAACTTCTTGCCAGACTCGCTCGAGACAGCCCTGCGAATGGCCCGCTCAAGCATGGGCACCGCGACGGCGACGGCCTTCCCGAACTGCCCATCGAAATCCTGAGGCTCGTTCCACGAAGGATTGAAGGAAAAAAGGTAATCGGCAAACTCATAGGGCTTTATCCCCTCGACGCGCGAGTCGATTATTTCAAATCCGTTGTCTCGCGCGTCGCCCGGGGCAACGATCTCCTCGTCTATCTTGAGGGCGCCTTCCTCGGAACCCGTGAGCATGGTTCCGTATTCCTTCCAGACCAAACCAAAGGCAGCGTACGGGATGCCGTTTTGCCTCTCGCCCGCCCCACCCTTCTGATGATGGTCGAATCTCTGGCGCGACGCGTCATGGATACCGCCGACATCGACGACATAGTCCGCCTTGTCGAACATGGCCTGTTCACGAGTACGAACCAAGGTGTACTTGCCCCTCAAAAGAATGTGAAGAGTCGCGACAGCGCACACGTCATCGGGATGAAACTGATTATTATGGGTGACTATGAGGGGTTTGCGAGAAAACATGCGATTCAGTATACGGGACTAGAGCTTTGACACAAGCCAGTTGACCACCGATATGATAAGAGCTCCCACGAATGCCGCCCAGAAGGTCGCGATGCCAAAGCCCGCGACAAATGGAAAGAACGGGATGAAATAAAAGATGACGCCATTGACCACGAGACCAAATATGCCGAAGGTGACAAGGTTCAGGGGCAGGGTTACCAAGGATATGATCGGCTTGATGAGGAGATTCACGACGGCCAAGGCGATGGATACGGCAAAGGCGGCGGAGAGCCCGTTCACAGACACTCCCGATACGCCGATGGCTGAAAGTATCTGAGGCAGAAAGAACACCGTGACGGCGACCGCGAGGATGCGAATGATTATTTTCATGAGACAATTATATCACCTAAAGGGCGCATCCTTGTCCACTATGTACAAGGGGCGAAAGCGTCTATAATGGTGTCTCGAAATCATTAATCACACAAACATGGGAGTCATCACATCAGTAAAGGCACGAGAGATATTGGATTCGCGAGGAAACCCTACCGTAGAGGTGGACATAACCCTCGCGGACGGATCGTTTGGCCGATCGGCGGTTCCGTCAGGCGCATCGACAGGCAGCCATGAGGCAGTCGAGCTCCGCGACAAGGAGGAGCGCTATGGCGGCAAGGGCGTCTCAAAGGCCGTGGCGAATGCGAACGGCGCGATAGCCCAGGCAATAGTCGGCAACAGCTATGACCAGGCCTCCCTCGACAAAGCCCTCATCGACCTCGATGGCACCCCGAACAAGGGCAAGCTCGGCGCGAACGCCATACTCGGCGTATCGATGGCCTTCTCCCATGCCGAGGCAAAGTCCCAGAACATTCCCCTCTATGAATACTTCCGCAAGATAAGCGGCACAACCGAGAAGATGCGACTCCCCGTTCCCCTCATGAACGTGCTCAACGGCGGAAAGCACGCCGAGAACTCGACTGACCTTCAGGAGTTCATGATCGTCCCTCTGGGCGCCCCAACGTTTAAAGAGGCGCTTCGATACGGAGCCGAGACATTTCACGCCCTGAAGAAAATCCTCTCGAGCAAGGGCCTCAGTACCTCGGTCGGGGACGAGGGCGGATACGCGCCATCGCTCCCCACCAACGAGGCCGCCATCGAGACCATCATCGAGGCGATCAAGAAGGCCGGCTACACCCCGGGCATCGACATCGCGATCGCGATCGACGCGGCGGCGACCGAGCTCTACGAGAATGGTATTTATAATCTCAAGACCGAGAATCGAAAGCTCACCTCCAAGGAGATGGTCGAGTACTATGCCGACTGGGTCAAGAAATACCCTATCGTGTCGATCGAGGATGGCCTCGCCGAGGATGACTGGGCCGGCTACGAACTCCTCACCAAGGAGCTGGGCGACAAGATCCAGATCATGGGCGATGACCTCTTCGTGACGAACGTCGAGCGACTGCAGATGGGCATCGAGAAACACGTCGGAAACTCCATCCTCATCAAGCTCAATCAAATCGGCACCGTGACCGAGACCATCGATGCCATCAAGCTCGCTGCCAAGAACAAATACACCTCCGTCATTTCCCACAGGTCGGGCGAGACCGAGGACGTCACCATCGCGGACTTCGTGGTGGGACTCGCGACCGGGCAGATAAAGACCGGCTCGGCATCCCGAACCGATCGCGTCGCCAAGTACAATCAGCTCCTCCGCATCGAGGAGGCCCTCGGCGACAAGGCGATCTATCCTGGCAAGGCGGCGTTCAAGATCTAGCCACGCCCATTATCCCCATAAAAAAGCCGCCATGTTCCCATGGCGGCTTTTGATTTTTTTCCGGCCCGACTAGCAGAAATAGCTAAGGGGCAGGGCGTTTCGAAGCATGATGTCGACGGCGACGTTCTTGTTCACGAACACCTCGCAATAATCCTCCGACAGAGGCGTTCCCCTGCTGCTGAAGGCGGGGGCCTTCCGCTTGGTGGCAAGCCTCAGCCGACGGTAGAGGTCCACGCGAAGCACCCCCAGGGACATCTCACCCTCCTCGGCCCTTGAACTCGCCGAGAACGAGAACCTGACGGCCGACTTTGGACACGAGTGAGACATCCTGCACCGACCACACTCGACAGACCCACGGCTGGCGCCACACAGGGCATCGTCCGGACGAAGCTTGTCGATGGTATCACGGAAGTCGCCGGCGTCGACGTCGGCGAGGCACTCCTCGCAGATGCAATCAGGACCGTGCTCTTCTCCCGACGGACCCAGCTGAAAGGCAACCATGGACCTGACGGGGAGATGCAGTGCCGACTCCTGGGCGCCCGCTTCCCGCAAGGCCTCCGCCTCGTCGAAATCCATCCCCTTCCCCATGAAAGCGAGATCAATCCCACCAGGCGAACGAACAGAAGTCCTCCTACGAGACTCCGCAGTGAAACCACCAAGCATTGATTTGACAGACATATGCGATATATTTGACCGACGTTGACATTGTGACGTTTACAAACAACTTTCTTCCTTACCATACAACTATAAAATTAATAGTCAAGCGTCCTGCGCACCTCCCCTTTGAGGTACAATATGTGCTCATAAACTGATACCCATCATGAAAACATTCAAGCAGGCGGTGCTCATAGTCCTCGACGGCTGGGGTTACAGCGAGAACCTCCGGGACAATGCCGTGGCGGCGGCGAAAAAGCCCTTCTTCGACAGCCTCTGGGCAAGCCACTCGCATACCCTGCTCGAGGCGTCAGGTGAGTTCGTCGGCCTCCCCGAGGGACAGATGGGCAACAGCGAGATCGGACACACAACCATAGGCGCGGGTAAGATAATCGACACCGACCTGGTGCGCATCGCGAAATCGATAAGAAACGGCGAGTTCGCCAAAATCCCGGCCATCACCAAGCTGTTCGGGCACGTAAAGACGAACGACTCGATACTCCACGTGAAGGGACTTCTCGGCAACGGCGGCGTCCATGCCCACAGCGACCACCTCTTCGCAATTCTTCGTGCCGCCAAGGACGCCGGCATCGAAAAAGTCGCCATCCACGTCTACACAGACGGACGTGACACCGCCCCGCAGAGCTCGGCGGAGTTCCTTCGCGAGCTCGAGGCAGAGATCGCGAAGATCGGCATCGGCTTCATAGCAACGGCGAGCGGACGCTTCTTTGCCATGGACAGGGACAACAACTGGGACCGCGTGAAGAGGGCCGAGGACATGCTCTTCGAGTGCAAGGGCAATGTCTGCGAGCCGGGCGAGAGGCCATCGGAGGTGATCGCAAAACTCCATGCGCAAGGAATCATGGACGAGCATCTGGAACCCGTCATCTTCCTGGATGAGAAGGGCTCAAGCTATCCTATCCGCCCGAACGACGGCGTCTTCTTCTTCAATTTCAGGTCCGATCGCGCACGCCAGATATCTTCAAAGATGATCGAGCGGGCCAAGACCGACAATCTGGCCTTCGTCACCCTGACCCAATACGACAAGACCTTCATGGCCGACGTCGCCTTCCCTCCCGCCTCGATCGAAACGACGATCGCCAAGGAGGTATCGGCGGCTGGACTGACCCAGGCCCACATCGCCGAGACCGAGAAGTTCCCTCACGCCACCTACTTCCTCAATGGCGGAGTCCAAACCCTCTACCCCGGCGAAAAGCACATACTGCTCGACAGCCGAAAGGACGTAAAGACCCACGATGAGGCACCCGAGATGCGTGCCGAGGCGATCGCCGACAGGGCCATCGAGGAAATACAGGCTGGCGTCAATTTCATGTTCATCAACTTCGCCAATCCCGACATGGTGGGACACACGGCGAATGACCCCGCCATAATCAAGGCCATCG
>JBAZUA010000005.1:0-85616 GCA_041661645.1 Minisyncoccota bacterium | reverse complement strand
CCTACGTTTCCCCCCGCCTTAATATTGAGTCCACCAGTACCACGACCGTCTGCATCAAAGCCTAAATTGAAATAACCTTGCTCGTTAATCATGTTAAACCTGTTCTGACTATACGATGCACCGGTGTTGAAAATAATACCAGGGTTATTGTCGGGAGTTGAGTATGCGATGGACCCTATCTCTGAACCACCATTCGACAAATACCAGGTCTGGACTCCGCCAGAGGCAAGAGTCGTCCTTAAAATGCCCGAGCTAGTTGCCGTAAACAATGATGCACCCGTGCTCACAACTGATAGAGAGGCTGTGGGTGAGTTTGTGCCGATGCCGAGATTACCGCTGTTTCCCTTGAGCCTCATCCTCTCGTTGTTGGTGGCATACCCAGCGAAAATGGTACTCGTGGCATACCATATCTGGTCGCCGGCACCGCCGCCGTTTGAAGAATTGTATATCACATTCCCGCCCGTGTATCCTATGTTCTCCGAGACGCTGCCGTTTGCTCCCCAAGTCATGAGGTCTGTCGTCTGAAACGACGGAAATGCCTCAATTCCACTCGCCCTAGAGAAGTTGAGCAACCCGCCAAGGAACGTTCGGGCACCGCCTCCGGCCCCGGGGTCTACATACAGGGCGGCCACGTTGGTATTCAGCGTATCTGTAGCGACACGGAAGTTCCAAGGGGTGCGACCCTGATTCGCCGGGTCGGTTATGGTCAGACCTGCGGTTGTCGTCGTGCCGAACACGGAAAGTTTAGTGGCTGGAGTTGTTGTTCCAATACCGACGTTTCCTGATGACGTCCATACCCCAGAACCCGGAAAAGTGGCCCTCGAGGAGACGTTCAGAGTCGTCGAAGTCGCGTTCGTCGTGGTCGAATTGGTAGCGATAACTCCGGTGCCTGTGAATGTCGTTCCCGAAATGGCCGCGAGATTCGATGATCCCGTGACCGTAAGGTTGCCAGTAAGCACTGAATTTCCCGTCACGGACAGCTTCGAGCTCGGATTGGCGTCTCCGATGCCTATATTGCCCGAGGTCGGGTTAAGGACGATCGCGCCGTTAGACTGGCCGTTCTGGTCGATTGTGAGGGCTCCTGTAGAGCTATAGACCTTCCCACGGGCCTCCGTGGTGCCTGTAACGCTCAAATTGCCCGCTACGCTCATGTTTCCGCTCGAGACGACGGTAAAGAAGGCCAGGCCCGAAAGCTCGAGGTTTCCCTCGATTTTGACGTTTCCGTTGAACGTGGAGGTGGCTGTCGTCGATGCCACGTTGAGGATCTGCGTGTTCGTAATGCCGTTGATGACGAGATCCGCTGCGGGGTCGCTCACTCCGATGCCCACCTTGCGGTCGATGGAGACGTTGCCGGAATCGTTCTTGTACCACCAGTTGAGATAGTCCCGAATCGTGGTCGAGCCGGTGATGTAGGAGCCGACGCGCGAGTCCGTATAGAAAAGCTTCGATCCCTCGATGAGATCCGAGGTGTTGATCTTCAGGCTCGATGTCGCCTGCGGGCCGTACGTGCCGTTCGTCTGGCCGACGAGCACCTGGCCAAACGTAGGGACCGACGTTGTGCCGGTACCTCCCCTGTTTGGATAGAGAGCGGTCGCCTGGGCAGCAGCCGTCGCCGGGAATATGAGAGCCGCGGCAATCGAGAGCACTATAAGAAACTTGATATTTTGTTCATAAAAATTTTAAGCTAGCCGATAATCGCACATCACCCACTGCATAGGAGGGACCACGAAGCTGATCGTTGCTATGCCCGATCCGTACGCGACGGTGAAGTCCTTGCCCGCCCCTTGTCTCAACCGCACCCCGTCGGCAAATACCTTGAGGGTGTCCTGGGCGATGTTCTCGCTGATCGTGAACGTCGTCCTGATTCCGTCCACTTCCTCGGCGGGTTCGATGTTCTCCCGGAACTTGTCGAGGGTGTGATGCGGATCTTCCGTGTCGTTCGTGTGGTTCTCCAGGTCCGTCACGACCTCCTCGAGAAAATTCTCTTTGGTGATCTTCTTGGTCACTCCCGATTCGACGTCTACGATCGGAAGAATGTCGGCGTTTGCCGCCGATGGTGCCGCCGCGAGCTCTGATATTTTCTTGTTGTTTGCCATGATGTTTAGAGTTCGATTAGGCCCCCGTTCTCCTGAAGGAGCGCGTATCCGTTTTCCTGCAGCAATGCCGGGCAAAAAGACGGAGCGTCATACGGGCTCGTCTTCGCTGCGAAAGGCGACACCTTCTCGGAGAAGGGATTCGTCTTCGCGGAATATGGTGATGGGGCGCAGTTGTTGCTCATAAAAAAGAAAATGGATGCGGCTCTTTCGAGTCGCATCCATTAGTATTTCTATACGGATGGTTTATTGGTCTGTATCCGTATTATACCACGAAACCCCTATTCGACAGAGTTCTTGACCTTGATGTAGTTCAAGAGCATCGTGAACGCGCCGCCGACGGTGAGGGTGCCGAGAAGCGGCTTGATGTACTGCTCGAGGAGGCCCCAGATCGTGAGGTCGGAGAAGCCCGCGAAAGCGATGAGGGCGATCACGATCGTAATGACCGAGATGAGTCCCTTGATAAAACCTTTCTTGAAAGAATATGTCTTCATATTTATTTGACTACTTGATAATTCCGATAGCCTTCACCGACGCCGGCCCCCAGTAGCGGCCGCCGAGGTCCCGGAGCGACTGCTGCGAGACCGTCTTGACGTTGGCGAGCTGCCACTTCAGGACCGCACCCGCGGTGATCGGACCGTAATAGCCCGTCCTATGCTCCGGGAGCATGAGACCCTTCGAGCACAGGTATGCCTGAAGGATCTTCACCGCTGCAGAGCTCTGCCCGTACTGGCACTCGGCCAACGGGAGCGTGGCGACTGGCACGGGCTTCGGCTCCTCCTTTCGGTAGGCATAGCCGCCACCGAGAAACATTCGCTTCTTCAGGAACTCAGGAGTTATCTCGCGGCGCATGTGACCGCCCTGTCGTGCCGATTCAAGAGCCGAGAGGTAGAGCTTGCCACCTTCGCTGTAGATCGAGCTCGGCATTGCTTCAACGTAGTGACGGACGTTCGCAAGATAGAAGACGAGATCCGGGTCCTCGATCGAGAGCACTTGCTTGCTCCACTCGCTGTAGGTCGCGAAGAACGAGATCGTAACCGGGAAGCCCTTCGATACCGCCTGGAACACAGCGTCAGCGTCGAACGGCTGGATGTAAACGTATGCGTGCGACTTGTCCCTCGATTCGTCCCAGAGTTCCTGCGCCGGGATGGCGTTCGCCTTTGCCTCTGGCGAATAGCGCTCCGTCGGGAACGCGCTGTAAGGGACCGGCTTCGCCTTCTGCTTAAGCCTCAGGACGTCATGCACGAACATGCCCTCGTCAGGGTAGTTCGAGCGCATCCTGTACCAAGGCAGAGGGGCGACGTCCGATCCGTCCTCGAGCCTACGGCCGTGAGCGGCATCGTGCGCGCCGCACGAGCTCGTCTGATACTGGTTGTATGGGGTGAACGGGAGATCGACAGGCTTGTCGTTTACCTTCAGCTCGCCCGCGAAAGCGACATCGCGGCCATGGACGTGATCGAGCGCCCTCTCTTCAGATGGTCGAGGGTCGGGAATCGCGCTTCTGAACCTCGGCTGCGTGATGTATTCGATTAGGGTTTTGATTTTCATGTCTATTTGATAATGCCAATAAGTATTTGAATGATGCCGAGGGCTCCGATAGCGATGAAGCCCCACCTCTCGAGGCGGCGGAGCCGTTGTTCGTGGTCGTCAGACACCTTGGTCGCCGCGGCGAAGCCCGACCTCACACTCTCGTTGACTTTGCTGAGATCCTCCTCGAGATCTTTACGGAACTCCTTGAACGACCGATCGAACGAGTCGCGGTCGATCTTTGCGTCAAGGGACTTGGAGAAATTGCGGTCCAGGTCCTTGATATCGGCAATGGCGCGATCAAGCTTAACGAGCGCTTCTATCAGAAGGTCGTGATCCGTTCTTCCATTGAATCCGTTTTGTGGCATATCGATCATGATGTTTAAATTTGGATCTCATAAGAGACTCCCGTTGCACCATCCTGCGCTGCGCCCGCATACGGACCAGGAGATGAAAGCAGGGTTCCCTTTACACCGCCCGCAAGGTTGTATGAGCCAGTCCAAGTCTTCTTATGGAAAACCATGACCGAAACACCGCCGTTCCCGCCTGCTCCTGGACCAGACTGGCGTCCTGCCGAACCGTTCGGGTTTCCTGACGTGCCTCCATTTCCACCCGTAGCTTTAATGGTAAAAGTACCTGACCAAAGTTTTACGATTCCAAATACGATGCCGCCTGACGCTCCACCACCGGCACCGCCGTCACCGACCGCGCCGCCCGAGTTTGCGGAGCCACCACCGGCACCTGCACCTGATTGACCAGAAGCCTTCCAGGATACGAATGCTCCCGCAATGGTGAAGTCGAGGCCTAGAGAGAGCAAAAACCTATTGCTGCCTAGTTTTACAGTTGGCCTAGTCACACCTGATCCAACTGATGGCGAAGCGCTGTCGCTTCCTCCGCCACTTACTGCGGACGCTGACGATCCGATCGCGGAAGTCGGTGCAGTTGTCGCTGGCGCATTGCTGCCGCTAGAGTTTTGAGAGAGCGCACCTTGGCCGCCCTGACCTCCGGCGGTAGTTTTGAACCTTCCGGTTCCGCTTGATGCTCCCCCTGCTGCGCCAGTCGTTCCCGATGAGCCACCATTCGCTCCGTTGTTTGCTGTACCGAAGTCGATCGTGCCCGCTCCCGTACATTCGACACTCGCATTGAAAATAAACCCGTCTGTCACGAGTGTGATGCCGGACGCAACAGTAAGGATCGTGGCATACATGTCACGAGTCATCGTATATGTCGTGTTCACTCCAGCAGTAACAGATCCGCCTGTCGCTGTAGTAGAGCCTGTGAGGGTTGAGAGCGAAGCGCTCGTTGCGAGCATGGTGATGGTCGTCGAGAGAGCAGACTTGCTCATGTAGTTGATGAGCGTCTGGTCTCCGGCCGAAAGCGCCCTCTGCGTAGAGTTCGTAGTGCTTGGCGAAGTGAGTAGGCCGAGCAGGTTGGTTATCGTGTCCGCGGCCGATGCGCCGATGAGTACGTTTCCAGCAACCACGCCGATCGAGGAAACGAACTGTATCGCTACGGTCGAACCGTTCACGACTATCGAGAGCGTCTGGCCGTTCGTCGGGTTAGTCGGAAGCGCGATCGTTAGCTTCTTACATATCAGGAAGGAATAGCTGTTCGTGCCGTCGAGATTTACAACGCCATCAGAGCCGTCGCCTCCAGACATGCCTCCATTGAAGCTCCAATCGAGATTGCCGTCGTCACCCAGTACCGGCATCCTGCCGGCATCAGAAGATCCTGCCGATGTCTCTACGAAATCTTCTGCCAAAATATCTGCGTCTGGTTGTGCTTTTTTCATAAATTATCCTGTTGAAGTTACCCGAACCTCGATAGAGGTATCCTCGCCCGTCGCCTTCACGTATGGAGCGCCGGAGAACACAAGGCGATTGAATATACTGCCTGTGCCGAGGCCCACGTCGCCGTCCATCCACATCGTGAACTCGGTATAGCTGTCGTCGGGAAGGTTGAGGTCGGAGAAGAAGAACTTGAGCGTGATGATGTTCGCTGACACGGAAACGAACGACCGCTGTGCGCGCGACTGTGGATCTTCCGTATCCGTGTCGCTGTCGGATGCAGCCGTCGTTCCGGTTCCGAGCTCGGCATGCGTGATCTCGATGCTCCCTGCATAGTCGCCGGAGAGCGCCTGGAGGATGAGGTTCCTGCCGTTCCCGCTCGAGGAGACGACCTTGTTCCTCATCCATGGGGTCTGCTTGACGAGCGCGCCGTCCTTATAGCCCGAAATCCTGACTTCTCCGATGAAGCCGAAACTGTCGATTAGATTTAGAAGCTGTAAGAGTTTTTTCATAAAAAGAAAAGTGGGCGCTCCTGTTCGGAACGCCCACGAAGATTTTTCTGCGGGTCAATTTATTCTGTTGTGCCTATATTATACCACGACCTATCGAGCGAATCACGAGTACGTCGAGAAGTTGTATTTGCCGACAGTGTTGCCTCCGGTTACGTCGCCATATTTGTACGGACCCGTCGTCTTTACGAAGGCTATGATCTCGTCCGCATAGCCGAACTCGTCCGTGAACTTCATGATGCGCTGGATTACCTCGTCCTCCGATATGGTGATGTTCTTCCTGTCTCGGCCGAGGAGGTCCACCATGATGTCGGTGAAGTTGTACTCGCCCGACTTGATGAACTGCACCTCGTATTGGAAAGAGTCATGCCCATCCATTTCGCCGCGCACTCGGTTGATCTTGAAGGTGTCGTCGATGCCGAACGATGCCGAGGTGATCCTGATCGTCTGGCCGGCGCGTAGGCCCGTCTGGCGCGTGCTAAAGCTCCCTTCGTACGATCCCTCTGACCACTGGTCGAGCACCGCAGCGGCCGCCGCCTCTGCCTCGAGCACGCTTGTGATCGTCTTGTCGATGCTGATGCCCTCCTTGCGGCCATATTGGTCGATAGAGACGGTATCCTCAGCCTGGACGATGAGGGGAATGAACACGTTTCCGAAAGCCTTCACGAGCTCGCCGGCGGCCGGCTTGTTGTCCTCCCTGAAGCGGATGAGCTTCTCCTGGAAGTTATAGAGGCAGTCGAAGTCGAGAGGGTCGTCGATGTTGTCGATGCCAACGGTCTTCGGAGTACCATCCACCGTGACCTCGATCGAGTTGTATTTAAAGCCGAGGTTGACGAGCACCTGCTGTCCGTCAGCCTCGTACTTGTCGAGCGCGTCGCTCTCGCTTACCTCGTCGAGATACTCGCCACCGCGTAGGAAGACCGAGTTCTTGAGCTCGACGATGTTCGAGCTGAAGGAGAGCGAGTTGTATATCGCGTTCCCGTTGTCATCGGTGATCTCGAAAGGCGCTGACTCATTGCCCTTCGGAAAGAAGTGCACGACGTCGAACGGATCGATGTACCAGTCCCAGCCGATCTGCTGACAGAGCGCTTGGAGGCACTTAGAGGGCTGCTCGTAGTTGAACCGCAGCGACTTCACCGCAGGAGACGACAATGGCGCGTCGAGCGTGAAGCCTGACGCAAAGTTGTCCACGATGTCCTGGACGACCGCGACGGCATCCGTATCGTTATAGGCCTTGCTGACGAGAAGCGAGTCGAATTCGTGCACGCCGTCCTTGCAGGTGAAGGCGGTGCCGAGAACGAGACCGGTCACGGCGGCGTCATCCCTCTCGACGATGGTTCCTTTGAAGATCCTGACGGAATCCTCCTCGACGATCACCTCGTCGCCCATCGCCGGCAGCGTGACGCCCGCCACCCTCTTCATGAAGAACGAGAAAGTCGAGGGAGCCTTCGTTACGCTTCCCTCGTACACCGAAGAGGTTTGATCGATGTCGTCCGACCTATTTACTGCATTGATGGTTACGGTGATCATTAGACTCGTACCTGATATTTAATGTCCATGGCGAGCGCGCGCTTCACCTTGTCGATGAGATCCTGCCCGGACACGTCTCCGTAGACGTTGATCGTCACGCCTCCGCCGTTGCCGGCGAGCGAGTGCGGGTCCTTCGTGGCGATGAGATAGTCGTCCGGGTGCGTCGTGATGATCTTGCCGTCCGGCGATATGATCGCGTCGTCCACTCGAGCGCCGCCGAGGAAATTTGATACTGAGCCTCCTATCCCGGACAGAGCCTTCGAGAGCGAGCTCAGGCCGAACTTGTTGGCGAACTTCGAAAGAGAGCTGAATGCCTTATCGACCCACGTGGCGACGTCCCTGAACGCTTCCGCGAGGCTCTCCACGAACCATTTGACGCCCTTGATGGCGAGTCCGAGACCTTCGAACATCGTGGTGAGCACCGTGAGCGCGGCAATGAGCGCGCCTGCCGAGATCACTCCAAGGAATTTGGTGAAATTTGCGAGGAGTGTAAGCAGTACCTCCTTGTTGTCTATGAGCGTTTGCACGAATCCGTCCCATGACGGTTTGAGGTACGTATTGAAAAACTCGGTGACGGTAGCCCAGAGCTGCATAAAGAACTCCGATGTATGGGTGAGCTCATCAAATTTTGTGATGAAGTCTCCAATCGAATCCCTCCAACCCGAGAATGTCGCCTTAAAGTCGATCTTCTCGATAGACTCGAGCAAGGAAATCGCGCGCTCTAGTATGCCGCCCGCGCCGAGGTCAGAGAGAGCCTCGCCGATCTTCTCCTTGAGATCCCCGAACGTCTCCGAGAGGCGCATCATCCTGCCCTGAAGAGTCGTGGCGAAAGCCGAAGCCTGACCCTGGACCTTCGAATGGAGCTCGCCGAGCGCCTCCAAGGGCGTCGCCGAATCCTTCAGGTCTATACCGTACTGCTTGAGCACCTTTCCGTTGCCCGAAAGCACCTGGTTGACCAGGTTGGCCGCGTCAGAGAGGCCGATGTTCTTCGCCCGGGCAAGGTCCATGGCGATCGTGTTGAGCTTGATCGCCTCGGTGGTGCTTTTAGTCCTCTGGTAGAACATCGCCATGGCGTTCGAAGCCTCCTCGTCGCCGAAGCCGAGCTTTCGAACGGCGGACGCCGCCGAGAGAAGGGCCTGGCGCGTCTTGTCGGTCGCACCCGGTATGCTCTTCATGGTCGCCTCGAACTTCGCCATCTCCGCCTGAGACTCGGCGAACGCCTTTATGGACGAAACGCCAAAGGCAGCGATCGCCGTTCCTGCGGCAGTCGCTGCGACCAGGCTCACCTTGAACGTTTTCTCGGCAGCCTCGCCGAACGTCTTCAGCTTCTTCGAAGCCTCGTCTTTGAGTGAGAGAAGTATTTGAAGTTCCCTTGAATTTGCCATATAGGTGTTCTATTTTTTACGATTCTTGATCCTGTTCTTCTCCGAGATGATCGCCATGTAGCTCGACAGGTCCTCGAGCGACATCTCCTTGATCTCGTCCGGCGTCCAGCCATATCTGTCTGAGAGCATTTCCATCACAACGTAGTCGCATGGAGCCGCCTTACCCTCAAGCTGAAACCGGAGCCCGGGGATTATTTTTTTTTATTCGCTTCGACAATGATCTCCTGCGCCACATCGAGAAGCACAGATCCGTCCGCCAAGGAAAGGGCGTCGAGCCATTCCCTGCTGAACGCGACCTCCTTGTCCCCCTCCTTGATCTTCTTGATCACGATGCTGAGCAGGACGGTCTGGCCTTCGATGAGGTTTTTAGCCGTCCATCCGGCCGCCGATACGGGACCGTCGCCGTTGAGGGCGATCTGAACGCGGTTGAACTCTCCCAGGGTGAGAGACTTCTTGATCTCGACCTCGCTATTTGACAATTTGACTATTTGCATGGTTTTTGTAATATCTTCTTATTAAAGGCTAATCAAACTTGTTATGAAGCAGCGCGGGATTGCAGCGGTACTCGCCCTTTTCCTCGGAGGACTCGGCGTTCATAAGTTCTATCTCAATCAGGTCACGGCCGGGGTGCTTTACCTCGTGTTCTCGTGGACGCTGATTCCCGCCCTGCTCGCACTGATCGACTTCGTGCGCTACGCGAGCATGTCGAACGAGGTCTTTGCCGCGAAGTATTCCCTTCCGGGAACTCCTGGCGTGAACCTCTCGGCTCTCGATAACGCTGAGCCTATGCTCAAGTGGAAGAGGGTGCTCATAGCCGTGCCGATCGCATTTGCCCTCATCGTCGCCCTCGTGATCGTGCTCGCTGTCGTGACGGGTTAGAAAGAACTTAGTTTTACGTCGTCCCGGACGAACGGACTAGCTGCCAGTTGCGTAGCTAGCCGTTTTGTTTACGAGGATCGCCGTGCTTGCCTTGCCGGTCGTCTGGTTGTAGAAAGCCTTGAATCCGACCTCCTCGGTGACGAGCTCGTCGTTGCCTCCGATCCTGCTCCTGTCCTGGACCTGGATCTTGTGGAAGACGTAGGTGAGCGAAGGATGATCATCGGAACCGATGACCGCGGCGCTTTCGATAGTCACCTTCATGAACTTCGCGGTGTCTCCGGTGAGGAGCGCTTCGTAGGTCGTGCCGTTGTGGTTGATGACGAAGTTGCCCTCGATCGCCATCTTCGAGTTATAGATGCCGTCGGCTACCTGCGATCCGAGCACGTGGTCGCGAACGACGCCAGGGTCCTTCGAGATCGTGAAGTTCTTCGCCTTGATGACAGGAGCTGCGTCCAGGCCTTCGAGGGTGTCGGCGAGCTGGATGGAGACGTCTCGGCCGATGAAGTCGTTCTCCGCGTCGAACGAAGGCGTGTCTGAGTTCGCTGCCTTCTCCTTCGCGACGATGCCCGCGGTGAAGCGGAGGTAGTCGTCCACTGAGGCGCTGAGCTCGAGGGAGCTGATGACGCCGCAGTTGATGACGGACTTGTCCACGTCAGAGTCATGGACGAAGATCGAGAGCGTCGGGTGCTCGATGTTCTGCAGGAGGTCGAACGTGTGCTCGTATACGCCATCGCCGAGCGCCTCGGTCGCGACCGATCCGTAGATGTTCGCGAGCAGGTAGCCGATAGAATCCGCGTGCACGATGCCGTTGATCGTTCCCTCGAGCCACTTCTGAACGACCCTCGATCCCTGCGAGTCCTCGAGAACTCCGAAATGGCTGTCGTCCACCACCTTGGTGACGCGAGGATAGATGTCGTTATCGACATGCTTCAGCCATTTTGCTGCCACTGATTCGGCGACGCCGCGCGTTGCTTCGAGCGCGAGACCGACGAGCTTTTGCCTTCCTACGTAATTCATAAATTTTATTGTTAAACGAAAAATGGACCCATCTCCTTCGAGAATGAGTCCACGGATCTTTTCCTGCGGATTGCTATTAAATTGTAGCTCTATTATACCACAACCCTATACGGAAGTGGAAAGCTTGACCTGGATCGTCAGGTCGGCCGTCGCCTGCTTCGCCTGCTGCTCGACGCTCAGGGTGACGTTTCCTCCGGTAAGCAGGCCCCATGCGCGCTGCCCCTCGACGTCGCCCATGTTCCAGGCCGAGTTTATCGCGGGCACGACCGCATCCATGAGCTTCGGCATGATCGACTGGTATACCTCGGCCTCAGTCGTCCCGGAGAGATTGACCACGAGGAAGAGCTTGAAGCGGAGCACGATGAAGTTGTCGCGGACCGTCTCGAAAGAGTTGTCGAAGCTGTCGAAATAGAATATCGCCGCCGGAAACTTCTTCGGGTTGCCGTCGAGCGGGTAGTCGTAGATCTCTTTGATGGCGGTTATGCCCTGGAGGATCTCTTTTATTTTTTGAAGTATCGCCTGTTGCATGTGTGTATAATTTATTTTGCTAGATCACCTACTATGTTCCCGATCATCTCGTCCTGGAGCTTCTCGATTTCGCCCGCGGACTTCTCTGCGGCATAGTCGAGCCACGGCCTGAGCTGATAGCTGCGCTTGCGCGGATATCCCTCGATGCCGTGAACGTACGGCGCGTACGGCGCGGTCGGGAAAACCCGCGCCTGCCACGCCTGGATCTCGGTCATGTGGGTCTGCCTCAGGTTTCCGCCGGACTCGGCCTGTGCCACCGGCGCGCCGCCTCCCGATCCGCCTACGCGCCAGGGGCTATTGAAGATGACCCTCTTGTAAGCGGCCATTCCCCTCTGCAGGAATTTGCCGACTTCCGATTTGACCTTCTCCGGGTTCCTCTTCGCCGCCGCCTGAAGCTCCCTGAATCCCCTGCTGTCGATGGTGAAGCCTGTTGACATGGGTTTTTATGATCCGCTTATCTGATCGAGCATGACGACGAGCTGCAGGTGCTTGTTGCTGCCGACCGCGTTCTGCTGAACCGCCCGGACAGAGTAGACTCCCTGGACGCTCGTGAGCGAGTCGCCCTCGCGGACGTCCGTGTCTACCGGGCACCAAATCGAGAACGACTTCGTGAGGGACAGGCCAAGGCTCTGCACGAGCTCGGGGGCCGCCTGCTGAATGTGACCCATGAACTGGCCGACTTCCTGCTCCTCCGAGTACGGATTGTCAGATCCGTCTGTGGTCCAGACCGATCGCTTCACCACGAACAGGGTTTTGTAGAAATCAGAAATCATGTTTTCGATAGGTGTCTATGATCGACTTCGCGCGATCGAAGTCCGCGATGCCCTTCTCGTCCGTATAGGCGACCTGGTAGTTTCCGATGCTCTCGGACTTGATCGCCTGCTTGCCCGGCGTCGATGCGTTGATGACGCCTGCGACGATGATGGTGCACGCGAGCTCTATGTCCTTCGGAACGTCGGCGAATAGGCCCCAGCGCGCCTTTACGCGCACGTTCTGCACGCCTGCGGAGAAAACCCCGCCTTTGAGGATCAAGCGGCGTATAGGGGCGATTCGAGGGTATGTGAGGTAGTCCTCGGTCTCCTCCTCGTTATCGCCGTTGATGTCTCCGATCGCCACCTCCTCCACCTCCACGCAGTCGTCGATCGTGAGGAAGCGCTGGCCGTTGCCGTCGAAGTACTTGTCCTCGAGCGATGCGTCTTCCTCGCCCTCGCCCGCCTCTTCGGCCACGAGCTTCCTGTTCGCCGCCTGGTCGAGCATGCGAGAGACGCCCTCGATCCACCCGTCAACCTTGTCCTCGAAGGTCGGGTCGATGTCGATCAGCATGTAGTCGCCTATCTTTTCCGCTGTGGTGTATTTCCTCATGGTTATTTCTGCGTTACCTCGTTGCCCTTCATCCGGCCGTCCCGGACCTGCTTAACGAGCACGAGATCCTTGTCGTTGAGAGGCTTGTCCGAATAGACCTTCTGGCCGGTCTTCTTGTTCTTGTAGATGAATTTGTTTTTCATGGTTTGAGCTGTTAGCCTTGGCCCCCTAAAGGGCCAAAGTATCAGTTCAATCCGCTAGGGATTAAGAGCCTGACGCGGTGCTGAGGACAGCTACCGACGAAGGGAGGATGGTGATCGCACCAACTCGCTCAACCCATCGGATAGCCTCGCGGTCGGTAGTGATGAGGTTGATGTCAGCGTTTCCGGCGACATTCCTTACCGTACCGGCGTTGAACCTATCAGCCGAGATGCCACCCTTGTATCCGAGGATCGAAGCAACCTTGAGGTCGCCGTAGATTACGAATGGAGTGTCAGCAGCGGTGTCGGTGGACGAAGGCATGACTTCGACCTCGACGACTGGCCTTCCCCAGATGGTCGCAGGACCGTTCTCGGAAGGAGCCTGGTAGATGTACTGGTTCTCGTTGTCCTTGAGCCTGCGGACGATGCTGCGGACAGAGCGGTGCATGAAGTACTTGCCCTTCGATGCGACAGCCTGAGGCACTGCATCCTGCATAGCGAGGAGATCGTCAGCGGTCATGTGAGTGAACGACTGGCCGTTGAGCGAGCCGCGCACAGGGATAGTGACCGGCGTGACGTCAGCGTTGAAGAGGAGACCCGTGAACTCGCCGTTCGCAGTGTCGCCCGATCCTTCGCCCGTGAAGAACGCCGCGTCCTCCTTGCGTGCGAAACCTTCAGCAACGCGAGCCGCGATGAAGGCAAAGAGGTCAATCTCTTCGTCCTCGAGGAGCTCACGAGTGAGGGTAACGATAGCCGCGAGCTTCTTGAGCTCGAGGGATTCCTGGCCCAATACAACCTGCGTCGATCCGATAGCCGCGGCCTCGTCTGCCCACGCTACCGTGACATCCGTGACGAGAGCGTTCGCCTCGTACGAGTGCTTGGTCAACTGAACGGTCATCATCTCGCGACGAGCGACACCGTACTCAGTGACGAGGTGTCGGATCTCAGCGGAGAGCTCGCCATCGACTACATAGCCTCCGAACGGAGTGCCTGCTGCGCTGGTGGTGAGTTCCTTGAGAGCGACAGCGTCATTGCTGACGAGCGCCGTAGCGAACTTGCGGAGGTACGAGCTGAAGCCCTTCCTCTTCGCCTGAACGTCAGGGTGGAAGTTACCGGCCTGCTTCTTCATCGCCTCCATCTGCTTCTCGGCCCATGCCTTGAACTCAGACTTGATGCCTTCGACGGCCTTGGTGAAACCTTCCGCGGTCTCATCCTTGACTGCCTTCTTGACGAGGGACTTGATGTTCTTCTCGAGTTCCTTCTCGTCGTCGGTCGCCTTCGGATCGGTCTCAGGAAGCTTGTTAGCAGCCTCAACCTCGTCCTTAGCAGCCTCCTTCTCCTCGCCCTCCAATTCCTTGTAGAGCGCCGCAACCTGTGCCTTCTGCTCTGCGGTAGCAAAACCCTGAGCCATCAGGGACTTTATGAGCTTGTAAAGCTTAAACATAAACGTATAAAACTAACTTATAATTTCAGCCCATCGCTTGCGCGAGTGCGGCACAGGGGATATGAGTGCCGCTATCTGGTCTTTTGAAATGTTTAGTTTTTTTCTGCGAGCTCGCGGACGATCTGGTAGATCTTCCTTGATCGCTCCTTCTTGCCGTCCTCCACGAGCTCCCTCACGTTCTTCGCGAGGCTCTTGAGGAGCTGCGTCCTCTCGCCGGCGAGATCGGCGGTTGCCTTCACGGCGATCGCCTTCGCGTTCACCTTCTTAGGCTCGACTACGGGCTCCGCTGCGACCTCCTTCTTCTCCGGTGCCTCTGCCTTCTTCTCGAAGGTCGCGTCCTTGTTGGCAGGGACCGATACGGCCGAGATCTCGAGGAGCTCGGATTCGAGGATGTGCCCCTCGTCGTTGAATACCTTCGGGATGAAGCCGATGGACGTGGTGTTGAGGAAGCCCTTCTCCGCGAGGTTGCGCGCAAGCACGCCCTTCGGATTGTCGAGAGCGAACTCGATGTCGCCCTGGAGCTTGCCCTCGGTGACGCCGATGGAGACGATCTTGCCGATGATGTGCTCGATCGAGTCGTAGTTGTGGCTGTCGAGGAATACCGGGTTTCGCATGAAGCCCTTGAGGTCGAAGACCTGCTGCACTATGTCGCCATGCCTGTCCTCGTTCGAAGACGAGAAGATGGCGTGGAAGACGTCCGAGTCGGCCGTCTTGGTGAACGTGGAGAGCACGCACACGGAAATCCCCTCGAAGCCCTCGCTCTTTGCCTTCTCCCAGAGCTCCTTAAAGTTAACGACTCCGAAGTCGCTGAGGCTCTTGTGTTCGATTGAAAGGAATTTCTTTTTCATAAATATAAAATGGGCACCTCTTGCGAGATGCCCATGTGTAGTTCACTACGGGTAATTTATTCGATTGTTAAGATAATTATACCACGCCCGGACAAAGCAACAAATCAGATCGTGCACTCGCAGTTCACCGTCTCGCCCGGATCTCCCGACGGGTCGCCCGGCCACATGAGCCCGTTCGAGAAAGGCATGTCGATCGGGCGCTCCTGACCGTCCATCGCCGCATGCTCCTCCCGGACGCCGCCCTTCACGCCGGATGCCCACACCCAGATCTTGATCGGGCTTCCCGCCTGGCGGTAGCCCTCGACGGTTCCCTTCTGCATCGCCCCGTGGACCTCGGTGCGGGCGATGGTCCTCGCGCGCACGTCGTTAAAGCCATCGTATACGCCCTCTATGCGGCTTATGAGCTGCTGCCTGGTCTCTCCCGCCTCGAACGACTCCGAGAACTGGTCCTGGAGCTTCCCGAAGGTCGTCTTGTTGATCTCGTGGGCGAACACGTTCACCCTGTCGTCTATCCACCTCTCTATGCTCGAGGTGACGGTGAAGTCGAAATCATAGTCGAGCATCTCGGTCGCGTCCTTGCCGGCTTCAGCGAGGAACTGTCGAAGAAGAGGCAGCACGGAATCGCGCGCGATCTTGACCTCGAGGGAGGTGTCGAAGATCTCGTCGAGTAAGCCCTTCTTTTTGAACTGCTTGAGGCCACCGAGCGAGTCGATGATGCGGAGCTTCTGCGACTTGAAGTAGGCCTGGACGTCCTTCAGCATGCGCGACTGCCTGCTGTCGAAGCGCTTGAGCTGAACGTCGCCGTACATCTTTCGGAACTCCGGGTCCTGGAGCGGGTGCTTCATCGCCTTGCCCGCCTTGGTCATGATGGACTTCTCTGCCGGCGCTGCAGGCTCCGATCCGATAGGGGTCTTGGTGAACGACACGAAGAGCATGTCCGCCTCCTTTTCCGTCGATGGCTCGAGGCCGAGCATTGACCTGCGCTCGTTGATGGTCGATGAGTCGGTCCCGTACGCCGCCGTGGCGAGCTTTATCTTGCGGTCAACGTCTTCAGGGGTCGGGTCCACATAGTCGAGCTCGAACTCCTCCGGCACGAGACGCCAGTCGAGGAGCGATACGAGGTTGATGATGAGTGGCTTGATGGTCTCGCGGAGGAATACGCCGATCGCCGCGTCAGCGTTGGCGAAGGTCTCCTGCTGCGTCACGCCAAGGAGCGCGAGAGGGACGCCGGTGAGCGCCGTGATGTCCTTGATGGTCGATACCTTGCTCTCGAGGTAAGAGAGCTCTTCAGGGTTGAGGCCGAGCCTGATGTAGTCAGCCTCGCCGCCGAGGAAGAGAGGGATGTCCGCCTTTGCAGCGCCGGCGCGCTCCTCGATGTAGGCCTCCTTCATCTCCTTGATCTGCTGCTTGTTAAGAGGGGTCTTGAACTTGAACACGCCGTCCACCTTGCCTCCGTTCTGAAGGACGCGAGCGTGGTATTCGGCGAGGGTGATCTCGGTCTCGATGGCGCGGACTCCCGAGCGCAGGAGGGATTCGCCGCGGAGAGGGCAGCTAGGGTCCGGGTTGAAAGCGTAAATGACCTCATCGGTCGTGTATGAAATGATGCCGGTCGGCGATGCGTAGTCGTACCCGGTGATCTCCGTTCCCTCCGGGTTGAACTTCACTGTCACGAGGTTCGGCGTGAGGAGGTGCATCGACTTAACCGGGTTCTTCGAGAAGAGCTCGCCGTCGCGCTCGAGGTGGATGAAGGCGTTGCCGGTGATGTCATAGTGCTTCTGGAAGAGCTTCCAGAACTGCTTGCCGGTGTGCATGTCGTTCGGCTTGTTGAGGAGGTCAATCACCCAGTTGCGCTCGACCACCTTGCCCTTCGAGTCCTTGAGAACGAACTCGACCTCGCTCACCTTCTCGGCGCGCTTGTCCACTGCCCTGTTAACGTAGAGCGAGATGTCGTTGTAGCTGAGGAGCTTGGTCTGATTCTTGCCGTCCCCGAAATTCGCCCTGCCCATGGAGCGATAGAGAGCGTACTTGTCGCCGCGGCCGTCCTCGCTGTTGAAGACGTATCCCTTTGCTTTGCTTAGTATGTCTTTGAATTTCATAAAATTGAAAATGGGCTTCGGCCAAATGGCGAAGCCCACGAGTGTTTCTCTGCGGGGTTATTAAATTGTTGCTTTCATTATACCACAAAGGCGCGAGCAAACTACGGTCCGAACGTGACCTGCTTGCGGATCGGCACTCGTGGCTCCGGCTTCGGCTCTTCGTTGAGGTTCATGCTGCGGCGGGTCTCTGCCTGGACGTTCGTGCACTTACCCTTGAGGACCGTGATCTCGATGAGTATCTTCCCGTACTGGATGCGCGAGACCTCCTCCTCGATGAACCCCACCATCTTCGTCATGTGCTCGTCGGGTACGATCATAGGTTTTTGTAGATAAACTTCCAGCTCTTCCTTTTAAAGATCGGCATGTAGAGCGCGATCCACACGAAGCGCGGGCACCATGTCGGGCGCTCCCTGACGAGCGTCTGAAGCGTCGCTATGCCCTCGCCCATCTCCTTGGTGATCTCACGCCTGACCTCCTTCCTGAACTTCTTTGTTTGCTTTTGGCTCATGGTATTGAAAATTAAACGAAACCTATAAATCCCTTCCTCGCGTCCGTGAACACCGCGTACCTCACTCCGTCCATCGCGTGGTTCCATGCGTCGATCGGGGTGTTGGTCGGCTCCTTGTTCCGGTCGAGCGCCCACTTGTACTCCTGGCTCTCCTTCGCGATGTTCGTGCTCGATTCGGTGTAGGCCACCTCCTTCTCGAGCAGCATGTCCAGCCCGGCGCTGATGCTGTCTGGCCCCTTGTCGGCCGGCAGGATGTTCCACCCGTCGCCCGAGATCTCCTGGATGGACTTCGGCTCGGCCGAGTCCGCGTAGATCGGTGCCGTCTTCGACACACCGAGGTCCGTGAGGCGCTTCGAGATCTTGGGGTTCGTCAGCCCTGGCTCGTAGAGGAGCTCCTTGAGCCAGACCTTTTGGTTGTGCTGCTTCACCTCGACGAGAGCGGTCGGATGGTTCGTGAAGCCGAAGTCGAGGCCGTAGATCGAGGGGTAAGGCAGCTCGTCGAACTCCTTGTCCGGTATCGTCCTCCACGTCTTGAATATGCGGCCGCGCGCGCCCTCGCTCACGAGGCCCTTGATCATGTTCCAGTAGTGATCCGGGCGGGTCGTCTTGTACCCCTCGAAGTTCGCGATCGTCGTCTCGTTGAGGTTCTGGTAGTTCTCCTCGTAGTTGGTCCCGATGTGGATCGTGTTGTGGGCGACGGACGACTTGAGCACTGGTCGGTAGAACCCCTCGATCGGCTTGCCTTCAGGGTCGAGGGCGGGCTCGAGGTTGAACCAGCGCTTGATGATCCAGTGGTTCTTCGGCGGCGCGTTGAGGAGCAGGACGATAACGATGTCGGTCTTGATCGTACGCAATGAGTCGTCGAGCTGCATGAAGTCTTCCTCGGGAACCTCGTCGGCCTCCTCGATGATGACCGTGTTGTAGTTCGCCAGGGACTTGAGCTTCGACTTCTGATCGCCGCTCGACTTCCTGAAGCCGATGCCGTCGATGCGGTTCTTGCCGAGCGCGATGGACATCTTCGGCGCTTCCCTGACGACGACCTTCTTCGTGAGCTCCTGCAGGTCGATCTGGTCGAGGATGTCCTGGAAGATGCTGTTCCTGACGTCGTTCAGCACAAGGCGCATGGCGGCGCATCGAAAGTACTCGGTGCTGCCCAGGCGCGCGAGGGCGTACTGGCTCGCCGACGTCGAGCGTCCCGCGCCGCGCCCTCCCATGAGGATGAAGTACCTCGGGCGCTGCGTGAACAGTGGCTTGTAGTGGCTATTGACCCTTTGGAGCATTGAAGTCTACGAATTGGATTACGTTGCCCTGGATCTTCTCTCCTCCCGTCGTGAGGTCGTTCTTGTGGATCGAGGTCGGCTCGCCGAGCTCGGTCTTGATCATCTCCCAAGCCGCCTGGATCTCCTTGTAGTGCGGAAGCGTCTCGACGATTATCGGCTTTCCCTCGAGGTCGAATACCTGGATGCCTCTCTTGTCGAACACGAACCTGTGCTGAGGCTCCAAGAGGCGCATGGCGTTCTCCAGGGCGCGGATCTTGCCGTCCTTGAGCTTCTCCATCACTTCAGTCGCCCTAATTCGCCTAATCTCCACCAAGCGCTCGGAGAAGTTGAAGACGCTCGCGTAGTAGCGGATCTGGTTATAACCCTTGAAAAGACAGTCTTTGTCGCGGATCATCGCCATCATGTTGCCGTTGTGCTTCTCGTAAAAGGCAAAGAGGGCCTCCCGCTCCTTCACGGTGATGCCTCTGTAGGGCGCGCCCGGTGCCTTGGCCCCTGCCACCGCCGGCACCCCCTGCGCTCCCTCCTGCGTATTCCCTTGTGTCTCTTTGCTCTCCATTCGAGGTTATTTGGTGTTAGCCGCTGCGATCATGTCGGGCAGCCTGAGCGCTATGAGGGCGTCAGTGAGCCGTATGATGTCGCTTACCTTGATGCGCTTGGTGTCTATGCCGAGCTCGGCGATGCTGAAGGTCTGCAGCTCCGACGCCTTCCTGCTGTGGTCGGCCGAGATGCTGAACGCCTCCGGGTACTTGGCCTTGAGCGCCTGGCCCGCCTCGCACTGCGGCCCGAGGTTGTATACCTCGTCCCACGCCATGCCCTCCGTGATCACCTGCGCCTCGCCCTTCGGCCTCTTCACGAGGATCTCGAGCGCCTTGTTCGCCTTCGCGGTGTTGATGGCGTCGCTCGCCCTCTGCTCGAGGTCCGCGATCTCCTCGTAGAACCTATAGAGCTTCTCGATCTTCTCCGCCGTCAGTGTCATTGTTTTCATCGTCTTTTTGCCAATCGTTATTTTTTGTAAATTCGAACCTGACCCCTTCGACCTCTCCCTCCCGCTTGTTCGTCTTCAGGATGAACATCACGAGGGCGTCGAGGTCGGCAGGGGGTAGCTGCCGCTCCGACTTGAAGAGCATCTTTCCGAACACGTCCTCGAGCTCGTATTCGAACCCCCCGCCCTTGATCTTCTTTTCTGCGAATACCATGGTTATGAGTTCTTAGGGATAAAGCCGGCCGCCTTGCGCTCGTGGAAGAGCGCGCGGTCCTTCCGGTAGGTCGCCGAGGTCATCCGGTACGTCTCGTCCATGAGGCCGTTCTCCTCAGTTCCGTGCCTGTGGACCATGGTCGCCTCTGGGACGAAAACGTACCGCCCCTCGGCCCGGACGACCTCCGTGAGCTCGGTGTCGTTGAAGTTGTGGTTGTAGCCCTTGAAGACGTACTTCTTCAGGACCGAGCTGTGGCAGAACGGGCTGACCGCGAGCCTGCCCTTGTGGATCTGCTCGAACGGCTGCAGCATGAGGGGCTTCTCGAAGTCATCGACGTTCGACATCTCCTCGGCGTTCTTCCGATAGGCCTCGTAGAGCCTGCGGATGCAGTCGGGCGCGATCTCCATGTCGTCGTTGAGTAGGAAGACCAGGCCCTCGATCCCCTGCAGCATGTTATGCTCGGCCGCCACGCAGCCGCCGTCCTGGTTCTCGTAGAGCACGATCACGTGGGGAAAGTCGTTCACCCTGATGTGGTCGATGCAGGTCTGCAGGCGTGCGCGGCGCTCCCGGGTGGTCGGGATGCAGACGTAGACTATTTCCTTGTTTGGTAGGTTCTGCATGGTTTTATTCGCCTATGAACCAGGTGGCCTTCGGAACGTAGCCGCCCCTGTTGAAGCTGTGGAGCGACCCCTCCGCGCGATGATCGACCAGGCTCGGCAGCGGGAACCTCACCTTCAGCCCCTTTGCGTTCACCCATCCGTCGATCACGCGGTCGTTCTCCGGCTTCAGCGCATCGCACCAGGCGATCATCTCCTTGATGTGCTCCGTCCTCATGCAAAGGCATATCTCGTGGTGGATGTGGCTCTTCACGAGGTGGTCGATGCCCTTCTCCTTCGCCTCCATGACCTCGCCCGCGAACCGCGGCCGGCCGATGTAGAAGCTGTACATCATGTCCTCGGTGAGCATCGCCTCGGCGCGCTCGATGAAGTCCCTGCCCACGAGCACGTCGTCCTGGACGACCACGTGATACTCGGCCTCCGGGTCGAAGAGGAGCCACGCCCTCTTGCAGTTCTCCCAGATCCCGCGACCGTCCGTGTCGATGGCGAAGGGGACGTCCTGTCCGAGCTTCTCGCGGAGATACCCGAACCACTTCTCGCGGGACGGGTGCGCCATTATTGAAATCGAGAGTTTCTTGCTCATAGGTGTTTTGTTATCGCCGCAGCGGCGCGCTCGGCGCATCTGCCGTCCGTGAACGTGAAGATCTCCCTGGTTGCCTCCGCCATCTTCGGCAGGTATTCCCGGTAGCTCTGAAGGAGGCGATCGACCGTCCCGACGAGATCCTCCGGCCGGTCCACCTGCGGGCCGATGCCGGCGTGCTTCCAGAAGCGCGGGTTGCCCGGATGCTCGACGTCCTTCCGGTACGACGGGCAGTTCAGGAGCACGACGGGCTTGCCCTGGAAGGCGAACTCGAAGATAGTCGAGCTGTTGTCGCAGATGTAGACGTCCGCCTTCCTCATGACCTCCTCGAAGTCCTCCTCGATGACGATTCCGTACGCCTTGTAGATCGAGCGCATGCGCTCGATGATCCTCGGGTGGCCGTGGCCGATCACCCTGTACTTCGAACGGAGGGCGAGGAGGGCGCTCTTGTAGTGCAGGAACGAGGATCGCGTCTCCGGGCACACCAGGCAGTCCCAGTGGAAGGAGATCGCTATCGTGGCGCGGCGTGCGCGCATGGGCATCTTCGGCCGGGCGTTCGCCCACTTGTCCATCTTCGGTACGCCGACGACCTCGACGGGGCAATCGAGGGTCGCGCGCTCCTTCGCCGCGTGGTTCTCATTTGGGGAGAGCCGGAGAACCACGCAGTCGCGGTCTTCGCCGCTGCCGGCGTACGACGGGTGCTCGGTGTTGTAATACATGCCGACGCCGTGCTCGCCGAAGACCGCCTTCTTGCCGAGCTGGGAGACCTGCTTCAGATCGCCGTAGCTGAACACCGCCACGATGCCGCTCGACAGCTCGGCCGGGTTCGACGTGAATATCCCGCGCCGGCGCTCCGGGAGCGCGTCATAGACGGCCCTGGCGTGCAGCGCGTGATGAGGCTCACGAGCGAGGAAGTCTATCTTTGGTTTCTGTGGTGCGAACATAGTTGTTTTCAAATGGGCTCAAGGGGAAATGCGGAGCTACCGCATTGTGGGATTTACTTTGAGTATCCCGACTCCTGCGACCGTTGCCGGCCGCCGACCTGTGCGGCGCGAGTTAGCAAAGATACCTCGCGCTAGACATTCCCCCTTCAGCCCACATAATCGTCCCCGCGGCCGATGAGACCCTTGCGCTTCATATCCACCTCCGAGCCTTTAATCTTTCCGCAACACGCGCAGATCTTCACGATATGCCTGCAGGGGCAGTTCTTCTTCGCGCGGGCTCGCGCTTCGAGAACGTATTCCTTGTAGCTCTTCGGCTTGATCTGCTTTTTTCGTGCCATGTGGAAGGTGCAAAGCAAAAAGAGACGCGACGAAGGCAGCTTCGACACGTCTCTTTCGAGACCTTCTTTTTGAATTGTGCCTATATTTTACCGCACAATCGCCCTAAAGAGTAGGTGTGGACAACTTGCTCGAATGGACCTGATCCTTGCCGCACCTCCTGCAGCTCCGCGCGAACCGGCGCGCGCTGTACTTCCATGCGTGAGCGCCCATTCGGCACGCGAGATTCAGGATCGCCGGCCGCCCCTTCCATCTGGTGATCCACATCATGAGCGTTGTTCCTTCTTACGCCGAAGCGACTCGCCCATATGCTCGTACTCTTTCCAGTATTCCGGCCATGCTTTCTTCAGCCTCTCGAGGTTGTTCTTGTCGGCCTGAGCCCCAGCGTTCCCGAGCGCCTTCACGAAACCTCCGCCGAACTTCCTCATAGCCTCGAGTGTCCAGTAATCCCTTGATGCGTTCTCCATGCGCTCCATGACTATTTCGCTTTAGCTATTCTCTCCTCGAGCTCCTTCAGGGTCCTTCGCATGTCAGCCGCCAACGCCTCGAGTGTAAATGCGTATGGTGCCGCCTTCGTCTTCTTCGTCCGCTTGATGCGGGGAGTGAAGGCCTCTGCCCTGACCTGAAGCCAGGCTCGAATTTGTGGGTCCGTGTATATGTTTCTTATTGGCATGTGTTTAGTTTTTATCAATCCGTCCTTTCCCGTCGCACGTCCGGCACTCTCCCGATCGGCCGCAATGATCGCACTCCTCCTCTCCCTCTCCTCCGCAGTCAGGGCAGACCTTCGTCCGTTCCAGGTACTCGTGCCGATCCTGTGCCTGGTTGAGAAGCTCGATGAGCTTAGGGTCACCAAACGCCGTCTTGGGGTTATACCTGAGCTTTATATCCTCCATCAGCTCACGAAGAAGTCGATCGTTCGGCATGGCTATTTGAAAAGAATATCTGCCGCCCTCACTCGGCCGGCCTGCGGATAGTCGATCAGCCCGAGCGACCTGAGCTTACCCTTGAGGTTCATGAAGCCGCTCGAGGTCGCCGAGTAGCCGCTCTTCTCCGCGAGCTCCTCGCTCGACAGATCGGATGGGTGGGCGTCAATGAGTGGCTGGAGGATCTTCTGCTCCGATGGCTTCAGCCTCGCCATCACCCTATCGATCAACTCGGCCGAGCTCGCGAACTCCGGATGCACCGCTGCCGATTGACCCCGATCGGTGAGCCTCACAAGGCCACCTGCCGGATAGTCGATATGGCCCGCGGATCGGAGGGCACCAAGGATATTCATGTAGCCGCTTGATGACGGGCTATACCCGGCAATGAGCGCGACAGCGATCTTCGTTGGGTGTTCGATGCCGAGCCGGTTGATCCACGCCACGGCGTCAAGCACCTTCTGATGCGACCCCGTGACCCTAAAGCTGCCATCGTCCTGTATCCAATCTTCCCTGTCTGCCTTCGGGCGTTCCGTTACAGGTGCCGGGATGTTTTGAGTGTGCACCGTAGGCTTATCGGCCGAGACGACTTCCATCTTCGGCCAGGCGTCCACGACACTGACGATCGACTTTGAGAGAGCTTTGACCTTATCGACCGATTTTGAAATGTCGTTCAGGTGCGATCGCCACGCCCTGTTGCATTTCTCTAAGGCAATCGTGACGGCGCGGCCGGTGTCCTCAGACGATGCCGCCTGTTTCGGGCACTGATGAGCCCTGAGCTTTCGTATCTCCGCTTTGAGCTCGTCGATCGTGCGAGCCTCTTTCTCCGCCTCCTGAGGCAGATTCTTGAGCATGGCGAGGGCCTTCTTCAGCGCCGACGATGGTGGCACGGGCTTGGCGTCCGAATAGGTATTGCTCCCATGCGATGTCTTTACTTCGCCGACAGTGATGCGGAGCAGGTCGTCTGACACGGCGGGTCCGGTAATATAAAACTCTCCCGGCCTCATCTTCTTGAGAGACAGGATCTCCTCCTTGTCTGTGAGGCCGAGCTCCTCCGCAGCGCGCTTTCGGTCAATCGCCCAGGTGGCTCGGCCGATCATGACGTTGTTGCACTCGGAGAGGGCATCCTTCGACACCTTCGAGATGCGCTGCGACGCGAGAATGAGGGCGAACTCGCGCTTGCGGCCCTTTGAGGCCAGGGCCTCAACCGCTCCGCTCGCCTCGCTAGGCTTTCCTTCCGGGACATAATCGTGCGCCTCATCGAGGATCACCAGGCACGGGTGATACAACTTCTTTGGAACAGCCACCATCGTCTCGCAGAAAATGCGAACGAATTTCTTTCGATCCTGAAGTGAGAGCTCGTAGAGGTCGACAACCGCCGACGTCTTCGCTTCTAGGAGCATCTCGGCGAGCTTGGCCGCTGACCTCACTTCGACGGGTACGTCCTGATCCTTCCCGCACAGGACAAAATCGTGCTTCTCGCGAAGCGATGCGAACTCGCCCTCTGGGTCAAGGATTATCACCTGAACATTGTCGGCTGCCTGCTCTACGAGGCGACGTACGGCCCAAGACTTACCGCCGCCGGAGTTAGCCAGAATCGCCATTCTGCTCTGAATGAGCTTCGGGATGTTGATTTGTGTTTCGTTATTTATTTTGATCTGCATTTTGTTTGATTGAAAACTGATTCCTGCCTCCCGGGTTGAACCTTTTCGACATCTCGTTCCGGGGCACGAGCTCGAGGTTTCCGAGGGCGTTGTTCGCGGGGTCGTTGTCCTTGTGGTGGATCACGTGGCCGATCGGTATCGGCCCGTATCTCTCCTCCCAGACGAACTGGTGCATGAGGACCCTTCTGCCTCGGACGGTTCCCCGGAGATACCCGCCCTTCGTGACCGTGAACCGAAAGCCGTTGAATATTCTCAGGCCCTTCAGTTCCTTCGCGCGGAGCGGATAGCCGCGGGTCCTGAAGACGTCGTACACCGCCTGGCGCGTCTTGCGATAGACCTCTCCGACCTCCTCGAGGGACTTCCCTGATCGGTACATCGCGTACATGGCTGCGACGAGATCGTTGTTCTTTCGCTTCTTGTGCTTGTTGAAGCGGATCTCGTTCGCGCTGCGGAACTCTTTCTCGTGTATCGCTGTCGATTTCATGGATGGCTATTTATCCTTAATCGACTTGACCTTGAGCTTCCGGCTTTCCGGCCTTATCCACCCGAGGAATAGCCAGATGCCGATGAGGGATGGCACGAGGACGTGCGAGCTCTGGTGACAGATGGTGTCGGCGAGGCACTTGTCGCTGAACACCTTGCCCTTCTCCCAACCCTCGGCTATGTCTCGTTTGATTAGGTACATCATGGGCTTATTTCTTAGGGCCGACGCTCTCGAGATCCCGCTCGATGTCCTTCATCGCCCGGGCCATCATTTCCATGAAGGCGACCATCTCGCCCTTGATGTCTTGGCGAAGGGTGAAGTCGAGCTTTACCCCGTCGAACTCGTAGACGTAGTTCTTTCGCGGGACGTGATTCGTGTGCATTATTCCTTTTGCCATAAATTATTTAGTTAGCGTTTATATCTATCCTTGCCTTGACCAGACCTGCGCCCGCGGGCCTCAACTGGAAGTCGACGACCGGCGCGAGATACTTGTCCTGGACGAATATCGCATCGGCGATCGCCCCGAAGACGTTCTCGGGATCGCCGTGTGCCTCGTTCTTCCAGTAGATCATCAGGGTCATCCGGCACTTGAGCTTTCCCGTCTCGAGCGGCTCTCGCTCCGCGAGCGTGAAGTACTTCGCCCGCATCGCCTTGTATTCGTCCTTCATGAACTCTCCGAGGAAGCAGGCCCTCACGTGCTCGAGGTATGCATGATAGCGCTGCGCCTCGGGAGTCCACTGCTGCTTCATCGTCTTGCGATGCTTAGGTAGCGGGTTTCCGATCGGGTCGTCGTGGTTGCCTGCTATTTCAAAGGTGATGGTTTCCATGGGCTAGTTAGCGAATGGCGATCGGACCTTTATCTTCTGCGGGTTCTTCATCCTCTTGTCGTCCCCGGTGAGCTCGATGATGTCGCACTCCTGGACGATCCTCGATGCTATGCGCTCGCCGGCTAGGCCTCCGAGGTGCTCCGCCAGGTCGCTCACGGGGAAGTTCGACGTGAAGATGACCGGCATGCGGTTGTTGTATCGGTGGTTGATGATGACGTGTATCGTCTCTGCAACGAAGTCGGTCATCTTCTCCGCTCCGATGTCGTCGATGAAGAGCAAGCCCTTGAAGTTCATGATGCGCTCCTCGGCCCTCGTCTTCGCATCTGCGGGCCGGTCGAAGTCGGCCTTGATCTCCCTCATGAGCTCGGTCGCGTCCCAGAACATTGACTTGACCGTGGACCTTCCGTCCCACTCCGCCTTCAGCGCGTAGGCGATGTACGTCTTGCCGGTGCCGACCGATCCGTGGATGTACATGCCCCTCCTACTCGCCATGATCGCCTCGAGCTTGTCGCGGATGTCCTTCGGGACGTTTGGGTATTTAGCGTTTTGATATTGTTCTGGGATCATAGGCCTTGAAACTTACCGCCTGCAACCGTCGCTCCGTCCCTCTCCTTGAAATCTTTCTTGAGCGCGTTGAGTAGGAATGACTTGTAATTCGTGTACCGCCTGTTTTTGCTTTCGCAGTAGAGCTTCAGACTCTCGGCCTTGCTCCTGAGCGCCTTCTCAGTCGCCACGAACCGATTGAGAAAGGCCCTCATGTCTTCGTCAGGGATGTTCGAGAGGTATTTCATGGACGCGGTGGGCTTCTCCTCTCCTTCCCTTACCTTCCCTTCCCTTCTATTCTCTTCACTTCCCTTAAGCTGACGCTGGTCAACCTCTGGTATCCCATTGGTATCCCTGCGGTAAACCACAGGTACTTTTCCATCAGGACCCGGATAATCCCCTTTTCTGTCGCGGTCTTTTCGGAAAGTCTGAAAGTTGTCGAAGTTGATGATCTCGATGTATTTCTCCTTTCCTACCTCGTAAAACCGGATGAGCTCGTTCTGCACCATGAGGTCGAGATCCTCCTGGACCTCCTGCACGGTCACGGATCGCATGGGAACAATTTTCCCCTTCACCATGATGGTCTCGCCCTCGAGATGCCCGAACTCATCCGTGTGCGGCAATAGCCAGGTGTAGAGGAGTGCCGCTCGATCAGGAAGGCGGTTGACCTTCTTGCTCGTCGATATTGTTTTGGATAGCATGCGTCGTTCTGCCATAGCTTTATATGTTGTAGCCCTGAAGGCGTTCTATGCCGTCGTTGCCGGCGAAGAGCATGTCGCCCTTGCCCGCAAGCTTCTCGGCGCCATCCTCGTCGAGAACGATCTGCGAGTCGATCGCCTTGGCGGTCTTGAATACGACCTTTGTCGGGAAGTTCGCCTTGATGGTTCCCTTGATGACGTCCGTGCTCGGCCTCTGGGTCGCGATGATGACGTGGATGCCCGCGGCTCGTGCCTTCTGCGCGAGTATGAGGATCTTGTTCTCGATCTCGTCCGAGATGTTGCGTTCGGTCGTCTTCGTCTCCTCCTCTCCTGCCCGAGGTCCCTTCGTGAATACCTTTCCCGTTAGGACCGTCTCGGTATGGATGTGCTGCGCTGCGATGAGGTCTCCGAACTCGTCGATGACGACGAACTTGTAGGGCATCGTGGTCATCTGCTCGATGCTTCGGACCTTCGCCTTGGCGAGCGCCCTGTAGCGGTCGTTCATCTCCTCGACGAGATTGCCGAGCGCATCGTTAATCTTCATGATCTCGCACTCGTACTCGACGACATTTGCGTCGCCCTGGTGCTGCGCGAGCTCGACCATCTTCGGATCGAAGAGGTGAATGTGGGCGCTTGGTATCCTCGAGAACTGTCGAATGAACGAGCTGAGGCATATCGACTTGCCGGACCCTGAAGCACCGGCGATGAGCACGTGCGGAGCCGTCCTGATGTCGAACCTGCGGGCCTCGCCCATGATCGTCTGGCCGACGGCGATGTCGAACCCGTTTCCATCCGGCAGCGCAGGGAATGATCGTGTCTTTCTCGGGACCTCGAACCCGACGAATGATGTGCCCTTAATCGGCGCCAGGATGCGGATACCGGCTATTCCGAGTACTTGCTCGATGTCTGCAGCATACGCCTCGAGGCGGCTCATTTTGAGGCCCATCGAAGGCGTGTAGCGGTAGAGATCAACAGTCGCACCCTCCACGAGGGAGTCGAACTGGAGCATCATTCCGTGCTCGAGCATCTTGGTTTGAATCTTTTGATCGTTTGTCATTTTTGAATAATCTATGTTCTTCGCCGACACAAAGTTCTCCTCGACGGCCTTCATGAGCTTCCTCATGTTGCCGGCGCTCTGTATCTGCTTCTTGAGTAAGTCCGTCACGTTCGTAACCTTGTGCTTCTTCATGAGCTTGGCCGCCTCCTCAGTGACGTCGAGGCGATGGATATACGCGACTATCGAAACCTCGTTGTCGTAGAGCGTCTCGACGTTCGGGATGTACACCTGCTCGCCGTTGAGGGCGCGGGTCATGTCTTCGTAGAAGCGGAAGAAGAAGTCGAAGTAGAGCTCGTTATCCGCGAAGATGATCTCGTACTCTCTCACCTGAGAGCTCCCGTCGTCGTTCTTCGTCAGCTTCACCTCCTGGAACGTCACCGAGTACGGCTCCTCCTTGTACTTCGCATAGGCGAGGAGGTAGTAGACGACTGCTTGAAGGATCTTCTTTCCGTCGATCTTGTCCGGGTCCGAGAACTTTGAGCATGTCTTGTAGTCGATGACTCTCAGCTTGCCGTCGTCGCGGATTATCTTGTCGAGGCGTCCCTTTAGTTTCACCGGCAGGGAGAGCTTCTGCCCTCGCCACTCGACGTCGATCTGCTCGATCAGCTCCTCCTCGACCGATATGATCTTCTCTGCGCTGTAGGGTATCGCCTGGACGTATGAGGTGAAGGCGAAGCTCAGCCGATCGAAAGCCTTCTGCTTGTTTGGAACCGTCTTTGACCAGTTGATGAAGCCGTCGTTGTACTTCTCGAGGAAGTCCATGCCGGACTTCAGGCCGTACTCGATCGCCTCGGCTTCGTTCGTCGGGATGAGCGTGTCGCTTCCACCGCTATACACCTCCATCGCCTGATGGAATGCGGTTCCGATCACTCCCGATATGCCCTGGGCTGTGTCGAATCTGTCTCGGTTTATGTACTGGATTTTGAAGAGCAGCGGGTTCGTCGAGAACTTGGTCATCGACGATGCCGAGTAGTGCGCTACCGGGAACTTATCCGATGTTGACGATTGGTCCGTGTGCTGAAGGCTTGTCCTGAGGACCTTCGGCATCTGTAGGGCCGTTCGCACTCTGGTCTTCCGAGCCCGCCTTGTCTTGGTTTTCTTTTCCATGTTTCAAGATATTACCCATTGATAAAGCCTCAGAATCCTTCTTCGCGGCCTCGAGCCTGTCCGCGATGATCGAATCCTTGTTGTCCTCGGCCAAGGCCTGCATGAGGATCTCGTTCTTCGGTGCGAGCTTTGACGTCTGCTTGAGTACGGTCTTGCGTGGCATCCATCCCTCGGGATCGTTCTCCTCCTTCCATGGCGAATAATCCGAGTTGAATGACTTGGAGAACTTCTGCGCGTGCGCGAGGATATCGTCCTTCGCCATGTATCCCTCGATCGTTCCGCCGGTGGCGGTTACGATGATCGAGTAGGCGCCGATCCATGCTCCGCGCTGAGCCTTGGTCTTTCGAGGATCTACCTCGTGGAATATCTTTCCTCGCTGAATGCTGAACTTGTCATGCTCTCTCACGAGCTCGGCGATGACTTCTCTGTTTCCCGCACGGTAGAGGAGCGTTACGATGCCCGGATAGCCGAGCTGAAACTGCGCCTCGAGCACCTTCACGAACTTTCCGTCGATCTTCTTGTTGTTGTCGTATGGGATCACGTACGCCTCGCCCGACACGTCTGACGGCATGAGTCCGAGCTGTGCCATCGTCATGAATGCGTTTAGAAGCGACATTCGATCGCACTGATACAGCTTCGGGATCTTCCTCACCGACTGCATGATCGAGGTCACGAATCTCATGGCCTTCTCCTTGTCGCCACTAAAGTAATTTGTAACCTGCTTCAGATAGTCTCCTGCGAGCTGCAGTTTCAACTGGTCCGATGTGGTTAGCTCTTTTTTTGTTTCGGTCATAGGTTTGGTTGTTCCATTAGTCCTCGGCTCATACGAGCCGCCTTATAAGTGACACTGGGCCGCAGGGCTAGGTTCCTCTCGCGAGATCCTGCTCCCTGGGTCCTAAAATGAGCAGAGGAAAATGGATATAAGGCTTTTAATCTTCTGTCTCTTCGTTCAACTGGCACTGACACTTCTCCGTACCGATCGGGGCCATGTGCGGCTCTCCCGGATACACCCTCTCGTCTACAGTCACCTCGCCTGCGCCGAGGCAGTATTCGCAGACGTCCTCGACCTTGCACTCCTTCTTGCACTTCGAGCAGACGTAAATCGGCTCTGGGTCGTGATGGTCTCTCGGATTGTCCTTGAAGTCCTCGATGGGGCTCGCATGGCAACACACCGACACTTCTACCTGTGGAGTTCTCATAGGCTTAGAGGCCTGCCGCTTCCAGGAACTTGTGCGACCACACGAACCAATGGATCACCGAGTACGCGCCGCCGATCACGGACGGCCAGAACACGAGGAAACCGATCCATGCGTACACGCGCTCTAGAGGCTTTCGTTCTTTTTGCATGAGGCTTTTAGATAAGCTTTTAATAACTCCGCAATGTCATCGCTCACGGCCTTCTCCGTCTTATAGATCAGGTGCTCGCGATTTTCGCCGATGTATATGATGGCGATGAGGTCCTTCGTTTCGGGATCCTTTATCGTCATCATGCTCTCGGGCTTTACAAGATCCGTTGAATTGATCATGTTCGTTCCAAACTTTGCGGTTAATGCGTTGCTTCGACTAAGCAACCGGCTGCGAGTGTAGTCGTCGATCCGATGATTGAAATGCAGTCCTGGCAGTGAGGCCGCCGGTGTCGAAAGCGGAAGCCATTCCCAGGATGAGCACGTGCCCCACCCTCGCATGCGGTTGCCCGCCTCTGACGAGGCGCGAACCGGACCGAGGACGATGGATGCAATAAGAAAAAGCACCCGTTTCCGGGTGCTTTTCGTGATGTCTTGATTTTTATGGGCCGTGCCTTAGCGCTTGCTCCACTGAAGTGCTCTACGAGCTTTCTTCAGACCGAGCTTGCGTTTATCTCTTAGACCACTGTGGGCTCTTTCGGGCCTTCTTGAGACCGAACTTCCTTCGCTCCTTTGCGCGAGGGTCTCGCTTGAGGAAGGTGAGCTTCTTGAGCTTCTTTCGGAGCTCGATATCGTAATCGAGGAGGGCTCGAGAAATGGCGTGACGGAGAGACTCTGCCTGGCCGTGGATTCCGCCTCCGGAGAGGAGCGCGGTCACCTTGAACTTCTGGGCGATCTTTGACTTGGTGAAGGCGTCGGTCGCTATGCCGCGAAGTTCCTCGGTGGCGAAGTACTGCTCGAGGGTGAGGCCATTCAACTCAAAGGACTCCTTTGCTGCAGGAGTAATGCGGGCTCGGGCTCGGGCGGTCTTGCGTCGGCCGATGGCCTCGAAGTATTTGGTTTTTGTCTCTGCGGTGGTCATATAAAATTATCTTTGTATTATTCGGTAACGACGAGATTCTTCATGATCTTCGCCTGAAGCTTGTTCTTCGGGAGCATACCCTTGATGGCGATGCGGAAGATCTCAGCCATGCCCTTGTTGGCGACGACGGCCTGCATGGTCTTCTGGATGAGACCGCCTGGATAGCCCGAGTATCTGCTGTATACCTTCTCGGTCATCTTCTTGCCGCTGACGTCTGCCTTGGCGACATTCACGACGCGCACCTCGACGTCCGCCACGACATTGTCCTGGTACGAGACGGAGTTTTTGCCCATGAGAATCTTTGCCGCCTCTGACGAGACTCGGCCGATCTTCTTTCCCTGGGCGTCTATGGTGTGGGTAGTTCTCATTGTGATTATTTTACGAACTGGATATGGGCCATCTTCGCACCATCGGTCTTGCGGAGGGGAAGCTTGACGACGCGGGTGTATCCACCCTTTCGCGCGGCGTGAGCCGGAGCGATGACCTCGATGAGCTTCTTTGCGACCTTGTAGTCACCCACCTTGCTCGTGATGAGTCGGCGGTTGGCAAGGGAGTCAACCTTGGCCTTGGTGACGAGCTTCTCGACGGAGGCCCTGATCTCCTTTGCCTTTGCCTCAGTAGTAGTTATACCCTCGTGAATAACGAGTGAGCGCATGAGAGAGCGAAGCAGCGCGCCTCGCTGATTCTTTTCCCTTCCGAATTTTCGCAGTGATGAATGGTGTCTCATGGTCTTGGTTGAGCTACTAGATTAGCTGTTTTTTCTTTATTTGTCCAGTTTATTTGAGGGTAATGCCGAATTCAGAGAGAGCCTTGCGGATTTCCTGTATGCCCTTTGGCCCGAGACCCTCGACGTTCTCCACGTCTATCTCCTTCTTGCGAACGAGGCCTCCGACCGTTCGGATATTCGCGCCGTTGAGGGCGTTGGTGGTTCGCTGGGAGAGGTGAAGGTCCTCGATGCGGGTCTTGAGGAATTCGGTGTCGAGCTCCTTCTTTGGGGCGGCGGCAACGGCCTTCTCTGCGGATGGGGCGACGATGACCTCCTCTTCCTTGAAGCCCACGATTGCCTTGAGCTGATTGATCATGATGGAAATCGATCCCTCGAGTGCCTCGTGAGGGGTGATGGTGCCGTCAGTCTCGACGGTGATCTTGAGTCGATTGAAGTCGGTTCGGTCGCCGACTCGCATATTCTCAACCTCATAATTCACGCGGCGGATTGGGGTGAAGGTCGCGTCGAGGGCGATGGTGCCGATGTCGACACGCTCCTTCTGGAGGACGTCCTTTGACACGTAGCCGAGGCCCTGGGCGACGGTGAGCTCGATGTCGAGGTCGGTCGACTTGTCGGTGACGCTCGCGATGTGGAGGTCGGGATTGAGTATCTCGATCTGGCCGGGAATGATGATGTCGGAGGCCATGATGTTCTTGACGCCCTTTGACTTGATGGAAAGAATCTGAGGCTCGGAGGTGAGCATCTTGATGCGGAGGCGCTTCAGGTTGAGGATGAGGGTGATCACGTCCTCCTTGACGCCGGCGATCGTCGAGAACTCGTGCGAAACGCCGGCGATCTTGATGTGGGTGATCGCCGCGCCGGGAAGGGACGAGAGGATGATGCGACGAAGGGAGTTTCCGAGAGTATGTCCGTATCCAGGGTAGAGGCCGTCAATTTCATATACGCCCAAGAAGTCCTTCTCGAGAACAATCTTTGGCTTTGATGGGAGCACTACGTTTATATCGGTCATAGTTTTTATATTAGAAAACACTCCTAATTATCGGCTGTAAAACTCGATTACTGATCCAAGGTTGAAGAGGTGCTCGGTCGGTGAGTACTTTGGCTCAGACTCGACGGTCGCGGTTTTCTTGTCCGCGTCGTACGAGAGCCAGGTAGGCACCTTGACGGTCTTCATCTTCTCGTCGAAATTGGCGAAGATGGTCTTCTTCTGGCTCGAGGCGCGGAGCGAGATCTTCTCCCCTGCCTTCGTCGAGAAGGAGGCGATGGTGACCTTCTTTCCGTCCACGGTGATGTGTCCGTGGGAAATCATCTGACGGGCGGCGAGTCGCGTAGAGGCGAAGCCGAGGCGATAGACGACATTGTCGAGACGGGACTCGAGGCGGACGAAGAGGGCCTGGGTCGTGTTGCCCTTCTTGGCAACCGATTCCTTGACGTACTTCTTGAACTGTCGCTCGCCCATGCCGTATGAGAGTCGCGCCTTCTGCTTCTCGAGCATCTGGGTGGCGAACTGGCCCTTTGGGCGATACGGTCCCTTGCCCGCCTTTCGCTCCTGTCGGAGGGCGAACTTGGCGGTCTGGGTCTTCTCGAAGATATTTGCTCCGAGTCGGCGAGCTATCTTGTATTTTGGTCCGATTATCATTGTTTCTGGGGCTTATATATAAAGTTTATACTCGTCGCGCTCGAGGAGGCCTTGGTCCGTTATGGGGCACGGGGGTAACGTCCTTCACCGAAAGGATGTTGATTCCCTTGGTGATGAAGCTTCGAACCGCTGACTCTCGTCCCGATCCGACTCCCTTGATGACAACCGCCACCTCCTTGAGGCCGAAGAGCTGGCCCTTGGTCGCGAGAACGTCGCCGACCTTCGCAGCGGCGAAAGGGGTGCCTTTCTTGGCACCCTTGAAACCGAGGGCGCCCGCAGACGAAGACGCGAGCGCGTTTCCCGATGCGTCCGTGAGGAGGCACATGGTGTTGTTATAGGTCGACTGAACGTAAAGGATGCCAGATTCGACCTTCTTCTTTGAAGAGGATTTCGCAACAGGAGCGACGGCAGCCACTGCTGGTGCCTTTGCCTCTCCTTCTGCCGCTCCGGTGCTTTTCTTAGCCATGGTAATAGGGGTTTCGTTAAGTGATTATAATGATTACTTCTTCGTCTCTGCCTTTCGTCCGGTACCCATGGTCTTTCGGGTGTTCCCGCGTCGGGTTCGAGAGTTGGTCTTTGTCCTCTGGCCGTTCACAGGCAGGCTTCGCTGATGGCGAATGCCTCGGTATGCCTTGATGTCCTTGAGGCGCTTGACGTTCGCCGAAACCTCTCGCTTGAGGTCTCCCTCTATCTTGAAGGAGGTCTCGATGATCTTGCGGATGGCGTTCTCCTCGTCAGCGGTCACTTCCTTTGCCTTTTTCTCCAGGGAAACCTTGGCGTCCTTGAGGATTTTCTGGGCGCGAGAGCGGCCGATTCCAAAGAGCGTCGTGAGGGCGATTTCTATACGCTTTTCGTCGGGAAGGGTTATACCAAGAATTCGCATGTCGTGTGGCTTTAAATATTAGAATTAAGAGTTTTCAATACTAGCACAGAATAAAATGGCTGTAAACTCCCCAAGAGCCTCCAGCCTAAAATTAACCCTGTCGCTGCTTGTGGCGAGGATTGGATTTGCAGATGACGTATACGTAGCCCTTTCGTCGGACCACCTTGCATACCGCACATTTCTTCTTGACTGATGATTTTACTCTCATGTTATTGCTGTTACGAAATCTTGATTACATACGCTGTATAATCCGTCCCTTTCCGCCATACGGCTCGAGCTCGAGCTTCACCTTGTCGCCTATGAGCACCCTAATGCGGTTCATCCTCATCTTGCCCGCCAGATAGGTGAGCAGTTCCGTGCCATCATCGAGCCTCACTCGAAAGAAGGTGTTCGGCAATGCCTCAGTTACGACCCCGATAACGCTTGTCTTGTTTGTATCAATCATTTATTAGAACGTCTGGCTAGATTAAACCAAAGCCAGACTATTGTCAATCTGCATTAGAGGGCCTTCTTGACGGTTATGCTCTTCACGTCGCCCGGGAAGGTCTTCCTCCAGAAGGGACGGATGGATACCTCCACTTTCTCTATGGTTGGGAAGCCTTGGGTAATCGAGGGGACATCGGATGACTTTGCGCCAGTCAATTTCTGCTTGAAGCCAGCCTCGTCATAGAGCCATTCAAAGATGGCGTCACCCGAGAGGGCGAAGGAGATGCTCTCTGCGGTTGGATCAAAGCCTTCCTTCGGAACAAAAGAGAGGTTCTCGATACTTCGTATGACGATAGGCTCGTTCTTGTATCCGCTGACCTTTGTCTTGGCGAGATATGAGCTTATGGCCTGCTTGTCGAAGAATGCGGCGGAAAGCACGCACTCCATCTTTATGAGGACTTCACCTGATGAGACGCTTTCCTGGGGAAGCGGCGCGCAGGCGATGGTGTTGGCACCTGCGAAGAAGACTGATCCCTCAGGAACCTGGGCCTGAGCCTGCTTGAGGAGCTCGACGGTCGCCTTGGTCTTGATGTCAGACTGGGCCTTGACCATGTCGGCATCGGCGACGGTTTTTACCGTACCCGAGAAGCCGCCCTGGAGGGGGGCTGACGGCTTTGACTTTGCCGTGAAGGCGGCATAGCGGGGATCACCCTTGAAACCAGGGACGGTGAAGTCCTTGAGGCCGACATTATACTTGTCCCCTGCCTCGTCGGCGAGGACCACGGCCTCTATGCTGCCCGGGGTCGTGCCCTTCTTGCCCGGAACGGTCACGGAGTCGCTTATGCGGTAAATGAGGCCCTCAGGGGTCTCGAAGCGGGTATTCTTGACGAGTCTCTGGGCAGCGGCGCTGTAATTGTTATAGATAACGATGGTGCCCGATGCCTGAGTGTTGACCTGCTTTTCGCCCAGCGCCTTGAGCTGCACCGATCCCGTCTGCTTGATGACCTTGGATTGGAATGAAAGGCCTGCGGCGGCGCTTGATTTGCCGGCAGTGACGTCGTCCTTTATTGAAACGGCCGATACCCGAGGGGTGACGGTGACCGTCGCGCCATGGAACACGCTTGATATGACGAGTATCGCGAGAACGGCGGCGGCGACTGCCCCGCCGAATATGAAATATTTTTTGCCGCCGCTGCCAGCCCTCTCCTCGGCGACGTACTCGAACTCTTCCCTGACGCTTTTCAGAACCTCCTTTCGTATCTCTTCTTGAGGCTCGTCCGCATACGCCCTCTTTGAGGACAAGGGGATGTTCCTTATCGACCTGCCGCCATTGGGCACTATGTCTCTGATGGGTTTTCGTGTCATATGCTGCGATTATACTATATTCCCGAAATTGCCGTCAGGTGTTAATAACTTTCGAGGCCGCTTCTGCCGATGAATCCGACGGCGAGGGCGATCGACATGTCTTTCTGGGCGGTCGGCGCGAAGACAACCAGGTCCTTGAGCTTGTCAGGCGAGAGCAGGGTGACGAAAAACGGGACCTCGGCAACCCCGAACTGACTCACCCGCTCGTCTTTTATGGCCCCCACGAGAAATCGAACAAGGTCGCTATCCGCGCTCGCGAAAAGCTCTCGAGGCATGGACATCCTGGTGGACAGTCCCGAAAGCGCCTTATGAAAGGCATCGGACCAGGCCTGGGCGGCGCGATCGACGGCGGGAACGAGCCTTTCCCTCACCGAATCATCGCCATGTCCGCTCGCGTCAAGGTTGATCAGGGACTCGGCTTCCGTGTACGTGACGAAGAAATCAGCCGCAACGGACCTGACGAGCGAGCGAAAACCCGTCGGAAAACTGATAGTCTCAAGTATGAGGCCGCCCTTTATGACTGACACCTCGGAGATTTCGCCGCCGACGTCGAGAAAGACGAAATCGTCGGTGTTGTGGAACGAATCGCGTATGACCGAAAAGGCGACGAGCGGTGCCGAGAATATTTTGGTGTCCCGCGGATGGAATGTGGACATTGACACCTCGGATATCCTGTCGATGACAGCCTTCGGCGCAAAGCTCATGAAGAACGACATGTCAGCACGCCTCGTCTTCTTTCCATAAGGCTCAGGCACCTGATATCCATTGAGAGCAATGTGTATGACGCGCTTCTCGATGATCGAGAGGCCGCCGGGAAGATCAGAGAGACCGTCTTCCCTTATGGATTTTGCGAATATCTTCTCGCTGTCTTCGATGATCTCATTGACCATCGCCCGCGTGAAGGTGAACGCATCGTACTTGTTTATGGTGACCGTCTTGGTCTGGGACACGGACCAGGGCGACGAGAAGATATATGCCACGTGCCTTATGGAAAGAGACGAGCGATCAGCCGCGGAAAGGGTCGCGAGGCCATCCTTCAGGACAATGGCGTTGACCCGGCCCAGCGCCGAGAGCATGTCATCGAAGAAACGCCCCGGCTCAGGCTTTTCCTGGAGGGAGATGGGCTCGCGGACGTCATAGACGACGCGGGAAGGGATGCCTTTCTCGAACAGCGCAAGCGCGGCACCGACGGACGACGATCCTATGTCGAAGACGACTCCGAGCTCGACGCGTGGTTTTCCAAAGGAGAACATGGGATTAGTATATCGTAGTTTTTTAAAATAAAAACCACCATTGACATATCAACATTTATATGTAAAATAATTTACGAACGCTCTTTCAAAAAGAGCCCAACCACAACAATAGATACGGAGAAACTACAAGATGCAAACCGCATTGTCAGCGACTGCCCCACTATTCACCCTCGCCGCAAAAGGGATGAATGTTCCCGAGTCTGTGAGCCTCGTTCGCTCGATGCTCGAAACCCTGGAAATCAGCGGCAGGTTCACCCTGGCGGTAGGCGAACGCCTACGCAGCAACGGTGGACAGCCCCCGCATATCAAGGTTAAGTCATCGACCACCAGCAGCCTCACGTTAGACGTGAAGCACAACAGCAAAAATGACTCATATCACCGTTGCTACCTACGGTGCGATGAGGTCAAGGGTGAGTGCCTGCGAAACATGGTCATGGACAAGCTCGGTGCGTCAGGAGGGGTGTTCGTGAACGGGATGGCCATAGAACCCAAGGTGACGACTGTCGCCAAAGAGCAGGCAAAGGTCGTCGCCTTCCCCAGCCAAAGTCCTGAGACCTTATCAGGTCCGGCGGGAGACAACACGACAACAAAAGGTCAGGAGGGTAAGTCACTGTTAGGGTTTACCCACGACAAAGTGCTGGTCGGATTGCTATTGGATTCGATCAAGGAGGGGTATGGATCCAGACCCTTCACCTCGGATCAATTCCGCGCCCTGATGCGATCCAAGGGCCTCGTCCCGAAAGACAGCCCTAACAAGGCATTGGGGCAGATCATGAGCTGGTGCTTCAGAGAGGGCCACCTGATCAAAGGGGCGGAAGGCATGATGCAACTGAGTGTCGATACCCGGCAACCCTCGAGGCCAGAATCAGTGGTGAAGGCCCCAAGCCTTGCGCCACAGGCTGACTTTCAGAGTTTCATCAGGGGACTGGCAGCGCAGGTCAAGCGCTACGATTCGGCGATTTCCGAGAAGGAACGCGTCGACTCGCGCATCTCGGCATGTGACGCCAAGATTCGCCGGCTGAAGGCCGAGATCGACCCACTGATCGCAGAAAGGGATGCCTTGGTCAGAAAGTCACTCGAGCTCAACGCCGTGGTTGAAGACCCTGGGCTCATCGAGGCAAAGGAGTCCATGGGGACAATCAAATCGGCAGTCAACTCACTTGAGGTGACGAGCTAGGTAGCAAAACAGGGCGCGCTCACAAAGCGCGCCTTTTTCTTTATGCAAAAGCGTTACCCAAACATCTCCTGAAGAAGGTGCCTGACCACCGATGGCTCCTTCGTATATATGAAAAAATCCTGCTGGGCATTCCTCCCTCTCACCACGCATTTGATTCCGGCAGGTATGGATGAGATTTTGAGACGGGGCGCCCCCGACTTCACGGGCACAATGACGCTCAGGACTATCTTGGTCACGGATTCCAGATTCTTGGCGGCCACAAGCACGCCCTCTGACTCAGGGATGTATGTCTGATGCGAGTCGCTGAACTTGTTGCCGCGGAGAAGTGACATTTTTTCGTCTTTTTTCGGGCTGTATTACAGTGAATTACAGGGTGGCTGGCTGTAGTGATTTTGTATTACAACCTAATACAATGCGTTACGCGAGCACGGCCTTAATCCTGCGAACCCCAGCGGAAACCGCCTCTTCCTTTTGGATTTTGAAAGTGCCGAGTACGCCGGTGTTCTCGACATGAGGGCCGCCGCAGAACTCCTTTGATATGGCGGAATCGATGTCACTTCCTATGTAATACACGGAAACAACATCACCATACTTGTCGCCAAAGAAATGGAGGGCGCCCGTCTTCTCGGCCTCGGCCTTGGGAAGCTCGACCCGATGGACCGGGAGCTTGGCCGCAATGGCCGCGTTCACGATATCCTCGACCTTCTTCTTCTCGTCGTCGGTCATCTTCGCCGTGTGGACGAAATCAAAGCGCAGTCGCTCGGGCGTGATGTTCGAGCCCTTCTGCTGGACATGGGTGCCGAGAACCTGGCGAAGGGCCTGATGCAGAAGATGCGTGGCGGTGTGATATCTGAGGGAAACCTCGGAGGTGTCGCCCATGCCACCCTTGAACTTCTGCTCTGCGCCTGCGCGAGAGAGGTCCTGATGCTTCTTGAACTCGACGTCAAATGACGCGCGATCGACGGAGACGCCGCGCCCTTTTGCCAGCTCGACGGTGAGGTCGATCGGGAAGCCATAGCTCGAGAAAAGGGTGAATGCCTCGGAACCAGAAATGCCCCTGCCCTGCTTGGCGATTTTCTCAAACTCGCCGAGGCCATGCGAGAGGGCCTTCGAGAACTTCTCTGCCTCCTTGTAGATTTCGGTCGCTATCTTGCCCTCCTGCGCGGCCACATTTGGATAGACATCGCGATAGGTGGCGACCACGGCACCGACGAGGGCCTCGACGGACTGCCCTGAAAGGGTCTTTTTGTCCGTGTTGAATACGGCACGACGAATCAGGCGGCGAAGGACATATCCCTGATCGGTGTTGGCCGGCAAGACGCCGTCGGCAATCATAAATACGGCAGCCCGCAAATGGTCAGAGACGATGCGCCGCGACTTGAGGTTCGAGGCGATCTTCCCTGCCTCGGCCATGATGCCCGTGAAGATGTCCGTATCGAAGATATTGTCCTTGCCCTGAAGCGTCATGGTGACGCGCTCGAATCCCGAGCCCGTGTCAACGTTTTTCTTTTCGAGCATGCCGACAACCTTGTCATCCTTCTTCAAATACTGCATGAATACGTCGTTCCAGATCTCGACCACCTGCTGGGCATCATCGGCCTTGAGGTATTCGGCCTTGGTCATGCCCTCGATCAGACTGCCCGTGAGGTCATAGAACATCTCCGTGTCGGGACCGCAGGGGCCATTCGGGCCCGGCTGCCACCAGTTCTTGTCTGCGGGCATGAAATAGACACGCTCGCCCATCACTCCGTTTTTTGCAAAGATGCCACGCCATATTTCGGCGGTCTCCTCGTCGCGAGGCGCGTTCTCGTCGCCCTCGAAGCAAGTGACATAGAGTCGCTGAGGGTCGAGGCCGAAACCCTCGGTCTTCGAGGTGAGAAGCTCGAAGCTCCAGTTGATCGCCTCCTCCTTGAAATAGTCGCCGAGCGACCAGTTGCCCATCATCTCAAAGAAGGTCGCGTGGGTATTGTCGCCGATGTCGTCGATATCGCCCGTGCGAACGCATTTTTGAAAGTTGGCTAATCGAGTGCCGGCAGGATGCTTCTCGCCCAAGAGATAGGGCACCAAAGGCTGCATTCCCGCGGTGTTGAAGAGCACAGATGGGTCATTCTCGGGCACGAGCGAAGCCGAAGGCATGATGGCATGGCCACGAGCCGCAAAGAAGGCGAGGAACCGCCTGCGTATCTCGGCTGATGTCATGGGTGTTTGCATGGAAACCATACTAGCGTATTTACCTCTTCGCGGAAAGCTTCTCCAGCCTTTCGATATCAGCCTCGATCGAAGCCAGTCCCGCCTTCCAGAAATCAGGTTTGGTGACGTCGATGCCTGCCGATTTAAAAATATTCTCGGGGGAATCGGAACCGCCCGCTGTCATGAAGGCGTTTATCTTGTCGAGATACTTCTTATCCTTCTTGTAATTCGCATACAGCGCTTTCGAGACGAGCTGACCGAAGGCGTACGAATAGACGTAGAAGAATCGACGAAGATGGCCCCATGAAACGAAATAGTTCCCGTCCTCTGGCTTGAGACCGAACACGGGACCGAGATACGAGGCCATGTGTTTGTTCATGAGCTCGCGCAGCTCGTCCGTCGATATGCCGCCCTTCTCGCGCACGATTTCATGCATCTCCGCCTCGAAATTGAAACAAGCTATCTGACGGAAGATCGTGCAGACATCATCGTTTATCTTGTTGTGAAGCGCGGCAACCTTTTCCTTGTCAGACATCTTTTCGAAAAGAGCGTCAAAGACGAAAGATTCGAAGAGGGTGCTTGCCACCTCCGCGGTAGACGTCGAATAGTCCTGATAAAAGGGACTCTGTGATTCGGAGAGCTCGGTATGAATGGCATGACCCATCTCATGCGCGAAAGTAGATACTTGATCCAGGGTATTCGTGTAATTGAGCATGACAAACGTCGGGAGGTTGAGGGAGCCGGAACAATAAGCACCACCCTTCTTCCCCTTTTTTGGATACACGTCAATCTGGCCCCGCTCGAGATATCCGTCAAGTATCGAGAGGTAGCGAGGATGAATAGAACCAAACACATCGCGGAGAATCTCCACAGCCTCATCGAACGAGACCTCCTTCACCTCTGGCTCGATTCCGGCGTTTCTGTCGGCATAGCTCAGGCGATCGAGGCCGAGGAGCTGGGCCTTCACCCTGTTGAACCTGTGGCTTATGTGGAAATTCTTGGTAACGACATCGACCAGGGCAAGGACGCTCTTTCGATCATTTTGATAACCAAGGATGGTGGCGTCATACGCCTCCTTGTAGCCGCGGAGCTCGTCATTTATCTTCTTGTTGGTGGCAATGGCGTTTAGCTCCCCTTCGGCAACGTCGGCAATGGTGCCGAGGGTCTTCATGAGGGAATCATGGAGCTCGCGTCGATCAGGCAGCTGCAGATCGCCAATCATGTTTCCGGCCTCGGGCAGAGGGATGCTCTTCCCCTTGAAATCAACAGTCATCTTACCAAGCAGTTTTTCGGTGGCGTTTATCCACTGGTCATGCGCGGGAATGGACTTGAGCCTCATGATCTTCTCCTCGGCCTCCGAGAGATTGTGCTTCGAGCGGTCGAATATGGTCTTGAGATAGTATCTGAAATGGGCGAGCTTCTTTGACGCGAGGAACTTCCTCTGGAGCGGGACGGGTATCTTGGCGATGGAGAGCTCGAAGAAGGCGATGCGCTGGTCATTCTTGGCATATCGCTCGGAAAACTGGGTCTCCCGCGCCTGGGCAACGACGTCAGACCCATCGAGGTCTTTGACATAGTGAAAGTACATGACGGGGCCAGAGAGACGCAGGTCCCTGAACATCTCCTCGAACTCGGTCAGGGCCGCCAGAAACCTGGCCTCGTTCTTGAGATAATCCGTCTTGCCCTTGTACTTCTTTTCGAACGCGGCAAAGGCACGCTCGCCCGAGCGAATGTCCTTCTCTATCCTTGGGTCGTCATGGCCCCTATACAGCAGTCCGAGGTTCCAGGTGGTTTTCATAATGAAAAATAGTTAGCGTGTCTTACTTATATTTGCTGAGCACTTTAAAGTCTTCTATCAGCGTCGGCTTCATCGAGCCATTATAGAGGGCCGCGGCGGGATGGTACAGGGCGACCACCGTGACGGGGCCGTACGAGGCGATGGCCTGGAATACCTGGCCATGTATTTTCGAGATGGGCCTCAGTTCCGCCGAGAGCCCATACTTCTCAAAGACGAACTTCATCGAATGCCTGCCGAGGGTGGCGATGACCTTGGGTTGGATGATATCGATCTGCCTTTCGAGGAACGGCGCATAGAGGGCGATCTCGGCAGGCTCGGGGTCGCGGTTGGCCTGAGGGCGATCCTTCACGAGATTGGTGACATATACCGATGCCCTATCCATCTTGATCGAGGCCAGGAGTTCATCGAGGAGCTTGCCCGAGCGACCGCAAAAAGGCTTGGCGGTCTTTGCCTCGGTCTCGCCCGGCGCCTCGCCGACGAACATGATATGGGCCGTGTGGCTTCCCTCGCCTATGACGGGAAAATAGCCGTTCTCGACGCGATAGGAATAGAGCGGCGACTCGGCGAGGGCAAGCACCTCATCGCGTATGACCTCGAGCTTTTCGGCCCTGAGTACCGCAAGCTTCCCTTTCGGCCCCTTGGCGTCGCGAAGGCCGTTGTACTCGCCGATCTTTCCGTCCGCGCGAATGACCCGATGACAAGGCACGGCGAGATCGAGATTGTGGGACATGAGGGTGCCGACGGCGCGTGCGGCGCCGGCATTGCCGACCTTCCTGGCCACTTCGCCATATGAGAGAGTCGAACCCGAGGGGATGGCCTTCACCGCCCTGAGTACTTTTTTGGAAAACGGCGAGAGGTTTTTCATTGGGTGAGGATTTGCGATACGAAAATTAGGAGCAGACGGCCCTGATCTCCTCGAACAGGGCCGGGATCTTCTTCTTGGCGACCCCAAGTTGCTCGAGTCGTGCCTCGTTCTCCCGCACCTGCCTGCACAGGACGATTCCGAAAGACATGAGAGACTGCTTCTCGGCCACGGAGAGGGTCGTGAGGCAGGTCAGCGGATGAAGCCCCGCCTCAGTGATGAGGTCCTCGAGATTGCCCTTCTCGGGATAGTTCCAGCCGATGAGGGAAAGTCCCTTGCAGCGGGCATAGCGGATGGCATGATCGGTGAACTTGGTGTTGGTGACAAGAAACCATGAGGTGAGCCTTCTCTTCCTGCCGCCATAGTCGAAGAGCTCGTCCTTGAGATCGTCGAAGCGGGCCTTCACATAGAGCGCCACCTTCAAATCTGATTTGAGGCCCGGCTCATTGTGGAATTTCGCCTCGATCATGAGCAGCTCCTCATCCTTCCAGGCGACCACGTCCATCTCGTGCTCGACGCAAGCGCCATAGACGACCTGATCGGTGACGGCCTCATATCCCTTGGCCTTGAATATCTCGGCCACGAACTTCTCGAAAGGAAAGCCGTTGGGACCGAGCTCTGAGACGGCGCGCTTCATTGAATATCTGACGGCGAGGGGCTTTGACGAAGAGTGAAGGAGGTCGAAGGCGTGGCGATAGATGTCGCTCGTCGACATGCCGTCGATGATCTCGCCCTCGATATGGGCGGTTATCTCCGACGCCTGCGCATCGCTCGCCCCCGCGCTTCGAAGAGACGAGTTAAGCTTGGTCGAGTCGAAGGGCTCGAGCTTCCCATTAAGCTTTACCACCATTATGTTAGTCATGGAAATAGCATACCATACCGACACCGCCGACAAAAAAGCCGCACCTGGTGTGGTGCGGCTTTGGGTAAACGAACGTTGGGCCTACGCCGAAACGATCGCTCTCGCAAGCTCCTCGATTTGATCCTTGGAGACATCGACAAAGCCGAGCTCACGCATGATCGCATATCGCTGGTGGAAGGGCCGCCTTAGATATCCCTCAGGCTGGGCTGCCAAGGCCGTCAGAAGGATCCGGCATCCCATTTTGAAATCCTCGGGCGTCTTATAGGAACTGAACCCGGGAACCCCACGGAGGGAGAGGAAAATCTTCCAGTTTGAATATTCCCCAGCCTCGGCTTCATCAAGCTGTATCTCGTCCAACACCTCCTGCGTCATGAAGGAGAAGGCGACGAGAAAGACGAGACCCAAACCGATAGCGAGCCCCCAGGAAATCATTCCCGTGGCATAGAGCACGCTGACGAACCCAATCGAGCCGATAAAATAGACGCTGCTCGAGAGAAGCCTGAGCTGATGGTCCCGCGCCCTGAAGACCTTTGGTGCCATGCCGGGAGTCAATGCCCAGGCAGGAACACCCCTGAAGGTCTTCAGGAACGCGCTTGTCTTTAAAGACGTTTTTTTCATAGAACCTCCTTATTTCCTAACCAAACAACGCTCTGATATATGATGTTTGAGCGTGGAATTATTCCACTGACTATTATACCACTGTTTACACTATAAAGCAATGCCTCCGCCAAGGCAGATCTCGCCATTATAGATGACCACGGACTGACCGGGTGAGATGACCAAGGGCTGAGTGAAGGTGAGCTCAGCACGACCCTTCTTGATCGAGGTTAATTCGCACGACAAGAGCTCGCCGAGATGGCGGATGCGGGCGGTGTAGGGTTTGTCGATTTCAGGCATCTCCCCTATCCAATTGAGGCCATCTACGACGACTTCCTTTTTTTCGACAGGAAGGCTTCCGTCCACGGCCTTATGCGAAACGGTGACGGTGTTTTTATCGATATCGCGAGCGGTGACATAATAGGGCGCATCGGTCGCCGTCTTCCTCGTGACCGAAAAGCCCCGTCGTTCGCCGAGGGTCAGAAAGATCGCTCCGTCATGCTCGCCGATGACCTCCCCACAGTCATCGAGAACGCCTCCCTTGCGGGCCGCTATGTAATGGCCGAGAAACTCCTTCATGTCCACCCTGCCAACGAAGCAGAGGCCTTGGCTATCCCTCTTTGCGGCATTGGGCAGATCGAATTTTACGGCAAGCCTGCGCACCTCCGCCTTTTCCATCCCACCCACGGGAAAGAGCGTCCTCGCAAGGACCTTGGCTGAAAGCTGCCAGAGAAAATAAGATTGGTCCTTGCCCGAGTCCCTGCCAGAAAGCAGCCGTACCGCGCCCGAGACAGCGTCACCACCCTGAACCTGGGCATAATGCCCCGTGGCGACAAAATCGGCGCCCTGGGCCATGGCCCAGTCAAAGAACCCGCCGAACTTCACGTGACGATTGCACAGGACATCGGGGTTCGGGGTTCTTCCCGCCTTGTATTGAGCGATCATGTCGTCGACCACCTCCCTTTTGTACTCCTTCTCGAGGTCGAGGGTGACAAAAGGGATGTCGAGGACAGCGGCTACGCGCATGGCATCGAGACGATCCTCCCTCCAGGTGCATTCCATCCAATCCGGCTGCCAGACCTTGATGAAGACACCCGTCACGTCAAAGCCACGCTCCCTGAGGAGTGCGGCCGAGACCGACGAATCCACGCCGCCGGACATGCCGACGAAGACTTTTTTGCCGATGGGGTTAGTTTGACCTTCCATGGCGCAACGATACCATGGGAAAAATCCTTCCTCAACATCTTATCTGAGATATCTGTCCTTGTTCGCCACGTGCTCGTCATTCGTCACCGCATAGTGCATCACTCCGTCCTTGTCGCTCAAATAATAGAAATATTCGGATGGGGTCGGGCTCACGGTTGCCTCGATGGCGGCGAGGCCCGGATTCGATATGGGCCCCGGCGGCAAGCCTCTGTTCTTATATGTATTGTAAGGCGAATCAATGGCCAGGTCATCAAGGGTCAGATCAGCGCTCGATTTCTTGCCGTTCACGAAGGCAAAGGCGGCATCCACCTGAAGGGGCATCCCTATCTTCAGGCGCTTCCAGAGAATGCCCGCAATCATGCGACGGGACTCGTCGGTGCGTGCCTCGTCCTCGACTATCGATGCCATGGTGATGACGTCCTTGATTGGCTTGCCGAAGGCCTCTATCTGAAGTGCAAGCCCCTGTATCCTGCCCTGATAGTTGTCGGTCATTGCTTTGACGACCTCTGCCGCGGTGACATTCGAGAGAAAGAAATAGGTGTCGGGAAAAAGATATCCCTCGTACGGCCGGGCGAGTCTTAGGAACTCCTTAGAGTTGAACGTATTGAACCTTGCGGCCAGACGAGCCGCGATGTCCACCGAGCTGAAGCCCTCGGGTATGGTCACCCGATTTTTCTGAAGGTCATACTGCCCGTGCGAAAGCCTCCAGGCGATGCCGACGGCACCCTCTCGGATAGGCATATAATAGTCGCCGGCCACGAGGCCCCTGGTACTGCCGCCGAAGACGGTGAGAAGGGCCTTGAAGAGGAACGCGGAGCGTATGAGGCCGTGCGACTGGAGCGTCGCCGCCGCGCCCGAGAGAGTCTCTCCCGCCGCGACGGAGAATACGGTGTCGACGGGAAATGCCTTTGGGGCCGAAGCGATGAAACCGAAGTCGAGCATGAACACGAGGGCGAGGAGTGTCCCCGCGAGCGCGGAACGGCGAACGGCATAGAACCGGTGCCACCACTTGGGGGCCGGGAGCTGCGGCAGGGGCGTCGGCTCCTGTATGTAAAGCAAGGGTTCTTCCATGAAGGTTATACGGGAAGGTTCGAAGGGGCGTCGGCGCGCTTGGAAGGAATGCGCTTGAGGTTCGGCGTCCTGACGGCACTGCCTGGGAAGTGGTAGATGGTGGCGAGCTCCTCCGTGTTGAGGACGGTATGCTTGCTCATGAACGGATAGTGGAAGAAGCCGCGATAGCAATACGCGCCGAAATGCTCGATCTTTCGCTTGAGGAGCTTCCTGCCCGTCCAGTCCTGCCACTTGTAGTCAAACGACATCGGCTCGGCCGGCTTGAAGCCATTCAGATGCGGCGCGTTGAACTGCTTGAGGGATCCCATGAGCCCCCCGCCGTTTCCCTTGTCGAAGATGTCCTTGGTCGCGATGTAGATGATTCGCACGCCCGCGTCGAAGGCGTACTTGGAGACGCTGCGCTCGATGGCCTCGATGCGATCCTTCTGCCCCGAGGTCAGGCGAGGCGTCTTTGCGGGCTCCTCGTCGTCCTCGCTCTCGATGACGCCCTCCTTCATGATCTCCTCGATGAGCTCCTTGGCCTCGTCCTTCCAGTGGTCTGGATACTTCTCGTTCGTCGGCGTCTTCTCTGCCGTATGGGCGCGTATGACGATCTGAACCCAGGCCTGATGGCCCTTCTTTATGGAACCCATGAACTCGAGAAGGGGGGCCATGGGATCAACCTTGAACTCCTCGTCGGGATCCTTGTCGAGGCCATAGTCCACATAGGTCTTTATCGGCAGCGGATCGGGACCGGTTGCCTCAAAGCGACATCCCATAATGTCGTATTTCGCCGGATCGAAGAACACGGCCTCAGTGTAGTCCTTGGCCTCGTGTATCTCGACGTCTGGATACTGGGCATAAATATTTGCCTCGACGATCGACTGCTGGCTCTTGAAAGTCCAAATGTAGAAATGTATCTCGCCGTCAACTGAGGCGATCTCGAGAGAGAACCAGGGTCTTGCCTTGCCCAGCCAATAGCGATCGATAGGGGTTCCCTCGCCGCTCGTCTGATAGAGGCCCGTGAGCACCAGCTCCATGGCGAGTGGGGACTTCATGGTCTCGGCGGGGAGCTTTATCTCGAGCAGGATTTTTGGCTCCTTCATGTACCAAGCATACCTGACATAGCGAACCCACATGCCCCAGGCCCACTCGAAGAAAATGATCGGCACCCAAACCCCCGCAAAGAAGAAAAGCCAGGTGACTACGCTAGGCAGGGCGATCGTCAGGGCGAAGTCGAGAAGAGAGATTATGTAGGTCACGGGAATAGTATATCAAATAAAAATCCCGAGCAGAACTCGGGATTTTTATCTTATGCTATCGAATACTTCCCCTCTTTGTCCTTCTTGAAATATTTAGGGTTCTGGAGATTGACGAGTATGGTGTTCTCCTTAACATAGCGCTCCTTGAGAACCTTGTCGATGACCTCCTTCTTGGTGAGGGGACCGCTCTTCTCAATGATGTTTCGGATGACATCCTTTACCACGCCTGACATATAGCCCCACTCGGAGAGCGCATAGAGTCCGCGTCCGACGAGCACGAAGCGAGGGTCCTTGATGAGCTCGTTGTGAGTCGTGGCGACATGGGCGGTCTTGCCGAACATCTTTTGGATCTGCTTGTCGACCTCGCGGAAGTGGATTGGCGAACCATGCTTGCGAATGACGAGGAAGGCATAGTCTCGCATGCCCTTTGCCTTGATGTTCGATGAGCTTGCGACGCCCCACTCGCCGAGCGGATTCTTGCCGACCTTCTTCGACACCGAGAGCCATCGCTTGAGGATCTCGTTGTTCCTGTACTGATCGTTCATGTCCTCGATGTGGTTGAGGAACGTATCGATCATCTCTGACTCGGGGATGATATCGTCATCCTTGAGGTTCTTGTAGAGCTTGCGGAGGGCATCCTCGATCTTCTTCGAATGATTGTCGTCAATGTGCCACCTGTGCTTGAAGTGCTCATCCTCCTTCTGCCACTTGAAGGTTCGTCCGAGAACGAGAAGGAAGTAGAAATGGTTCTGGGTGCTGGCGTCCTTTGACACGGCATCGAGAAGATCCTCCTCGGCGATGACTCCGCCCATGGTGTTGATCATGTTCTCAAGCTCCTTGAAGGCGGGCGCCTGGGCCTCGTACTCCTTGGACTTCTGGATGTTGGCGATAGCGTAGTTCTCTATCTGTCGAACTCGCTCGCGGGTAATTCCATACGACTTTCCAATGGCTTCAAGGGTCATCTTCTCGATTTCCTTGCCAAGGCCGTATCGTTTGACGATGACTTCCTGAGCCCTGTCGGGAAGGCTCTTCAAAAGAGCTTTGACGACTTGTTTTGGTTTGATCGTAAGGGAATTCATATTTATCTTTTTATCATTGGTTCCATGTTAAGTCAAGCTTTGCGGACTGTCAAGGGGTCTGTCAATGTTTTGGGGCTTTCGGAGGGTCAGATGACGATCGACACGAGCCGGCCCGGCACCACGATGACCTTTTTCGGATTATTCTCCCCCACCCACTTCTTCACTTCGTCCAGACTGAAAGCCGCCCCCTCCAGATCATCCTTCGTGGCGGCCTTCGATGCCTTAAAGGTGGCTCGTACCTTGCCGTTTATCTGCACGGCGATGGTCGACTCCTCTTCCGCGAGCTTTGACTGGTCGGCGACCGGCCATGGGGCCATGTGTATGGAATCCTTATTGCCCAGATCGTGCCAGAGCTCCTCGGCGACATGGGGGGCGAAGGGCGCGAGGAGCCGGAGGAAGGTTGAGAAAGGCTCCTTGGGCACGTTCGCCTCGTCACCCAGCTTATTGGCTAGTATCATGAGGGCCGATATGGCGGTGTTGAAGCCCATCGACTCGATGTCGACAGAGACCTTCTGCACGGTCTTCTGGAGCAGGACGTCGGCCTCTCTGCCCAGGCTTTCACCCGATACCTCTTGAGCGAGCGAGTAGACACGCTCGATGAATCGACGCGGTCCGATGAGGCCCCTGCCGTCCCACGAGATTGCCTGATCGAAAGGACCCATGAACATCTCGTACACGCGGAGAGTGTCCGCCCCATAGGTGTCCACCAGGTCATCGGGATTGATGACATTGCCCCTAGACTTGGACATCTTCTCGCCGCCCTCGGCCAGAATCATGCCATGCGAGGTTCGCTTCAGATAAGGCTCGCTCGTGGGGACGAGGCCAAGGTCAAAAAGGAATTTGTGCCAGAAGCGCGAGTAGAGGAGGTGAAGAGTGGTGTGCTCCATGCCGCCGTTGTACCAATCGATGGGGGTCCACAGGGACAGCTTCTTCGGATCGGCGAACACTTCCTTGTTCTTTGGATCGACATATCGAAGGAAGTACCACGAAGAGCCTGCCCAGTTAGGCATGGTGTCAGTCTCGCGACGGGCGGGACCGGAGCAGTTCGGGCATTTGACGTTGACCCATTCGTCGATGGCCGCGAGCGGGGATTCACCGGTATCCGTCGGCTCGTATTTCTGTACAGCAGGCAATTCGACAGGCAGATCCTTTTCAGGCACGGGAACCCAGCCGCACCGCGCACAGTAAATCATCGGCATCGGCTCGCCCCAATAGCGCTGACGGGAGAACACCCAGTCGCGGAGCTTGAACTTCTTGACCCACGACCCCCCTACCGCATCGGTTATCTTCCTACGGGCACCCTCGGAATCCAATCCGTCGAATGCGCCCGAGTTGGCGAGGATGCCATCGCCCGTGAGGCATTGGCTTCCAGAAAACATATCCCACGCGGTTTTCATATCCTCACGATTGACGAAATTCCTCACATCAGACCTTGAGACCCAATGCACGTCATGGAGATCCTTTTCCTCCTGGGCCATTTCGGCAACATCGCCATCCTGGAGTTCGAGATATACGACGTCAAAATGAGCGAACCTGTTGACGCCCTTCACCCCATGATAGAACTGGGAATGGAGCCTGCCGCAGGTTCGGACGTATTTCGCGCTCTTGTAGCCAGTCTCTTCGGCAATCTCCCTTTCCGCGGCAAGGGCCACGCTCTCGCCATCCTCGACGCCGCCCGTGATGAAACCCTGCCAGTCATTCGATTTCCATTTCGAGCAGAGATACGTATCCTCTGACCAGTGCTTTACGATGCAGAGTGCCGCGGTTCGCTCCACGAAGGGCTTGTCGCTCCTGACGGCATCAACCCCATCCGTCTTTACGAAGAGGGGCTCGATGACGAGACGAATCGGCAGATCGTATTTCTTGGCAAAACTCAGATCACGCTCATCATGTGCCGGGACCGCCATGACGGCACCCGTTCCGTATTGGGCGAGCACGTAATCGGCGACGAACACCGGCACTTCCACGCCATTTGCAGGATTCACGGCAACGACCCCCTCGAGTCGAACACCCGTCTTCTCCTTCTTCGCGTCCGTTCTCTCTATCTCGTCCTTCTTCGACGCAGACGAGACGTAGGAATCGACAGCGTCCCGATTCGCGGCAGAAAGCCTCGAGACAAGCGGGTGTTCAGGGGCGAGCACGACGTAGGTGACGCCGAACAGGGTGTCGGGACGAGTCGTGAACACCTGTATATTTTCTTTAGAATCCTTTACGGGGAAACTTATCTCTGCGCCCTCGGAGCGGCCGATCCAATTCCTTTGCTGAATCTTGATGCGCTCGAGGTAATCCACGCCGTCGAGATCGTCATAAAGGCGATCCGCGTATTTGGTGATGGCAAGCATCCACTGCTCCTTCTCGCGCTGCTCGACAGGCGTGCCACAGCGCTCGCAGCAGCCGTTGACCACCTCCTCGTTCGCCAGGCCGATCTTGTCCTTGGGACACCAGTTTATTGCAATCTTGGCCTTGTACGCCAGGCCCTTCTCGTACATCTTGAGGAAAATCCACTGAGTCCACTTGAAATATTCGGGGTCGGTGGTGTTCACCTCGCGCGACCAGTCAAAGGAGAGGCCGAGCGATTTGAGCTGCCTGCGGAAATTGTCGGTATTCTCCTTGGTCACGTCCTTGGGCTGACGGCCCGTCTTGATGGCATAGTTCTCGGTGGGCAGGCCAAAGGCATCCCATCCTATGGGATAGAGGACGTTCTCGCCCTGCATGCGATGCTTGCGGGCGACGATGTCCATGGCGGTATAGCTGCGGATATGGCCCGTGTGGAGGCCCGAGCCTGATGGGAAGGGAAACTCGACGAGCGGGTAGAACTTCTTCTTGTCGCTCGCGTCATTGGCCGCATATATGTCGGCCTTCTCCCACTCCTCCTGCCACTTCCCTTCTATTTTCCTGTGATCGTACTGCTTCATGGGGACTATATGGCCTTTGCGTTCACGGGATAGAGGGCCGCGTCAATGGTGCGTTCGAAACAGTGCGTCCCGGCGGAATGCTTCCAATTGGTGTCGGTCACCCCGTACGGCCTGACGACCGATGCCGATACGCCGCTTGCCGCCCCGTCAGCGGTGCCCAGTGCGAAGGTGGCGCAGAGCTTGAACGCCTTCGCGGCGGTCTTCTCGTACACATAGGAAGCACCCGTCTCTGGGTCGATCGGCAGGCTGAAGTATGACAGGGAGTCGTTCAAGTCAGAGAGCTGGGCCGGAAGCGCGCCCTTCTGCTGCCAGACGTTTATAATCTGCCACTGAATGCTCTGGAGGTCGCTCGTGCGGGTGTCGTCGAATCGAAGGTTTCGGGCCTTTGACGGCGAACCCATGACGGCGAAGCCCCAGACGAGCGTGCCGAGGACGAACGCGGCAGAGGCGACGACGATGATTCGAGAGACCCTCTTGTTCTCGTCGGCCGATCGCCTGATGTCATAGAGATAGTATCCAAAGATTGCGCCAGAGACGACGAGGGTAGCGATGACCTTGGCGATGAAGCGGACGGTGACCTCGCCGCCCAGAAACACGTTGAGCACGGTGACAAGGTCTCCCACGACGACGAGGCCCGTGACGAAGAGGGTCAGATAGACGAGCCACTTGCGCACGGACAGCTCGCGCTTCTCGGGATTGGCCACGATGTCCCGACGGATGATCCACGAGAGGGCGATATACATCGGAAAGATGATGATGAGGGAGGCGATGGCGAATCTCATCCCGCCGTTGTAATAGTCATATGATCTGGCAACGGCGTCCGGGAATATGGCCCCGATTATCGAAAAGAGGACGGCGAGAAGGCTTCCCGCGCTCACATACAGGGCTATGATTGCTCCGACATAGAGAAAGAAGTCCTTTGGGGTTGTTTGTGGCTTGTTCATGGCCTTATCATACGTCTAAAATAGAAACACCTCAACTGATTGAGGCGTTTCTATACTGATATGAATCGGATCAAAATGACAGACTACATGGTCGGAGACTGCTCTGGGGCGTCGACCTGACAGTCCTTGCAGCTCGACTTGTGGGTCGCGGCAGCATATACGGCTGAGGCACCAACGAAAACATAGACGAGGTTCTCGAGCGTCAAGGAGCCGCCGAGGATGGCATGAACGACATTCCAGTCTCCCGAGAAGAAGCTGCCGATGCCGACGAGTCCCCAGTTGAGGGCACCGACCCAGACGAGCACTGATGCGATTTTATGCAAAATTTTCATACGAATGATGATTATTGCTGATAATGACTACCGCGACTTTTACCCATTAATTATATCAACGTGGCAAGGGGCAACAAGGAAGTTATGCACCGTCGAAAAGGCCCCCCAAATGGGGGGGGCTTTTCGCTAGATACTAAACTCTATGAGACCACTGTCTTCTGTGTTGACAGATTACTTGATACATGTTAATGTATCTTCAGTAAACAATCAACCCGAAAGGTGATTTATGATGATCATTCAAGCTCTAATCCCGACCTTCCTTGGTGGACTTTTGGCCTTCTTGATCTCGTGGTTAATTCCACGGATTCCTTGGGTAAAAAGTTACTGGGCTATCCAGGACGAGTATCGTCGAACGTGTCCAATCGACATACGATACCCTCTGGATAACAAACGTAACGCCCGCAACAAGTTTCCATTGCCAACGGCCGATGTGGTTGTAACGCTTATTAGTTGTTACATACTCATAGTCGTAAACACATTCGGAGGCATGTTCCTGACATGTGTGCGTTTGTCCAGTTGAATTCCAAGACCGTCATCGACCGGCAGCCAGAAATGGTTGTCGGTCTTTTGTTTAAATCTTAAACTCCATCACCTCCCCATCCTTCACTATATATTCCTTCCCCTCGGTTCGTATGAGTCCCTTCTCGCGAGCGTTGGCGAACGATCCCGAGGCGATGAGCTTGTCCCATTCGATGACCTCGGCCTTGATGAACCTGTCCTTGAAGTCTCCGTGAATGGCAGTGCCTGCCATAGGGGCGGTCCAGCCTTTTTGAATGGTCCAGCCGCGGGTCTCGATCTCGCCGGTCGTGAAATAGGTCATGAGGCCGAGCATCTCGTAGCTCTTCTTGATGAGGCTGTCGATGCCGTTGTCGATGCCGCCGAGGTCGCGCATCTCGGTCTTCTCGGCCTCGGTCATGTCGCGCACGTCGTTCTCAATGCCCGCATCGACGATGACATGGCTCGATCCGCTCGACTTCATGAAGTCCATAAGTCTCACATAACGTTCGTCCACGATACCATCCTTTGGCTCGTCCAAATTAACGCCGCCTGACTTCTTGTTCAGGATATAAAGAATTTTCTTTGAGGTGAGGAGATGAAGCGAGCGGAGCATCGGGGCCTCGTACTCGTCGACGGGCACGGTCGACGCGAGCTGTCCCGCCTCCAAAGCCTTCTGCACGCGCTCGAGCATGGCGGCCTCCATGAGCACCTCCTTCTTGCCCGAACGAATTTCCTTGCCCAGATTAGCATGGCGCTTGGTGACGGTCTGGAGGTCGGCCATGATGAGCTCCAGGTTGATGACCTCGATGTCCTTCATCGGCTCTATCTTGCCGTCGACATGGATGATGTCGGTGTCCTCGAAGATGCGGACGACCTCGGCGATGGCGTCGGTCTCACGAATGTTCGAGAGGAACTTGTTTCCGAGGCCCTCGCCGTCGGACGCGCCCTTCACCAGGCCAGCGATGTCCACAAACTCGACTGCGGCGGGGACTATTTTCTTAGTCTTTGAAAATTCGGCGAGCTTGTAGAGACGCTCGTCAGGAACGGCAACCACGCCGACGGACGGGTCGATGGTTGCGAAAGGATAATTGGCAATAAGCACGCCCTTTTTGGTGAGCGCGTTGAAAAGTGTTGATTTACCGACGTTGGGGAGCCCGACGATGCCGATTGATAGTGCCATAGGTGCCCATACTACTCGTTATCGGGCCTAATTTCAACTGAGAGGCCTATTTTCCGTCATATACGGCCTTGAGCGCCTCGAAGGTCATTGCCCCGCCGATACCCTCGCCCGCTATGCCCTGCTTCTTTTGAAATGCGGCGAGGGCCGAACTAGTGCATGGGCCGAGGGAGCCACTGTGGGGACAGTCATTTCCCGTCCTCCCTTTCGGCGGATATTCGCCGGCCATGATGAGGGCTGTCTGCAGCGCATAGATGTCCCGGGAGTCTGATGCGGCGCCGACGACGGGCGTGGACCAGTCATACAAGATCGATGGGTCGTACGAAAGCCTTGTCGATGAAGCACCCTCGGCGAAAGCGTCCTTGAGCCCCAGATAGGTCTGATAAGCAAAGTCCTTCAGGGCGAGGCTTCTCACGTCGGGACTGGTGAGCTGCGGCCTATAGAGATACTCGTACTCAATGACGAGACTTGCCGCCTTTGACGTGTTATGTGCCCCGACGGCGATGAGCTCGGGGTCGTCGATTATTCCCTTTGACTCGACGGGAAGGTTGCTCTTTGGATTGTAGGCGGCGAGGCGCTCATATATCGCGTGCGCCACGGCATCGGTCGAGGAGCTGTTGCCATACTGCAGGGCTGGGCTGTACATGACGAAACCGGAGTATTTTCCCGGAGTCTTCCTGCCATGTCCGGGATAATCGTTCAGATGAAGGTGCAGCATCAGGTCGATGTCATTCTCGTTCGACCACTTGGTGATGCCATAGAGGCGCAACGCAACATCGTTCGGCGCGGGATTATGGATTACCGTAACCGTACTTGAAGATCCTATGGGCAAGGCCTCTGACGCGCTCTTCTTTGAGGCCTTCTGCCAGGAGGAGATGTCACCCCAGTTGTCCTTGAAATAATCCGCAAAGGCGGGGTTCCATGAGTCCAGGTCACGGGTGATAAATGCCTGATAGTCCGGATCGGCGTTGAGAAATCGCTCGAGGTCCTGACCGATCTCGACCACAAGATTACGCTCCTCTATGCTGCCAAATCGGGCGCCCTCGCCCGAGACAGGCTCGTGACCGGGAACGATGAGGACGCGAACCTTGTCGTGAGCAATGGCAGGGTTTACGCGCACGGGCAGGGTCATCGACGCAATAGGGGAACTCGTGGCGGTCAGAAACGCGAGGAAAAAGGAGAGTATCTCTTTCATAGACCTTGGGTTAAAGACACTATCGCATACCCCCTGGACTCTATGGAGGTAAACACCTCGTCGAGAATCTCGCCTGTTATGCCGTCCCCCACATGCATGAGGTAGATATTCCCCGGGGCGAGGGACGACAGGATCCTTTCCCTTACCCGTGACGCGGTCTCACCTCGCCCCACCGCCCAATCCAGGGCGTCCACAGTCCAATAGACAGACTGATACCCGGCCCGAGCGGCCACTTCCCTCACCCGGACGTCACGTTCGCCATACGGAGCCCTGAAATAAGGCATGGAGGAGGTACCAACGACACTCTCGAGCGATTTCTTCATCTTATTAAGCTCTTCTGCTATCCCCTCATCCGAAACCATTGTTAGATTCGGATGGTCATAGGTGTGATTGAATATTTCGTGCCCGCCAGCCTTGACGCGAGCAACGAGGTCGGGGTGAGATTCGACCATTTCCCCCGTGACGAAGAACGTGCCGCGCACCTGGTGCTTGGCGAGTGTCTCGAGGACCCTGTCGGCAGACTCGGTCGAACCGCCAGCATCAAAGGTGAATATCACCTGCCTTTTTGAAATGTCGCCCCGAAATATTTCCGTCGCGCTCGCGGGTGAAACCAAAAGCGGGCTCGCGGCGGCCGCGGCATTTGAAATATCGGCGGCGGCCGACTGACGGTACAGACCGCCGCCGAGCAACGCGAGGGCGAAGGACGCGGCGAATGCGATAAGGAACGTTTTTTTATTCATGAATGGAGAGAATGGTGAACAAACTATAGCGCACAATCGACCCTTCGCGAAATAATTGACACTTGATTCGAAAAGAGGTATAAAGTAAACAAACCCAACCCGCAGAAACTCCCGCTCATTTTATGAAGACAACCAGCACTATTGCCCTTCCCGAGGGCATCAAGGACCTTTTCTCAGAGAACCTTCGACTGACTTTCGGCTTTACCCTCATCGGCAAGGACAAGAAGGATCGAGACGTTCGCGTTCAACTCAACCTGATCGAAGGAAAGCGGACCGTGTCTACGGTGACATTCGAGATGCTCATTCCGCAAAGTCTCTGGAATCGCCAGATGCTCGACAATGTGGGACATGAATACGTCAAAGAGACTCTGCCCAAAGACCTGACGCTCAAGACCAATTTCACGCCTGACGGCACAGGCCTTCAGTTCGAGCTCAGGCTCTTCGACAGGTTCCTTCTAGGCACCGAGACAATGCCGACTGGACGCCTCTCGCTCAAGGCGGCGTAGTCGCCGCCCACACAAAAGCCGCCCTGGCATCAGGGCGGCTTTCTTATTTTATCTCGCCTTCCTCCCCATCATACCCATCTTTCGAATCATTCTCTGTGCCTTCTCGGGCGAAAGCTTTCGCATGCCCGAAAACCAGGTCTTTCGCAGAGGGGCAAAACCCGAGAATCTCAGCGCGCCGCGGACATAGCTGTTGATGTTTCCGCCGAACAGGATCCAGAGCATGAGCGGGTGGGTGTCGGAGGTCACGATGACCCGTGCGCTCCTGCCCTTGAGGCGTCGGTACCACCCGGGGATGATGCCTTTCCTGAAGTTGAATGCGAAGCCAGGCATCCAGACACGATCGATAAGGCCCTTGAGCGATGCGGGCATATCAGACCACCATACCGGGAACACGGTCACGAAATGCTCGCACCAGCGAACGTCTTCCTGGAACTTGATGAGGTCGGGCTCATACTGCTGAATGACCTTGTATCCCTTGTGCAGGATCGGATCGAACCTCATCTCGCTTATCTGGGTCAGGCGCACCTCGTGACCCGCGGCGCGGGCGCCGTCGGCGTATGACTGGGCGAGTGCCGTCGAGAGGGAGTCCGCATCGGGATTTGCCACCAGTAGGAATATTTTCTTGGTACGGGCCATGTATTTTATTTTGAGACTACTTCTTACCCATGAGCTTGGCGAGCTCGAACTTGTGCCGCGCCATGATCTCCATGGCGACCGTCTGCTGGTCCTTGCCCGACTTGAGACCAGCCTGAAGCTCCTTTGCGAGCTTCTCGAAGAAGTCAGGGTTACGCTCGACGAGGTCGAGTATCTTCTCCTGCTGTTCCTTGGGAACATCCTTGAGCTGTGACTTCATCGCCTGCTTCATGAGAAATCGTTTGAACATGTTGTTTTATGTGATGTGTGTGAATTGTGATGCGTGCGAACGTCGCCTTGATGCCGCGCTACTGTAGCAAAAAAGGCCTCTCCTCGCCATACGACTCTAAAGGTACCTTCTCCCAGCAGCCGACAACCCTGTCCGTGTAGCGCCAGAGATACTGTATCTCCTCGGCTCCCACGAAATCTCGTGCCCGTCCCGCGAAGGCGTCCGCCAGGACATTGGCATAGGCATCGCCCGTCTTCGGTATGACGAAGGTTTCGACTGAGCCGTCCTGCTCGGTGGTGACAATCTGCTGAGTCGGCTGCACATGTACTACGATGCTCCGCGGCAATTCGGTGCGTTCCTTGAAAATGATCTCCATCTCGACCTCGGAGGACCCCATCCTCTTTCCTCCCTGTAGGGTGAGCGGCACGCCAGCGAGCCTTCCCGAGGAAAATGAGGTAATCACCTCAAAGGCGGTCTCGGTCTCTGAGCCCGGGTTCACCCCAACTTCGGAGAGATACCCTTCATACTGTCCACGACGCAGAAGCTCGCAGGTGTCCCGGGGCGAGGCGAGCCTGCCGAGGACCGCCGCGCGCGCCACCTGCCACATATGGCCGCGCGCGGCGTCGGTCGTGAGCTCAGGCACGTCCGCGACGAGGACGGCGAGCATCTCGAGGACGTGGTTCTGACCTATGTCGCGAAACGCCCCCACGCCGTCATACGAGGCGCCGCGACCGAATATGCCGATGCCCTCGAGCATGCTGACCCTGATGGAGGCGACATTTTCTGATACAAGCATGGCATCGAACTCCGGAGTCTTCTCGTGTATGTCCATGAGGGCACGTAGGGCGTCCTTTCCGAGATAGTGGTCTATCCGATAAACCTGATCCTCGTTCATGACCTCGAACAGCAGGTCGTTGAGGGCGAAGGCGGACTCCTCGTCTATGCCGAACGGCTTTTCAATGAGGAGCTTTCCCCTACCCTGCGAGATTATGTTCTCCTCCCTCAGGTTCTCGATGACCGCCTTATGATGCTGCGGGGCGAGCGAGAGGTATGCCGTCGCCTCACCCTCGACCATGGCCTCCAATGCCTCATAGCCGCTGTGATCGGCGATGTCCACCTTAGCGTATTCAATGAGAGCGAGGAAACCTGCGTCATACGGAACACCCCTGCCATCGACAGCCCTGCTTTCCGAAAGAAAGGCGAGAAAATCGGCCACACCCCATTCACGCCTCGACACTGCGATAATCTTTGTCGGCATGTCGGGATTGCCCGCCAAAAACAGCGCCTCGAGGGCGGGAAATATCTTCTTGACGGCAAGGTCTCCCGTCGATCCGAAGAGTATGAAGGTGGAGGGCTTGGTCTCGTTCATGGGCACCAGTATACAAGATAAGGGTTCCCGGGCATAGAAAAGGGCCGCATGCTTGCGCATGCGGCCCCAGAGACCTAAAAACCACCACCCTTACTCAGGAAGGGTCCGAAACGAGTTCGGGTGACTCAAGTTGAAGTCTTTCACGTGGAGGCGATGTTTCGGCTTGAAGCCGATCTCGCGCACGTGATCAATCATCGCGTTGAATTCCGGACTCGACTTAACCTCGGTCGACAATGCCCGCGACGACAGGGCGATATCCTGGATAACCCGGGAGCCCCGCCTGCAGTCATCGTCTCGATCATCCGAGTAATATTGGGAGAGGATGACCAGACGAGTCCCGAGGAACACGGCCTCCTCGAGGTCATGCGTCACGAAGATGACGGTCATCTTGTATTTCTCCCACAACTCGAGCAGGAAGATCTGGGTGTGCTCGCGCGAACCCGGATCAAGAGCCCCGAAAGGCTCGTCCATGAGGATGATCTTCGGGCTCATGATGAGCGACTGCGCGACGGCGACCCGTTGGCGCATGCCGCCCGAGAGCTCGTGAGGGAGTTTTCCGATCGCCTCCTCGAGCCCCAGGTTCCTGAGCTGGAACATCGCCTCCTCCCTGATCTGCTTTCGCTCCGCGATCCGCTGCCACAGGGGAAGAGAGAGCCTCTTGCCCAGGGCGACGTTGTCGATCACGGAAAGGTGCGGATAGAGCGAATACTGCTGGAAGACTATCCCCCGACGCTTGTCGGCCAACCCCGCGGGATTCGCCTCGATCAGGAGCTTCCCGGAATCCGGGAGCTCCTGTCCGAGGACGAGCTTCAACAAGGTCGACTTGCCGCAGCCAGAGGGTCCCACGAGCGTCACCAGTTCCCCGGGGGCGATCGAGAGGTCCACGTTGTCGAGCACGAGCTTTGGTTTTGACCTTGGCCCGTATGACTTGTAGACGTCCTGGATGTGAATCATGCTCGTTCGCGAGAGGGCCGATGCCCTCTCGTGCGCTTCCAATTCTGAAGTATGTATCATGGCGAGTTTTCTCCTTTTATTTTGTTTCGCAATACCACCTGAAGAACGTCTCGAGAACCCATCTGAGGGCCCTATCGAAGACGAATCCCAGGAACGTGAGCCACAGGACATAGGGGATGATGACATCCATCGCAAAATGTCGCTGCATCAGATATATCCGATATCCCAGCCCCTCGGTCGAAGCCATGGCCTCGGCGGCGATGAGAAAGAGCCAGGAGGCTCCGAGAACTATGCGGATCGTGTCGATCAGCCTGGGCAGCATCTGCGGCAGGATGATGCGATAGACGATGGCCATCTGCGAGGCGCCGAGCGTGCATGCCTTGATGATCTGCTCGCGCGGAATCTTGGAGACCTCAAGATACATACTTCTGGTTATCGCGAGTGCCCCGCCGATAATGATGAGCATGATCTTGGCGAGCTCGTCCACGCCGAACGTCATGAAGAGTATCGGCAGGACGGCGAGCGGCGGTATGATGGAGACGAATATGAAGAAGGCACCGAAGACGGCGCCCATCCCCCTAAATACCCCCATGTTGATGCCGAGCCATAGCCCGACTACCGCCGCGACGCTGACGCCGATGACGATCCTCTTCAGGCTCGCCACCGTGTCTTTTCGCAGGAGGTAATCGTCGGTTCTCCGATCCTTGGTGAACGCCATGCTGTAGGTGGCCTTGGCCATCTGCGAGAATGACGGCAAAATCTTGTCTTCCGAATTCACCCTTAGCCGCTCAGCAGAGAAATGGCCGTAGAGTGCCACCGCAATGATGAAGGGTATGCAGGAAAGAGTCCTTGCGAACAAGGGCCCTGGTTGAGCGTGAATTCCCCAGAAGAGAGGAATGCGTGTGTTTTTCATGATTCAATCCTTGTTGTTGTGAGGTTGAGGTTAAGAGTTTCAAAGAGCCTTTGCAGGCATTAATCCATACAAAACTGTTTTCGATATTACATAAAATATAGATTTTGTCAATTATCTCCAAAAGAAAATCCCTACCAGTAAAACCGGTAGGGATTGAATCTAAACTGCGACCGAAGGGGTGTGCTTAAAGCTTACCCTCTGCGGCCAGCTGCATGTAGACGGAGTCAAAGCGCAACTTGACGTTGTTCTTGTTCCCCAGGACGGCCTTGTCGGCGAACTCGATGCCGATGGCGTCCTTTGACGTCAGACTTTGACCATAGAGGCCGTGGTCGAAGCTGAACGTGCGAACGAGCTCCATCGTCTTCTTGATGCCGTCGCCTTTGGTGAAGGCTACCGCGTCCTTCGAATCATAGAACATGCGCGTCGTTTTCAACTGCGCCTGGAACTCGGCAAGGCTGCCGCCGGCGGACTTCGCCATGTCGGCGATAGCCTCGTCGGTTGCCTTTCCCTGCCCGGACATGATTCCCATGGCCTCATACCATGCCCCTACAAGCGCCTTTTTAACGGCTGCCGGCGCATCGGTGCGAATCACGAGGAGATCCATGATCTCGCCCGGTATCTTCGACGAGTCGAACACCATCGTCGCGCCCTTGAGGTTCCGCGCCTGCATGAGGAGCGGGTTCCAGGTGACGATCGCCGTCTCGACGGGCGATGCGGCGAAGGCCGAAACGATGGCGGAATCCGCGGTGTTAACCCGGACAACGTCGCTATCGGCCATGCCATTCTGCCCAAGCCCTCGCGAGAGCATGTAATCCGAGACGGTAAGCTCGACGAGAAGGACCTTGCGGCCCTTCAGGTCTTTGATGGACGTGCCCTTGCGGAGCACGATGCCGTCGTTGCCGTTCGAGAAGTCGCCCATGATGAGCGCCGTCGAGTCGACCCCGCCCACCGCGGGCATGGTCAGGGCATCCATGTTGGTCATGAGACAGCCCACGGCCTTGCCGGCGGTGTAGAGCTCCATGGAGGGAACGTAGTCCATCCAGGGAGTGAGCTTGATCTTGACGCCGTATTTATCGGACCATTTCTTGAGGATGCCCGAGGACTCGATGTAGTCCCACGGCTCCCAACCGGCGTAATGCGACCGCGCGACCGTATAGGTCGGCTGGTCGGCCGCGCGGGACTGAATCCCGGAAGCGGCGATGACGATGCAGGCCACCAAGGCCATACTGAGATGTTTGAGCGTTTTCATTTTCTGTGATTTCCTGTCCTAACGGGTTGGTTGTCTGGTTTATGGATTGCTGAGTTTCAGGATGTAGCGGGAGTAAGCTCCAGGATGTCGGATCGGGCGGAATCGCCCTTCTCCAGGCGCTCGATGGCTTTCGCGGCATTGCCGGTCAGGCCACTGAGCTCCAACATCTGGTTCTTCATCTCCGGAAGCGCCTCCGTGCGGAAGCGCCGCAGGTCGTCGTAGGCGGCGTTGATGTCCTCGAAGGACTTGCGCAGGGTCTCGATGCTGATTCCCTGACTGACCGCCTTCTTGTGAATCTCGACGCCCTGGGTGCGCAAGGTCTGCGCGTTCTGAAGCATGAGGGCATTGGTCGTCTGGTCAACCGCGTCAATCGTCCTGAGGACGATGCGTTGGTTGGCCAGCGCCAGGGCGACCTGAACGGCGATTTTGAGCGCCGTGAAGGTAACCGTCTCGCAACGGCGGGCACCGCGGATGAGCTCCAGGTTGTTGCGGCGGACGATCTCGAGGGAAAGGATTCCCTGTTGATTGACCGCGAGCTGGGTCTGGAGGTCCTTGATGCGCTGCCGCAACGGGAACCGAAGCTCCTCGTCCACGAACTTGCGGTCGTCCGAGTCGACGATCATCGCCTCGGCCTTTTCCTCCAGGAGCTTGTCCAGGAAGAGGGCCTGCGCGATGACGTTTTCGAGCTCGACGTTCGTTTCGCCCATGCGAACCTTGTCGTCGATGATCTGCTCGTTGTCGCGCTTGAGGCGATCAACGCCGGCCTTGAGCTGGACGAGGACGCTCTCGATCACGCTGCTCGATGACTGGAACTTGGTGAAGTATCTGTTCATCGAGGTCCCAACGAAGGGAACGAACGAGAAGAAGCGTCCGACGCCGCCCGGCTCGAGGATCCTGTAGCGGGAGGGATTCACCCGATCGACTTCCGTCTTGAGGCTAATCAAGGCGTTGGCGACAGGGCTTCCCTCGTCTCCGGCTGCGATGAGCCGTTCAATCGGCTGGTCGAGCATCTTGCTCGTCTGACCAGCCCGCGTCTGCGCCGCACTGCCGACGCTCTCGATCGACGCCGCCCGCTGAGCCTTCTCGCGGGGGTTGCGACGATCGAAGTTCACGAGCGAGCCGGCAAGAACCGCAAGCTTCGCCTGGTCCGCGGGGGACACGAGCGAAACGACTTGGCTCTTGCTGAAATCGCTCGGATCGATGAGGGCGACGCCCGTGCTCGGCAGGGCCGAGGCAAGCGATGCGGACGTGACGACCTGAAGGGTCGTCGGCGTGTCTTTGGCAACTGAGGGTGGTATGGTTTGTGCTGTCATGGTGGTCTAACTGTATTACGGTATTGTTGTTTTCTCGGACAAATTGTTCGCTACAAGAGAGCGGGGGCCTTTGGCTCCCCTCTCGAAAGGAGTCTTCTGAGCTCGTCCATCGCCACGTTCATCTCGTCCGTCGACCCAGTGATGCTGGATGAGGTCTTGATGGCGGCGATGGCCACGGCGGTTCTGTCGAGCCCGGTCAGCGACTCCTCGTTTTGGGCGAGGAGGTCGGCGACTTGGCTCTGGGTTCCGCCATAAATCTTCTCTCGCTCCCTGATGGTGGCGAGTTCGCGTTTCTGCTGGGGCGAGATTGTCGCGCCGTCGATTGACTCGAGACGCTTGATCTTCCTCCTGATGTCGGCGATGTTTATCTCGCCGATGCTCTTGAGGAATACCGCCACTTGCTCGAGGTTTTTTATGCCTGAGTTGTAGACGGATTCGGCCGTTGACAGATAGCGACTGTAGGTGAGCTCCTGACTGTCCAGCTTGCGCCTCAGCACTTCGGATAGGTTGTTGAACTTCTCCTCGAACTGAGACACCTGGGACCTGCCCTGCTCACAGTCTACTTCGCCGCCGAGCTGCCGTTCGAGGATCGCGAGCTTTTGGTCTCGGCTCTCCTTCTCGCGCCTGTGAAGCGCGTCGTGGTAGACCATGGCCAGCGCGTCTCCGCGGAGCTTCCAGTTGGCGAACCAACCGATTGCCCCGAAGAAGACGCCTCCGGCCAGGATTCCCACGCCAACGGTCATGAGGGGCGTGAGCATGATGACTCCTACTCCCCCTATGACGCCCGCCGCTATCGGCAGAAGCGTCATCGGGTGCTGAACCGTATCCGAGAGGACTGCCTGGCGAGTTTTTGACTCGCCGTAGTCCGCCGGTGACGGAGCTGCCTGACTTTGTTCTTTCATGATTTTTCAGTGGATTTGGTGTTGCAGAAAATGAATGCTCTTTGTCTTTATTTATCTACATGAAGCTGTCAAAGAGCATGGGTGCGGATGCGCCCCGTTTACCAGCATTACATTACATATTTTATAAGATATGTCAATACTTCTCGCGCGGGCGGCGATGGCCCTGAAAGACATGAAAAAGGCCCCCGTGCATGACGGGGGCCTTGAAACGAAAAAACCTGAAGCGTTGATCAGCGGGCTTGGGCGAAAGCCAACTCATCGCATATCGAGTGCCTGATGAATTCGGCCCTGTAATGCCACCACCCTTCGAGTTTTTGCTTCCAGATGATGGTGAGCGCCCGCTTGAAGTCTTCGACATCATAGAGGCCAGGGTAGATATCGGCCCTGCCGACGGACAGTCCTGCATTAAGCAGGGCCTTTTCCTGAGTGGCGAGCTGGAAGACATCACCCGAGAGAGGAAATCTAATTGGTTGCTTAGAGGTCCCCGAATCGTCTATGACCGAAGCCCTGTGTGGGGCTGCTGAAGCGTTTCGCGTTGACATTGTGAAGATCCTTGATAAAGGTTGTGCTGGTACAGGCATAACATTACAATTATTTAAAGCTTTGTCAATGTGACCCCATCCTGGCAAGAAAAAGCCCGCGACGGTGAGGTCGCGGGCCATGTAGCCTGATGTCGATTCTTCAATACACCTCGCTCAACAACGAGAGCTCGACGCGAGGCAGACGATAGTCGTATGCCCTGCCTGACTCCCCCGGCTCGCGAGGCAACGGCTTTGTGCCCCCAAGCCCCAACGACCTGATCCGATGAGGATCGATGCCATAAGTGACCTGAAGATACCGTGCCGCCGCCGATGCCCTGTCGAGAGAAAGGGCACCGTTCGCCTCAGGGTCACCCCTCATCGAAGTGTGGCCTTTGACGAGGATGCGGAACGTCGGGTAATGCTTGAGCCTTGCAACGATCTTGTCCAGATCCTCCTTGCCCTCAAGGAGAAGGTCCGAGGTCCCCGTCTGAAAGACGATAGGCTCGATCTTGAGCGTGCCAACCTCGCGGAGGCTGGCCCACTGGGCTTCGGTAAGCTCCGAGAACGGGTGATCGATTCCCTGGGTGGCCGAAGCCGCCGCGGGATCGCCATCAAGGCTCTTGAAACCAGTCTCCAGGCCCTTGCGATAGAGGTCTTCGACGAATCCCTTCTGCATGATCCGATACGGATCGCTGTCAGGCAGGGGGTTTCCCGAAAAGTCACCGCTGTCCCTCAGAATCTCGATCGTGGAATCGATGGTGTCGACGAGGCCCTGTTCTGCCTGGCGTCCAGGCGAGGCAATGCCAAACCAATCCTGACAATTGTCTGTCAGGTTTACCCACGACACGCCGCCGAGCATCTTCTCGACCACGCTCGGATCAAGCTTCAGCTCGTCGCACATCTCCTTTTTGAGGTCTTCGGGCCCGCTCGAGTAAGACTTGAGCGTCCTGAAATACGTCTTGAGGAAAAGCGCGACGATATCGGGATGATCCTTTGCATAGTCCGTGTTCACCAGGAGCACGTCGACAATGAGTCGCGTCGTATTCTCGGTGCCCAGAAGCTTCACCGCACCGGCCGCAAGGGCTTTCGACACATCCGGCTCCCAGAGCACGGCTACGTCGACCTTGTGACCGAGGAGGAGCTTGAGGGCCTCCAACGACTCGGCCGTCTCGACCTTCCTCGAAGGATCCATCGATTTGAGAGCCGGTATGCCGAAATGGGTTCCGGCCGCCTTGATCAGCTGATGGCTTGGCGAATTGGGAGTGTAGGCCGTCCTGAAGCTCTTGGTGCCCTTGAGCGCCTCGAGATTCGGGACGGATTCCTTCCATGCCACTATGGCATCGCCGCCCTTTGACTCGTCGATAACGGCGATGATCCTTCCCGGGAATTTGAGAGGCTCTGCGTTCAGGATATACGAGTCGACGGTTGCAACCGCAAACTGTATCTCACCGCTCGCGAGAGCCTTCATGCGCCCGGTCAGATCAGACTTGTCATCGACGCACTCCAGAAGATACCCTTCCTTGCGGAGGCTCTTCTTCATGCGCTGTGACGCTATCGGGTAGTACCCGGCCCAGCTATCGATACGGACCACGATCTTGCCCTTGGTCTCGACGGCATCGCTTGCGTTCTTGGCAGCCCGATCCTCGAGGATGGGGCGGATGATCTTTATGGCCAGAATGACCAGTGTCCCCACGATTATGAGGATGAGTATGAACTTGGTTATTGTCTTCATGTTCCTGACTCCTGTGTTTGGTTGTTTGTATTTCGCGAAAGTGCGCTGACAGAGAGCTTTTCTCTGTATTCTAAATTACATAATTTTTAGTATTTGTCAATAAGGCCCGATCCTTTTCATTGACATATCGAAAAATGATGCTAATTTGAAAAACAGAGTCGAAACAACTTCGAAAGAACATATGAAAACCAAAGGATTCACCGTAGTCGAGGTCGCGATCGTCATGGTCATAATCGGCCTGCTCGCAGCCATGGCCATACCCGCCTTCAAAAAAGTCAGGGACCGCAACCTCCAGGAGGAATACGTCCGACAGCATCCGGCCGCAGCCAAAAAAGTCTATGTCGTGTCGATCGAGACCGGCAAGGCCGTAATGGAATTCAGCCTCAGGGGCGAGATCTCCATGGAAGAGACCCGCGCGGTCTGGACGGATGCCGACGGAATCCGACAAGAGCATATCTTCGACAAGAACACCGTGCTTCACGTCTCGTCCTCGGCGCCGCCAGCCAGGAAATAATCAGGAACGCACGGAGCCGCGAACAAAATTCGCGGCTTTTTTATATAAATTCTCCCATAAAAAAATCCCCATCTTGCGACGGGGATTCTGGCAGACGATGTCTGCCGCTGACCTATGACTTAGAACTTATCCGATTCCGCGACGACGTCGGCAAGGCCCTTTTGGAGCGCCGCCTTGTCCGCCGCAGACTTGTAGAACACCTTCCCCTTCTGATTCAGGGAATGGCCCTCGTCGATGCCGAAGCCGATGGTGTGAAGCACCACGGGCGACTCGGAAACGATCTTATCGACAATGTCGCGTGGATCCTCCCCGAAGTTCGCCTCGCCGTCGGTGACGATGACAAGGTGGTATTCACCGTATCCGAGCTGCCGCTGGGCCTGGGCCCGGATACGCTCATAGGCATTGGTGATGGCTGACCTGAGCGGGGTGCCGCCACCTGCGCTCACAGTGCCAAGCGCTGACATGAACCGCGGACGATTGCCCGTGCCCAAGGGAACCCTTTCGGAGACCCCAGCGTCGTTGAAGACGAAGAGCCCCAGATTTGCGTCGGGCGGGATGCTCTTGGCAAACCGACTGATGGCGTCCTTGGCCGCGACGATTTTGACGTCACCGCCCGCCCTTCCCTCCATGCTGCTCGAACCGTCGAGGATTATGTAATAGTTCTTCCTCATAAGGCTCGAGTCCAGCTTAAGTGCGACAGTGTCTGTCGCGCCAAACCAGGCAGACGGCGCCTTCGCCGCCGGTGTCGAACTGCCGGACGCCCGGAGATCCGTGCCCTGCTGGGACACGTCGCAGCCGGCGACGATCGTGATGATGCCAAACGCCAGGAGGATTTTGGAAAACACTTTCATTTGCCACCTCCCGCCGGAGCGAAGACCGATTCCTCGGCCTCAACCGACACGAGCCTGAACTCGACCCGCATGTTGGAAAGCCACTCGGCCTCCGTCGCGGGCTCCTTGGGTTCCCCGCCGATCAAACCGGTCTTGGGATTCGTGATGCCGTAGCCGACGACCGCGAACTGCGAGGAGTCGAGCGCGAGGCCCGACTGCTTTGCGAATTCGATGATCGAGTCACGGACCGCGTTCGCGCGAGCGAGCGACAGGTTCTTGGCCGACTGCTTTACCATGCCGAGGACAACCGAGCTTTCGCCCGCCTTCCTCTTCTTCAGGTAATTCATGACATCAGAATGTCCCTCGACGGTAATGATCGCGCCACCGTAAACGGCGGCGAGGTCAATCACCTTCTTGAACTCAGGCCGATAGGTATCGACGTTGAAGCTGTTCTGATTGGGACGGAAGAAGATCTCGAACGAGAATATCGAGTTGTTTCCGAGAGTCCCCTGCTCCGCCTTCTGGCCAATGACCTTCTGGACTTCCTGGGTCTGGAACTTGGGCAAGCTGACAAGGGCTGTCTGGCTGAGGCCGCTCTTGAGGGCCTCATAATCGAATCCGGCCTGGGCAATCTCGCTTTTGGCGTGAATGAGCCCAAGGCCAAGAAGACCAGCCTGCCCCTCATCATTGACGACAGACAATCGACGCTGCGCGCTTCCGCCGAAGAATTCGACGTTGCCCGCATAGCCGACATAGGTGCAGTCGCCATAGAGCCCCTTCACGTCCCCCGTCGCCTGATCGCTGTCGAGGAGTATCTTCGCGGAGCCCTTGAGGAGCGCGTCATACTCCGCCTTGCGAGAAGTCCCGTCAGCCATGAGCTTCGTGAGCTTTTCCCCCGCGAGGAGGAGGCTGTATACGAATTTCTCGACGTTCTGACGATGCGCGTTGAAGTAATCTTGGCGCACCACGTAGACGTCAGCGATAATGCCACGCGCCGTCTTGGTAGACAGCATGATCCTGGCTCCTTTGACCGATTTCTCGGCCCCCGTCCCGACGGTCCCGTTGCTCGTGAGAGCAGAGGCGTCAGGCGAGATGACGAATGCCGCATCGACATCGGCGTTTCGAAACGCCGCGTCGGGCGACTCGTCCGACCCGGTGATATCCTTGACCCATTTGACCTTCACGTCGGAGAGACCTACGCCCGCATCGGTGAGGATGCGTGCGAGATAGTCGACGTGGGGGCCATATGCCTGAAGGGCGATGGTCTTGCCCTTCAAATCGGCGGCGGTCTTGATGTTACCCTTGACGACAAGGCAGTCGCCGCCCGTTGACCAGGTGTGCTGATAGATCGCGATGGGCTTGGTCCGGGGATCCTTGTTGAGGAGCTCCAGCGCCATGCCGATCTGGCCGACCGTGCCGCGAATATAGGGAGAGTCGCCGCGGATGTATGCCTCCACCTGCTTGGTGAAAACGTCTTCCCGGGCAATGAGCACCTTCAGACCTTGGGAGTCGAAAATGCTTCCCTTGACCGTCGCGAGCGAATTTCCGTTCGCGAGATCGGTGGCGATGTCGCCACCCCAGGTGATGATGGGAACCTTGACGGTCCCGTCACGAACCTCCCCGATGGGAGTCTTGATGGCGTCCGAGATAGGAACCGGATTGAGGGGTGTCGCGGAAAACAAGTTCGCCGCGAACAGCCCCGCAACGAGCGAGAACAAACTGACAGTGCGTATTTTCATGGGATGAGTGCTGGTGGAATCTGACGGTATTCACATCGTTGCCGTGTTCTTTTTGGATGCTTTTTCTAAGCCATTTCAAAGAGCGCGAAACTACAAGATGTCTGATACGGATATTACACAAAACCGAAGCTTTGTCAATATTAATTTGACTTTACGGCACAAGATGGTAATTTCAGGAATGAAACAGCATTACCTATGAAAAAAACATCTGGAATCCCATCCTTCGGCGTCCACTTCAGGAGCCTCCATCGGGCCATCGAAATCAGCAAGGAACAGGCGAGGTCAAGCCACGAGGCCGCCATGAACGCGCTCAATGCGCAACTTAAGCTGGTCAACCAGCACATCGACCAGGGCGGCACCCTCACCGAAAACCAGTTTGAGAAGGTCCCCGAGCCCGCACGCACGCTCTTCAAAGCAAAGATCCTCGCGAAGGATCCGAGCATCAAACAGGCCGGGTCCGAGATCAAGGCGACCTTCGCCGAGGCGGCGGCAAAGCTCAGGGAGACGCTTCGGAAATTCAGCGAATCCTTCGGAAAGGGCCTCTGATCGGATTCGGCCAAAAACAGCAGGGCGGGCGCCATCACGGTGCCCGCTTTTTTTCATGAAAAATTCGTGTGAGGAAACTATACCCGCAGGCTGTCTTCCCTGAAAAAGACCTCCGAAAGGCGGAATATGCCGTAGGTTATGAAGAAGGCGGCGAAAACGTCTATCGAGTAATGAAGGTGCCCAAGCAGCACGACGACGGCAAAGGAGAGCGAAAATGCGAGAAACAGGTATCTGAGGCGTTTATTGTGCCAGAAGATAAGGGCGATGAGGAATGGCAGTCCCGTATGCCCTGAGAAGAAGAGCTGTCCGTCAAAGTTGAAGAAACGCATCAAGCCAACGACCTCGACGGCCACGCGGCCGGGAAACGGAGCGATGTGAGTGAGGCTGACCGAGATCGAGCGAACCACATAGAAGATGGAGATGGTCTTGATCACGAAGGGCATGCGCCTCGGATAGCGCAGGCAGAGCAGGATGATGGCCGCGGCCATCAGTATGCCGCCATAGACGAATGCCCCGTCGACGTCAAACACGGGTATGTTGCTCAGTATGATGTCAGTGACCGAGTTGCTCACCTCGGCAGTGGCATAGATGCCCGAATAATAGTTGATGACGAGGCTCGCCAAAAGCAGGCACAGTGAAAGAATCAAGGATCCCACATATCCCCTGTTGTTCAAGATCTGCTTCCATGCCCTGCCTACGATGATTTCCATGCCAGACTATTTTACCCTCAAAGACCTCATCCTCATAATCTGTCGAGCTAGACCAAACACATTGATGGTCCTGAATATATCCACCATCATCTTGGCGTCACCCAGGGCCCCTTTGATGACCCCCTGCTTCTTGGACTTGAAGGGGCTCTCTACGTTCGGCCAGGCCACTATGGCGATGCTCATTCGTCGGGCAACAACGAGGCTGTTCATGAATACCTCGAGGCCGAATCTCGGCAGTGCCAGGATTTCGTCCGTGTGACCAGCGACAAAGTCTCTCCTCATGACCCTCTCGCCCGATATATAGTCGAAGCCGACGATTTTCCAAAGCCGTGGACTGTTGCCGCGATAGCTGATGCTTATGTTGGCCCGCCCAGAGACGACGGACTCGACGAGTCGAGAGACGTCATCTGAGGTGAGGCCGATAAGGTCCGCATCGAGAAAGAGGAGGTATTCTCCCGTGGCCCGCTCGATGCCCGTGCAGATGGCCGCGCTCTTCCCCTTATTCTTTTCATGAACGACGAGAGTCACCCCCTCATATCTGCGAACGATCTCGAGGGTGCGGTCCCTCGAGCCGTCGTCGACCACGATTATCTCGCTCACGTCGGGATTGCCGACGACGGCATCAAGCACGCGGGCGATTCTCTCGCCCTCGTTATACGCAGGAATGATGCATGATACGGATATCTTTTTCAATCTGTTTATCGAGTGGACCCTACCGGGATCGAACCGGTCGCCTCGTCCATGCCATGGACGCGCTCTACCAAATGAGCTAAGGGCCCTCGTCGGCACATTCTAATTGAGAAGGGTCGTGTCAGTCAATCAACGATCCCGACACAAAGGCCCGAACCTTGGCGACGGACGTGGCGGTAAGCCAGGGCGGCGACGGCATACGCGGATCGCTGGCGATCGACTCCTGGATGAATCCCCTCTCGATAAGATGCCTCGCCAGATGCTCCTGCTCGGTCTGTCCGGGCGTCGGCACGAGAAAACCCGGAATGCCCAGCTCGGCCAGATCCATGACCGTCGTATAGCCGCTCCTCGACACCACTCGCGCAGCCCTGGCAAAGAGCTCGGCCCTCTCCTGTCCTGATACCGTACCCCTCATGTCTATGCCATGCCGAGAGAAAAGCCCGTCAGCGTCGGGGTGGCCATTAGAGCCGACGAACACCTTTCTACCAGGCATCCGCTTGGCTTCCCCGATCAGCCAGTCGACAAAGGCCGCCCTATGCTCGAGAAGGTAGCCGCTTATGACGAACAGGGTATCGATGTCCTTTGGCACGCTCGAGCGCGAATACGAAGAGAGCACACCGACGTACTCGTGCCTCAACCCATCAAGCATCCGATGATGGGAAAGCTCGCCCGCCAGGCTGTCGGCCTCCGACTCATAATCCGGGATGATGACGCCCTCGAACTTGCCAAACGCCTTTCGATTGAAGAAATCGGCAAGGCCCTGAAAGACGCCGAGGCCCCTGGGCATGACAAAGCTTATCTGATGCGATATGAGAAAGGACGGCACGCCCCGTGCGTACGAGCCATACCTTCCGTCCGAGATGATGAAATCGGGGCGAAGCTCGCGGGCCATGTCCCGGATGAATCGATGCTCTCTCCAGATGCGGGCAATGGTGACGAGGCTGTCGACGACAATATGAAAATAGAAGGCGATGCCGCGCCCCCTCTCGAGCGGCGGATAGTCGACGAGCTCGTGAAAGGTCGCCCCGAGAAGCTCGCTCTTAAGCAGCCCGAGCGCCGACCCCCACGACACGACATGTATGTCGTGCGACGCCTCGTAGGAACGGATGACGGCGAGGGTCCTCGTGGCATGGCCGAGGCCAAGCGAGCTTATACTGAAGATAGCTGAGGGTTTCCGTTCCATGGGCCTAGAATTTCTTAGCGATCCTCTCCTCGACCGCTCGATACGTTATAAAAAGACCGACGACAATGAGAACAACGAGGCCGATAGTGCCGAAGCGTCCGAGAACCTTGTCGAAGAGTCCGAAGAACGTCCCGAAGAAATAGCCCAAGGCAATCAGGAACCCACTCCAGAAGAGCTGACCTATCAGATTGAGTCCCAAATACCTGCCGAACGGCATCCGCATCATGCCCGCGGTGAGGAGCGAGACGAGGGAAAGCCCGAAGCCATTAGTCATCTTGGATACGATCATGATCCAGTCCCTGTGCCTGTGGAATATCTGTTTGGCCTTCTCGACCTTAGCCTCGGTGATGCCCAGATGTCGCCCAAAGCGACCGATGAAGGCATGACCATAGCGCTTGCCGACCCAATACCACACCGAGTCGCCGACGACGTCGCCTGCGATGACCGCGGCATATGCCGGGAAAAATCCAAAATAGCCCCCGGTCATGAGCACGCCGAGGAGAATTGAAATTATCGGCCCCTCGATGCAGGACAAGATGATGATCGCCGCATAGACGAGGACCTGATGAGAGGATGAAAACTGTATGAGCCACTGTTCCATGTCCGTATATGATACCTCGAAAAGCGTAGAAAATGGGCAAATAAAAAAGGTCAGCTCGCTGGGGATGTGCGAAGCTGACCTTCCCTGGATTGACGGATATGTCGACAGAACAAAAACCACTCGCGATGGGTTTGAAGCTGTTGGAGCTCCCGCGGCCAGCCTAACCTAACGCCTAAGCCTCCGTTTGGTATTCTACTCCTTTATATCAAAACAGTCAATACCCCCAGCCAAAAATCCGCAGGATCCCCTGAAATTGACATTTCATCTATAAAGTGGTTATATCACATACAGAACACCATGAAACCAATCGAAAAGCTCATAACCCTACTCGCGGCCAAGGCACAGGAACACGAATGGCTCGGGCACAGCATGCGGGGAGGAAGCCACGGCAGCTTCACATCGTTCTTGACACACATCAACAGGTTCAGGATAACCATCGTCGCTCACTCCTACGAGTCCGAGAGGGACATCAGCACGCGGGTGCTTCGCCGGCGCGCCGTCCCCAAGGGCGTCACGACGTGGATAGAGCTGAGCGTCCAGGACGACTTCGCCCGCTTCGGCAGGAGATGCATCCTGGACGGGCAGATCATCCTGCCCGAGGACGAGCTCTATGCCCAGGCGTCTTCCCTGCTCAAGGCCGTGACGGCGAACTCCAAGATGTTCAGCCAGCACTCGGACGACCGGCTCTCGGTCAACCAGTCGATACTGGCGGTCTGCGACGCGCTCGCCTGAAAAAACAGAACCTCCCGATGGCGGGAGGTTTTTTCTTTTGTGAAGGGTGTCTTACAGACTACCTTGACAAAACTAAATTTAGATGTAATTTAGGGAACAAACCAGCCCTTACCATGACACATATATTCAGTCTCATTCCCTCGGAGCTTCTGGCTCCTGTTATCGGTTCAATAGCAATGTCGATAGTCGGATTCGTCAAAGGATTCAAGTTCATCCATGAAGGTGAAAAAGGCATCAAGCTTCGCTTCGGCAGGGCCCTTCGCAACAGCGACGGGAGCCCGAAGATCATCGAGCCGGGATTCGTCCTCCTCATCCCGTTCGTGGAGACACTGTTGCGTCACCACGTCCGCCAGAACAGCTTCAGGTTCGACGACCAGCGGATCATGCTCAAGGACGGACTCATATTCACCGTCGGCGCCATGATCCTCTTCAGGGTGACCGACATCTACAAGGCGCTCTTCGAGATCGACAATCTTGACTCGTCGATCGACGATGTCGGCATGGCCGCGCTGCGGGAAGTCATACAGCCCCTCAACCACGGCGATCTGCAGGATATCGAGGAGATCAAGAAGAAGCTCATCGAACGGGTAAAAGTGCGGACAAAGGATTGGGGAATCGAGGTCTTTGAATTCTCCCTCACTGATTGCGCACCTACGCCCGAGACAGCCAACATCCTGAACGCCAAAGTCGGCGTCCAGATGCGTGTCGAGGCCTTGAACGAGGCCCTATCAAAGGTGAGTGCCGAGCTACGTTCGCTTGACCCGTCTCTCGCAGCTGCGCTCGTCGGCATTCCTGTGGCCGTTTCGATCGGCAGCGATGGGAGAAAAACGAGCAAGCCCTTGATTCCCGAGCACAAGGACAAGCCCGGAATTGAGGTCAACTTGGGCTGAAACTGACAAGCCGCGTGCATTTCATGCACGCGGCTTTTTTATTCGACAATATATCTAGATACCTTTCAAAACAAAAAAGGTTTTTCAGCCTCTTAAGTTCTATCAAGTGGACTTCGGCGAGGTTTTTGTGAACCAGGCGGCCGATAATTTGTTGTATCTGAAAGATATTTTGAAATAAAAAAGCCACACCCAGATCGGTGTGGCCTCGAAGTCTTGAAAAGTCGCTTGGACTCTTTCCAAAGGACCAGGAATTATTTCGGGTAAACCTCCAGACGCTTGTGGGCGATTTTCATCAGCACCTTCTCGCTGCCCGCTTCCCCAAGGGGGTAGAAGTGGACCTCAGATGAGGAGATCTCCAGTCGATCCCCCTTCTTGATTCCTTCCGAGGCCAGACAGATCGCCCCGAATCCGGCCCGGACGCCCAGGGATTCCACCCGAGAATCAGTCCAAGACCTACGATAGGAGACAACGCTGAACGTGCCATCTATCGCCTGCGGATCGCCGATCGCATAGCCGTCATCCGAAGAGCCCGTGTTTTCCGAGACAAGGCGGTATTTGTCATTTGTGACAGAAGCAGGGGTCAACAAGACGATGAGGACAAACACAAACAGCGCGAGTGACATGAGTCCGAATATTGTTTTCATTTTTTGAGTTTGGTGAAAGGACACGATCTGCTTGGCAGTTTTACCAGCAATCAATCACGTCCCTATTTCCAAACTCAACCCCTATCAAAGAACTCATCTTTACCTTTGTATTATACACATAAACCACACCAAAGTCAATAGTATAGCACCAAGCAAAAAACGGCCTCTTTCAGCCGTTTTTAATGTGAGTGGACCCTACAGGACTCGGTCACGGGTCTTCGCCTGCTGGCTCAGCCCGCGACCCCGCCTCGCGCCGTCACGCTCCGGCCTTCTCGCCCTGTAATACCCAGCCAGACAAAATAAAAGCCGGCACAAGGCCGGATTTATTTTGTCTGTGGACTTCGGCGAGGTTTTTGTGAACCCTCTTTTCAAAGAACTGAGTTGTTTATGTGAAATCCTGAATCGGCGAGCCTGATTAAACAGATATCATCACAGACAGGCCGTACGACAAAACGGACTTTACTTTTAAATAAAAAAATATAATATTCGACTTTAGATCAATAACAATCAAAAAAATCAAGGAGGGCTTTATATGCCAACATGTTCTAGATGCGGCGGCGACGGTGACCTGGGCCCATGCACACACTGTGTCAACGGCAGATACAAGGACAACTGGTGGGACGAGGATGACCGCGAGTGCTTCCACTGTTCCGGCAGCGGAAAGGACGAGTGCCCGGCATGTAGCGGGACAGGAAGACTATCAGATGAGGATCATGAATTCTATGATCAAATGCATAACTACAGAGAGTGTCCTGAATGCGATGGCCATGGGCATATTAAAAAGATAGACCTCCTCGCGCCCTATTCTCCAGACTATTACGTCGAATGCGACAGGTGCGACGGAAAAGGAAAGATACCAAACTAGCCAGGCGGACTCCGACATGGAGCCCGCCTTTTTATTTCAATCAAATAAAAAGCACTCTATGAAGAGAGTGCTTTTGAAGATTTTACGAAGGTCCAATAGGACATATCAAATGGTGGCGATGAAGCCTCTTAATTAGACTGACTACTCAACGTTGACATCGATGCGTCCACGCCGATCGACAGTGGCCACGACGTGGACCGGAACCGGATCACGGCCATGATCCATGTGATCAACAATCTCGACACGATCACCTTTATGCTGAACCTGACTAAGATGATCGGGTGCACCGATATTCATCGTCTGACCAGGGTTGAGCGGACGTATGCCTGAGGAACTGAATGGAGTATTCATATTTTGTGCGATTCACCTTCAACTGTAGAAAGTGACTCTGGCTAAAATACTACAAAAATATATTAATATACGCAAGCAAAAACAGCACCGTTGAGCTGTTTTATGTGAGTGGACTTCGGCGAAATTTTCGCGAACCGAATCATTGAAGATTTAAAACATTTAAGAGAAATACTTTAACAAAAAAAACACTAACTTGAGATAAGGTACAAAAAGGCGGGCCTGGACTTTCATCCAAACCCGCCTTGCAAATTGTCAGTGGTGCTACGAGAGCAACCACGGGACAACGAGAAGCGAGCAAACCACTATGTTCACCCCTGAATACAGTCGATCCTCGAGCCTCCACCCTTTTGCCGAAATAAAGGCAAGGGCGTTTGCAAGAAGAAATCCTGAATTCGGAATTATGGGACTGCCCACCGGTGACTTCCACGTCATAATTATGAATGGAACAGCCGCGATGACTGCAGCCGCAACCGACATGATGAGCGCCCAACGCGCACCAGCCGTTAACCAGAGGATTATACAGATGATGACGAGGACGGCAATGACGCTGTCCAGACCAGTCCATCCGTATCTTCCCTTAATGAGGAGAACAAGAGCCGTTGCCGTTGCGCCTAGTCCGTAGACCATGGGCACAGCTGCATTGGCTTTTTGTTTGATCATCGTGAAGCTTGTTATCCAAGCCAGCGCTGCCCAGAGACTGAACGTGGTTAGTGACAGTCCTTCACCAGTTCCTTTGATCGTTGAGATCACCATGTAGAGGTAGGCCATAACACCCACCACGACACTGAGAATACTTATTGTTGATTTTTTCAAGGGACACCTTTGTTTTGTTTTTGTTGAGTTGAAGTTAAAGATAGCTTTGAAGAGACAAATTTATATCTTCTCAAAGCTACCTTCAAGGTCCAACCAAACATTCTATTCTATACATATTATACACCTAAACTACATCAAAGTCAATAGGCTAAACGGCAACCAAAAAACGGCCTCTTTAAGCCGTTTTTTATGTGAGTGGACCCTAGCTTTGAGTTTTGGAACCAGATCTCCTGCGATTTACGGTATCTGAAAGAGATATTGGAATAATAAAACCCGCCGCGACCTAAGTCGAAGCGGGGTTTAGTGGGTGTTGCCGACACTCACAAATAACGGCCTTTTTTCAGAGTTATTTTTATATATCCTTACTTTTGCCAGGAAAGTCTAGCCTAATGAACATATATGCCAAATAGATTCCCGCGATCCATAAGACATTCTTTGTCAGATAACCAACAGTGAGTGCAGTTGCTAACGCCGCAACATCCATCAATACCAGGTAACGTGTTTTCATAATAAGAATTGAATTGTTTGAACGAGCTTTCAAAGCACTAATCTAATGCTCTCAAAGCTCGTCCAAACCATCAAATATCAACCCCTATAAATCTTTATAGATTATACACCTAATCTACACCAAAGTCAATAGTATAACAAAAAGCAAAAAACGGCCTCTTTCAGCCGTTTTTATGTGAGTGGACCCTACAGGACTCGAACCTGCCACCCCCTCATTGCAAATGAGGTGCTCTACCAGATGAGCTAAGGGCCCGACATCGTCGTCTACGGAACAAATGGTATTCTACCTTATTTTGATTATGTTGCAAGAACCGATTGACTTTTAAGCCTTGCGGTATAGAGTTTCAGACAGGACAGACAACATGAACCTTAAACACAACAAAGGCCAACAATGATTCTGATTGGAGTATGTCTTCTCATCCCGCTCCTCCTGTTCGCACCTGCCTACTGGAGACTTGATGCATTCTGCAAATATGTCGGCTACCAAAGCTTTATCAACTTCATCCTGATCACCCAGGAAAGCACGCGCTGGGAGCGAGCAAAGGAAAAGCTCAAGGAGAAAGCCCACCTCATGACCTATCAGGGTATCAGAGCCATCGAGGCCGTCGAACGAGAGCATGGCGCATTTCGAGAGACGGAATGCCTCAAGGCACAGATTCACAGAACCAGGAAAGCGGTTGAAAACAGGAGCAGGCTGGAAATAATACCCGTCGGAAACACATCCCTGCTAAGGATCAAGGGGGAGAGTGGAAGGAAGATCAAAACCTTCCTTGTCGACTGGAACAGATTCGACCGCATGGCAGAGCTGGTCAACGCCCACCTTGGCGAATAAATGTCGAAGGCCGTCCCCTGGGACGGCCTTTTTTATTTCTTCTCCCTTGCAAGTCTGATGATATGGTCGAGCACCTCGGGCATGGACGAGCCGACCGCCTTGACCGACTTCGGGAAGAGGGACTCGGATGTGAGGCCCGGCAGGGTGTTCACCTCGAGGAAATAGACGCCGCGCTTGGGATGGACGATGAAATCGGACCTGGAATAGTGGCGCAGGCCCAATTCCGCATGAACGGCCTGCGCCGCCTCCCGTATCGCCCGACTGGTCGCCTCGTCGAAGTTGCCCGGGCAGACCTCCCGAGACCCTCCCCCGTATTTCGCGTCATAGTCAAAGAAGGGCGCGTCGACATGAGGGACGATCTCGACCGGAAGGAGGGCGTATTCCCTCTCGCCGCGGAAGCCCTCGATGACGCCGCAGGTCGCCTCCCTGCCCTCGATAAACTCCTCGACGATGACTGAATCTCCATGCTCGAGGGCCTTGAACAGCGCCTCCTCGAGCCCGACGAATGACTTGACCACGGTGACGCCGACGGACGAGCCGGCCGAGACAGGCTTCACTATCGACGGATGGGATATTTCCTGGAAGATGGCATGGGCGCCCTTCTGAGATATCTCATCGCGGGAGAAGATCTTGTGGGCCGCCATCTTCACCTTGTCCTCAAGGGCACGGAGGGCATTTTTGGTGGCGCTTTTGTTCATGGCGATGGCGGACGAGAGCGACCTGGATCCCGTAAAAGGCACGCCGAGATGCTCGAGTACGCGCTGAACCTTGCCGTCCTCGCCATACTGCCCGTGCAGGGCGATGAACACCACGTCTATGTGCCTGAGGGCCTCCTCGGGCGAGCGCATGACGCCGCCGACATGCCAGGCTCCGTCCTGGGAGATGAGAACGTCCACGCCCTCATAGTGCGATGGCAGCGCCTTGAGCACGGCATCGCCCGTCTTGAGGGAGACGTCGTACTCGCTCGACGGTCCGCCGCGGAGCACGGCTATGCGGGTCTTGTGCGCGAATGACATAAGAAAAGTATATCACGGCGAATGTGTCGAAAAATCTTACGATTCTCTTTAAGAAAATAGAGACGTTCCTTGAGCGCCCCTTTCGTACGATGTCCCGATGGGAAATCACCGAGAGGAGATCGCCAGATTCAAAGACACCTATCAAAAGATTGGCAGCGTCGCCTGTCCGTATTTTGGCGGGGAAAAAGTTTACTTCAATAAGAAAGGATTTGATCATCTTCTTAGGAAAGGAAGAAGACTCAGGCTAATAGATGCGCAGCTTGAGAGACTAGACCTTATCGACCATGCAAAGACAATACTTGAAATGAACCATCCGTATGTCGAGCACAGAGAAACCAAGGTGGCCGAGAGCATTGGACGATTTTGGGGCTTAAGGGCAAGGGTCAATGATATGAAGATAAAACTGGTTATCAGGCAGATTGGTAACGGTAGAAAACATTTCTTCAGTATTTATAAGATAGAAAACGCAAAGCGCCCCTAAAGGCGCTTTGCGAAGATTCCTGCCACCAGCATTTGCCGATAGAAGCATGCTTTCCGTTAAGAAAGTGATTCGCAAGAATCATTGAGCTTGCCATCAAAATAAATCGATAGATGTATCCTCGGAGAGCATCCGATTACACCGCAAGCTCCTATGAATCATGCTATCAGACCCTCAGTCTCAGTCAAATAAAGAAAATATAAAGAAATTAAAGCTTCCCCCGCAGGGTGTTCTTGATGCGGCGCAGCTTGCGATGATACGCTACGGCGAAACGATGGGCCTCGACGTTAGCCAGAAGCGCTGCCTTGCCATGCCGTGCGGCGAGCGCCTGATCGCCCAGTATCTCGCGGGCCTTGTGACGATCGTCCTTGACCACCGATATGACAGGGACGTTCAGGTGACGAGAGGCGAGCAATTTCTCGGCGAGGTTCTTCTGCCCCGCCCCGCCATCCACCACGACAAGGTCCGGCATGCGCCATTCGGCATGGCCCAGGCGCCTCTCCAGAATCTCCTTGAGGCTTGCAACGTCGTTGTTCCCGATCTCGGCCGAGAGTTTGAATTTTCGATATTCCCCCTTTGCAGCCTCGCCGTCGACGACCACGGTCATGACCCCGACGCTCTCCTTGCCGGACATGTGGGCAACGTCAAATGCCTCGATCCTGAATCCGCCCCGAGCGGCGACATCATCAGCATCGGCGTCACCTCGCTCGGCGGACGAAAGCAAATCCTCCTTAATGAGGGCGATGTCCTGGATATGGTCGAGGGCGAAGAGCTTCTTCTTGACCAGATCGGCCTTCTCGAACTCCTGAGTTTTTACATAAGCCTTCATCTCCCCCTCCAGCTCGCGCACGAGCTCTCTTTTCTTGCCCTCGAAGAACAATACGATGTGTCGAACCGTCTTGGCGTAGTCATGACGGGCATCGATGGACGAGACGTCGGGTGTCAGGCCGAGCTGTCGATAGAAATGGTACTTGTCCTTACCGAGCGATCCCTTGTCCACGTACGGGAACATCTTGCGGATGATCTTGAGGGCCGCGCGCAGGGCCGAGCCGTTCGGGAACGGGCCGAACTGCTTCTTGACCCTAAGCTCCTTCTTGGCCAGCTCGACGTCGAGCGTCCTGCCGCGAATGATCAGTATGCGCGGGAAATCCTCGGCCGTGACGATGACGTAGTTGAAGCTCTTGTCGTCCTTCTCCTGCACGTTGTAATGCGGCCAGTGCTTCTTTATCAGATTCGCCTCGGCAATCATGGCCTCGAGCACCGAGTCCCTCTCCTGCCATTCCAGGGAATCCGCCTTGAACGCCATGTCCACGATGCGGGCGCCGCGGGTGGCAATGAGGTCGGGCGCGAAATAGCTCCTCACGCGGTCGCGCAGCGAGGTTGCCTTGCCTATATAAAGGATCTCCCCGCCCCGCTTGAAGAAATATACGCCAGGGGTCTCGGGCAAATCGAATGTCTTGAGGTCTTCGATGGTCATACGGCTATGATGAGTGTTTCGCAAGTTAATGTAAAGGAAGAGAAAAGGCCGCCCGTAAAGACAGGCGGCCTCTGTGTCGTTTCCCTTTTACCAGGTCTTCCTAGGGCGGGCGCTGTGCCTGAGGGCAACGGCCTCGTACCAGACGCTGCCATCGGACGCCCAACGCTCACCAAAGGGCGTGAGGCTGGAGATGGAGACGTTCTCCGCCTCGGCAAAGCGGTCAATCGAGTCAAGAAGGCTCTCGAGGGTTTTCGCGCCCCGATGTGCCCCGTCGCCCGCGATTTCGCAGATGAGCACGGTGCTGGTTGTGGAGAGCTCTCGGGAAGTCATGCCAACCTCCCCGAAATCCTCGGGAGTCGGAGGTCCGACGGATCTGGATTGCCCAGACCTGCGCATAAGCACGAAGGCGATGACGCAGAGGGAGGCCGCGATCAGAAATACGCTGATTGCGACGCTTGTCGCAAGAAGGCCTTGATAGGCCAACGATATGGTTTGCATAAAGAACGAGGGTTTAGTGGGTTCACCCCATACAATATAACAATCCAGATGACCAGTAAAGAGACACTTGACCAAAAATCCATATGATGTAAAGTGATGAACGGGAAATTCCTCCCTTGTTCTCTTCAACCCACAAAGATTGTTTGTATGGCTAAAAACAAATACGGACCCACCAAGCAGACCGGTCTCATCCAATACTGCAACGGCAGCCTTGCCCAGTTCAAGGCGACGACCGTGAGAAATGCCCGCAAGGTGCTGTCGGACAGCTTCGGCATCCGCTGTCTCGGAGCCAAAATCCTCAGGAAGATGAAAGTCGCCTGGATCATGCTCGGCGACACCTTCATCTTCGGAAGCCCCCACAAGAAGCGCCAGGAAGACAGTCGCAAACGCCACACGGAAAGCCCCCGCAGGGCCTTCCACCGGCAGATTCGGTTCAAAAACCTCGCGTTCTGCTGACGACAACGCAATCTTTCAAGACTCAAAGCCCCGCACCATCACGATGCGGGGCTTTCTTTATGCAAACAACAAACTAGACGCGCTTTTATCTTTTCTTGAGAATCTTTTTGAGATACGTTCCCGTGTGGCTCTTGGCGTTCATTGCCACGTCCTCGGGGGTTCCCTTGGCGACTATCTGTCCCCCTCCCATGCCGCCCTCGGGACCCATGTCGATAACATAGTCGGCGCATTTGATGAGGTCAAGGTTGTGCTCGATGACGATGACGGTATTGCCGTGATCGACGAGCTTCTGGAGGATCTCGATAAGCTTGCGCACGTCCTCGTAATGGAGGCCAACGGTGGGCTCGTCCAAAAGGTAGACGGTCTTGTGAGTGTCGGGGCGATAGAGCTCGGATGAAATCTTCACTCGCTGGGCCTCTCCGCCGGACAATGTCGTGGCAGACTGACCAAGCTCGAGATATCCGAGACCCACGTCTGACAACGTCTTCAGACGGTCATGAATGGCGGGAATGCTCTCGAAGAAAGCTAGCGCCTCCTCGACGGTCATCTGGAGCACCTCAAAGACGTTCTTGCCC